>JAUBOM010000064.1:0-42846 GCA_036700245.1 Microcoleus vaginatus BM001213989
TGTCTTCCTGTTTTAATTCCTGATACTGTTGAAAAAAAAACCTACCTAGTTCGGGCCCAACTTCTTTTAACATTTTTTGACGTAGAGATTCAACGGAACTTTCAAAATTTGAAAGTTCCGTTGAATCTGTATTTCTGTAAAGAATTTCTGCTACCCCTTTTAAGTGTGCTTTTAGGCGCTGTTGGTCTGAGGGTGTCATTTTTTTATCTCATCTTTTTTCACAGTTTTACTAGCTTTTTCATTGTAGCCTTTTTTCATATATTTGCAAAAGTGAGATGCACCCCAGTAGCAGCAATGAGTAAACCAATTTTTTAAATGTTTAGGGTTCATTAACTTAAGGGCAACTCCAATAATTTTATCAATCATTGATGTGGTTTTTGGAGTGAATTTTAGTAAAAAAGATTTAAGCTGTGACTACCATTGCCTCAATGGGATTAAAATCGGGAGAATATGGAGATAAGCAAATAACACTTGCACCGCAAGCTTCAATCATTGGTACAATTGATGCTAATTTATGGGCTGGTAAGTTATCCATAACTACTACGGCTCCTTTCCATAATTCAGGACATAAAAATTTTTCAATAAATACGGCAAATGCTCGTCCATTCATTGAATCATTCATTGTCATCACTGCTAGCACTTTGCTCATACTAATGGCGCCAATAGCTGTGACTTTTGCCCCTCGATAAAATGGTTTTATTTCGGCAACTCTTGTTCCAGACGGAGAACGAGAATGAGTCCTAGTCAAACCCAATAGAATACCTGTTTCATCCAAAAAAACTAGGTTTTCTGGCTTGATATCCTTGATTTTCTCCCAATACTCCACTCTCAATTTTTGGACTCTTTCTGTTGCAGCTTGGCTACTGTACCATGTTTTTTTTTTGCGATTTAGCTCTAATTTTTGTAAGTAACGACACATGGCTGTCCGACTCACCCAATTTCCGGTTTTTTGTGCAAATAATTCACACAACTCTACCAAAGTTGCATCGGGATGCTCTGCGCCTAGTGCTCTGACTTCTTCAGATTTAGAAGTCAAATGACTGAATTGCGGTTTTCCCCTTTGTTTGGATTGTAAATTTCCCTCAGTTTGTTGTTGCTCGTGCCTGTTTTTGAACTAGACTTTTACTAACACTAAATTGGTCGGCTACTTTCCTAATTGACATTTTTTCTACTAAATATGCTGTCACTATTTTTTTTCTGAGATCTAGTGAATATGCTTTCATTAGCTTTAATTACATAATGATATTTTATTATTAATTGTACCTCATTACAGCGGGAACCGCTGTAAGTAATTACCCGAACCTGATATAAAGCCTTTGTCCAGAAACTCTGGAAACAAAAACCAATGACTGGTCATGTTCCACCCAAAAAACAGGGTGGAAGCCTTAAAAGTGTATTACATTCGCGCACAACTCTATTGACCGAGATGGGGGAAAAATATCCTGATAGTACATGAGTCAGAATATTTTGAATATGGGATCTCTTAGCCACAAGCACTCTGTCAGCTAAGCGTATGATGTGTTCCTCCAGGTAAAAAAACTTGCATCTGAGGCGAAAAAAAAGACAATAGCTCGCAGTCAGTCTGCCACCGAACAAGTGCAAATTTTGAGGAGTTCCTGATTGGGATCAGGTAAAAAAAATCGACCCGGACAACCTCGTTTTTTTGGATAAAATGGGCGTTTTATGGGTGTGGGTACGGACTCATGCACGTTCGCATTCCGGTAAAAGACTCTACGATTTAAAACCATTTTATCGGGGTGCAAAAGTAATAGTTATCCGAGCAAATAGCTTAAAGAAAGTAGTAGGATTAATGGCGCTAAAAGTATCGATGGATGGCAAGGCCTTTTCCGTTTTTGTTGAACACTTTTTAGTACCAAACTTATGGGATGGTGCAGTCGAAGTCAATTAATAATCTACCAGCTCATAAGTTGGCGGTGATTGAACTATTGATTCAAGCGGCTGGTTAAGCGTGTCCTGAATTTATCACCTCCCGAATCCTGACTTTAATCCGATAGAATTATGGTGGTCACAACTGAAAGCTTTTTTACGTCAGTTCTCGCCAACCACTACCCGCTAAAAATATTAGTGTTATTTTCCATCGTTGACACAGGGCGAATAATTTTTGACGATCGACAAACAGTTCCGTCCATCAGCCGTTCTCTCGTAACTAATACTGTCTCCGATGTCTTTGATCAATTTTAGACCCCGTCCCCCTGGAGAGTCAATATCGTCTTGTTCCGACATATCTTTGATTTTTTGCTCTAAATCAAAGGGTTCGCCCCAATCCCAAATTCTCATCTCTAGAGATTCAGCGAACACCGCGACCTCAATTTCCACCGGCCAATCCGGCGGTTTGCCCTTGTGGGCGTGACGAACCGCATTCGTAAAGCTCTCAGCCAAAACCAACTGACACCGTACCCACACACTTGTAGGAATTCGCGAGTCATACAATTGTGAAAACCACGACAAAACCCAGCCTAATCCACTCAGACCTGTATTGACTTGAAGATCCGCTTTTTTGAGCATTGGCAACTTTTCGGAATTTTTTAATTCAATCACCAGAACCTCCGGGAAGTCTGGATGCCCTCTCTCTTGAGATGAGGGAGGAATTCCGGCGCGAGCGGTTTTAACGGCCGTCCATATCTCCTAAAACGCATAGGAGTAACCATCCTTTTGATGAATTGGCGTACAAAATCTGTGGCTAATGCCGGATACCCTGCCGAGTCGCGTGGCAAGATCAAAACTGCCTGGTTTACAACACAGTACACGGCAACGTATTCACCTACTTTCTTGCCATTCGTAACAACAGAACTGGCGATATCGTTGGTTCTGAAACCAAAGTGAATCTGGTTGCGTTCGCGGTGACGAATAGGGAATCCGTATCGGTCAGTACCGCACATTTGACGGGCTCCCCATCCAGTAGCCTTAATGCGTAATGGTTGCTGGGTTAGTAGCTTAATGGTTTCTATTTCTCCAACACAAGCGGCATCAATCCAGTGTTGTTGGGGTAGCTTAACCCTTGTCCGGTTATATTTGGTTTGCCTTCCCGTCCCTGTAGTTATGGGCAGGATATTTTTCAAAGTCCGAAACAGCGCCCAACCAGTTGAATTAACTGCGCCAGCGTCTTTTAGCTGTTGTTTAGCTTGCTGAAGAATCTTCTCTAATCTTGCAGGGTCTTTTGTGAGAAACTCTTTAACAGGCTTAGTCTCTTTCTTGATGTTACACGGTTCACAACTAAGAGTTAAGTTGCTGACTCGGTTGCTAGCACCCTTAGACCTTGGGTGAATATGTTCAACTTGGAGTGGTAAGCCTTCAGAGTCGCCGTAAGAACATTTACGCCCCCACTTTTCCACCAAATACTCCCTGACTTGGTAACCCGCGAGCTCAGCTTGTTCGTACTCTACACCGTTAACCTCTGGGTTTTGGAGTTTTTGAGTATCGAACTTGACCAATCCCATAGCTATCTGAGTAATAGGTGCATGACGGCAAAGCCGTTTTACCCAAGTCTCAATCGTGAGGACACGATGTATTAACGATGGAGGTAGCCATCCAGTAGGACGTTTACGGTTATCAAAACGGGATTGACGATACCGAGTCTTACTATTACGACGACTACGGCGCAATAATCGTCTAGATTCCAGAGCATTTTTGATTTGCCATGCTCTATGTTCCCACCTTGCCGCCCAGATGACGTTTTCTCCATCTAAAATTGCAATGCCCGTGAATTTGCTGCCGGGGTCAAGCTTGATGATTAATGGTTTAGGAGATGGATGGTCCACCACGTGTTTCAAAATGATGGTAAACGGGTACATTCTGAACACAGCAGCTTTTTGTTTGGTCAGCAATTCCCTTGCTCGTGCTGGGGGTATTGGATTAAGAGCGTGTTTATTTTGATCGATCACAAATACGTAGTTTTGCATTGCTGCTTACTCCTTGCGGGTAAATTTTGCTTCAACTTTGTTTAGGGTCGGTAACTATCCAAACGACACTGGTTTAACGCATAAGCCTGTTTAATCGTTCGGTTCCAGTGTTCAAGACTAGCAAGCATCCTGAAGTGGGTCTTTAACTCTTGCCCTAAACGGATAGTCTGGTCAGCTAGGGCAAAAACGTTAGTTGCCTGAAGCCCCCTGTCTAGTGACCGGGGTTGCTGACGCTGGGCTACTGAAGTTTTTGATCGGTCTGGGACAAAATAAAACAAGGCAAAATTGAATTGGAATTTGAGGATACTAGCTTTTGCTGCTAGTTTTTCAATATCAAATCCACTAATTGGTTTTTTAGGATACCATAAATAGCACTTCCATGTCAACCAGCGCCTGTAGAAAATAAAAGTCTATAAAAATTTATATTCTGAGTATAAACTGAGTGAAGTTCGATCGCGCCCAAATTTCCATCAAATTTCAACGTAAATTGAACTCAACGACCCGCTGTCAAAAGCAATTACGTCGAAAGCGATGTCAATAGACTATACTCAATCTCAGACCAGCGCGCGGACAGGATATATTTTTAACTATCAGCCCGTTCGTCCAAGGCGTGTATTTAGAGGGGAGTTAAAGGAGGCGCTGGCGCCTTACTTACCCCGAATCCACCCCTCTCGATCGAAGGCGTGGCGGTCTTCTTTGTTGGCTCGCGAACCAATTATATTTCGGGAGCATCCTGATTTTCAATGTACTTTCTGGCACGTTGAAACAGTAATGAAGAAAGTGGCGGTGGTTCTACGTCACTCAAAAAAGCCCTGCCCTCGAGGGAAAAAGAAGCCTGTGGTCTAACGGTACGAGTTGACCCTCAGGTTTGTTCACTGACCCCCAGACCTTGAAAGACTTGTAGTACCTGAGTGCCCATGTTTCAAATTCTGGTTATTGACGATGATACGGCTGTTCAAGAACTGCTGAGAAGAACCCTGAAAAAACAGGGTTACGAAGTGACAGTAGCAAGTAATGGCGAAGACGGTGTAGCCCAGGCGCAAAAATTGCGTCCGGCCTTAATAATTTGCGATTGGATCATGCCGCGCTTGACCGGCATAGATGTCTGCTGTCGAGTTAAGGCAGATCCGGATCTGTCAACTACACAATTCTTTTTGTTGACTTCTTTGGGTTCGATCGCCGATCGAGTCAAAGGGCTCGACGCCGGTGCCGACGATTTTATCTCGAAGCCGATCGAACTCAACGAGTTACAGGCGAGAGTGCGCGCCGGATTGCGGCTGCACCAACTCAGCCGAGATTTGAAAATTGCCAAGCAAAGTCTGGAAGCAGAGTTAGCTGAGGCGGCGGAGTACGTGCAATCGCTGCTGCCAGAGCCGATGACGGAACCTATTACCATCGAAGCAAAATTCATTCCCTCCCGGCAGTTGGGGGGAGATTGCTTCGACTACAACTGGCTAGATGCCGATTATTTGGCGATTTACTTGCTCGACGTAGCCGGTCACGGTTTGCGGGCGGCGCTGCCTTCTGTGGCCGTGCTGAATTTGCTGCGATCGCGCACGCTCCCCAACATTGACTATTACAAACCCAGCGACGTTTTGCGGGCCCTCAACACCACCTTCCAGATGAGCTACCAAAATGACAAGTATTTCACCATCTGGTATGGCGTTTACAACCGCATTTCTCGCCAGCTCGTTTATGCCAGCGCCGGCCATCCACCGGCGGTGTTGATTTCCCAGTCCCCTGCGAGCACTGCTAAAATCAAGCGATTAAAAACCCCCGGAATGCCGGTCGGGATGTTCCCCGACGCCCCCTATGTCGATAATTGCTGCGATGTCGAGGATTTGAGCACTCTCTACATCTTTAGCGACGGGGTATACGAGATCCACCAACCTGACGGCAATATCTGGGGGCTTGACCCTTTCATCGACCTGTTAGCAGCTTACAACGGTGCAAGTGCCGACCAGTTAGAGCTGGTTTTGAACTACATTCAAAACTTGAATGCTAAAGCAGTTTTTGATGATGATTGGTCTTTACTCAAGGTAAACTTTGGCTAGCTGACTTCTTGCAGCGCATCTGCGACCAAATAGCAAGAAGGCAGCAGCCAAAAGATTTAATTACTTGAGGGAATTTTGCTATTAAAAGCCTCGCGGGTCGCAAATATCTCGAAAACTCGATCCATGCTGGTGAGTTCAAATAAGATGCGGATTTGCTCGTTGATAGAACACACAACTAATTGACTCCCAGCGGCCCGGACTGTTTTGAGCGCCAAGACTAAAGCGCCCAAACCAGAACTATCCATAAATGTCACATCAGTGAAGTCTATCAATACCACATCGGCTCCCGCTTCCACTAGGTCGCTAATCTCTTGGCGGAATTGACTTGCCTTGGTGCCGTCTAAAATGCCAGAGGGCTGAATAATTTTAACTACAGGACTCATATTTTGCGGTGGGAATGTCAGAATTTCTAGCCAGACTAGGTTAGTATAGCTGCGAGATGGACTCGGATCCAAATAAAAGAGGGGGAAAGTGTCAGAGCCGCTCGAGCCAGACAAGAGTTTTGAGTCCAAGAGATGGCGATCGTCGCGCCTCGCAACGCAGCGCTTCGCCGGGAGTGAATTTTGAGAAAGGGACAATCTTTGTTCTGCCGAATGCCTTCTGCTATTAATCAAACAGGGCTAACTTTGGCGCGGTAGAGGAGTTTGTCGCCTTGTCTGTAGCCTGTGTAGCGGACTTTAACGGGTTCTCCGGGCTGGGCTTTTCCTTCCAGAAGCTGGTGTTGTTGAGGGTTGTAGGGAATCTGTGCTCCGACTGGGGCGATAGACTCCACTCCCCAATGCTCCAATAACTGCTCGACGGGTCGCAGCAAGGGCAGTAGTTTCTGAGCCCGCAAGTTGTGATTTTCCTGAGCTTTGCTCGCAGCAGTCGGCCACTGCAACATCCAAGATTCTAAAATTTGCACGCTAGAGAGCTGGAATTCCTGCATCAAAGATTCTCGCTGCTGTTCGATTGAAGCTTGCAGGCGCTGATATTCTTGTTCTAAGGCTGTCGGTGGTGCCTTTTCTAACTCTACATAATCTGGGGCCAAGGTTGCGAGCAGTTCGGTTAAGGAAACTTGCAAAGCTTGACTGATTTTGAGCAGGATGTCGGCTCGGGTTTGCAAAGCTAAGCCGCGACGCAGGCGACTTAGCTGGACCTCGGAAACTCCAGCTTTTTGGCTGAGTTCTCGATCGCCCGAAAGCCCCGCCTGTTGCATCAGGCGTTGCAGTTGAGGAGCATAATCTGGAATATTAGCTGCCACGAAAAATTCATCCAAATTAATAAATGGACATATTCTCGATCCTAAGCTGTCAGGAGCCTTAAGGAAATACATTTGTGGGGCGGGCTGTTGGGCCCGCCCCACAAATGTTTGGCGATTTATTCCGATGCAAGTTCAATTATTGAAAGTGTGCTATTTTGCGCCTACTTTTTCCGGGGCGGCGGCTTTTGCCGTTATCGCAGAACCTTGCAAATGCGCTTCTAGGAACCACAAACGCTTGTCAATTGCCCGCGAAATTTCGGTGTAGAGATCCGCTGTATCGGCGTCGCCGAGTTCCGCGGCTTTGTCGATGGCGACTCGCAGGTGTTGGGCGTAGGGTGCGTAGCGATCGGCTAAAGCTGTCACGTATTCTTTGCCGTCTAAAATGTCGAAAGGAAATTCTGGCAAAATCGAATCAGCAGCCGCTGCGCGGGCTGTTCCTACAGCCAAACCGCCCAAAGCTGTGACCCGTTCGGCAACCAAATCGATGTATTCTTCGAGTTCTGTTGCCATTTCGTCAAACAGCAAGTGCAACTGGTAGAAGTCCATGCCTTTAACGTTCCAGTGAGCTTGCTTGACTTGAGTTTTTAAGTCGAGAGTCGTTGCTAGCGTGGCGTTGAGCAGCCCGACTACTTGAGATCGGGTGGCGGCTGACATATCGATGCGGGTGGGGTAAAGATGTTGTTTGTGGTTGTTGGCAGTCATAGGTTTTTAGGTTGTTAGTAGTGATTGTCGATCGAACATCTTAGAAAGCTTTGGGCGATTGAATGTTTGCCTGCGTGGTGAATATCTCTTGAGAGGCTCAGGCTAGGTGCATCTGCAACACGGCACGGGGAGCTCGGCGTACTTTACAGCGGATAGTTTCTAAACCGAGACGCTGGCAAGCTTCGTAGCGGTGGCAGCCGGAAAATCCATAATACTGACCATCTACTTCTAGCACATCGATGGGTTCGTTTAAACCTACCTCGCGGATGGATTCCATGAGGGCGGCTACTTTGGTTTGGTCGTTGACTCGCGGCAGGGGGCGGCGAATCTGGTTGAGGGGTATTTCTTCGATCCTCATGGCGTTGGTCTGTTTTGCTTCTTGTTAAATCATACTCGTAATGACTTCGCTTTAGCAAGAAAAATGTCAGGAAATTTTGAGATTGGCAGAACGGGGGCGTGCGATCGCCCGTTTGCTGTAGTGTCGGGGAGGGCGATGGGCCGGCAGCGGAATAATAGGAAAAGTTGCGATATTGCCCACCTGCAAGTTGAGCTAGTGGTGAATGTTGAGCAGGCGATCGATCAATTGAGGCAAAATAGCATTCAATTCGTTTCGTCATAACTCGTTGAGTTCACAGAGACTTCAGGCCGTTACCGTCAGGGTTGCCTGGTCAAAGACCCAAACAGATACGCCATGTTGCTGATAACGGAATAGCGGCAAAGATGAGCCGCAACAGACCAACGCTAATGATAGACGAGAAGACTATCAACTGTCCGCTCCATGGTGTTGTTAGCCTGCTGTATTGACAACTTACTCTCCTTGGTACTATGAAAGTTTTTTGTCATCAAGCATATCCAGAAAAGCATCAACTGTTGATACCGAGTTAGATTGATGAATGAGTGATACGATTGCCTGCCAAGCATATAGCATAAACTCTCTCATTATCTCAAGATCATCAATAGAACGACCATGATGCACGAAGCCAGAACGCAAGGTGTACGTCTCACGAGTTACTTTGATTATCCTTTTGCGTTTTTCAAGTGAATCTCCAATTAGAAATGCTATGCGTTCTCCTAAATTTTGTTGAATTGGCTCAGAACGATTTCTTAAGAAAATGCTCTCAAGTGCGACGAGTATATACACAAGCTTGTCAGCAATATCTTTTGATATAGCGCTACGTGAATAGAGAATTAGCGCAGCTAAAAGTTTATCCTGAAATGGGTTTCGCTTGCTTCTTAACCCAAGTAAATTATCAAGAATGCTGAGTCCTGCCAAATATAAATCATCAATGGCTTGATTATTTAAGTATTCTGGCATTGGACGACGATCCAGAGCTTGGATGTACATTTGATTAAAATTGCCTTCTTTAAGAGCAATTAAATAGCCCTTACTAATATTGGAACTCCCCCAAACAGCGGCAGAGTAATACGATAAAGGTTCTCGCGTAGAACTTGAGAATATTCTTAGCATTGATAATGCTGTATTAGTCTCTTCAATAGCTATCTCATAAGCCCTTGCTGGTTCAGCTTGAAGTAAGATTGTTGCTACTGCATATCCTTGAAATTGTCTGATCTTCTGGTCAAATAACTGCCTAACCAAATCTTGTTGCGGTGAATCTTGAGCTTGTGTTACAGCACGGGATTCAAGCTCGTCAATGGATGTTTTGCTGAAGGGTTTAAAGTTAACATTGCCTAGTGCAAAGCTCTTTTCTATGTGTAAAAACTCAATAGGTATAACAATTTCGTAGTTACCAATTATTTTTTCCAAGTAGATTTTTAGAAATTCGCAAAATTCGCAATAACTAGGATCGTGAAACTTAGCCTTAATCCAGGTACATAATATTGTATCTAGAGTCTTGATACTTACCTTACACTTAATCTCTTTAATTTTGAACAGCTCCTCTATGAGTTTTCTTAACTTTAAACAACCCTCTTCAAGAAGTCCAATTGATAATTCCGAGTTCAGATAAAGGCATATAGTGTAATCATTAATATCTTTATCTCTATATGTAGGGGTATTTAAGAGGATCGCTCCATCAATTTGAATAGCTGAATGTGTTTCTGGCTCAAATGATGGGGAATGTACATTACTGGGTTCAATATTTCTAATGAAAGCAAGAATCTGGTCTGCTTTTTTGTTGAAGTTTTCTGTCGCTTTAGGGTGTATGTCTAACATAATCTATCAGTAGCTTTTGCCAACTTATATTAACCTCACTCGCTACTTTAGCAACCATCTATCGAAGGTAGAAAATATCTCCGAGTTCCCAAAACGAAACTCGGTGTGATATTTTCCTGAGCGACAATCCTTGAATTATGGCCAAATCGGAACGAAGCAGGCTAACTATTATTAGGATGAAAGTTTCATCATAACACCACAAATCACGTGGAGAGGCGGAAGGTTTCCGTATAACTGGTTATTAGAGTAACATTTTTTATTGAGTTTGGCAAATTTGGGTGATTAGCCATAATTTCTTTCGTCTAGCTCGGAAATTCGGGCAATAAGCAGCGTTCTAAAACAAGATCGATCGCCCATTAACAAAAAATCGCAGCATCTGCTACAAAATCATCTCAACTCAATCCCGCAATAATATTGACACTCTTACCCAAAATAGCGGTATAAAAAAAGAACGACAGCACACAGTGAAAAAGCACGAGATACCTCGTCGAACGAGAAGCGATCTGCACATCTGCAACGCCGGAAAGTCATGCGAATTTCAAAACAGAAATATAAAAAATCTTTGTAGTGAGATTCGTCGTCGCCCGGAAAATCCCAACCCCGCGGCTGGAAGTAGCTGCCGTGCAGTTTGCTCCGTTTTCGGTAGTAGCTGCGGGCATAGTGCATGGTGAAGATAGTAGACTTATTGCATAAATCTTCGATCGATCGGGAAACCGCAGATGCAACGCGGATAATTTCAAGATAGGAGAGCGAATGCTTGCAATTAGAGTCTAGTGTGTACCTGCATCCAAGACGCAATATAGGTGAGGTACAGTAATGGTTAGAAAATCCCAACTACTGCCATCTTCGCAGGAACTCCCAAAAAATAGGTATGAATTGGTAACACGCAGCACAGCCAGGCTTTTTCATGCCTTTCGATAGATCGATCGACCTCAACGTTCTAGGTAGAGTGGGATAAAAGATAAATTGTGGCTTGAAATTATGGCATCCTCCCAACCCCTCAAAGGCATTGAATTGATCGACTGCGCCAAAGCTAACGCCCAACAAGGAATCGCCACAGCCGCGAAGCTTTGCGGCTACGGAGGCGACCTCAACACCTTCGAGCGGGAACTGAAACAGGCTTGCCAAGACATCGGCGTCGAAGTCAAGGAATTAAGCGACTTGATTACGGATCAGCAGATGATGAAACAAGGAATGGGCATTGAAATTGCTCCAGATACTCCCTCAGAACTCTAAACTCAATCTCCACCGCACCAGTTTTAGAGCTAAGATTTCCCCAACACCAGTATTTTGAGTCTGCTAGCTGAGGCAGGCTAGAATGTTTTGGATGGGAGCTTCCGACTGTAGCCAGAAGTCGCGTTTTCTCCCGCGAAGACGGTGCTTTCTGGAGGGTGCTGAGATTGTTAGGAGGACTGTCGTGTCAGATCAGCAAGACCGAATAATGCGTTTGTTTATAGAGGAGGCTAAGGAGCACCTCGATACTCTAGAAAATGGTTTAGTGGATTTAAAGTCCACGATGAAAGACCCCGAAAGCGTCCAAGAGATGTTTCGAGCCGCCCATTCCGTGAAAGGAGGGGCGGCTATGCTCGGCTTAGATAGTATTAAAACAACGGCTCACCGCTTGGAAGATTGTTTTAAGGTACTCAAGGACGGGCCCGTCAAGCAGGTTGACCAAACGGCAGAATCCCTATTTTTAAAGGGAGTTGATACGCTTAAGGACTTGCTGGGGCGGCTGGAGGGGCCTTTCGGCTTGAGGAATGAAGAGGGAGAAAAACTCGTGCAGCAGGTGATGCCTCTTTTTGCTCAACTGGAAACTCACCTCAATAAATTGGCCTCGGGCAAACAGCAGGCGGTTGCTGCTGGGTCTGGTGCGCCTCCCGCTCCAACAGCGGGCGCTGTACCGGCGAATTTTGCGGCTGAAGTGATGACTTTACTTAAAGAAATGTTGCAGGTGTTCAAGCAGAAAGAATCGGCTGCTAGTCGCTCTGAGCTGACGGCTGTGTGCCTTCGCCTCTATAAGTTGGGAGGTAAAATTGAGACTTGGCAAAATTTAGTTAAAACAGCTAGAGTGGCGATCGTTAATCCCAAAAATTCTTATAAAGTCTTAGCTCCGCTGATTATCAAAGAACTCAAGGAAGCTGGGGATTTGGTGCAAGGGGGGAAAGTCAAGGCGATCGTTCCGAGTAAAAATTTGCTACTTTTGGCAGCAAGCCCAAAACCAGCAGAGGCAAGGGTCCCAGCAGCCCCAGCAGCAGCGTCGAAGCAAGTAGCACTTCCCGCCGAACCGAAGGCGGTGGTCAACCTTTTGCTCAAAACTTTCAACAAAAAGCAACTCTCGGAAATCGCCAAGTTACTCGTTCACGCCCTCAGAGCATCCTCAAACTAGGAGTTGTTGCAGTAGAAGATAGAGTCACATCAATATTTGTGAGAGGGATAATTTTGTGGTGGGTGCTGGCAGCCGCTCGTTGAGCAGCAACTAGAAAAAAAATTCACTCATTCGAGATTTTTGCCCTCTACCTTCTACTGTTGGGCAACCCTGCGTTAGAATTAGTGGATATGTGGGCGTGCAATATTGTACCAGAATTAAAAATCGATCAGGCTTTATAAGGCGGTAGCTGTGAAACCAATTCGTTCATTAGAAGATGCTTTAAACCGCTGTCAGGCGATGGGAATGCGCTTGAGCCGCCAGCGTCGATTTATTCTAGAACTTTTGTGGGAGGCAAAAGAACACCTCTCGGCTCGCGAAATTTACGATCGCCTGAACCAACAAGCGCATTCGATCGGGCATACTTCGGTTTATCAAAATCTAGAAGCTTTGTCCAGAGAAGGGATTATTGAGTGCATAGAACGCTCAGAGGGACGCTTGTACGGCAATGTCAGCGATTCTCACTCTCACGTCAACTGTCTGGATACGACTCAAATTCTCGACGTTCATGTGGAACTGCCGATCGAATTGATCGAACAAATCCAACAGCAAACTGGTGTCAGAATTGTAGACTACCGAATAGATTTCTACGGATATCGAACGGCAGAGTCCGCTACCGAAGGATCGAGTGTCAGCGATACCCCAAAAGCTTCGTAACCGATAAAGCAGTGGCTATTGGAAGCAAAATCGATATTTTTGCTCGGCCTGTCGGTAGTATAAAATGATTTAAGTATTTAGCTGCGCTCGATCGGGTTTTTTGCCGTAGCGCGCCGGAATTCGGCACAGAGCGTGAAGAGTGAAACTCGATCGCCAAGTTTGGCGATCGGGAATAAAATTTACGACTAAACCAAAAACAGTTCTACCCGCTACACGTAAGAGTTTAGACGGAATCCGGCTTTAGTACCCCCTTCATTTTGTAGTCCGCTTGGAGTGGACGAAAGTTTGTTTTGTGTAGTTGCGGTTTCAAGCGCTGAGTCTTACATAAAGGGAATTTCTGACCCAAATTTAGTATTAGACCTTACTTAACCCCCTCCAAATTTATCTGCAGAGTAAAATCTAAAATCTAAAATCTAAAATCTAAAATCTAAAATTGAGCGACTGACGAGGGCTTTATAATGTTTTTTTTCCTAAACGGCCCCGGGATCTGTGAATAACTCTTTGATAACTGGTATGATTTACGTGCTTCTTGAGCCGAAAATGCTCGGAAGCCAACAGTGGGGTCAGACACGAACCTCACTATAAAACGCCCTAGAGGGAAAGATTGCCAGTACCTTGAAGGAAGTTCTCGATCTCCTTAACAGGAGTCAGAAGCCGACATCACAATCTATGATTTGATGTGGGAGTGTCACGTGAAGAGTGCGCATTACAGGACAGGCTGAAGTAATGGCGAGACGACAATCTGACCAATTCCACACACCACCGCAATACAACCCATCCCCCAAACCCACGGCACAGTTCAGTGCAGAGGTGACAGGCGATGCGAGTTCCTCAGTAACGGCCGGGCCGACCGAGGGAAAAAGAACTTTTTGGCAGTGGCAACTTATCTGGCTGAGTCTCCTGGTGGGATTTGGAGTAACCGGGGCCGCTGCATTTCTGTGGTTGCTGACGATGCCGCCGCCGCCCAATTGCCAGCAACTGTCGCCGTTGGCGGCGGATGGAGAGCGACTTTACTGCGCTCAACAAGCAGCTAAGTCGGGCAAGCTAGAACAGCTAGAATCGGCAATGACACTGGTGCAGGCTTGGCCGAAAGAACATCCGCTATACTCGCAGGGTCAACATTTGATAGGAGAATGGTCGAAAGCCATTCTGGGATTTGCCAAAGCAAAAATTGAGGTGGGCGATTTGAAAGGCGCTCTGGACATTGTGGCGAAAATTCCGAAAACCAGTCCGTCTTACCCAGAGGTACAGGAGGCTGTTACTGCTTGGGAAAAAAATTGGCAGGAGGGCCAAAAACTCTACGATACAGCCCTAGCAGCTTTGAAAAGTGAGGATTTAAGGAAGGCTTGGGATTATGCTCAAGCTCTGTTCAAGTTGGAAAATGTTTTCTGGAGTCAGAAGCGCTACAACGAGCTGATACAGCAGATTTCTTTGGAAAGAAACGGCTGGCAGCGCTTGCAAGAGGCGAGAGATTTGGCCAAGGACGGAACTCCGCAAAAGTTTGCTGAGGCGATCGTCCTGGCTCGTAAAATAGACTCGCAGCTTTTTGCCCGCGCTAAAGCTGAGAAGGAAATTGAGGGCTGGAGCCGGACTTTGCTGGCAATGGCTACTAAGCGGTTGGGGGCGAAAGACCTGCCGGGGGCGATAGAGGCTGCTTCTGTTGTGCCGCAGGATTCGCCGCTGTTTGCGGAAGCTCAAGATTTGATGCAGTTGGGTAGGGCTCAGGCAGTGACGTGGAACCAGTCGATATCAACACCGCTGGGGCAACACTTTTTTAGCTTGCTGGAAGGGCGGGGGGCTGCTAGCCAAATTGCTCCGGGTCGCCCTCTGTACAAGCAAGCTCAAGTTCAAATTGAAAATTTGCAGGTGCAGTTTGAAGATTTGCTGCGGCTGCAAGTGGCGAGTACGATCGCGAGTTTCGGTCAGATAGGGACGTTTGGACTCGCGATCGAGCAAGCGCAAACCATCGGAATCAAGCAGCCGCGGCGGATTCACGCTCAAACTTTGGTGGCTGCTTGGCGCCGGGAAATTGAGCGGATCGAAGACCAATCTTTTCTGACTCTGGCGAAGCAGTTGGCAGAACCCCAAACGGTTGAAGGACTCAAGGGCGCCATTGGTCAGGTAGTTCTGATTTCGCAAAAGCGCCCCCGCAGGATAGAAGCGCAAACTCTCTTGGCTCAGTGGACTAAACGCATAGAAGTTGTTGAAGATCAGCCTTTTTTGGATGAAGCCATCGCCCTGGCGAAGCAAGGAAAACTTAGCGCTGCTATTGAAAAAGCTTCGCAAATTAAGAGCGGTAGGACTTTGTACGCCAAAGCTCAGGATAATGTTTATCAGTGGGTGAGCGAACTGCAAGTTGCTCAAGACCGACCGATTCTGGATCGAGCTTCGGAATTGGCATCTCAAGGCAGTCTAGGAGCGGCGATCGATACGGCTTCCCAAATCGGTTACGGTAGGGCGCTGTATTCAGAGGCAGCAGGTGCGATCGGGCGCTGGAGTGCCGAACTTAGAGCCAACTCTGCACCGCCGCCGGAGCCTGCTCGCGAGGAGGCGCCAGCTCCTGCAGAGGAGTACGCGCCTCCTCCGCGACAGGAGGAGTACGCACCGGCTCCGCGACAGGAGGAGTACGCGCCTGCTCCGCGACAGGAGGAGTACGCGCCTGCTCCGGAGCCTTACTATCCGCCTGCGAGACAAGAGGCCCCGGCTCCCGAGCCGGAACCTTACTCTCCGCCCGCAAGGGAGCCGGAACCTTATTATCCGCCCGCAAGGGAGCCGGAACCTTACTATCCGCCCGCGAGGGAGCCGGAACCTTACTATCCGCCGGCCAGACAAGAAGCCCCAGCTCCGGCTCCGGAGCCTGCTGCTCCTCCTCCGGCTCCGGAACCGGCGCCACCCTCGATTCCTGAATCGGCTGGACCTCCTGATGCTAATTTGATCCCCGAGTAATTGGGTTTTTGCGCGATCGGTCTCTAAAATCTCCAATCTAAAATCAAGTGAGTAAATTCCAAGTGCTGACGATCGATGGCGACCCCATTTTCCGGCTGGGGCTACGAGTTGCGCTCGAGCAGTATCCAGACTTGCAAGTTGTTGCAGAGGTTTCCAGGGGAACCGAGGCTTGGCGGATTCTAGAAGCTCGCTCGATCGGCTCTGGAGCAGCCAAGAAGCCCGCAGATTTGGGAATTTTGGCTGTTGAGACTTTAAATTTGCGATCGG
The DNA here is from genome assembly GCA_036700245.1 of Microcoleus vaginatus BM001213989. Taxonomy (GTDB): domain Bacteria; phylum Cyanobacteriota; class Cyanobacteriia; order Cyanobacteriales; family Microcoleaceae; genus Microcoleus. Next base: position 16,388 of record JAUBOM010000064.1, read on the forward strand.
GCCAAACAGAGGCGCTGGCCTTTTGTCGCGAACTCAAAAGTTTGTACCCCAACCTGCCCCTGTTGCTGCTAGGCGGGCCGCTGACACCGGAGCTGCTGGCGGAGCTGCAGGCGACGGGCGCGAATGGCTATTGTCCTAAAGGTAGAGATATTTCCTTGACAATCGAAGCTATTCGCGCGGTGGCATCTGGTCGCACTTATTGGGCGACGGAGGCGGCAACTAACCCGGAAATAGAACTAAATGCAGCGGTGGTTCAAACAGTAGAAAACTCCGCAGCAATTGCAGATCAAAATGCAGATAATTCGACAGTTGATACGCCAGCACACAAAAAAATGCTAGCTTATTTTTGTCTTTCTGGACTGCGGGAAATAGATGCAACTTTGGCGGTTGTCCAAGCTGATTTGCAAGAAATTAAAGCGGCAGCTCCGACTGATTTGCCCTCTATTTTAGATGGGGTTGTACTCAGCGGGCGCCGCAGAGAATTGCTGGCGGCTCGCTGGATTGTCAGTCAGTTATTATTTGAAGGAAAAGGGGAGAAGGCAGAAGGTAGAAAGCAGAAGGCAGAAGGCAGAAGGCAGAGGGGAGAAGGCAGAGGGGAGAAAGCACTAATTAGAGGCGATAATTTGTTAAATAATTCTCAATCGCAATTAGCAAATTCCCAAGTTTCGGCTGAATCTTTGGTGGTTGCAACTAATTGGCAAGGTAGCTTGTTTGAGTCGGCGGCAGCTAAATTGCAGTTTGATTTGGTGAATTTGACTGGCTTGCCTTTGGAAATCGATATTTTGCGATCGACCAAAAAACGCGAATTGATGAGTTCCATCCTGCGGAAGTTAGAGGATTTGCTGGAGGAATTGCGCTTTTCGCAAGTGCAGCAAACTCAATTGTCGCAAAAAATGCCTGCTATTTTACGGGATTTGTGGGAGGCGACAATCATAGATTTTTTTGGGAGATATTATACACTGCAAACGGGAGAAACTCGGGTTTTTGATGATAGTCAAACAAGCTTGAGACTGGCAGAAACTCAAGGGGAAAGCGCTGCTGATATCTTGGCAGGCAGCGGTATAGAAGTTGTGCCGATGCTGCTGGCAGATGCTGATGTAGTTGCAGCACAAATTCTTGACAAAATACCGATGACAGTTGATTTATTTGCACATTTGCTATTTGAAATTCCTCTAACAGTTGACAATATTTCTTGTGTTGCTGGCAGCCCAGAAGCGATGCAGCGAGCTGAAGCTTTGTTAGAAAATTTGGCAATTCAAGTTGCTAGCGGAGTGGTACAGCCTCTACTAAATAATTTGGCGAATATTGAAGAAATCAAGCAAATTTTTTACGATGGTAAGTTGATTTCGACACGAGAAATTGAGCGGTTTCGGAATAATTTGTCGTGGAGATATCGCTGGGATAGCTATTTTGTGGAGCCGAAGGCTATTTTTGAAAGCAGGTTTTGGCTATTTGTTTTGGGCGATTCTGGAATTAAGAAAATTTCTATTTATGCTCCGCGAAATCTGGAGTTAGCACAGCTTTCTGGGTGGCAGTTAGCCTTGACTTTGCTGCTGGAAACCAGGGATGCGATCGCACCTAGAGTTCGCGCGGTTATTTCGCTGTTGGGTGCTGGGGTGGTTTACGTTTTGACTCAGGTTATAGGGCGGGGAATTGGTTTGATCGGGCGGGGAATTATCCAGGGGATTGGTAATTCTTTGCAGGATAGCAAGTTTGGGAAAAATGGGTAATTAGTTACAGGATATTCTAGGTAGATAGAGTACACTAAAGCCAGTATATTAACAGGGAAATTAAACCTTACTGTACTTCATAAACCCGGAGTTTGGTCGGCATCTTGTAGCTGCAACAAAGCTTCGGCAACGCTCAAATTGAGTTCTCCCCGTTCCAAGGCGTAGACTCAATTAACAGCAGCTTTTACCGCAGTTTTCCCAACATCAGATTAAGATCCCTTCGAGAGTAAAGTCGAGGTAATGTACTCCGAGGCTGCATTTTCATCTCCCTCTTCAAAGGTGACGAAGCTTCTGGGATTGATGCTTAAAGTTTGGTAGTCTGTGCGGGGTAGTGCTTCAACGTATTTGCCGATAACAGCGGGAATTTTGGTGTCTTCTAAAGGTTTTGCGCTCAGAGATCCTATGAAGGTGATGGCGTTCGATTGAGCGACGATATTGATACCGTTGGTGAAGGCAACTTGAGAGATTTGGGGACTGAAAATGGGGGGGCGGGCTAGTTCCCAATCAGTTGGAACGATACCACTGTATTTGAGGAACTCTGAGTTGAGGAGGGTTGGGGAGTGGTTTTTGGCTGTGAGGGCTAAAGCTAATCCTTGGATAGTTATTGTAGGAGCCATGGCAGTTTGTAGAGCGATATTATGTTAAAATTTATACTTTTATGGTTGCCTTTGTACAGGGGAAGGGAAAGTTGATTTGCGATCGATATTGGGTTTTTGGAAACGAGCGCACCAAATTTATTTTGAGAGAGGTCTAATGAACTTCGGAGGTTAGAGGGCGATGTCCAACCATAATTATTGTCAATAAAACGTTTTATAATCGCTGCGATTTTTTCTAGGTCAAAAAGAAACACTATTTAATTGCCATCCTAAATATTTAGCAATATCTTCTGCATTAATATAACCTTCTTTTACTGTCATACCAAGAACTTCATCAATAAAAGTACGCATTGTATCTAAAAGCTGAGATAAATATAAAGTACAGTGATGATATTCCCCTGTGCCAAGAATCGTAAATTCACAAATAGCCAAGTTTTTATTAACGATTGGTGTGATTTTTAAGAAAAAATCGTTAAAAGTTATACTCGCTTTATTTCCTGCGGGTAGTTCTAAAATTTTTAAGCACCATTTTTCTTCAAAAGCATCAAGAATATCATGGTATAGATGTAACTGTATTTTTTCGCCAGCTAATTTTATTAAAATATATCGATTGTGTTCAAAACAAAAACGTTTTAAACCCATTTCAAAGTCAGAAAATTCATCTAATTCGTCTTCGGGAGCGTTGTATAAATTATCTTGTATGTATTTTTGGATTTGAATGCTAAGTTCATCTATTTTGGTCATGATTAATTACTAGAGCTTATAAGAATCTTCTACGGGAAATGTAGTATAAATTGTTCGATCATATTTTCTGTAAACAAATGCACGAGTTAGACCTTCTACAGGGCTGTCCGCACTACCTCCTTTGAGAAAGGCTCTATCAATAGGACGATTAAATATAATTACATATTTTCCGGGTTCCGAAGGAGCTAGTTTTTCAGCTTCTATTATATCTTGCTGATCGTACCATTAACCTTGATCTCCTTTTGCGTTAGCCCTATTTTGCATATCAGAAGTTTTATTTTTGGAACCATGATCGTTAAGAGAATGACCGTAGGCTTTTGATTTTACGTTACCCCACTTTGGTGGAGAACCACTACCTGCCCAGTCAAAGCTGCTTCCAGCGTTGATGCTATAATCTACCTCTTTACTATCTACAACATCACACCAAGCATTATGAACTAGAATCCCTAAATCCGAGACATATTAGGTGTGGAATCCCTCTACCCTAAAATTATAAACCTCAAACTTACCTTCTCGCTTCTCAACTTTATCAACATCAACAATCCTACCATCCCCAGTCTGCAACAAACTCCCAACAACTAAATCCTTCGCCTCAACCCACCCAAAATCCGACACCCAGAAAGGATGCTCACCCGTAGTAGAAATCACCTCCCCATCCACATAAAGGTCAACCAACGCATCAGTTTCTCGCACAAACGTATCCAAAACCTATTTTGCTTCAATCCCCCCAGGAGTAGTAGGCTCATCAGCAATTACCCAATCCCCAACTCGAATATCCTCAATATTCTTAATCCCATCAACAGTCAAAATCTCCGTACCAGCAACAAAATAAAGGTGGACAATTTGCCCACCCTTCGTTTACTTATTTATCTTCTAAAGTTTTAATTCTCAGACTTGTGTCAACTTTGCTTTGCTTTACTTGGTTAATACATCGCAACCATTCATGCCAGACGGCGGGATCAGCAGTTTCGCCATCTCCCACAGTACTCATATCACCAAGTAACCCCCCCAAATCATCTGATTGTGTTCTGTCATACACAGCAACCAGATATGCGAACATTGCAGCATATGCCTCTTTTTCAGTCAAGTTAATACTCATGGTGTACCTTACGGTGTTGTAGGATTATTTAAACCAGTGGCAGGATTATATGTTTTGGGAATATCATTGATTCCTCCATTATTAATTACATCGTTGCGTGTTCGTACCCAAACTTGTCTACCATCAGGCAGTGTTTTAGCAAACCAGGTATTGCCATACTTATCTGAACCAAGAAGATTGGTAGGATCATCAGCAACATCTTTTAATAATTTTCAGTGCTCAGGAGTATCTGGTAAATGCCCTGGTTCATTACGGAAAATATGCTTGATTTGTGAATCATTTGATTGAAATGCACAATTGGCATTATGAACCAAAATCCCCAAATCCGAGGCAAAGTAAGTCGGAATTCCCTCAACCTTAAAATTATAAACCTCAAACGGTCCTTCCCACTTCTCAACCCGATCGACATCAACAATCCTACCATCCCCAGTCTGCAACAAACTCCCAACAACTAAATCCTTCGCCTCAACCCACCCAAAATCCGACACCCAGAAAGGATGCTCACCCGTAGTAGAAATCACCTCCCCATCCACATAAAGGTCAACCAACGCATCAGTTTCTCGCACAAACGTATTCAAAACCTGCCGCGCTTCAATTTCCCCCGGAGTAGTAGGGTCATCAGCAATCACCCAATCCCCAACAACAATATCCTCAATATTCTTAATCCCCTCCGTCGTCAGAATTTCTGTACCAGCAACAAAACAATTTCCCGCTTTTGTTACCGTTCTTTGAGTAGATTTCAGAACATCATCAGCACCCTGAGCACCGCCCTTAACTGCCTTATTAGCAGCCATGAAACCATTAATACCACCCAGTACAGCCCCAGCAAAAGCCACGTAAGCCAAGAGATTCTAATTATCTTCAACTTATAAATCTTATGATTTGACTTTGTAGATATAGCAATCCTAAACCATTTGTGAATTTATTTCTTACTCCCCTTGCTAAGGGGAGGGTTGGGGTGGGTAAAAAAATTACGACATTTCATTTAGGATTGCTATAGTTCAAATTTTGTGATCTTGGGTAGTCGGTACTGGCGAGTAGAGCAATTACACTAACTAATTTATGTACATGCAAATATGAGGGAATAATTAGGAGGTGCTAATAAAGAATTTCCTCCCACATCGTCTAGGTGAAAATGGTCACCTTTTTTACTATCCTCAGGGAAGAAATTTACCAATGACCTACCCAGTATATTAAAAGCAGATTTAGAACCTTCAAAAATTAGACGATTATTAGTGATACAAATTTTAATTAAACTTTTTTCCCCCGGACTTTCCATTTGTAATAACTTTATTGAAATGGCTTCCAAGTTTTCAGGATAAAACTTGGACTTTACTTGCTCTGCATGAATCGTTAAATCTTGACTAATTCCAAGGAAAAGCTTTCCCAGTTTGCTTAGACCGCTTGCCGAATCAGATATTTGTATTTCTGGTTCGTTCCAATTACCATCAAATAAAATATACATAGGTTGCATCCTTATTTAGTAATCTGTTGGCGTAATTGTTGTTGGGTCAATAGGAATATGAGGAGCTGCTAAAGCACCCCCTTGAATAATAACACCGTCAAACTGTGTTTGAAGATTAAGATGCGATCCTAACTGCTGTACATGAGGAGTGTTAGAATTTACATCAAAACATACACGTCGTGTGACTCTTGTACCCGTACTATTTGCAAACTCTTGAATTGCTTGAACACCACTCGGAGTTTCAATGAATCGCATTGGTACATTGGGTTCCAGAAACTGCTCAGCTCTTTCAAGGGCTTCATCAAGGCTGATTGGACCTCCACCTCCAGCACAAGTATTATGAACCAGCACCCCCAACTCCGAGACAAAGTAAGTCGGGATACCCTCAACATTAAAATTGTCAACCTCAAACGGTCTTTCCCGCTTCTCAACCCGATCGACATTGATTTATGAAACCATTATTATTGTAAATTAAATTGCTCCTTAAATTTTTCTATGGAATTTGTCAAATCATTGTTAACTGTTTTTTGTTGAGCCATTAAATTCCCATACTTTAACATAAATAATTTTACTTCTCTCCAAATTGCTTCAACAAATTCCAACTCGGTGACTTCATCAATTACCTCATTCTTTACGCTAGTTAATATTAGGTTATTTGAGAATTTTTTAACTATAAAAAACTGAAAAGAGCAGCCAGCTCCCACAAAGTCATATTTTTTTCTGGGAATCGTTAGAAGTACCGAACACTATTAAGAAGGTCACATATAGATATAAAAATCATCATAGACTGATTTCTCTTTAATAGTTTTGAGGAGATGATTCCCGAATTTCCTTGAACAGTAATATGACCTCTGCTGTACATATCGAGTTCTTGTCCTTCAAATTCCTCGAGTTCTATTTTGAAAATTAGCATATTTTATTACTCACTTATAACTGGGAACATAGTAATAACTTTGCTACCAAAAGCATCGTAAACAAACTGCGAGCCAGACGTACCGCTATTCACCCCAACCAAGCGATTTTAACATCATTAATCCTGTCATAAGTAACAGTATCAGTACCCGACGACCGAGTTTTGAGGAAACCATTATTATCGTAGGTAAAGTCTGTTACCTTCGGGCATTGCGTTGCACTCTTGAGGCGAGTGTTGTTATCGTAGCTATAGATATTTGACCCTTCTAAACTATCATTTTTGTTGAGTTATTATTTATAATAGCCATTATTCGGTAATTAGGAAATTTTTTATTGCTGACAACATTAATTTTATTGCATTGGCCTTATTCCTTATTCCTTATTCCTCCTTCGTACTTCGTTCTGCTATAAAATGTTTAGGGTTGGTGGTATGATAATAAATGCTATCAAGTTGACAATCAAGCAATTGGGTCTCTTGCCCCCGGATTCATCGGTGGGAGCAATCTAACATTTAAAATGGGTTGACTTTTTATGAGTATTATGATATCGATAGATGCCGATCGCATAAACAGTTTAGATTTGTCTCCGGTGCGGACTGTGATTGAAAAGTGGCTCGCCGAAGGAGCGATCGCCCAAAACGAACAACAGCTACAATTTGAAATTGAGTATCCGCGCGAAGAGTTAGATCCGCGAGAAATTTCGGAAATTCCCGAAGTGCGGCTGTGGTTTATTCGCTTGGATGCTTGTTACCCTTGGCTGCCATTTTTGCTGGATTGGAAAGCGGGAGAATTGGCGCGCTATGCCGCGATGTTGGTGCCGCACCAGTTTCACCGCACCCAAGGTATTCAGTACAATCCTGAAGCTTTGGAAATGTTTTTGATGAACAAAATTTTTGTGTTGACTGATTGGTTTAATCAGCAGGGAATTCCCAGTAAATCGAAGTTGATGGCCATGTCGCAGATGTTTGGTTATGATTTGGAGGATGCTTTTTTTGATGTGATTGTGCCACACAAATAAGCGATCGCGCCTCTAATTAACATACTCCTAATTAGGTAGGCTACTCTACCTTAAAACTAAGAACAAAGGTATAAACCAGGTTTCTTCCTTTGTGGGGCGGGCTTTGCAGTCCGCCTCCGCAGCTATAAGTTCTATCCACAACAGCTTGATTAAGCTTAACAGCAACCGTACTCAGACTTTAATAAAATCCTTAAACCAGCGCGCCTCAAAAAAATGTTGCTGGACTTCAGAATTTTCTCAGAATTGATAGTTAGTTTAAATAGACAACGATCGCCCCATTCAATCGATCGAGGAAATTTACCATGACAACAGATTACCTCATCGTCGGCAGTGGTTTATCAGCACTGGTTTTCGGAGCTTTGATGGCAAACTCCGGCAAAACCGTACACATCCTCGAAGCTCACGAACATCCCGGAGGCTTTGGTCACACCTTTACGATGGCCAAAAAATACACCTTTAATGCCCAATTCCACTACGTTTGGGACTGCGGCGAAGGACATACAGTCAATCGAGTTCTCAAAAAACTCGGTCTCGATCGAGATGTCACCTTTGAACGGTACGATCCGAATGGCTACGACCACATGAGAATGCCTGGGTATGCGCTGGATATTCCCTCGGAACCAGAGGAACTGATCCGCAGATTGTCGGCGCTGTTTCCCGAAGCGGGCGAGAGAATTCGCCAATTCGTCAACGAAGTCGAGAAAACCGGCAACGGACTCAGAAAACTCGCTCCTCCGGTCAAACCAATTGAATTGCTCAAAAATTTCGGTGACGTATTCTGTGCCGTCCAACACCTCAACAGTACACTTCAGGACGTTTTCGACAAGTTCCAACTCCCGCAAGCCGCCCAAACCCTATTAGCCCTGCAATGGCCCGACTTTTTGCTGCCTCCAAATCAGCTTTCTTTCTATGCTTGGATTGCCTTGTTTAGAGGCTATCAAGAAGGCGCATTTTACCCGACGCAGCATTTTGAAGATGTCATCAATTCTTTAGTTAAAGTCATTGAATCCAACGGGGGGAAGGTGCTGCTAAACCATGAAGTCACGAATTTTAGGGTGACAAACAGAACAGTAACGGGAGTTGAAGCGATGGATTTGACCACGCATCAAACCCATGAATTCACGGGCGACACGGTGATTTGCAACCTTGACCCGAAAAGAGCCGCCAAGATGATTGGAGAGGAACAGTTCTCTAAAACAGTGAGGCGGAAACTCAACTATGAGTATTCTGCATCTAACTACATGGTGTACTGCGTTGTCAAAGATATCGATCTCCGAGACTATGGATTTGGCAAGTGGAATACGTTTCATTCGGAACACCTGGATCTAAATGAAGCTTTTGCTCAAATGTATGAGCAAAATGATTTTTCTCGTCCGAGCTTTGCAATTACAACGCCAACTTTACTGACGGAAGCCCGGGGGGATTGTCCAGAAGATTGTCAAATTGTCGAATTTCTGACTGTTGCTAATTACAGCTATTTTAAACAGCTTTGGGAGAGCGATCGCAAAGCTTACAGGCAGAAGAAACAAGAGATTCTGGACTCGATTTTAGATGTAGTTGAAAAACACTATGTTCCGAATTTCCGCAAACACATGGTCTTTCATATTACCGGAAGTCCGACGACTAACGAGCGCTTCTGTTGGTGTCCTAACGGTAATTCCTACGGTTCCAGCCTGACGCCGCGCAACATGGGGGTCGATCGACTAAATAATGAAACCTCCCTCAACAATTTCTATTTCTGCAACGCCTCCTCGGGCTATCCAGGCTTTGCACCGACATTTTGGACGGGGGCGCTGCTTTATCAACGTTTATCCGGCGATGCGATTTTAGGCTAAGGAAAATTGGCAATTGGTTATTTTCCTGTTTCTCTCGTTCCTTGGCTTTGCCAAGGAATGAATTTCAGTCTTGCTCTGACTGCTCTTAAAAATCTCTCGTTTCTGCTCTTATTATCTCGTTCCTTGGCTCTGCCAAGGAATGAATTTCTGGAAGCTTTGCCTCCTCTTAAAAATGACGAGGCACAGCAAGACTGAAATGCGTTTCCAGGTTCTACCTGGAGACAAGAATTTCTTCCTTCTTCCTTCTTCCTTCTTCCTTCTTCCTTCTATCAATCTAGGAGTGAACTATGAGAATTGCAATTGTTGGGGGCGGAGCGAGCGGTATGGCAGCAGCCTACTGGCTCGATAAACAGGGGCACCACGTTACTGTGTTGGAAAAGCAGCCGATTTTAGGCGGACACATTCGGACGCTCAACAAAAATGTTGCGCCAAATCAATCAGAGTGCAATGAAATATTAGAAAATGGGGTGCTGGAATTTCCCACTGTGTTTTACAATTTCGCGGCTTTTATGCAGGAGCTAGGCGTTGAATTAGAACCCGTGCAGATTGGTTCCGCGCTGTTTCTTAAAGATGGCGATCACTTTTTGTCTAAGGTCTCTATCCAGAAAAATTTTACCGGAATCCAACGCATGATCGAGTATTTGCGGCTCGATAGTATCTACGCTCGTTCCGCTGCATTTATTTTAAAAATGTGGTTTGCTAAACAGCACGATTTCTACGATATGCCGCTTTCTCAGAGTTTGAAAAGCTCGTGCATCCGCAATTATTGGCTGAAGTTGCTGACGATGTACAGCTACTCGATACCGTTTGAATCGCTGGACAATTTTCCGGCCGAATTGGCGCTGCCTGTTCTGCGCGACTATGCCTCGGTCAACTGGGTGAGGATTAAAGGCGGGGTGTATTCTTACATTGAAAAGATTCTGGAGCGGTTTAAGGGCGATATACGGCTGAATGTGGAGATTGCCGAGACTTTCAGAAGTGCTGATGCTGTAAAAATTGTCCTTTCTAATGGGGAGAGTCAGGAATTTGATAAGGTGGTTTTTGCGATGCCACCAGACCAAGTGATGAGGCTATTGTCTGACCCGACGGATGCGGAAAAAAAGCGGTTTTCGGCGTGGAAAGCCAATTATGCAACGACTGTGCTGCATTCGGATACATCAATGTACGATCGCTACGGTATCCGCAAGTTATCAGAATTTGATTTTTTCGAGACGGACAAGGGATGGGGATATAATGCGAGCTTGAATCAGCTTTGTGGCATCTCATCCCCACGAGAGTACAGTTTAGCTTTTCAACTGCAGGAGTCGATCGCCAAAAAAGACATTATTCACATTCAGAAACATCACACGCCGCTGTACACTGTCGAGTCTTTTCGATATCGAGATGAAGTTATCGAGACTAATGGCGAGAACAACACTTATCATGCAGGAGCTTATTTGGGGGATGGTTTGCACGAAGGAGCTATTACCTCTGCTTTGCGAGTCGCGAAATTAATAGGGTGATCTGATATCAATTGCGGTTGCACGAGCGACATGATGGGGAGTAGTCCGTGGGGAGTGGGGAATGGGGGAACGTGGAATTATTGACCCAGACTCGATCGTTCCCATCCAACCAGAAACGATATCAATTGTGATGCTACAAACTCTCGCAAATAGTCGGTAAATTTATTGCCGGTTCAGCACTCTCACAAAAGTCATGATGTTTGCATCAAAAGTTAAACCAATGCGAGAGTGCCCGACTCGGATGCGAGATTGATTTTTGCTGCTGGCTAAGCTGCGATACAATCCGCCGCAGTTAAGTAGACATCATGGCTCACAGATGCGGGAATTGTTGATCCGCCTAACAGAGTACCCTCAAAGTTGGCTCCCATGAATGTGGCGTCGCTCAAGTCGGCTTCGCTCAAGTCTGCATAGCAGAGCCTAGCCCAATCGAGGTTTGCCTGCACCAAAGAAACTCCCGCCAGATTTGCCCTGGTTAAATCTGCTCCCCTCAACTTGACGCCCCGCAACTGAGCTCCGCTGAGATTGGCAGCTAACAAGTTCGAGCCTTCCAAATTTACCCCGTTGAGTTTGGCTTCGCTCAGGTTGACGCCATTTAGATCCGTCCTGCTCAGGTCGATGCCATTGATGTAAGCTTTCCTGAGATTGATGCCTGTTAGTTGAGCGCCAAAAAGCCTTGCACCGCTGAGTTTTGCCCCTCCGCAGTTTGCCCAGTTGAGGTTTGCTCCCGTGAGGTTCGCACCCCGCAGGTTGATGAATTGCAGGTCGGCTGTACACAAATTGGCGTTCCAGAGGATAGCGCTACGCAGGTTGCTACCTACGAGTTGGGCGCCACTCAACTTTGCCCTCGGCAGTTTTGCTTTGACGAGGAAAGCTCCGTTGATATTGGCTTTCGTGAGATCTGCATCGGCTAGTCTGGCTTGGCCCATTTTGGCAAAACTCAGATTTGCCCTGCAAAGGTTTGCGCCGTTGAGTTCTGCTTTGGTGAGATGCGCGCGATTCAGGTTAGCTCCCGACAGGTTAGCCCTCGAAAGGTTGATCCCAACCAATATGGCTCCGCTGAGGTTTGCTCCGCTGAGGTTAGCGTCAGCAAAATCTCTCTTTCCATTTTCGTAGTCTTTGAGCAGCTCGGTTACTTCCATAGTGGTCAGATTCCTAATAGGGGAAATTTATGTAGAAGTATGCACTCTTTATAAGTATTTTAGATCTAACTGAGCGGATACGATCGCACTTTGAAGAAAGCTGGACATTAACTTTATATTTCTAAATATTCTTTGTGCTTTTTCAATATTCCAGACAGTTTTTAGGTCGTAGTCTGAAACCCTTGATTTTCCCTTGAAAGCTTTTGTGCCTCGGCAACCGTTGCGTGCTTTTATAGGAGATCCCTGAAAGCCTTATTATAAGGTTGGGACTCAAAAACTCTCAAAAGTTTTGCATTAATAAATCTATATATTCATTAATGGCTTTTGTATAATTACCTTTTTCACCTCTGTCGCGCCGTGATTCTAGATGATCCCTGTCTCGATCTACACACAAATATGCTACTGCGATCTAGCTACCAGCTAAATAATTACTACTTCCGGGAGAGGTTTTTCCTCATCCATCCATAGTATAATTAATATGCTTATTGCAAACTATGGCGAACAGCTTTTTTAACTAAGACTGCAAATTTGTTCGTTGTGTTCGCGCCCGGTGTCGCGAAGGCTTGCATAGTAGTACCTCCATATTTTATCTACTCTCATTTTTGATTAAAATTAGATGTGCACAGCTTAATAAGCGAGAATTATTCTCTGTTGTCTCGCTGCTGTTCTACGATCGCGCTTTTCAAAATTTCCTTGAGTCGATCGGGGTTAAAAGTAATTTCACACATTGTACTTCTGAGGTATTTATCGATATGCCTAACGGTAGAGGCTATTCGTTCAAAACCTAGCGGATAATCTACTGCAGATTGTACAAAACTAACAGCGAGTAATATGTGTATACGATCATCCTCTCTACTGGCAGTTAGGCAGATGTGTCAATCTATGTTATGCTGAGTCAAAATTGAGGAAAGATCATGTCAAAAGAAAGAAAAAGCAACAAAGAAGTCAAAAAGCCAAAAAAACAACCTGATGGTGTTGCTAAGCCGAAGGATGACAAAAAAAATTATGGTAGCACGGACGGCCGCAAGTAGAGATAGCTGCAACTCTCGGGATTGTGATTAATTTTGTTCAATTGTCCTTACTATCGATTTTTAACAAATTTAAATATCCTATTTGGGGATAAGGCGAAAACAGGTTTATTATATCGAGGGAATATGCAATGCTAAACCCAAAGTATAATGAAATCTGTTTTTAGCCATGAATATGAAACCTTCCGTTGCCGATCGAATTTAACATCGTCTATTTAGATTTTATTACCCAAATCTATCACAGCGATATCTGTGTCACCGCAATATTACCCTCAAAACACACGTCAACATCAGTCCCCACCGCCCGAGCGCGCGATCCATACTCTCCCGCATAATAAAAGTATTCTCCCTCCATCCGGTACACCACCGGCAGCGGCTGCGTCGAAGGCCGGCAAAACACAATTTCCGGTTCCGCACTTCCCGGCGCTAAATGCGGCAAATTCACATTCCAGAAACACCCAGACTTTGGTTCCCGGTTGAGCAAATCCGCCAACACCCGCGATGTCCAGCGAGTAGCGACATCCCAGTCTATTTCGAGCGGCCTTTTAATCCGGTGGGAAATTGCGATCCCCGGAATACCGTGCATGGCTGCTTCCCGCACAGCCGCAACCGTACCCGAAATGTACACGTCAACCCCCAAATTGCCACCCGCGTTAATACCCGAAAGCACCAAATCCGGCTTCGCACAAACGTGATGAAGAGCGATGCGCACGCAATCGGCCGGTGTTCCCCCTACAGCATATTCACATTCCGATCGCCGATCGACATGAATCGGACTGTGGGCTGTCACTTGATGCCCGCAGCCCGACAATTGCCCCTGCGGAGCCACCATAATTGTTTTGCCGCTGACAGCCTGCAAAAGTGCCTGAATCCCCGGAGCGTCTATGCCGTCGTCGTTGGTTAAAATTATTGTCATTCGATTTTAGATTTTAGATTTTAGATTTTAAGACAGTGCTGCCACCGCTGAAGCTAAATCGGATTGGTCGAATTAAGAAATGCTGGCAGCAGCGTTTGGGCCGCCCATATTCAGTTTAATCTATATTTATACATTACTAAGTTCAGTTATGACGGGTAAAAACCTGACTGGAGTAATTCTGATTTTTATTGGTATATTGGGATTAATTATAACTTTTTATGCTATATTTGTCTTGCTTTTTGTTTCGGCTTTTTGCGGTACGGCGCCGAATGGTTGCGATGCAATGAATGCAACTTTTTTGAGTGAGTTATCGGTGGCATTAGTCTTTTGCATATTCTTTATACTTTGTATCCTAAGTGGAAAAGACCTTCTGAAATAGCGCCCAAGGTTGCCTAGCGATGAAATAATGCTTTCATCAAATATTCCTCCAAAAGGTGTCAACTAATGTTGACTGTTGCCTGTGGGTTGTTAACTGTTGATTGTTAACCTTTGGGTTTTTGTGTTAATGAGTTAAGATAGGCATTAAGTTTTGGTGAAAGTTCATTTAATAACGGATGCAGTCGATCGCTCTGTTCTTGAGTCAAAAGATTGCGAGCTCCGTCAAGTCTCAACCAATGTCTTGTTTCATTTAATGAACCTCTGGCAATTTTCACAAAACGCTGATTATCTTGATAGCTATAGCGTCCATGTCCTTCTGCAATATTAGCCCCAACACTATCAGCCGATCGCACTATTTGTTTGCCCATCGTATCCTTCGCAAACTCGTCCCACTTTTTAACAATAAACCATATTTCATTTGATATTTTTTCAGCTAATTGATAAACTCTTAGCTGTTGGAAGCTTTCCATATTAGCTCCTTTAACATAGTTGATAGCAAACCATTGACAGTCAACAGCCAACAGTCAGCAGTCAACAGCAACAGCCAACTGCCAACAGTCAACAGTCAACAGTCAACTGCCAACAGTCAACTGCCAGCAGTCAACAGTCAACTGCCAGCAGTTAACTAATTAAAGGGTCAAAGATTGAGGATTGGTCTCAATCAATTTCGCTAAATCTTGCAAGAAAGATGCAGCGTCAGCACCGTAAATAATCCGGTGGTCGCAAGTAATATTCACCTGCATTTGGCGCTTCACTCCGATCAAGCCTTCCTCGTTTGCTACAACTTGTTGCCGCGAAGAGCCGATCGCCAAAATCGAGCCTTGATTCGGCGGCAAAATCGCGTCAAACTTGTCTACTCCAAACATTCCCAAATTGGAAAGAGTAAAAGTTCCCGTGCTGTATTCATCAGGCTTCAACTGCTTAGTGCGGGCGCGATCGACTAAATCCTTCCAAGTGCGGGAGAGCGAATAAATATCGAGGCGATCGGCATTTTGCAGCACCGGCGTAATCAAACCGCCGCCGTCCATCGCCACCGCTACCGCCACATTAATATCAGCGCGGTGTTGAATTCCCGACTCCACATAACAAGCATTGAGCAGAGGATGTTTTTGTAAAGTTACTGCTACAGCCTTCGCCAGCATACCCGTCATGGTGACGCCCTTCGACTTAATTTGTTTGTAGAGTTTGTCCAGATTATCAGTAGTAATTGTGTAACCGACGCGGAAAGACGGCACGCTCAAACTTGCTTCCATATTCCGCACCACAGCATTTTGCAGCGCATTCATCGGTACTCTTTGACCAGACACTGCCACCGCCGGGACTGGTGCGGGTGCGGGTTTGGCTGCTGGGGGAGCGGGTGCTGCGGGTGCCGAGGGTGCCGGTGCGGGTGCTGCGGGGACTGTTACCGATTGCTGAACCGGAGCGGGTTGGGCTTTCCCGGCTGCTGCTTCCACATCTTCTGCGACAATGCGGCCGTTGGGCCCGCTGCCTTTGATAGAATTCAAATCTACTTTAAATTCTTTAGCTAACTTGCGAGCGCGGGGAGAAACGACGCTGCGGCCGTTTTGGCGGCTGACATTTTGCTGCAAACCTGCTGACGATGTAGCTGCGCTGACAGGAGCGGGGCTGGGAGCGGGGGCTGCTGCTGCGCTTGGGGCGGCGCCTCCTTGCTGCTGAGCGACGGCGATTTCCGCTTCTGTTTCTGCTACCAGGGCGATTGTCGCTCCCACCGGAGCAACTTCGCCCGCAGGTACGATAATTATTGCTAAATAACCTTCGTAGAAAGACTCCACGTCCATGTCGGCTTTGTCGGATTCAACCACTACCACCGTTTCGCCTTTTTCTACTTTGTCTCCGGCCGATTTGACCCAGGAAACAATTTTGCCCTCTGTCATAGTAGAACTCAGGGCTGGCATGAAAACTTCGCGAATCATCTGTAAAAAGTCCTTTTGAGTTGCTAATCGGGAATCGGTAAGCTCCGAGGCATTTAAATTGCACGGCCGAATACAGTTAAACTTTTGTGGAGTCGGCAGGAGATCGATTTGTGTCAAATTAAGACTGAAACCCACAATCGCTGTCGCTGGTAGTCGAGTTTCGATCCCCCCTACTCCCCTTAATAAGGGGAGTAGGGGGTGGGACAAGAGCGTTCTTTCGTCACCCTGCAGGCTCGGGGGATTTAGGGGGCAAGACCGTTCTTTCATCCCCTTTTTAAGGGGGATTTAAGGGAAGCGAGACTAGGCTACAACCCTTGTTTAGAAAGGGTTTTAGCCTGTTTATTGACACAAATGGCATCCTGCGGGCCCCAAAGATACAAGTTAAATGCACAACAGCTTGTTTGGGAATTGGTAATTGGCGATCGGCGATCGGCCATAATTATTATTATGCCAGTCTCTAGTCCGAAGATCGGTGACTAATGAGTCTAAATCAATTGCCAATTACCAATTACCAATTACCAATTACCAATTTCTAAATATCACCTCGAATTTCTTCGACTATGCCGTCGCGGAGGAGAATTTCTACTTGCATTTTTTGAATCAAGTTTTCTCCCAGCCCGACAGTGAACGTGCCGTCAATTTGACCTTGACTCACTTCTTGTTCGAGGTCTAGCACCTGCACTTGCTGGAGTTGTTGCAGGTTTTGGTTTTTCTGTTCTAGCAGTTCGCTTTTTCTTTGATTCACCTGCACTTGAATGTTTTCTATTTGCTGCATTACTTGCGGGCCTGGGGGGTGCAGGTTTTGCTTTTGGATTTCTGAAACCATCCGCTGCCCTTGCATTTCGAGCTGTTGTAGCTGAGAATCTATTTGGTTGATTTGGGCTTGGAGTTGCTGTTGAGCTTCTTCTTTCCAGCGGGGAGTAACGACGACTTTAACGTTAATCGATCGCTTCAAGAGTAATTGTGGTTCCATAAAGTTGTTGATTGTCAATTGGGAATTAGGCATTAGTCATTAGTCATTAGTTGGTAAACATGAACTAATGGCCCAGGACTGAGGACTCGGACTCGGGACTCGGGTGTTGGGACAATTTTTTCTTCTCCATTCCCCAAGTCCTGCGAATATTTCAAAACATTCCGTCAATCATATCGCGGTAGTGTTCCGTCACAACCGGGCGCTTAATTTTCAGGGTCTGGGTCAACATTCCATTTTCGATCGAAAATTGCTCCCGAATCAACCGGAACGGGCCAATCCGATCGTCCGCGCGGTATCCGGGGCGATTTTGCACCTCTCGGTTCAATTCTTTGCGGAATAAATCCTGAATTGTCTTGCTATTCCAGTCAATTTCGTGTAATGGGGGATTCTGAGTTTCTGCCCATTTCTGCACGGCTTCTTGATTGGGGACAATTAAGGCGCCGAGGGATTTCTGGTCTTGACCTACTAGCATAATCTGGTCGATGTAGGGGCTGCGGAGGCAGGCGTCTTCTATGGGCTGGGGTTCGATGTTTTCGCCGTTGCTGAGGACGATCGTATCTTTGGCCCGCCCGGTCAAGATTAAGTCGTTTCCTGGCGTCAGCCAGCCCAAGTCGCCAGTGTCGAACCAGCCTTCGGGGTCGATCGCCGATTCAGTCGCTTGGGGATTGAGATAATAACCTGCCATGACTTGCGGCCCCCGCGCCAATACTAAACCGCGCTGGCCTGTTGGCAGTTGCTGTCTGGTTTCTGGGTCTACTATTTTAATTTCCGTATGCGCTAGAGGCTGTCCTGCGGAACCTTTAAGATTGTGCCAAGGGCGGCGGACGGTTAAAACCGGGGACGTTTCGGTTAAACCATATCCCACTAATAAACCGATATTGGCTATTTCAAAGAAATTGTCTATATGCGCGGCCAAAGAACCGCCGCCGCTAATCGCCCATTTTAAGCGTCCCCCTGTAGCTTGCCTGACTTTTTGGTAAACCAGTTTTTCGGCGAGGGCGTGCACGGGCGACAACAGAATGCTTTTGGTGCGGGCGATTAGTTTTTCCGAAGCAGAAGCCGGTTTCAAACTGAGAGTTAATCCTTGGCAAATGCGGCGGGCTTCTATGTATTGCTGGCTGGAAGATAACAGGAAATTCACCAATTTTTGTTTGTTAGGTGGCTGTTCCCGAAATTGCTTTTGTACGGCCTCATAAATCGAGTCCCAGATGCGCGGAACGCTGACCATGTACTGGGGTTTGTAAGTTTTAAAGTCTTGTTTGAAATAGCGAATATTGGTGTAAATTTGCGTGCATCCTTGGGAAAGCAGGAAGTATTCGACGCTGCGTTCGTAGGCGTGCCAACTGGGCAGAATGCTGAGGACGCCGTCGCCGCCTTCGGGCTGGAGAATTGTGCCCAAGGTGTTGAGTTGGTGCAGCAGGTTGCCGTGAGTCAGCATGACGCCTTTGGGTTTGCCGGTGGTGCCGCTGGTGTAGAGGAGAGTGGCGAGGGTTTGCTGGCTGTGCTTGGTGGGTTTGAGGGGGCGGTTGGCCCCTGTGGTCATCACTTGGGAAAATTTTACTGTGTTTAGGGTTTGGCTGGTTTCCGGTTCTTCGTCGGAGAGGAGGACGATGAGTTGGATGGGCAAATCCGGGAGGCGGTGTTGCAGTTTTTTGAGTAATGCCAGGTTTTCGACGACCAAAGCGGTACTGCCGCTGTCTTGGATGATGTAGAGGAGTTCTTCGGGGTCGGCTGTGGCGCCTCGAACAACGTTGGCGGCCCCGGCCATCATGATGCCTTGGTCGGCTATCAGCCAGCGGGGGCTGTTGTCGGCGAAGAGGGCGACGCGGTTCGGGACTGGTTCTCCTGGATTTGGTTCGATGTCGAGGGCTTGGAGGCCGGCGGCGAATTGCTGGATTTGCTGGTAGAGGTCGGTGTAGGTGAGTTTGATTTCTGGCTGGCTGTGGGGGTCGTGGAGGGCGACTGTTTGAGGACAGCGCTGTTGGACGATCGCCCAAATTTCGGGTATCGATCGAATTGAACTGTAATCAATCAGGCGCCTGAGGTTAGCGCGTTCGCGATCGGTCATTTGACCTGAGGTGTAAGATGCGGGGCGGTTCATAGTTATTTTGCTGAGTTGTGCGCGATCGAAGTATTTGGTGAATTTAGCATTTCTAGCTTTCTGCATCATAGCCTTGTGCATAATAGCCTTCTATCGAAAGGAAGAGGATTTGACAATTTTTACGCAGGGAAATGAAAAAAATGGCAGTCCCGGATCTGTCCATACCAAAGAAACCTGTTAGAAACCGGGTTTCTTGGCGATCGCCCTCCAGGAGATTTAGTAAAAAACCGGGTTTCTGCGTCCGCTGCAAAGTTAGTGCGTCCGCCAGCGATGAGTTCCCTGAATCGGGGAGCCAACTTCTTTGCTTAATCCCGCTAAATACCCCGGCTTAATTCTCAATTAATTTATTTAATTCCTGCTACTAATTAGCAATATTTCTTTACATTAATTTTTATGGACTGCACATCTTATTTAAAAGTTAAATATTTTAATATTTTATTAAGCTATGTGGGTGTATTCACCTATCAGGCAAAAGCCCTGTCCGATTAGCTTTACACAATCTTCATAATTAGCCGCTACCAAACGGTTAAATTATGTAAAGATGACCGTTAAATGTAGCCATAATAGCTATTGCGTAAGGTATGATTGGAGCCAGAAAAACTACTCTTACGCAATAACCGGACTTTGCTGAAAAAACCTAAACTCCGACATCCCTAAAAAAGTTGTAAAAACATCTTTGAAATAAGACTTTTTAGCGACCCAACTCAAAAAGTATTTTTAAGCCAGCTAAGTTCCACTAAAAAACTCCTAATTGGACATAACCTGGTTAGTGGCTGGTGAAGAAGTTTGAGAAAAAAATTTCACAGAGAAAGCGATGAAAACAAGTTTAGGTATAGCAAATTACGATAACTCTCAACCCTCATTGCAGACTGTTCCAGCTCTTAAAAGACTTCTGGAGAAAATTGGTGCAGAACCGACATTGATTGCAAAATTAAATACAGCCTGTGACATCAGCGAGTTTCATCTCGGAGAGGAAATAACCCAATATCAAACATCGGATAATACCAATAATTTAGTTAACAAAGAACAGAGCAAGGGTAATTTTTATTTAGTTTGCGAGGGAAGAGTCAGGCTGCTAGCAGTAGAAGCGTCTCAACAGCAGGAAATTTCGGCGGTGGTACTGGAAGTCGGAGCAATATTTGGGACAGACAACCTCTTTATTGAAAGCGGACTGCCTTACAGGGCAATTGCGGCCGGTACTTGCCAAATCGCTCGAATTCCGGCCACCAAATTGCAGCTTGTTTTAGAGGAATTCCCCCAACTTGAACAGCACTTGCAGCAAGAATTCCAACAGATCCAGCGGTTAATATTTCTCAAGACACAAACAGATTTGCGATCGCTCGCTCCCCACCAACAACAGCTTCTGTGGCCCCACTTACTTCCTTACATAGAAGAAAGCCGAATTCCTGCCGGAGTTTCCCTCGCTGAGCACTGCCAAAAATCAACCAATCATTTTTGGCTCCGCAGCGGTCAAATTCAAGGTCAAGCACCGCCAATTATCGGCAGTAACTGGGGACATTCAGAGGTACCGAGCGACTGGAAAGCAGCAACAAACCTGCTAATTTACCAGCTTAGCGCCGAACAGTGGGAAATCGCCAAAGCCACAATTAGTGCCGAAAGCAATTCCCGCCCTAAAATCATCCGCAAACCTCCAATTTTAAGCTTAGTAACGCTGCCAAAAGATGCCATATCTACCTCAAAAACCGAGCAGTCAAAATTAACCGCAGTCGAGCAGCAAAAACCTGCAGGCGGAATTATCAGCTTTCCCAAACCCAAGCAGCGGCGCTGGTTGAGCAGCGGACACCCATTCATCCAACAACAGAGCGCAGCAGATTGCGGAGCCACCTGCTTAGCCATGATTAGCGAATATTGGGGTAAGAAATTCAGCCTGAATTACTTGCGCGAATTGGCAGAAATCGGTCGCAGCGGCGCGTCGCTCAAAAATTTGGCAAAAGCAGCGGAAAGGATGGGATTTCAAACCCGTCCCGTGCGAGCTTCTTTAACTCCGCTGCGCAATCAAAATCCCTGGATCGCTCACTGGCAAGGCAATCACTACGTTGCAGTTTACCGCTTTAAAAATCAACAGGTTTTAGTTGCAGATCCGGCGATGGGCAAGCGGTGGATGAGCGTTAAAAACTTTACCCAAAATTGGACGGGCTACGCCCTAATTTTAGATCCGACACCGCAGTTATACCGAAATCATGATGCGGAACAGAAAGGAATCAAAACCAAAAACTTTCTCGGTATAGTCTGGCCCTACCGTAGTACGATCGCCCAAATTCTGATCCTCTCCTTTTTTATCCAAATATTTGGGCTAGTTACTCCCCTATTTACGCAAGTAATTTTAGACAAAGTAGTTGTTAGCAAAACCCTAGTAACGCTGCACGTGTTTGCACTCGGGCTGCTGCTATTTAGTATTGGGCGAACGCTGCTAACCGCAAGCAGACAATACTTGCTCGATTACCTATCTAACCGCATTGACCTGACTTTAATTAGTGGCTTTATCAGTCACACTGTAAGTTTGCCGATAAAATTCTTTGAATTGCGTCACGTTGGCGACATCTTAACGCGCGTTCAGGAAAATAAAAAAATTCAGACTTTTCTGACTCGCCAAGCAATTACCGCATGGTTAGATGCTATGATGGCGGTAGTTTACATCGGATTGATGTTTTACTACAACGGGCGTCTGGCTTTGTTGGTGCTGGCGTTAATTCCGCCGATCGTGATTTTGACTTTAGTCGCAACTCCGTTTCTACGAAAAGTGTCGCGGGATATTTTTAACGAAGGTGCTAAGCAAAACTCATCTTTGGTAGAAATGATTACTGGGGTGGCGACGATTAAAGCAACTGCTTCTGAGCGAGAAATGCGCTGGCGCTGGGAAGACCAATTAACCAGCATGATTAATGCCCAACTTAGAGGGCAGAATTTGGCAAATTATTTGCAAATAATCGGGGGTTCGATCAATACTTTGGGTAGCACGGCTTTGCTGTGGTACGGGGCGATGCTTGTGATTGAAGATGATTTGACGATCGGTCAATTTGTTGCTTTTAATATGATGATTGGGAGCGTGATTTCTCCTGTGCTTTCAGTGGTGGGACTTTGGGATGAGTTTCAAGAAGTGGTCGTTTCGATCGAGCGTTTGGATGATGTATTCTCTGCCCAACCTGAAGAAAGCCCTTACAAGCCAATGCTGGTGCTGCCTCGCATTCAGGGAAACGTCAAGTTTGAAAATGTTTCTTTCCGCTATTCTCAGGATGAAGAACGCAATACGCTGCAAAATCTTTGCTTTGAGGTGCAAGCTGGAGAAACTGTGGCAATTGTCGGCCGCAGCGGTTCGGGTAAGAGCACTTTGGTGAAGCTGCTGCAAGGTTTTTATTATCCAGAAAAAGGGCGGCTGACAGTTGACGGTCACGATATTCGACACGTTTCTGTGCAGTCGCTGCGAGTTCAGTTGGGTGTGGTTCCTCAAGACTGTTTCTTGTTTTCGGGAACAATTTTAGAAAATATTACGTTGTACAAAAATGGAAAGGATGCTGGTTGTGGAAGCTTGGAAGAGGCTATAGAAGTGGCGAAGCTAGCAGAAGCTCACGCTTTTATTCAAGATATGCCGCTAGGTTATCAAACTCCTGTGGGGGAGAGGGGAACGAGTTTGTCGGGAGGTCAGCGACAGCGAATTGCGATCGCCCGCGCTTTGTTGGGCGATCCGCGAATTTTGATTTTGGACGAAGCAACTTCTTCGCTGGATACGGAGTCTGAGCGCAGGTTCCAGCAAAATCTCGCTCGCATCGGCCGCGATCGCACTGTCTTTGTCATCGCTCATCGGTTGTCTACGGTGCGTAATGCCGATCGAATTTTAGTTCTAGACAAAGGCATTTTAGCAGAACAAGGCAACCACAATGAATTGATGGCTGAACGCGGACTTTACTACCACCTCGCTCAGCAACAACTCGATATTTAACTCATTAGTTATTAGTCATTAGTCATTAGCCATTGGTCATTCGCAACCAACTGAAGGCTAAAGATAATTTTTAATGAGCAATACCCTATTACTCAGGAGTCCTAATTTCTGAGTTCGGACTCCTGAGGCCTGATTTATAAATCCTAACAACGGCTAACTGTAAACAGAGTAATTTGGATAAATACGATGCTTTCAGAAGATGTCAAAGAATTAGGCAGCGCTCCTGATGAAATAGCACAAGTTTATGGGGGCGTAGCTTCAAGGCAAGAAAATGAAGCCAGAATAAAAGACCGCTCTTTAGAAGCGGTCGAATCTCAAAATCGCTCCTCTCCAACTAATGACGGTATCAATACTGCGAAGTTTAGGCAGGAGGATTCTGATAATTGGTCTACTTCTTTGCACTCCGTACTCGACCAGCCGCCAGTATCTTTGCCCCAGCGGTTGATATTAGGAGGAATGGTTTTTTGCGTAGCTTTTGGAGCGTGGGCAACTTTGGGGAAAATAGACGAAGTTGGTCATGCTCAGGGCAAATTAGTTCCCAAAGGTGCTGTTTACAAAATTCATCCGACGGAGACGGGGAAAATTATTAACCTCGCTATCAAAGAAGGTCAAAAAATCAAAGCAGGACAATTATTGGCGGAATTAGACCCGTCCACTGCAGAGAGCGAGGTGGAGCGTCTTGAGAAAGTTCTCAGCGCTGCTGAAATTCAATTGGTGCAGCAGATTAGTTTGATCGAGAGAACTCGACTGGAAGCTGAAGCGAGCCAAGCTATTGCTGCTGCACAGAAGCATGGGGCTGAAGCTGCGCTCGATGGGGCTCGCGCTTCAGCGGCTACCACGCAGTCTCAAATCCAGCAATTGCAAGCAGATGTAGTGTCTCAGCAAGCGCGCAAGCAACAGCTCAAACCTCTGGAAAAACACGCAGAAAATCTGTTATCGCAACTGAAAACCGATGTCACTTCTCAACAGGCTAGGCGCGAGCAGGTGAAACCGCTGCAAAATAAGAGCCAAGATTTGTTGGCCGGGTTGCAAGCAAAAGTGGCGGCTCACAAAGAGCGGATAGCGCGGCTTAAACCTTTGGTAGATGAGGGAGCGCTGTCAAAAGATGTATTGTTTCAAGCTGAGGAAGCTATGCGAGAAAGCGAAAATGCGGTGATTAGAAGCCAGTTGGGGGAGACAACTCAGGCTGACGATCGAGTATTTGAGGTCGAGCAAACCGTGCGCGACAGGCAAAGTGCTGCCGTCAGGAGTCAACTGTCTGATACAACTCAGGTTAAGGAAAAGCTGTTTGAAGTCGAGCAAGGTTTGCGCGATCGAATTAATTCGATCGGCAAAATGCAAGGCCAATTAACAGAACAAATGGCAGAAGTCGATCGGCTGCAAGCCGAAGCCTCCAGCAAACAAGCCGCAGCGCGCCAAACGCAGTTAGAAAAAGAGCAGAAAATTCAGCAGTTAGAAATGGAATTAAATCAAGCCAAATCCAAAATTGCCGAAACCAAAACCCTGCTCGCTCAAGCAAAAAATAAGCTCAAACAAAGATTTATCTACGCACCCGTCACCGGAGTAATTTCCGCGCTCAACATTCACAACACCGGCGAAGTCGTGCAACCGGGCGAAACTATTGCCGAAGTGACTCCGAATCAGGCTCCGCTAGTGCTGGAAGTGAGTTTGCCGAACCGAGAAGCGGGTTTTGTCAAAACCGGGATGCCAGTACAAGTCAAATTCGATGCTTTTCCCTATCAAAATTACGGCGTGATTCCGGGAAAGGTGGTATCGATTTCGCCGGATGCCAAAACAGACGAGCGATTGGGTGTTTTTTACCGGGTGGAAGTGAGTATCGATCGAGACTCAGTGAAAGCCAACAATCAAACCTGGAAACTCAAAGCTGGCCAGACAGCTACTGCGGAAATTGTCATCCGCCAGCGCTCCATAGCCGACATTTTGCTCGATCCTCTCAAGCAACTACAAAAAGGCGGCATGAGTTTGTAGAAATACTGAGCCAGCAGCCAACAGCCAATACTCAACAGTCAACAGTTAACAGATTTGCACTCTACCAAAATCAGGATAAACCTATGACATCCCAATTTCACCATTCTGCCAATCATTCCCAAGTTGGAATCAAACCCGAACAATTGGATGAGATAATTGCAGCGATTTTGGCAGGAAAGTATTCTTGGGCTTGTTTTTTACTTTTGCAGTGCACGGGTTACAACCCTCTCGACTATATCCCTTACCGTACTTTCAACCGCTTGCTCAAGGAAAACAGTCAAATCAGGAAATCGGAAACTCAGCCGGGGCAGAGCAAAATTGCGGATTTAGATTATGTGGAAGTGGTGAGGGAGAAACGAGCCGGAGTTCGAGGGGGTGATGCAATTCGGATTTGTAGCGAGTTGCACTCAGATACCGCAGGTTTTGTCGCTGAAGTCGGGGGCGAAGGTTCAAATATCTTCGCGCCGACGGTTGATGTTAACAATCAAGAATTTTTTGCTGGATTTAAGAGGCGCTGGTTTAATTGGGCGGGCTAGTAAATTAGTCGATCGACTGACAACCCGATCGCCCGCGTTGAGTGTACCTGTTTTTTGGTTGATATCAATTCCGGTTGCACCGTCGGTGATTGTTGAGTACCCTTCTCGATTTTACGCCCGAGGATGAAGCGCAGAATTGATATAACGGGTAAAATCAACCGGATTGGACGATCGAATTGCTCTCTTCGACTGTTCTAGGATCTAACCATCGACAACACGGCAAGGTCGGACACCGCACCGTGCCATTTCCCTACGCCAAAATAATCGTAGCAGGGGCCAGGGCTCGCCCGCCTTCGCCCTCGAAGAAAGATGCAAGCCTCGCCCGATTAATTTTCGGGAAACGGCACGGCGCCGTGCCTGACTGGGGGTAATATCAATTCCGATGCCACCTGATTTGATATTACTCATCGCGGGCGATCGGGTTTTTCAGTAGGCACAAAACCAGTCTCGTTAGTTAATAGACTATAAAACGAGGCTGGTTTTTGAATATCAAAATACACCGATTTTCTGTAGCTTTTGAACCAACAATTTACAAATATTCATGAAGTTAATGTTACATTTTAATTTCCACAAATCTGCCAAATTGGCAACACAGCTCTAATTAGTC
>JAUBOM010000301.1:0-2723 GCA_036700245.1 Microcoleus vaginatus BM001213989
GGCTGTAGAGGAAGCAGTGGTTGTGGCTCGAGAGGATGTACCAGGCAACAAGCGCCTAGTTGCTTACGTGGTGACAAAGAAGTCGCCAGCACCTTCAATGCAGGAACTGCCGCATTTTCTGAAGCAGAACTTGCCTGAGTATATGGTGCCTTCTGCCTTTGTGCTGCTGGAAGCCCTACCGTTAACATCCAACGGCAAGGTAGACCGCCGCGCCCTCCCGGCTCCTGACACGACTAGACCTGAATTAGCAGGTAGCTATGTAGCCCCTCGGACTTCTGTTGAGGAGCTACTAGCGGGGATCTGGGCGGACGTCTTGGGACTGGAAAAGGTAGGCATTTACGACAATTTCTTTGAATTAGGTGGAGATTCGATCCTTAGCATTCAGGTTATTGCCAGAGCCAATCAGGCAGGCCTGGCGCTCACCCCCAAGCAGCTATTTGGACACCAAACAATTGTCGAGTTGGCAACAGTGGCAGGTACGACCTCTGTGTTTCAAGCCGAACAGGGTCTGGTCACAGGAGAAGTGCTGCTGACGCCTATCCAACGATGGTTCTTTGAACAGGAGTTTGCCGAACCACACCATTGGAACCAAGCGATGCTGCTGGAAGTGCCGACAACCTTAAACTTAGTTCTGTTGCAGCGAGTGGTGCAGCAATTGCTAGTGCATCACGATGCGCTGCGCCTGAAGTTTGTGCGCTCTGCTTCCGGGTGGCAACAGGAAAATGCCTTTCCTGATGAGGCATTTTCCTGCACTCGGGTGGATTTGTCGAGCCTACCCAAGGGGGAACAAACACCAGCGATTGAGGCTGCAGCGACCGAACTACAAGCTAGTTTAAACCTGGAATTAGGACCCATAGTACGGGTGGCGCTGTTCGACCTAGGCTCGAACCAGCCCAACCGCCTACTCTTTGTCATTCATCACTTGGCAGTAGATGGGGTTTCCTGGCGAATTTTACTAGAGGATTTCCAGACAGGTTACCAGCAGCTCAGTCGTGAGGAGGCAATGAAGCTGCCACCCAAGACAACTTCCTTTCAGAATTGGGCTCAATGCTTGACCGAATATGCACAATCGCCAGCGCTAGAGCAAGAGCTAAACTACTGGCTCGACTCTTCCCGCTCTGCGATCGCCCCCCTACCAGTGGACTATTCAGCGGGTAAGGAGGCCAACACCGTGACCTCGGCTTGTAACGTATCAGTTTCGTTAAGCGTTGAAGAAACCCGCGCTCTGCTACGGGACGTGCCACAGGCTTATAACACCCAAATTAACGATGCGCTGCTGACAGCTTTGGTACAAACCTTTGCCCAGTGGACGGGCACTCGCTTCCTACTGGTTAACTTGGAGGGGCACGGGCGAGAGGAAATCTTGGAAGCGGTGAACCTGTCACGCACCGTAGGTTGGTTTACTACTATGTTCCCCGTGGTATTGGAGCTACAAGAAGCAGACGCCCCAGGAGAAGCATTGAAATCGGTCAAAGAGCAACTGCGTCGCATTCCGAACCGGGGCATTGGCTATGGTCTGCTGCGCTATATCAAGGGAGACGCAGCGATCACTGAGAAACTGCGAAGCCTGCCCCAGGCAGAGGTCAGTTTCAACTACCTGGGTCAGTTCGATCAGATGCTGTCGCCGAATTCAAGGTTTCAAATAGCCAAAGAGTCCAGCGGGCCCGAACACAGCCACTTGGGAAGCCGCGGTCATCTGCTGGAAGTCAATGGTCTCGTGACTGGGGGCCAGTTGCAACTCGATTGGATATACAGCTCTTCCCTGCATCAAGGAGCCACAATTGAAAACCTAGCTCAAGGTTTTTTGAAAGCACTGCGATCGCTGATTGCCCATTGCCAATCACCTGAAGCCGGTGGCTACACGCCTTCAGATTTTCCGCTGACGCAGATGAGTCAGGACGCACTTGATACGGCATTTACAAGCATTGAGTTTGAAGAGGAATAAAAATGAGTTCCAAAAATATTGAGGCTGCCTATCCTCTTTCTCCTATGCAGCAGGGTATGCTGTTCCACACGCTTTACGAGCCAGAATCTGCGATGTATTTCGAGCAGTTGAGCTGCACTCTTTATGGAAGACTCAACGTCTTAGCCTTCCAGCAAGCTTGGCAGCAGGTGGTGGAACGCCATCCGGTGTTGCGAACTGCTTTCGCCTGGAACAAGATCGAGAAACCACTTCAGGTGGTGGGCCGACGCGTAGGCCTGCCTTGGCAACAGCACGATTGGCGAGGTCTGTCGGCGGTGGATCAGCAAAATAAACTGGAGATGTTCCTTCAAGCAGACCGGGAGCAAGGCTTCCAACTCTCTAAGGCACCGCTAATCCGCCTGACCTTGATCCAGATCGACGAGGATATCTACCAATTCATTTACAGCTTTCACCACCTGTTGTTGGATGGATGGTCTCTGTTTTTGGTGATCAAGGAAGTCTTTGTCTTTTATGAAGCGTTCTGCCAAGGTCAAGACTTACACCTGAAACGCAGTCGTCCTTACCAAGACTATATTGCCTGGTTGCAACAGCAAGACTTGACCGAAGCTGAGGCGTTCTGGCGTCAGACGCTCAAAGGCTTTACGGCACCGACTCCGCTATCGGTCGATCGAGCATCGGGAAGCTTATCCAGTGAGATGAAGAGCTACGATGAGCAGGAAATCGAACTCTCAGTAGGAGCGACAACAGCCCTCCAGTCCTTGGCTCGACAGCATCAACTGACTGTGAACACCTTGGTGCA
>JAUBOM010000302.1:0-2718 GCA_036700245.1 Microcoleus vaginatus BM001213989
TCAGCGGCACACATAAAATTGATTTGGGCTGATGCTTTTGGATGTAGGGGTCGTTAGTAAATTGTCCCGCTCGGGCAGCATCATCTAGTACGACGCTTTCTTTAGTGCGGGCCACATAATTAACAATTGCGGAGGAAAGTTCCTGACAATCTTCAATGGGGATTGACTGCAACACGGTGACTTGTTGAGAATTTATTGTCCCTTCAGCTTCAATTAACAGCTTTTCCTGGCTTGATAAAATCAGATAACCTCTTTGCGCTCCTGCACTTTCAATCAAAATTTTCATCAAGCTCGACATGAGTTGATCTAGCATTATTTCGCCGGAAATCGTCTGAGAAGCTTTCATTACTGTGGTGATATCTAAGTGAGATTCCGAACCGGTCGTTAGTCTTGCGGTAGTTTTAGTATTTTTATTTCTGGGTTTAATTGGTTGTAATAACTGGGGATATCGCGTTTCTAAATCTTTTACCTTAGCAGTGGCTCCCCATTGGATATAACAATAATACGCCTCAATTATGTAGATTTGAGCAAATTTTTCTTTACCCCATTCCCAGTAAAATTTAGCTGCTAGTTCGTTAGCTAGTGCTTCTTCGTTGAGGAACTTATTTTCTTTGGCTCCAGAAATGGCGCGATCGTACATTTCAATCGCCTCAGCTTTATTGCCTAACACGCGTTGCCGTTCTGCCTCAACTAAATACCATTTATGCAGATAATTCATCGGAGCATTTTGTGCCCATTGGTGCAGAGTGGTTTGATGGGTTTCCACAGAGGCGAGAAGATCAGCTTGCTCGGGTTCTGGCTGTGTAGGGAAAAGTGCCAAGTTCGTCAGGGCGGCATACAAATGGAAAATGGGAACAAAAATCAATCCCGATACTGCCATTAAATACTGTTGGGCTTGGGCAATGTAGTCTAGGGCCGGCGTGTAATTTCCATAGCAGTAGGCAAGCAACAGTTTGTAGATGTAGGCACAAGCGATCGCAGAGAGTTCATTGTCCTGATTATGCTTAGGAATCATCACTGTTTCATCATAGGCAGTTCCAATTAAGCAATCCGGTTGACTTACTGTTTCCCTCAAGTTCTGCGCTATCTGCCTCGTCATATCCAAATAAGTCTGGACAGAATATTGCTTCGCCTGAGCCAACGCTACGCTGTAACTTACTATCTCGGTTTCCCAAGTGTCTAGTTCTACCCCACCGAAGAAATGAGTATGAAAGTAATTGTTTATGTTGTAGCTAGCGTATAGAAAGTCGCCAGTTTCCATGCCTGCGGTATAGCCATCTTTCAGTGTCGGTATCGTTGCCAAGAGAGCTTCTTGGCGATGCTGAAGCCAGCAACCAAACAGAAGCAAAACTTGGGACTTGAATTCGGACACATTGAACCTATCGAGCAATGAGAGTGCCAATTGCCCAAAGCCATAGCCGGTTTCCACCTCTTGCAAAAAGGCACATAACACCATCCCGTGCATCGCATACCCCATAGTCGAGGCGGGTGCATTCCCAAATTCGAGCGATAAACTCACCATCGTGCAGCTAACTAGGGGCGTTAAACTCGGCATTCCTTGAAAAATGGGTGGAAGCAACATTCCCCAGAGTTTCATAGCTGCCCGACTCTGTGGATTTGTCATCACAGGCAAGTCAACCAGTTGCTCGATGTGTTTGCCCTGAAGCTGACTAGCCAGGGCTTGCAGCGCTTTACCAATCAAGGCTTTGTCAGGTTCGCTGGGGAGCTCGATCCCCAGTAGTCGCAGGGCATCTCTACCCACTGCGATCGCCTCCAACATCTTACTCCGGGCTGTCTGGGCGACGATTTGAATTTCGTAAATTTTAATTTTGTCTAAAATCGTCTTAGCTTCTTGTAAAACCTTTGCTGCCATCCGCTCCAGACCCTCAAAATCAGCATTCAAATAGGCAGTTTCGGCCGCAGCAACATAGAGTTTCAGGGTCAACTCATACTGACTTTGCCAGCAGTTGACCCTCAACAGAGCAATTCCCGTTTGTACATAGATATTTGCCGCAGTGTAGGCAGTAGAGCTTTTGGCTTTACCTCCGGCTTCTAAGTTGAGTTGGGCTAAGGCTTCTCGTTCGCTTAATTCATTGATTAACTCAATTCCTTGATTTAAATGCCCCACAATATCAAAGAGTTTTTCTTCTCTTTCTATCTCCGAATAATTTTGTAGCAGTAACTGTCCTATTTTGAGATGAGTGGCTTTTTTTTTGTTGTCGGGAATCAATGAATAGGCAGCTTGTTGCACGCGATCGTGCAGGAAGCCATAAGTTGGATTAGCAACAGACTCAGTATTGGATCGATCATCTGTGGGAATGAAGCATTTATAGCCTTCTGTAATGGGTAAAATGAGTTCTTCTTGTAATGCTCTCCAAAGTGCTGATGCTGTTTGTTCGGGTAGTTCTTCGTTGACTATTGCCAAGGTATCTAAATCAAACTGCGCCCCAATGCAGGCGGCTAGTTTGAGAACCTCCTGAGTTTGCTTCGGCAACTTTTGCAATTGCACCGCCATAAACTCCACCACATCCGAGGCGTCGCCAAATGTAACTTGAGCAATATCGCACTGCCACCTCCCTTTACTTCGCCCCTTGCTCAGGGGGGAGACAGGGGGGTCAAAAATAATTTGACCTTCTTCATACAGCGACTTGAGGAATTGAGTTGAGAAAAAGGGATTACCTTTGGTTTTTTGATAAACCAATTCTGTCAAGGGCCCGG
>JAUBOM010000065.1:0-41925 GCA_036700245.1 Microcoleus vaginatus BM001213989
TTTTTTGAATACGGTTTTGTTTTATCATCTTGATCCTTTCCTTCAGGGCACTACCGAATTTCTTAGTAACAATTCCCACTTCTCGTTCGCCGATCGCAATTAATCCCAAAGTCCAGCCAATCTTGGGTATAAAGATGAAAACTAGCAACATTGCTCCTACGGGATAGATCCAAATCGGAATGCTAAATCCTTCTGCTTGGGCTGGTTGAACTTCCTGGGCTTGCGGCGGCGGATTGCTTTGAGCGGAAGTTGGCGGGGCAAAAGCGCCTGCTGCGATCGCGGTTGCGAAAGATACTGCTAATGGTAAAAGTTTGCGAAGCCAACGTGATTTAGTCATAGTTTTTAACCTGTTTTAAGCTCAAATGTACTGAAAAGTTGTTAACTAGAATCAGTCTTCAATAAATTTCTATTGAAGTCAATTCATTAAAGTCATTAATTATATTCATAAAAGTCATATTTGGAATATGATTGTGCATGAAGTGCGATCGATTTATCTCAAAATGAAGCAAATTCGGACACGGCAATGGTGTTTCCCTACCCTAAAATAATCATGAGCAGCCCATGAAAATAGTCAGAAACCGGGTTTTTTGCGGCAATACTTTGTCATAGCCCACAGATTCAGTAAAAACCCGGTTATGAAGGTTGTGATGCGTCCAACAAGACCTCAGAAACCGGCTTTTTTGCGACAATACTTCGTTATAGCCCGCAGATCCAGTAAAAACCCGGTTGCTGTGGTTGTGATGCGTAACTCCCGTTGATATTAACCACCACCACCGCCACCACCATCACTACTCGGATCTATGTAAGTCGTCACAACTATTTTTTCATGGTGATAACCGCAATTATTACAGTGATAGATAACTTTATCCTTCCCTTTGGTCTTTGGGGTAGCTGTAGAGATTACTTGTCTATTGTTGTCTAGCGTGAACTTTTTACATCTAAAACAGAATCTTGTAAGATAGAGGGAAATCATTCCTAAGATTAATAAAAGCAAACATATCCATATCGGGGATGTCATTGCTGCTATGAATAATACAATCATTAAGAAGATGTCTAGGAAAAAGTTTCCTGATCCCCAAGCAGTTTGAGATTGGTTGCCAGTTTGTTGCCAACCAGGTTGAGGTATATTCAGAATTTGGTGGGGAAATGCAATCTGCACTTCTAATGTTTGTTCCGGTGGAATAGGCTGACTTGCCACAAATTCAAATGTTTTAGGATCTACTTGACGAGGAACTGCTGCTGCACCAAAATTCGTAAACAAGAGAGCTTGACCTGACAAAGCTTCTGGTAATTGCACCGTAACTTTTGCGCTATTAATCAGAGCTTTACGACCCGCTGCAATAGCTTTCCAATAAACTAGAGTATTCTCACCATCTAGTTGCAATCCACCTACAACTCGATATTTGATGACAAAAGTATGTGAGTCTGGCGGTTTTAATTCATGTTGCCAACGAATCCAAAGTTGATTATTTTCAGTTCCAGTGCTACTAGGAATTATTTGATTATTTTCGGTAACGGTCACATCTTTAATTTCATCGACCTTATCTAAAGGAATATAGCGATATCGTTCATTGGTGTAGTCGGCTGTGAACACATATTTTTGCGTTTCGGTAACTAACATATCTCCGTTGGTCTGAACGTCGATTGTGACGTTGATGTTATCCCAGTAATACGGTAGTTGTTGGGCCGCTGCATGAGTCACTGTTACCAACAATAGGCTTAATGAAGCCATTAACAAAAAAACTATTTTTTTGAGGAGTCGTTTATTTATCATAAAATTTCCCCAAGATAAGTGTTGACTACAATAATTCAACAGGTTTCTTTTGAAGTCAATTCATTAAATTCATTAATTATGTTCATAAAAGTCATATATTAAGTCCGGCAGTCCGGCAGGGAATGAATTTGACTGGTTCCTAGGCTCTGCCTGGGAACCGATTTCCAGAGGATCTGCCTCGCGTGGCGAAAGGGGAAATTGGAGGCAGATCCTCCGGTTCTGCGTTTCCAGGCTCTGCCTGGGAACGAGTAATTTAATGTTGAAATAGCACGTTTAACAAAGTTAAAACTGTACACCCAAACAGGGCTTCCACTGTATATCTTCGCGAAGGTTTGTAAGGGGAAGAATGCCAAACCCGCAGTTCTCCATTAAAGCCGCGCGATGCTAAACTCAAAGATACTTGACGGTAGTTTTCCAAAGTTCGCTGAAGCAATTGCCCGATTAAAATGCTTAAACTGTGCATTCCCCGCTTCCATGTGCGGTAGCCACAGCGCGAGTTTTGGGCTATCCAAAGTTCATCGGCGATCGCCAATAAGCTAAAAATAAACCGATACATTAGTAATAGCAGTTCTGTGACCAACTCTGGACAGCGTAATTGTCTGAGAATCTGCAAGATTTCGGTAAATGGAACCGTCAAGAGGATGAAATACATACAGCTTGTCGATGCGAAGGCGCGGGCAAACAGCAGACTCACTTGGTATATTCCGGTGCGGCTCACATACAGATAAAAAGTGCCGGTGCTAAGGCCCCAACCTTGCCAAATATCCCACTGAATTTCCTGGATTTGACTTAACTCAACCGCACCCATCGCCAAAGCAGGCAAACTTGTCAGCAAAAACATCAACGGTAGCGACAGCAACCGCAAATACAGTTTCCCCGGAATACCCGCATAGATGACGATCCAGACAGCCAACCACAGGCCGATCGACAATTGGACGATCGCCCCAGAAACTAGAGACAGTATTAAAAGGGCGATCGCAAAGGATAACTTGTGAGATGGCGGCAACCCCCGCAAGCGATTTGTATAAGCCAGACTATCAATCTGATGGTTCATTCCGACGATTTACGATCGGACTGCCGCCGAGATTGCGATCGGCCTTTATACAACCCAATGACGTACCCAACTACGCCAGCCCCCATCGCCGCTTGAGACGCAAACAATAGACTTGAAATTTCTCCGCTAGCCGGCTCAAACAAGTGATTGAACCAAGGTTTATAACCCGGTTGAATTTCCGTAATTGCTTTCTTAGCTTGGTCATCGGAACCGCCGTATTCACCCCGTACAAAAACGAGAGGAAACGCTGCCAGAACAATCACAGCCCCAGCCAAAAGCCAATTTTGCCGCGAAGTAGATTGGTGATTTTTTGTAGGTTTTTGACTCACCGCTTATGACTCCTGTCTCAATAATTTCAAAGTTTCCAACTCCTGCTTCCCGTAAGAATGCAGCCAATTCCAGACCAATAGAGTCAGCAATCCCTCACTAATAGCCAGAGGTACTTGAGTGATAGCAAAGATACCAGCAAACTTGAGAAACGAAGCCATAAAACCGCCACTTGCTGCCGGAAAAGCTAATGCTAATTGAATCGAAGTCGTCACATAAGTCAGTAAATCTGCCAAAGCCGCCGCACAAAAAATTGCTGCCCGCTGGCTACCAGTTCGCAACAGCAATCGATAGAGAAAATAGGCAGCGAAAGGGCCGACAATCGCCATCGAAAACATATTCGCTCCCAGCGTTGTCAAGCCACCATGCGCTAACAATAACGTTTGAAACAACAGGACTAAAGCCCCCAGTACAGCCATCACCGAAGGACCGAACAAAATTGCACCCAAACCAGTACCCGTCGGGTGAGAACAACTGCCCGTTACCGAAGGAATTTTTAAAGCAGAAAGCACAAAAGTAAACGCGCCCGCCAAAGCAAGCAATAGTTTAAGTTCCGGGTGTTCTTTTGTAATGCGAGTAATCGATCGCAACCCAAAGGCAAAAAAAGGCAACGCCACAATCCACCAAAACGCAGCCCATTGCACCGGCAAAAAACCTTCCGAAATGTGCATAGCTGCGGCGGGCGTTGCCGATCCCAGGACAATATAACAACTCAAGCCAGCCATCAATCCCAAGCTGACCAATTTCCGATTTCTGGTCTTCACGCTGAACCTCGCAGATGAGACTATGTAAACTAACACATCGGCGGGCATTCTGACTCAGAAAGCGACAAGACTCTCATTACAGTTGCGGGACAGCGCCGGACTTGCACCGAACTTTCCCCATTTCCTCTAACGGCTGCTCCCCATTAGAACCGACTGGTTAGATATAGTTTAGTCGATCGCGTAAATCTCAGCAAATCTTTTACAAAAATTCATTCAGATTAACTCAGTCGAGATTACCTATCTTCTTCGTTCTATTCTTTCTCTTCCTTCGCGTCACAAGCGACGAAAGCGGTTCGTTAAATAAATATTTTTTTAGTATTTATTAAGTAGTTTATAGCCAGATAAACAAGTATCGCAAAACAAGTAAACGCTATAATCTTAGTGAGTTTTGAGGAAAGCCGCCATGTTAGATTACAAATTCCCGAGGCACTGGCCCTCAGCCGATGAACTACCAGACTCTGATGAAACGCCTGTGGATAACGAACTGCAAGAATTAATACCAGGGTTGTTAAAAGCAATATTGCTCATACTTTGGGCAGAACGCATGGACTGGTTCTTTGGCATCGATATGGGTATCTATTATCACCCAGACAAACCTGCCATTGTCCCCGATGCTTTCTTGAGTTTAGGTGTAGAAAGGTTTTATGATGAAGAATTGCGTCCCAGCTACGTCCTGTGGGATGAAAATGTTCTGCCGACTTTTGTTCTGGAAGTAGTTTCCCCAACTTATCGCAAAGAATACACCACAAAGTTGGAGGAATATCAAGCTTTAGGCGTACTTTATTACGTCATTTATTCTTCCCGCCGCCGCCGTAAACCCCGTTTGGAAGTACATAAGTTAGTCAATGGGAAGTATGAATTACAGCCAGGACATCCAGTTTGGATGCCAGAAATTGGTTTGGGAATTGGTTGTGAAAGGGGCAATTATTCTGGGGTGACAAGGGAGTGGTTGTATTGGTATGATGCCGATGGAAAACGTTATCTGACTCCTGAAGAACAGGTGAAAGAATCAGCACAACTAGCCCAACAGGAATCGCAGCGCGCTCAACAGGAATCGCAGCGCGCCGATCGATTAGCTGAACGTTCCGATCGATTAGCTCAGCGATTGCGGGAGTTGGGGATTGATCCCGATAATCTGAGCTGATGGCAGTAAAGACACAATACTTACAGACTCTTGACGCTTAGAAACCGGGTTTTTCAACGCCCGATCGATCGCCCTCAACGGAGGATTTTCGGGAAAAAACCCGGTTTCTGCGTATAGGAATGTGGGAATATTTATCCCAAAAATCGGGAAAGATGGGGCTAGACTTGACACACACAGAGAGTTTGACGGCAAACATTGAGATCCAGTTTGAAAAGATGAAAATCACGAGAGGTTATTAAATAATGGTCATGGATCAGCGTTATTACGATGTCATCGGCTTTGGTGATGAAGTTCCAGGAGTGCTCGCTGTTATCTCTGCCGCCAGAGAATATCGTCGCCGGACAAAGCGTTATCCGCGAGTTCTGCTGATGTCTAAAGGAAGCTTGCAAGAAGGAATTGGCGGGCATTTGGTAAGAGGCGGCCTTGCTTATTTAGATAGAAGTCAGATTAGTCCAGAACTTAAACAATCTTTAAATTTAGATACCTTTGGTTCACCGCCGGCAATTTATAAAGAATTCCTGCAAAAATCCGGTGTTACGAAAATTGCACTTGATGCCGGCAAAGCCAGTGCAGCGCTGAAACAAATGCTGTTACAAGCTGGAGTCGATATCCTCAGCAAAGTAGAAATTCAATCAGTCAATAAACAAGGCCAAAGAATTGCCAGTATAACCACCTCTCAAGGCATAGTTTATACCGGCAAGCAATTTATTGATGCCACTGTCAATGCCGAATTAGCTCAAGCTGCCGGCGTGAGAAAGTTGCAGGGATTTGAAACCTTTGGTCTGCCTAACTCAGAACTTCCAGTCACCCTCGTTTTTGAATCCCAAGGACTCAGTGCAAGGAGACTGAAAGAACTCGATTACACTTATCTAAAACGCTTCACAAACCTGGCCGATTCAGAGGCTCAAAAATATTTGCTGTCCGCTGCTGACAATGATGCCCAACTAGCAGAAAAACTCCGGCGGGAAATGATCGACACTAGAGGCAATCTCAAAACTCTGTGGGGGGAAAACGATTACATAGATGTTCGCTCGCCGGCTTTATCTGTAGCTTACCACTCCTTTAGAGGCAGAAAGCTATCTTTTCCTGAAACTGGCATGATGTTAGATCTGGGAAATATAGCAATACTTCCCAATGACAGACTTTCGTGGAATGCGCTTTTATTTGCAGTCACCGCCAGCGAAGCGGAAGCCTTAGCCAGAAGCGGGAGCAAACCCACGGCTAATATGCAAAAAGAGATATCATTTCTTGCAGCTTGGTTGAAGAGTCTGGGGGCTACTTCTGTTACTACTGCCTCAGAACTTTATATCAGACACGCAGGCAATGTGACGGGAGTTGTAGAACCTTTAACTGGCGCACAAATGCTGTTAGGTGGCGTACCTGCTAGTGAGGCACTGGGAACAT
Organism: Microcoleus vaginatus BM001213989; assembly: GCA_036700245.1. Lineage (GTDB taxonomy): Bacteria > Cyanobacteriota > Cyanobacteriia > Cyanobacteriales > Microcoleaceae > Microcoleus. Next base: position 6,468 of record JAUBOM010000065.1, read on the forward strand.
TTAGCTATTATTTTGATATCCGCGGGGGTATCCAGGGTCTTGACGAGAAAGCAAACAATCTAGGATGGTTTAAAAGTATGCTTTTTAAAAAGCCTACCTTCAATATTGGCATCCGCCACGCATTAATTAAAAACGTTCCTAACCTGGCAGTGGTCAGTCCGTGTTCGGGATTTGAAGGGTTTGCCTGTTCTGCCGGCAGAATTGTTGAATTCAACGTCGCCGTTGGTCAAGGTGTCGGTATCGCTGCGATTAATGCCCTTCTAAATAACAAAAATTTAGCCGATGTATCTAACCGAGAAGTGAGACAAGTTCTCGTTGAAACAGGTCAGTTACCTAGAATTTTTGGAGTTGCAAATAATGCTGATGGAATGCTATTGGCGCAATTCGAGAATCTTGTCACTTCGGATGCTATTGCGTAATAGCAATTTCAATTAGTCCGGGACGCATCAAAACGTTCATAACCGGGTTTTTGCCTTGTTCTGCGGTCTGTAACGCGTCTTTCGGTAAAAAAATCCGGTTTCTGACCAACCGTGCGTCCAGGACTATCAATAAACCATGCAGTAGTAGGTTTTGCCCGTGAAACGAAACTCAACACAAAAGTTTTTAGCCAAAAATGAGTAAAATTGCTATTAATATTATGTCCCCTCGAACGATAACAATCACCTTGGTTTGTAGTGAGGACTTTAATCCTCATAAAATTCTGAGAACTTCTGTCGTCACTACAAACCTATAACGGTAATTTTACCGGAAATTATATAATACCTCGATCGCCTGCACCGAAATTATTGTGCTGCGCGGCACTAACCTGTTAAACAACTTTTCAACTTGAGACTTCACTTGATTTTTCCAGCTTGGTTTCCCGCACAAACAAGAAAAGCGGGAAAGCACATGAAAACGAAACAAGCACACCCAGAAGTACGTACAGCCCTACAAAACTTATATCCAATCGTTTCGACTCCGCGTACATCCAAGTGCTTCCTGCTACAGTTGCGATAAACAAATCTAAACTTACCGATTTCGCAGCAAGATTAGCCGAACTCTCGTTTACAAAGTCGAGCAAGCCAGCATTGCTAAAAAACTGCAAGTTATAGTACCAAGGCAGCACAAGCCCCAAAATTGCTAGGATGAGATAAATGATTCGCTTAACGCTCATAATTACCCTACCTGTTTTTCGATCGACTGTATTACCCTACTCGCTAACAACCAATCCTTAATTCTTCTGCGGGCACTTCGGATGAATCCCCCCTTGCAAACAAATGTAAGCAATTTGACTTTGATCTAAATTCTTAGCCTCCGCAAAATCAACTCCTTGGAATCGACCCGATTTACTACCGGCCGGATTTTGAATAAATTGATCCGAAGCTGCCTTCCCCAGAAACACAGCCCCTTTAAAATTCGCTCCCGCTAAATTCGCGCCCCTCAAATCAACCGAACTCACCTCTGCATTCCGCAAATTAGCATCTTGCAATCGAGCATCTTTTAAATTCACGTTGGCGAGTTTAGCCGAACTCAAATCGGCATTTTCTAAGTTCGCGCCACTCAAATCGGCACCGGACAAATCAGCACCTTGCCATTCGGATTTAGACAAATTTGTCAAGGCAAACTGAGCACCTTGAGCCTTCACTTTGCCCAAACGCGCACCTGACAAATCCGCTCCCGACAAATTCGCGCTTCCTATATCTGCACCGGTAAAAATTGCATTTTTTAACATTGCTTGCTGCAAAGAAGCCCCAATTAAAATAGCACTGCTGAAATTAGCTGCATTCAAATTTCCGCTGGACAAATTAGCTTTGTTGAGGACAGCGCGCACAAAAGTAGTCCGGTTCATTACAGCACTGTTCAAAGACGCCCCGGTCAAATTTGCTCCTTCAAAATTAGCTGCGCTCAAGTCAGAAATCCAATCGTCAAATGTACCCGGACGCCTGTCTTCGCCAGTGCCGTAAAAGCGAGTTCCCTGCAAGCTGGCATTGGTTAAATTGGCCTCTTTCAACTTAATTCCCGACAAGTCAACTTTGTTTAATACTAAAGTAAACTGAGCGGGGCCGGCAGGACTTTGAGCTAAATCCGTGCGGCTCAGATCCGCGCCGTTGAGCTGGCTGCTATACACTGTGAGAATTTTGCCGATCGCCCTTTGTACTGTTCGCTGGCGGGCGGCCGCTAACTCGCGTTCCGGGGCCTTGCCGCCAAAGCGCAGGGAATCCAGGTCGTTCCTGAGAGCTTGGTTCAACCGCTGCAAGTCAGGCAAAGCTTTCGGCCCGCTACTGACTAAAGCTTGTTGGATCGCGTCCAGCATGGCGCGGTTGTCTTCTTGAGCTAGCAAATCCGCTAGCAGGGGTACGGCGCGGGAGTCTTCCACCGCCCCCAAGGCCAAAATCGCCGATCGCCTGCCGGATGCCCCGCTAGCGGATGTGGGAGACAATTTGCTGACTAAAGCTACAAATAATTCGTCGTTCCGCTGCCGGGAATCCCGCATATTTGCTTGAGTTTGAGTGTAGATCAGAGTGCCGACAAACAAACTTAAAATCAATCCCGCGCTACCGATGGTAACTATCACTAAAGTTGCCCCTGGGTGTTGGCGAATCCAATTCCACAAACTGGGATTTTCTTTCAGCCCGGTTTGCTCTGTCACAACCAAACCCGCAATCTGCGCGTCTTCCTCAGTCCAATCTGGACTCTTGAGTGGATTGGCAGACAGTTGATTCGATCGAGCGCTGACTACCAAAGTATTCGCGAGGCGATCGTGTCCCGCTTGCCGTTTGTAACGCCATGCAAAAGCGCCGTCTGCGAGCACTGCCAAGCCGCTGAGCGCCCCTAAAATCAGCAAATCTGGAAACGCACCCGTCAAGCGCCAAATGCCGTAAGCGACGCCCAGAGGCACTCCCCAGCGCCCTAAACTTTCGCGAATTAGCACTTGCCCAAAACCCGGAGGAGTACCCGAGGCTGTGACAACTTTGACGCCGAACCAGCGTTTGGGGAGAGTTTGACCAGTCCTGGCGAGCAAAAACAGTTGCCACCCCGCTAAAAATGCCGGTGCCAGCAGCGCCCCTGACCAGAATAGATTAGTTAGGGGTGCGACTCTGGGGTTGCGATCGCGCACCGGTATGCCCAAAGTACGGGCGACGGTTTCCGATGCTGCTGCTATGGAGGGATTGAGCGGCACGGTTTGAGATTCATTGTTGACCAATGCCCCGATACTGAAGGGAACGAGGGCGCTGGCGGCAATTAACGAAATTTCCACGGCCCAAGCGCCGCACCTGCGAACCAGCAGTGGCATTTGCTTGGATTGTGTTTGCCAAGACGGATCGGGTTGATTGAGGCCGCTGGGCGCGGTGGGGTTAGCCATATTCAGAAATTCCTATTATTTATCGTTAGTATTTGAGGACTGGGGGGAAATTGCCAATTTATACGCTATGTAGATTAGCACTCCCAGAACGGCAAGAGTCATCAGGGCCGAAATTAGCTGTACGACACTATTGAAGACTGTCAGGACAATTATCGATCCCACGGCAAAGGCTGCCACCTGTCCCGGTTTGGGGAGTCTTTGAAACTTGTCGAGTAATTGATTGTAGAAAGTTCCGACGGCTTGATAGCTGTCTGAATTTTGTTTGATCAGCGGCGATCGTTCTAGTTTAGCTTTTAGTTCTCCGAACGCTTGCTGCCATTTGAAGTTATTTTGAGGATTCATAAAAAAATTCGCGAGTTAATTTAGATTAATGTGTTCGGAACCGCAATTATCGCCTACTGTCAATGAACTACAAGCAAATGCCATTGTGTGAGGAAACATGAAGATCCATTATCCGGGCGATCGCGGCAAACTGTGGTTTAGCCCGATCGTGACCCTAGCCTTGGCAATGATTTTAGCGGATGCCGGCGCTATTGGGAGCCAACCGCTACAAATTGCTCCGGGATTTCCCGAACCGCTGGGAGTTTCTGGAGTTTCCGGCGGCGCGAACAATAGCGGCGACTGCGGTTTTGTGTCCCAAGCACCGAACCACGTCATCGAAGTAACGCAGGATTTGCCTTACTGGCGGATTGCAGTACAAACCGCTGGAGCTCCGAGTTTAATGATTCAGGGGCCGAGGGGGCGTTTCTGCGTGCTGCCGGCGAATGCTGCTGCGGGAAATCTAGAATTTTCCGGTTATGGGGACAAGGGGACTTATGTTATTTTTGTGGGCGATCGATCTCAAGGTCAACACCCTTACACTCTCTCTATTTCTTCCCAAAAAAACCGAAATTAACAATACAGCGGGATTAGAACGCTTGCTGTCAGAAAATGGGCTTTTTTGCGATCGTCAAGAAGCCTGCTTTTTAACAGCAAGTACGTTAACTAGGGATTTCCTATCAATTTTGTATTTGGTTTTTCACCCACTGGCGAAACAATCTGAGAGTTTGACTCGTGCCCGCTGTTTGGCTTTCTTCGCAATATTGAGAAATAGCTGCAATAATTGGCAAATTGGGAAAAGTCGGACTACTTTCCGATTCAACATATTTCCCATCTTGAAGCACATTAATCAGAAGCTTCTTATTTTCATAGCGCCATATCTCAGGTACTCCCAAAGCTTCGTAAGCATCGAGTTGAGTTTTGGAAGTTAGATCAACTTCAATTGCTAAGTCAGGCGGCGGATCGACAGTTAAGTCGATCCGCTTTTTACCAATCATTAGAGCGTGATTTTGAATGTAAAAACATTCATCAGGTTCAATTCCTTGTAACATACTTTTTCGCTTGAAAGTGGTCGAACCAAATGGTTCAAAGTCGATTTCGAGTTCTTCAAACAAAATTTTCACTAAATAGCCAATAATGATTTTAGCTTTCTCATGTTCTGGTAGTGGCATCCTAATCTCCAAAGTTCCTTGACTGTAAGCTATTCTAGAGCCACGGTGTTCTCCCAACTCTTCTAAAATTGCCTCAAATTCTTGCCAGTTGACATCATCTAACAGCACTCTATGTCCTGGTGGTACAATGATTTGTCTTAATTGCAGCGTTACCATTTGAATCTCCGATTTATTTAAGTTATAGAGCTAAAAACCTGCTCAACAGTCAGATTAAGTTCCCCGAAGGCAGACGAAATAATCCTATCGCCCTCTCGGAACTGGCTAACCTGGTACTCCCCATCAACCAACTGGTAAATCGAGACAGTAGGTTGTTTGGGATTGCCGATGAAGCGCCGGCCACCCAAGGCAGCATAGTCAACAATCCAGTATTCCGGGATACCCAATCTTTCATACTCAGCCACTTTTACCAGGTAATCATCTTGCCAGTTAGTGCTAACTACTTCCGCAACAAGCTTAACAGAGCTACCTTGAGAAATAACAGATGATTTTTTCCAGAGTGGCTCTGAAATTAAGGCTGGTTTGTCTAAGACTATGAGATCGGGCTGGTAGCCCGTGGTCGTTTCGGGAGGTCTGAGAAAATAAGTTGACGGTGTTACATAAGGAAGATTTAAACGGTCAATTTCTACATTAATTTTTCGGATGAGAAAACCTGTAACTTCCTCATGCTCGCCATTTGGATTGATTTCAACTATTACTCCATTGCGTAGCTCGAAACGTCCTTTTCCATCTGGATACCATTCTAAAAACTCTTCAAATGTTATCGATTTGATTGTGGTTTGAATCATAAAAATTTCTCCGTTCATATAACCATCAAGAGTTCGTAGTGAGGACTTTAGTTCTCGAATAGAATCAATAAGGACTCAATTCCTTACTACAAACAATTTTTTTAATGGCAATTAACAGAACATGATATCACATATTAATTAGGTAGGTGTAATAATGTCAGCTAAAACCCCGACTTCGCAGAAGTTGTCGGGGTTGTGGGTGTGATGTTTAAATTTTTTGCTGCTTGTAAAGTTCTTTAAACTTGCGCTGCTGCTCGTTGTGGTCTACGATTGGAGAGGGATAAGGAAGAAGTCGGCGTTCTAAAGACGAAAGATTTCCTGTTAGCAAAAGTTTAGTATCAACTCGGCGCAATTCTGGAACCCAGTGCCGAATATATTCCCCTTCCTGGTCAAATTTTTGAGCTTGACTGGCGGGATTGAATATTCGCAAAGGTTTCGGGTCCATGCCGCTGGATGCACTCCACTGCCAGCCGCCGTTATTAGCAGAAAGATCGCCGTCTATCAATTTTTGCATGAAGTATCGTTCGCCCCACTGCCAGTTAATAATTAAATCTTTGGTGAGGAAGCTAGCGACTATCATGCGGCAGCGATTGTGCATCCAACCTGTCTGATTTAACTGCCGCATTGCCGCGTCGATAATGGGATAACCAGTTTTGCCCCTGCACCAAGCTTGAAAGAGTTTTTCATCGTTTTCCCAAGGAAAGTTTTTGAATGCTTGACGGTAGGGGCCGTCTGCTAGTTCTGGGAAGTTATACATGGCGTGTTGGTAAAATTCCCGCCACGCTATTTCCTGTTGCCAAGTCTGGATGCTTGTGAAGGCTTCTTCGTTGCGGCAAGTGTCCATTACTCTCTGGGTAGCTTGCCAAACCGTGCGGATGCCAATTGCACCAAATTTGAGGGCGGCGCTGAGTTGGGATGTGCCGTTAATTGCGGGGAAATTGCGCTGTCCTTGATATTGGTAAATTGCGCGATCGCAAAATTCTTCTAATTTTTTTAGCGCTGCATCTTCTCCGGGTTCTATTACTAATGAATTTTCCCAAAGAAATCCCAAACTCAAGGCAGTTGGCAGTGTTTCAATGGCACCTGCTTGGTTGGCGCTTTCTTGTTCTTCTGCCGTTAATCCGGTCATTAATTCCAGATAAGTTATTGGCAGTGTCTCTACTGGTTTGGCTTTGGGTTTGCTGTTCCATTTTTTCCAAAATGGTGTATAAACTGTGTAGGGTTGCCCTGTACCGCTGCGAAGTTCATCTGGGGCGTGCAGGACTTGATCCCAGAAATTTTGGACTTGAATTCCTGCTTGTTGGAGGGCGTTGGATACGGACCGATCGCGCTTTGTGGCGTAGGGTTCTACATCCCAGTTCCAAAATACTGCTTTGGCATTTATCGCTGTTGCTAATTTCGGTATTCCTAGAGTCGGGTCATCTTGAATTATCAGCAATTGGCTGCCTGATTCCCTGTAACGCGAGGAGAGTTTTTGCAAGCAGCCGATCATGTATGTGACTCTGGCTGGCGCTACCTCATCCGGATTTAGAATATTGCGATCGAGACAAAAAATCCCGACTACTTTCGGGCTTTCCTCGCGCGCTGCTGCCAGTCCGATATTGTCAGAAATACGCAAGTCGCGGCGGTGCCAAAATAAAATTAGATCGGACATTCGATTTTAGATTTTAGATTTTAGATTTTACAGTCTGGACACACGCGGGGTCAAAAACCCGGTTTCTAAGTTAAGGTTTATCGGTTTGATGCACGATTTTTATTAAGAAACCGGGGTTTTTTCGTCAGTCCTATTTAAGTCAAAAATGGACGGGCTAAGAAAAAACTAGAAATTGATTTCGCGTCAATTGGTTCCCCAGCTAAAATAGCTTTTTCTAATTCTTCAGGGGTGAATAAAACTGTTTCAATGTCTTCATCATCGTCCTGTGCTGGCGGCTTTTCCAGTTTTTCCAAATCTTGAGCTAAAAAAGCATAAATGATTTCGTCGGAATAACCGGGGGCGAGAAAAAATTGCCCTAATTTATGCCATTTTCCGGCGCGATATCCGGTTTCTTCTTCGATTTCGCGTTTGATAGTTTCGGCAGGGCTTTCATTGATTTCGACTGTACCTGCGGGAAATTCTAAAATTCGCCCTTTTGTGGCAAAGCGGTATTGTCGCACCAAGACGAGTTTACCTTCGGGTGTGACGGGAACTGCAAGTGCTCCGCCCGGGTGGCGAATACATTCCCACTCGCCTTCGGAACCGTTGGGAAGACGGAGGGTGGCTACGTCAAAGTTAAATTTGCGCCCTTGGTAAAATAGGCGCTGTTTGAGGAGTTGGGGTAGTTCTTGACCGATCGACATAAGCGAGAAGCGAATAATGTTTGATTGCACCGATTTAAGACATCATAGGCGATCTCATAGGATTTTAGATTTTAGATTTTAGATTTTAGATTGGGAATGAGTGATAAATATCACAGTTTTGAGCTTACCTACGGTTGCATTTTTTTTGAAACTGGTACCCTTGGTGAATTTTGCTTAATTTTTACAGTTGTAATTTTTGCACTCCGGAACAGTCTGCTTTTTGCAGGAGTTGGGCGATCGCACTTTTCGTCACCGGATGCACCCAATCCGGGGCAATTTCTGCTAAAGGTACTAATACAAAAGCTCTTTCGGTCATCCGGGGATGAGTACGATTTTAGATTTTAGATTTTAGATTTTAGATTGGGAATGAGTGATAAATATCACAGTTTTGAGCTTACCTACGGTTGCATTTTTTTTGAAACTGGTACCCTTGGTGAATTTTGCTTAATTTTTACAGTTGTAATTTTTGCACTCCGGAACAGTCTGCTTTTTGCAGGAGTTGGGCGATCGCACTTTTCGTCACCGGATGCACCCAATCCGGGGCAATTTCTGCTAAAGGTACTAATACAAAAGCTCTTTCGGTCATCCGGGGATGAGGTAGAGTCAGTGTCGGAGTTTCTAGGATTAAATTGTCGTACAGCAGCAAATCTAGGTCTAGGGTTCTCGGCCCCCATTTTTCTCTGCGAACTCGATTAAATTTTATCTCGATTTCTAATAATTTTGCTAGCAATTGTTCTGGTTGTAGCGAAACTTCTAGGATGGCGCAGGCGTTGATGTAATCGGGTTGCGGCGGACCGACGGGGGCAGTTTGATACCAGCTTGAATGGGATTTTACTGCGATTTCTGGGGTGTTGTTGAGGGTTACGATCGCGCTAGAGAGTGTGGCGAGGGAGTCGCCTAAGTTGCTACCGAGGGCGATCGCGCATTTTGTTAATTTCATTGAAGGAAGAAGAAAGTTCGGCAACGGATTCTGTAACGGATGTAACGGATGTAACGGATGTCAGGAAGAAAAAAGAGAGAAGAGGGAAGAAGGAAGAGGGGAGAGGGAAAAAGCAAGAAGGAAGAAGGATTTAGTTGTCTAGCCTACAAGCCCTATTGTCGGCAAAATCTGATTATACAAAATATTATTTTAATCATAACTTAATAAGGGGTTAATTTTTATTGATTATGATTGACAAGTGTCAGCATTTAGTTTAAAAAATAATGAGTTTGCACCGACGCTTATTTTCAGCCTGGATTTTGGCAACGGTCATTTTTACCGCAAATATATCAGTATCTTTAGCAGAAACTAAGGAAAGCTATCTTACCCTAGATTCGGACGGTAGTCAATCTTTTGCGAGTTTAGTGCAGCAGGCGGAAGATTTAGCGAAAGAGTCGATCGCCCGCGAGTTTCAAGAAAACCCGGCATTAACAGAAGTTACAATCATAATTACAGCCGATCGCAACCGACAAAGAGTTCCTGTTTTGCGATCGAGAGTATCCCGCCACCACTGGCAAAAAGATGCGAGAATCGAACAGTGGACTAGATATTTTGCCGATGCTCAATTGCTGCTGGGATTCAGAGGCGGCAATACTTCGCCCGCAAATTCTGGGTTTTCGCAAGTGATTAATGTACCTGCGCCCAGTCGATCGACATCCCGACAAGACGATCCGGGTTTTCGAGATGATTAGCTATTAAACTCCTAGGGGCGGGTAAGCGCGAACAAACTCTAGTTATACACATAAACTCTGTACAAAACCCGCCCCCTAACTAACTAACTTAATACATTATCCATCAGTCCTCCTAGCGGGGACTTTAGCTTTGAGCCAGAGGTTTCCACCCAGGCGGACTAATTAGATTGGTGAAAATTTAACCTATTTTTAACTAAAATTTATCCCGACTTTAATTAACCAGAAGCTTAACTATTCTTAATTTAACAGTAGTAAATTTATATAATACTCGTCTGGTTAGGGATGTTGGGTTGAATAAGGAATTTATGTCTAAAATAACTCGCAGACAACTGCTAATTTTCTTTGGTAGCAGTGCAGCTACCACCGTGCTTGCTCCCGGGCTAACTCAAAAACTGTTCCGCAGCAATTCCAGCACTGCTGAAGCTGTAGTTCCGACATCTTTTACTCCTGTAAGACTTCCCCACCCGCTGCCAATTTATCGAGAACTGTCCAGCTTCATGCCGACGGCGCCGGGGGGACAGGGGACCGTGATGGCGGCCTCACAGGATACTAGATTAACGAGTTACAGCGTTGTTGACGATGTGGTTGTGCCGCCGGAATACGAACGTTACGTGATTGTCCGCTGGGGCGATCGAGTTTTCCCCGATCCTGCAGACTATTTCGGCTACAACAACGACTACACAGGCTTTGTAGGCCTTGGCGGCAGCAATGACGACGGTTATCTCTGGGTTAACCACGAGTACGTATCCTTCCCGATGTCGAAAGTGGCGCCGGAAGCGCCGTCTGATGTGGCATCATTTCCAGCGAGCGATCGCGCTGTTCTCGGTATAGACTTATCGGTCAAGAATCAGGCTACCCTCGGCGAATTCCTGTACAATCTCGGTGGTTCGATCGTCCGCATCACCAAACAAGCCAACGGACGCTTTGGGGCGATCGCCGGCGACCCCCTCAACCGCCGTATCCACGGACTTTCAGGCCTCGGAATCAACAGCCAGCGTACCGACAAATACAAAGATGTCACCTCCTGGGGAACCAGACAAGGCGACAATAACTATCTCACGGGCACGGGCCCGGCAGCCACCCAAGTCTTCGCGCAAGTCAACAGCGACGGACTCGGCAACCGGATCATCGGTACAGCCTACAACTGTTCCGGCGGCACAACCCCTTGGGGCACAATCCTCTCCGCCGAAGAAAATTTCCAAGGTAGCGAACTATTCTTCGTCGGAGTTCAGGAAAACGTCAAACCCAACGGCGGCCAAACCGGCTACGCCAAGGGCACTACGGGTGAGGAATTCGGCTTAGTCGGCGAAAAATACGGCTGGATGGTAGAAGTCGATCCCCTAGACCCGAATTTCCGCCCCCGCAAACACACTTGGTTGGGCCGCTTCCGCCACGAAAACGTCGCGATTCGCGCCGAAGCCGGCCGCAGATTAGTAGTGTACATGGGGGACGATCGGCGCGGCGGACACACCTGGAAATTTGTCAGCAACGGCACTGTCACAAATCCCGCAGATAAAACCAACAGCCGGTTATTTGAAGACGGCGTTTTGTACGTCGCCCAATACAACCGCAACGGTGCGGGAAGGTGGCTGCCGCTAACATTAAATACCCAAACCAATCCGGTGAGTCCCCAAAAAGTGGGCGAGGCCGAATTGGCAAGTTTTGGCAAAGCTCAAAGAGATGCAAATACTCGCTTGCCCAAACGCGCCGGAATTGCCGGCCAAACCGAAGACGGCGGTTCTTTTGTAGTAGATACAACCAATGAAGCAACAGCACTTCCCGGCTACAAAAATAAAACTCTTGCTAATTTTTACAGCAGCCAAGGTGCGGTTTTAGTTGATGCTTTTTTAGCTGCTAATTTGATTGGTGGCACCCCGACGGCGCGGCCGGAAGATTTGGAAGTTAATCCTACTACTAAGGAAGTTTTCATTGCTTATACTGACGCCGCACCTGGAAGCGACGGCTATCCTGATTCTCGCATTTTTACTGTTGCTAAATACGGTAGCGCAGTCAACAGCACTCAGCAGTCGGGAGGACTTTACAAAATAATTGAAGACAGTCCTGATGGTGCAGGTTTGACGTTCCGCTGGCAGCGTTTGGCTCAAGGTGGAGAAGCCGGTGCGGTAGATGGGGCGGGATTTGCTAGTGTAGACAATTTGGATTTTGACACTCAAGGCAATATTTGGGGCGTCACTGATATGTCTACTAGCACGCACAACGGTTTTGATGTCGGTGCGGCGGCGAAACCAGCGACGATCGACCATAAAAAAACTGGAAATGTCTCAGAGTTTACGGGTGTTTTCGGCAACAATTGGCTGTTTTACATTCCGACGGACGGCCCGAATGCAGGAACAGTAATTCCGTTTGCTTACGGCCCGAACCGATGCGAATTGACGGGGCCGACTTTTGTCGGAGATACGCTGTTGCTTTCGGTGCAGCATCCCGGGGAAGATTGTCCGATCGATGATGGTACTGTACTGAGTCGGTCAATTGAAATGTTGGATTTGAACGGTGCGGTTTTTAATCAGACTCGTAGTGTTTCTCGCGGCAGTTTGTGGCCGAGCAATATTGAGAACGATCGGCGCCGATCGCCGATGCCGTCGGTGGTTGGGATTCGCCGCGTGCGATCCACCGGTCAATTTGTCTGAAGTTATCTGCTAGCGTTGCACGCGATATCTGTAGGGACACGGCTGAGCCTAAGTCCCTACTTTTCATTAAATTACTCGTTACCAGGCTGTAGTTGAGCCGGACACCTAGCCAAAAGTTCTGGTTCCTCACCCAGAGTCAGCTTATCACTGACCTTTTTTATGGGCTGAAAACTCAACTATGAGTTAGCAGCTTCCTTGGGTTGATTCCCCTATATTGGTTTTACATATGAAACGCCAGCAGAAATAGTCTAGAGGCTTGTTGGTTACTTGGAAATTTTAAACACCTATTCAGTAATAGAGGTAACAAACAATAAAATGAAAAAATCAGGTTTTTTATCCACATCTCTAGTTTGTGTTGGAGTGAGTTTTGCATCTATGTTCAATTTTGTGCTGGCTGCACCTGTGCCAGATGGAGCCACTAAATGTCAGACACGGGAAAACGGATCGCAATATCGTTGTGCTAAGGATAACTATTATGCTGATACAATCCAAGTCATCAATGTCAGTAATTAAAAAGTCTGGTTTGATGCTGATAAATGGGTAAGTTTCTGTGGTCGATAGGGCACTCTTTGTTTGGGTAAAGACACAGTTACTCTCGCTCCAGGTAAATCCAAGTGAATTTCTCTTGAAGCTGCTGCCAAGGGGGAATGTAGAGAGCTTTTCATTATCAATTGTAGGGAAAATAGTGCCACTGAGAAGTCTATCTCATGTCCTGAATCTCTGACAAAATAGTCATCAAATAATTCTTCAAGCGCGATCGCCGAGCTTGTAAGGTAAGTTTCGGGCGATCGCACTACAAAAAGCAATTCAACGAAATTTTTCACTAAAAATGGCTTGATTCTATTAAGGGTAAGTGTTTCATCGGAAGCTCAAAATTAATTAGCGATCGCCCCAATGCCCCAACACCCAACAAAAACCCCTCATACCGCCGATTAAATGCTAAAAAGGTTAAATCCACACGCAGCCTTTACTCATGACCCACTTCGGCATTTTCTGTCCGGCAGCCAGCGGGCACCTCAACCCCATGACAACATTAGGCCGCGAACTGCTTCGCCGCGGTCATCGAGTCAGCGTATTTAACTTCCTCGATGCTAAAGCCACAACCTTAGCCAGCGGCTTAGAATTTCAGCCATTAGCTGAAGATGAATTTCCCGCAGGCTCAATACCAGAACGCTTGGCCCAACTGGGGGAACTCAGCGGACTGGCAGCCTTTCGATATACTATTAAACTATTCGCCCAAGTTTCAGATCTTCTCCTTTCACAAGGGCCAGCAACTATCAAAAAAGCTGGTGTAGAAGCTTTGCTCGTAGACCAAGTTTCACCGGAAGGAGGAACGATTGCGGATTTTCTCAACCTTCCTTTTATCACAGTTTGCAGTGCGTTAACCCTAAATCAAGACCCCAAAATTCCTCCCTTTTGTACACCTTGGCAATACAGTCCAACTTGGATAGCGAGTTGGCGCAATCAAGGCAGCTATGAGTTACTCAATTTGCTCGCAAGACCTATTCGAGAGGTCATTGCTGAGTATCGTCGCCAGTGGAAATTACCTCTGCACTCCCGCCCGCATGATGCTTACTCGAAACTTGCTCAACTCAGCCAGCAGCCTGCTGAATTCGAGTTTCCCAGGCAAAATTTACCCCCGCATTTCCATTTCACCGGCCCCTATCACAACCCAGCGACGCGCAAACCAGTGCCTTTTCCTTTTGAACAATTAACTGGGCAACCGTTGATTTATGCTTCGATGGGAACTGTGCAAAATCGCTTGCTGGATGTTTTTAAAATAATCGCCTCTGCGTGTGAAGGATTAGACGCCCAATTGGTAATATCTCTCGGCGGAAGTGCGACTCCCGAATCCTTGCTGCCCTTGCCGGGAAATCCGCTCGTTGTTGGCTATGCACCGCAATTAGAGTTGCTGCAAAAAGCCACTCTGACTATTACTCACGCCGGGATGAATACAACTTTGGAATCATTGAGCAATGGAGTCCCAATGGTAGCAATTCCTGTGGCGAATGATCAGCCGGGAGTGGCAGCGCGGATTGCTTATACGGGTGTTGGTGAAATGGTTTCTTTGAAGAAATTAAGCGTTCCTAAACTACGATCGGCAATTGGGAAAGTCCTAACCCAAGAGTCGTATAAACAAAGGGCGATGGAGATGCAAGAGGCGATCGGGCGATCGGGCGGAGTCAAGCGCGCCGCTGATATTATCGAACAGACTGTATTGACTGGGAAACCTGTCTTGGCTTCTAAAATCTAAAATCTAAGATGTGGAGTCCAATCTAAAATCTAAAATCTAAAATCTAAAATAGACTGCCGGCTCACGCACCTCTTGTGTGAGGAACAAATTTATGCTATGTTCTACGGCAAAGTTGAGCGCAGGCTGAATATGCTCACTTTTCCTGGCGTTGAAGTCACAGAACTCATCTACGAAAGTGCGAATTCCCTGGTTTACCGAGCATTCCGACAACCCGACAGTCTCCCCGTCGTCCTCAAAGTCCTTAAAGAAAATTATCCCACACCCCAAGAACTCGCCCGCTCTCGCACAAAGTATAAAATTACACGATCTCTTAACCTGAGCGGCTGTATAAAAGCCTAGGATTTGCAGCCATATCAAAACACGCTGGTGATGTTGGTCGAGGATTTTGGCGGCGAATCCTTTAAAATTTGGATGCAGCAGCAAAAATTTAGTATTGAAGAATTTCTCAGAATTGCGATCGCCACCACAGAAAGTTTACAACAAATTCACAGCGCCAACATCATTCACAAAGACATTAACCCTTCAAATATTGTCTTCAATCCAGCTAGCGGAGAACTCAAACTTATCGATTTTGGCATCTCCACGCAGTTGACGCGGGAGAATTACACCATAAAAAATTCCAACATTTTAGAAGGAACTCTTGCTTATATGTCGCCGAAACCGGCAGAATGAACCGAAGTTTAGATTACCGCCGTTAAAGTTGTGGCGCAAGCAAGCAACGGGCAGGAAGCTGCTACAATGTTTCGCCAACATCAGCCCGATGTAACGCTGATGGATTTGCGGATGTCGGTGATGGATGGAGTCGCCGCCATTGCTGCGATTTGTGCGGAGTTCCCCAGCGCCCGGATTGTCCTGCTGACGACTTATGACGGCGATGAAAACATTTATCGCGGATTGCAAGCGGGTGCTAAGGACTATCTGCTTAAGGGGATGCGGAGAGGAGATTTTAGCAGCAATTCGGGCTGTTTTTGAGGGTAAAAAGTACATTCCGCTGGCAGTGGGTGTTAAGTTTGCCGATCGCCTGAGTGGACCTGAATTGAGCGATCGCGAATTAGAAGTCATTCGCCCCATCGTCGCTGGTAAAAGCAACCACGAAATTAGTAAAATTCTGCACATCAGCGAAAGCACCGTCAAGTTTCAGGTCAACAATATTTTGAGCAAGATGGGAGTTAGCGATCGCACGCAGCCCGCAATTTCCGCATTAAAACGGGGGATCGTCAGCCTGTAGTTTAATTATCTGTATTTTTACTGATAATTATGACTATTATGACCGCAAATAATGATAAATAAGACCTTAAATTTTATGTCAAAACTTGGAATCGAGGCTAAGCTGTAGCTCATAGGACAAATTAGCCCTTATCAAAAAAATGCTTTATTCACTTTTGCCCAAGTCGCAAGTCAAAATTCGCGTTTTAAAACAGTTTGCAGCCGCTGTTTCGGCGTCTTTAGCTCTTAGTGCAACAACCAGTTTGAAACCCTCGCCGGTATTAGCTACTAGCAATATCCCCCCCGCACATCAAACCTCGACTCAGCTAGCCGCCAAACCAGATTCTAGCTTGCAGCTAGGGCAGTTGCGCAGCACTGTTCCCCTGCAGACAATGCAGCTCGATCCGGGCGGATTTATCCCGATCGCGATCGGCGGTATGATAATTATTCTGGTGCTGCCGCTATTTTTTGGCGGATTGGTAGTAATTGGCGATCGCGAAGTGGGCATTGTCAGTAAAAAGTTTAGCTTCGGCGGCAAGTCTTTACCCCCCGGAGATTTAATTGCCTTAAACGGAGAAGCTGGATATCAAGCTGATACTTTGCCCCCCGGTTGGCACTGGGGTTATTGGCCTTTGCAGTACAACGTTCGCAAAGAGTCTCTGACTGTAGTTCCCCAAGGTGAAATTGCTCTGATTATCGCAGCCGGTGGTCACTCCATTCCGCCGCAGCGCATCCTCGGCAAGATCACAGAATGCGACAATTTTCAAGATGCTCGCAAATTCCTCAAAGGCGGCGGCGAAAAAGGTAGACAACTCGGCATTGTGACTGGCGGTAGCTATCGAATTAATACGGCATTATTTACAGTCATTACAGCGGCAAATGCTGCCAAGCACGGGATGACAGCAGAACTCTTGAAGCTGTACAAAATTGCCCCAGACAAAGTAGGAATTGTCACAACTTTTGATGGCGTTCCGATTCAAGATGGCGAAATTGCCGGCCCGATTATTCCGAATCACGACAACTTCCAAAACGCGCAAAAATTTATCGCCGCCGGCGGGCGGCGCGGTTTGCAGGAACAGGTTTTGCTTTCCGGTTCGTGGAACTTAAATCCTTGGTTTGTCGGGGTTGACCAAGTGGCGATGACCGAAATCCCGATCGGCTATGTCGGCGCGGTGATTTCTTATGTCGGCAAAACTTCGGAAGATGTGAGCGGTGCTGCTTTCACTCACGGAAATTTAGTAAATGTGGGCAATAAAGGCGTGTGGGTGACTCCTCTTTATCCGGGGAAACATCCGCTGAATACTCGCATTTTGAAAGTAGAGTTAGTACCGACCACAAATATTGTTTTGAATTGGTCTGGTAAAACAGAACGGCACAGTTATGATTCTAAACTTTCGTCTTTAACCGTGCGTTCTCAAGATGGTTTCGCCTTTGATTTAGAAGTAGCTCAGATTATTCACGTTGGAGCTTTAGATGCTCCAAAAGTTATCTCTCGCGTGGGTTCGATGCAGAATTTAGTAGACCACGTTTTGCAGCCGACAATCGGGAATTATTTCCGCAATTCTGCTCAAGCTTATTCTGTATTAGATTTTCTCTCGGCAAGAAGCGGCAGACAAGCAGAAGCTGCCGAGTATATCAAAGCAGCTTTGCGTACCTACGACGTGCAGGCAATTGATACTTTAATCGGGGATATATTGCCGCCGGCAGAGTTGATGCAAACTCAAACCGATCGCAAAATTGCTGAGGAACAGTGCAAAACTTATGAGGTGCAGCAATTAGCACAAACTCAGCGACAACAATTGGTGCGGGAAACGGCGCTGGCTGAGATTCAACAAGAGATGGTGAAATCAGAACAAGGCGTGAAAATTTCTGAGTTGAAAGCGAATTCTCAAGTGAAACAAGCTCAAGGTGAAGCTGAGTCGATTCGGGTGAAGGGAAATGCTCAAGCTGAAGCTTATCGAGCGGGTGTTGTGGCTTTGGGAGGTTCCGGTTATACGGCTTTGCAGTTAATGCAAATTATAGGCGATCGCAACGTGCGAGTTGTGCCGGATGTTGCGGTAACAGGCAACGGTAGCGGTGGCGGTTTGGTGGATGGTTTGCTGGGAATGATGATGTGGAATCAAACCAGCAAAAATGGAGAAAATGGAGGAGAATTACCTGTCGTTAACCTACAGACATCGGAACCTGCAGCCAAGTTACCGATAGCCAAGGTGAATTCTGTTAAGCCGCCGGCATCTCGCGCTAATTCCCCTGTGGCGAATGCTGAGGCTGATATTAATTCGCGGTTTGATGAATTGCCGTTTGACGATCGATCTTTTAGTTAGGCTGTGCAGTTTGTAGTGAGGACTTCAGTCCTCTCTTATGGAAAGGGGGTCTTACCAGTTTGTAGTTTGGCACCATACCTAGCCCAAAGTTCAGGTAATCTCCTCTATCCAATCTCAGCATTAGCTGACATTGGATAGAGTTAAAGACTCAACTTTTAACCAGCTCAGCTATTTTTCCGAAGACTTTTTATCAACTTAAAGGTTAATTGACATGGCGATTTTCCAATGCTAGCCTAGGTAAAATTAAAGTTTACCTATTTAGCAATGAGAGTAATTTATGCAACTTTTAATGATGGATTTAGATACATTTTCTCAGGCGAGTCTCCTGGGATTCGCGGCCTTAACAGCCTATATTCTCACACTGCTTCCCACAAATCTGAGAATTGTTTTCCCTCTCACAAAAAAAACTGGCATTCCCCAATGGCTGCTGAAATATCGCCGCCTCATTGGTCTGCTCTCTTTCTTTTTAGCTGTACTTCACGGATTCATCTTTTTCAAACAAAGAAACTTTGATGTCTTCGATCTCAAAACTTATTTTGTTTACTTCCCGGGAGTATCAACCTTCATTATTTTAACTCTTTTGGCTATCACCTCTAACGATTGGAGTGTGAAAAGACTCAAGAAAAATTGGAAAAAATTGCAGGGTCTCACTTACCTTGCTATGTTTTTAGTAACCTGGCATATCTTGGAGAGAATGACAGGTCGCTGGACATATTTAACGCCTGTGGGAATTGCAGGTCTAACCGCCATAATAGTTTTATATCTCTGCCGATTCTGGATTCAGCGCCAATCTAGACAACAAAAACATCAGCCAAAAGAAGGCAAAGTAACAGTGGAAAACAAAAGTGTTGGATAGCATTTTTTAAAGGTAGAATGTCGCCCAAACCTCCTCGATCAATTTCTGGGCTTTAAATCGGGGAGTTTTTTTTACATAAACTAAGTTTTGGAGACCATATTTATGATATCAAAAGCAGTTAAATGGAAAGTTTCAGCAGCCTTGACATTAACAGCAGTTGTAACTGCGGCCGGCATCGGCGGATCTAGGTCGCTTTCGGAATCGGAAACAACTCTATCTCAGTTTAAACCGGGGCTGTTCACTCAATTTTCTAGCAGTTTTAAAGATAATTCAGGGTGGATTTACGCGATCGCACTCAGTCCAGACGGCAAAACTTTAGCCAGCGGCAGTTATCACGGCATTATCAAAATCTGGAACTTGCAAACCGGCGAATTGCTTTACACCTTAAAAGCACATACCGATGCAATTGAATCCCTCGCCATCAGTCCTGATGGCAATCTTCTGGCTAGCGGGAGTTGGGATAATCGGATTAAATTGTGGAATCTCAAAACTGGCATACTCATCAATACCTTGAAAGGTCATGCGGATGATGTCAAGGCAATAAGTATCAGTCCTGATGGAATGTTACTCGCTTCTGGAAGTACCGACAAAACTGTAAAATTGTGGAAGTTTCCCGAGGGCAAACTACTGGGCACGCTTCCAGATACAGACTGGATTCAATCTGTCGCTTTTAGTCCAGACAGTAAAATTTTGGCAAGTGGCAGCCAGAAGGGAACTATCAAGATTTGGTGGCTTGATGATGGGGGCAATTACACACTGACTGGGCATTCCTTCCCGGTCAAATCAGTTGCTTTTAGTCCTGACGGGAAAACTTTAGCGAGTGGCAGTGCCGATAACACTGTTAAGCTGTGGCAGTTTACAAATGGCAAAGTTCTGCACACATTAACAGGACATTCCGGCCCGGTGCTCTCAGTTGCTTTTAGCCCGGACGGACAGGCCTTAGCTAGTGGAAGCTACGACAAAACTATCAAGCTGTGGAACTTGAAAACAGGTGAACTGATGACAAATTTTGCGGAGCATTCTAAGCCAGTTTGGTCAGTCGCTTTTAGTTCTCAAGATACTGTCTTAGCCAGCGGTAGCGCAGATGAAACCATTAAGCTTTGGCCTGTACCTGTCCCGCTTGCGACTCAGGTTAACTCTCGAGCGCCAGAGGTAGAGGCAACACCTTCTGAAATTATCTCGCCCGGTGAAATTGCACAGTTGAACCGGAAACTTTACGACCAAATTGACAATAGTTGGCGCTCGACTCCCAGCTTTAACACTTCATTAGTTTATCGGGTTACCGTGAATGAAGAAGGGGTAGTTACAGATTGTCAGCCGCTGAACCAAGCAGCGGGTAATTTTATTCAAGAAGTTTCTCTTTCTTCCTTTAGGAAGGCTGGTAAACATCAGCATTTTTATCAATTTAAGGTAGTGTTAAAACCCTCGGGGGTGATTGAGGTCAGCCCGTGGGAAGGGTGGAATTACTCAGACTAATTATCTCAGAAATTATGTGGGTTAAAAATTTTTAAATTACTGAAGCGAGGGAGGTTATTGTCTTCTGGTTCTTCCTTATTCGTCCTTTTATATCACTCATAACTCTGGATGCAATTCATCGCTATTGAAATCTTTGTACAGATCGCAGTACAATCGAGCCATATTGCATCTGAGGAATCTCCCATGTCAGAACAGTTTTCCACTGAGATTAGCGATCGCATCTGCACTCACATGAACGAAGACCACGCTAGTGCTGTCGTGCTATATGCTCAAGCATTTGGCGGCAAACCGGAGGCGACAGAAGCTCAAATGCTGGCTATTGATGCGAACGGCATGGATTTAACCGCTCAAGTCAATGGCGAAACTTTGCCTGTCAGAGTAAATTTCGATCGCACTTTAACAGATGCCGAAGATGCTCACCACACTCTTATTGAAATGGTGAAACAAGCTCGAAAAGCTGCTAAGTAGCCAACGGCTCACTATTCTGTTATAATTTTAAGCTTCGCAGTACAGACTTTAGTCCGGTTAAATACTTGTTAAGGACTCAAGTCTTTACTACAAGCCTTGGCTCCGGTTAAATGCTTTTTAAGGGCTAAAGTCCTGACTGCAAACAAAATATTTAATAAAGTTGAATATACATCTAAGATATCAAATAAAATGACAGAAAATTACCCCCAATCCCGAGAATTAGATGCCGTCAAAGGCGGTAAAAATAACCCTTTCGAGGCACTGGTAAAGCGACTAGACTTGATGATTCGCGCCCGCTATTCGCTGCTGTACATTGTCGGGGTTGAGGAGGAACCGATCGAGGCTGTAATTGCCCAAGTAGCGCTGCAAGTAACTCCCGCGCGCCGGGTATTGCGGTGGGATCTCGTGCGCGGCTGGGAGGATAACAGTTCTGGGAAAGGTTCGGTAATGGCGGCGCTCGATCGCATCGGCAAAACTGCTGTTGAAGAATATACCATATTTGTCCTGCGGGATTTGCACCCTGTTTTGAAATATCCCTACACCGATAAAAATGCGCCGGTAGTCCGGGAATTGCGGAATTTAACGCGGGAATTGAAGCGCAGCAAAAAAACTATCATTCTCACTTCTCACGCCCTGGAATTGCCAGAAGAATTGAAAGAAGAAGTGACAGTAATTGATTTTCCTTTGCCGAACATCCAAGAAATCGACAGTTTAATTTCCCACGTTGTGGAAAAGCCGCAACAGTTGCAAGTTAGCGGTTTAGCAAGGGAACAGTTGGTTAAAGCTTGTCAGGGTTTGAGTCGCGCTAGAATCGGGCGGGTTTTGGCTAAAGCTTTGGCCGCCAAACAGCAAATCAACGAATCAGATATTGACGGGGTTTTGGAGGAAAAACAGCAAGCAATTCGCCAGACGGGAATTTTGGAGTTTTTCAACTCCCGAGAATCCCTAAAAAGTGTGGGCGGATTGGAGAATTTGAAACAGTGGGTAAAGATGCGGCAAGATGCTTTTACTGACGAGGCGCGCCGCTACGGAATACCCAATCCTAAAGGCGTTTTGTTAGTAGGAATTCAAGGAACGGGCAAATCTTTATCTGCGAAAACTATTGCTTCCGAATGGCGTTTGCCGCTGTTGCGGTTGGATACTGGGAGGCTGTTTGGTGGCATTGTCGGGGAAAGCGAAAGCCGCGTCAGACAAATGATACAATTGGCAGAGGCGATCGCACCTTGCGTTTTGTGGATCGATGAAATAGATAAAGCCTTCGGCAACATTATCAGCGGTGGCGACGGCGATTCGGGAACTTCGCGCCGGGTATTCGGCAGTTTGATCACTTGGATGCAGGAAAAAACCAGTCCGGTGTTTATCGTCGCAACTGCAAATAACGTGCGGATTTTGCCGGCAGAGTTGCTGAGAAAGGGCAGATTTGATGAAATTTTCTTTTTGAATTTGCCCTCAGAATCGGAACGGCAAGATATTTTTAAAGTGCATTTACAGCGTTTGCGACCGACTAGATTGCGCGAGTTTGATTTGGGGATTTTGGCGAAGTGCGCTGAGAATTTTAGCGGTGCAGAAATCGAGCAAGTGGTAATTGATGGATTGTATCGAGCCTTTGGCACTTTTGTCAACGGACAGCGCCGGGATTTGATGACGGAGGATATTTTGAGGTCGATCGAGGATACTGTACCTTTAGCTGCGATCGCGCGATCGCAAATTGAAGATTTGAAGCGGTGGGCGGCGGAAGCGGGCGCGAGAACAGCTTCTAACGATACTCACTTAATTGATGAGTTGAAACGCTACAGCCAGCGGCGAAGAGATGCGCTGGACAATTAACCCCACTTGTAGGGTGCGTCAGTTAAAGTCTAATTAATTATCCCAAAAATCCCATCTGACGCACCTTCCTAATCGCATGGTGCGTCAGTTCATGGCTGATTAATTCTGCCAAATATGTCCCCTTCTGACGCACCCTACTACTGCTACTAGCCTACAAGAGTTTATGGACAGTTATCTTAAACCTTTTTAGGGAAGACAGCGCAACTACAAACCCAACCTAAAAACATCAGCAAGAATAGCAGTTTTCTCAACCATTCTCCCCGCATCCGGCGAATCGTAAACCACTAACAGCGAATTCTGCCCGTCCAAATACGGGAACAGGCTCAACCCCTCAGCATTGTCCGTACCAACCTTAAAAGGCAAGTCAAACAATACCTTCAAATCTCCCCCATCTTGTCCAGTAAGACTGTCGCCCGATCGCCCTAAAATCCCCTTTAACCGAAAAACCCTCATCGCCCCCGATACAGTCATCGTCGGCCCCGCTAAAACAATCAAATCTTCCCCCTTCCAGCACAATTCTCGCACGCCCAAACCGTTCAAATCAACAAAATGTTTGTTGTACAATTTCCCTTTTTTCCCAATTTCCTTAAGCCTTAAAACTCCCGGTTCTGCCTCTTCAACTTCTATTTCTAAAATTATCGCCCAACCCCCCAGCACCGGTCCCCGCAAACCGAGCAAAATGCGATTGCCGCGCACCGCCAACCCTTCAATATCAAAGCCATTTTCTTTACTCGGAATCGGCGCAGATAAATACAAGCCGAGATGGCTGTCATCTTTCAGCGCATCAGTCAGCAAATTCCCCGTTTTTGTCCGCTGAAGGTATCCCGCTTTCAGTTTGTTTTTGGGATTTTCAGGATGGGAAATTGACTTGCACAAAGTCCCGTTTTTTACAGGAATTCGTGCCAGCAAATAGCGGTTGACCTCTGTCTCGATTTGTGTTAATTTTTCAATGTCTTTATCGGGGTCTTTGCCTTTAGTTTTTTTGCGTTTTGTGCTGTGAGAACCGACCAGCCAAAGATAATCGCTGCTGAAATCCATTCCTTCGATATCGATTTCGCATTTTCCAGGTAGATCGATAAAATCTGCGATCGCCAATCTTTGATGTTTTCCAAAAATATGATGCCCGACAGGCGACAAACGCTCGAGGGAAGTCGTTTCATCGGAACCCACCCACAAATTGCCATCGGGAGTTAAAGCAACAGCGGATAAGTCTGTAATAATATCAGCGGCTTCGCTGTTGAATTGCAGCAGCAGCCGACCGAGCAAAAAAGATTCTGGCATAATTATTAGCACTAAAACTATTCTTAGGGTAAGTCATTATAGCTAAAGTTGCTTGAAACTGAGCTCTTGCTACAGGTGTAATAGTCCGCCGGCAATTAATTCTCCGCCTCAAAGCTTGCATCCACTTAAAACTGAGATGTTGCACCATTCTCAATAAAGCTTTTATGGGCGGGCTAGGAGCAACGGCCCACAAGAAAATTTAATTTTTGTGGAACAGGCATCTTGCCTGTTCATGACAGAGGTGCAACATTTGAGTTAAAACCGGCTGAAAATTAAAACAGACAACTAAAACAGATATCCTCCTCAAGCCACATAGCAAGAACTTCCGTTTTGAGATAAGGATTTTTAACCCCTTGGCGGCCCCAACCGCAGCCGGCGGTAATTATTCCGCAAACCGAACCTCCACAGACGGAAAACACCCTAATTGAAGCATTAACATCGCCATTACGTTTCGTTACGATAAGGAGACAGAGAGAAAAACCTCTCATTCGTAAAATCAGAGGTAGCCATTATGAACGGTACATTTCGCGTCGGCAACCTGTTTGGGATTCCCTTTTTTGTCAACGCATCTTGGTTTTTAGTTCTGGGTTTAGTAACCTGGCAGTACGGTGGCGCATTAGCTGGCCTGTTTCCCGCATTGGGCCCCGTAACGCCCTGGATGCTGGGATTATTCACAGCGTTACTGTTATTTGCTTCCGTCTTAGCCCACGAATTAGGACACAGTTGGGTAGCCATTAAACAGGGAATTGGCGTGAAATCGATTTCGCTATTTCTGTTTGGCGGACTGGCTAATTTAGAAAGAGAATCCAAAACCCCAGCCGAAGCATTTTGGGTAGCCATTGCAGGCCCGTTGGTGAGCTTATTTTTATCCGGTTTGTTAACTGCGATCGGCATCGCTGCTGGTCTCACAGGCCCCGCAGGCGCCATCGTCGGACTTTTAGCTTACATCAACTTAGTTTTAGCCTTATTTAACTTAATTCCCGGTTTGCCCCTCGACGGTGGCAACATCCTCAAAGCGATCGTCTGGAAAATTACCGGCAACCCTTACAAAGGTGTAATTTTTGCTAGCCGCGTCGGTCAAATAATTGGTTGGATTGCCATTGCTACAGGCATATTCGGCAATATCTGGAATCTAGTAATCGGTTGGTTCTTGCTGCAAAATGCCGGCAAATCTGCACAATATGCCACAGTGCAAAATCAACTAGCAGGGCTGACAGCCGCAGATGCTTTGACCCCCGAAAGCCCGATCGTCCCAGAACACTTATCGATCAGAGAATTTGCCAACAACTACGTTATCGGTAAGGATCAAACCTGGCGTCGGTTCCTAGTTACCGATGATGCGGGACAATTGGTAGGGGCTCTCGACCTCGACGACCTCAAAACCATTCCTACCGGACGCTGGCCCGAAGTTTTAGTGAAAGAACTCGTCAAGCCGATCGAATTTTCCACAACCGTCAAACCCGAATTATCCCTCCTCGAAGTCGTCACCCTCCTGGAACAGCTTAAAGTACAAGAACTCCCCGTCATTCGCGAAAACGGCGTCCTCCTCGGACTTGTAGAAAAAGCTGAAATTGCCCGCCTGCTGCAAAGACGAGATCAAGCCAACCCTGCTTGATATCCTCAGATAGTTGACAGATAAGAGTTAACCCCCTCGATTTCCCCTTACAAAAGGGCGATCGGGGGGGTTAACTGTAGCTTGACAAAAGTCAATTCAAACAATAAATTATTAGCTGTAAATCAAGGATGATAAGTATAATAGTGTATGGGTCATCTGAGCGAGGACGCTATGCGATATCAGCACTTTTCTTCTCCATCCGAAACAGCCAAGTCAAAAGTTAGGCCTGCTCTCACAAACAATATATTACCCCAGGGGCTGGCGCCTCAACCAACAGGTCAATTAAAAAAGTCCGTGCTGACTGTTCCAGCAGCTCAAGAGATCATTTACAAATTTTTTATATCTCACATCAACAACTCCGCCTCAGAAGTAGTTTTGCAGCACTTTAAAAACATATTTATCGAACTGATTCCTCCAGCTAACCAGAAATTAATTCAAGCTTTACACACAATAATTGAATTTGACAGTCAACGAGAATTTAACAACTTATTTAAACGCTGCTGTTACATCTTATTAAATAACTGGATCACTCAGAGAGAATACCAACTTGGTCGCGACTTAATTAAAATTATTAGCGATAGAAGCCTCACCGAACCCCACCCGGACAATTGTTTCAAAATACTGAGAGTGTGGCTGACAAACTTTGCCCGCAGCAAAAACTATGAAGACCTCAAGTTATGTGTATTAAAGTACGCCGACTACCAGCCGGTACCAAATCACTGGGCTTCTCGCTATCAGCCTTATTTGCTAGCCGCTCAATATCTAGATGGTAAAAACACCCCCGAAGAACGCCAAACAGCCAGGCTATTGTCGCAGCAGCTCAAAGACAAGTACAAGTTTGACCTAGCAATGTATACCTCTCGCTCTCAGTCTGCCGCATCCAAATTAAATAATTATAATAATCCCACACTTTTAGGAGATGAAGCCCTG
This sequence comes from Microcoleus vaginatus BM001213989, assembly GCA_036700245.1. Classification (GTDB taxonomy): domain Bacteria; phylum Cyanobacteriota; class Cyanobacteriia; order Cyanobacteriales; family Microcoleaceae; genus Microcoleus. Next base: position 32,979 of record JAUBOM010000065.1, read on the forward strand.
CGTTTAATCAAAATAATTTTGGTCAACCGAGGCTCCTTCAGCTATCGCAGCTTAGCAAAGATTTTTATCAGTCAGAGTCAAAATATTACCTACAAGCAGTTTAAGGAATCTCTGATTAAGTATTTATTTGAGTACGACGAAAAACTTTCTTTAACTGATATTTATCAAGAACAAATAATTAATAGTTTAGATAATTATCATCCCGAAAATCACGAAGAAACTTTGACCACCGCCCTGCATCTCAGAACTTGCAATTATCTAATCAAATGTTTGACTGTGGAAAATTCCGGGGAACCGACAGCCTTATTTCTACTGTTCGCCACTAAACTAAATCCTTTAACACTAGCAATTATAATTCTCAAAATTATTTTGATTTCACCGCATTCGAGAACCTACTTAGAACTTTCTTGTGCTCGATTAATTCAATACAATCAAGATAACTCGGCTGCTGAATGTCAGTGGCTCATTAATTTTTTAGAAGTTTGCCAGATTGCTCTAACTATTTATGGAGAAAATGTTCAGTATAATTTAGTGAATATGTCAGACAACCCTCAAGAAGAACAGTTGTTTATTGACCTCAATAACTGTCGAGTTTTTTCTCAACAAAAACCAATCAAAAAAGATAAAGATTAGTCATATCATTTCCGGTTACACCGGAATGGTGTTGACTGTTGACTGTTGACTGTTCACTGTCAACAGTCAACAGTGAACTCGAATTTACTATTCCGATGCTAACGGATTTGATATCATCAGTCTTCAGTCATTAGGTGCGCAATGCGGACCCAACTGCAAGTTTATGGGGTAAACTGCGCAATGCGCACTCTACAGCTCAATTTCAGCAATCAAATCGAGTATTTCTTGATAATTAAAATTATATAGATGATTCATCAGAACTTCGGCAAAAGCATCATTCTCGCTGCGAATTTGCTCAATTATTGTAGCAATCAAGTCAAAGTCAGCCTGACGGACTGCTTGTGTTAGATTGTTTGTCCATTCTGGGGAAACTTTCGGCATCGAGTCCAGCGTAAATATTGCTGCACTATCAGATATTTTTTCTGTTACCATACTTGAACTCTCCGATAAATCATTGACTTCAACATATTTATTGATGGCTTCAACCGGGCCGGCTGCAGTAACAACTTGAATGTCAAACTTGAAGACTGTGCCGCGTCCTACTTCGCTCTCGACGGTAATGTCACCGCCCATTAATTTTATGAACTCGCGGCTGATATTTAATCCTAAGCCCGTACCTTTTTGAACTTTTTTACCCGATGCACTTTGCACGAATAATTCAAATATGCTGTCTAATTCTTCGGGGGAAATGCCAACTCCTGTATCGGCAATTTCCCAGGAAATAAAAACCGCTTTTGGATTTTCAATGATCTTGAAAATTTCGCCTTTTTTTGGCTTAATTATTCCTTTTTTATTCTGCCTTACTGTGACTAAAACTGAGCCTGTTTGGGTAAATTTGAGCGCATTATCTAATAAATTAATCAGAACTTGCCGCAACTTAACATCATCAGCTTGCACGTATTGGGGAACATCGGAGGAGCAGTCAAGAATTAATTGCAATCCTTTATTTTGGGCTGGAACTTGGAACATATTTTGCACGTCGCCGAGGAAGCGGTACAAGTCAAGATTTTTGGCGTTGAGTGTCATGCGCCCAGCTTCAATTTTAGATAAGTCTAAGACTTGATTGATTAGTTGGAGCAGGTGTTCTCCGCTGCGGCGAATAATTTGGATATTTTCTTTCTCCGCCAAACTTAAATTAGCGCTGGGTTCCATTAATTGAGCGAAGCCGAGAATGGCGTTGAGGGGGGTTCGCAATTCGTGGCTCATGTTGGCGAGAAAGATGCTTTTTGTTTTGTTGGCAGCTTCTGCGGCTTCTTTGGCTTGTTTGAGTTCTTGTTCTGCTTGTTTGCGATCGCTCGTATCAATGATTATGCCGTGCCAGACAATATCTCCATTTTCGCGCAATTCGGGTCGAGAATAACCTTGCAGCCATTTGAGTTTTCCCGATGGTGTCACAATCCGCCACTCGTGGGAAAATGGTTCGAGATTAGTCGCACTTTTGACAATTTCCTCGAAGTGACTGGAGCGATCGTCCGGGTGCATTTGTTCGTAGAATAAAGCAGAGTTGTTCTGGATTTCCTCCGGCTCTAATTCTTGAATTTCTCGGCACAGAGGGCTGATATACTCCATATTGGCTGAGCCGTCGGGATGCTGCACGAATATGTAAAGTTCTCCCGGAACAGTGTTCGCTAATTTGTGAAACAGAGCTTCGCTTTTTTGCAAGACTAATTGTGCTTGTTTGCGCTCGCCAATATCAATCCCAAATCCAAACAAGAAATCCAGGCTGCCATCTTCGTCGAGCACCGGTGTGCCGTGCCACTCGACTAACAAAGTCCGTGAAGCGCAGCTATCCCGTAGGGAATCGCACTTTGTGAGAATGGGATGTTCGTTAACTGTTTGCTGGCTGGCTGTTACGCGCTCAAAAATAGAATGTAATCCGGCTCGATCGCTTGGGGGTACAAATGTAGCTAAGTAATCTTTCCCCGTAACTTCAGCAGCAGTATAGCCCACAGCTTGCAGCATACAGTCATTCACCCGCAGGATTTTACCCTCAGAGTCGATCGCCACAAAAAAAATCGGAGAATTTTCGATAATCTTTAAGTTAAAGTCCCGCTCTTGACGGATAATTTTTTCAGCTTGCTGGCGCTCGTCAATTTCGACCTGCAAGCGGGCATTGATCGAGGCTAGCTCGATCGTGCGATCGACTACTTCAATTTCGAGGGTGCGGTTGTAGTCAGCCAATATTTGCTCTGCCTGTTTGCGAGTCGTGATATCTTTAAAAACATTAAGAACATAAAGGATATTGCCCGCACCATCAAACACCGGCAGCGCTCGCACTTCCAAACGAATATTTTGCCCGTCTCGGCGAATTTCCATATCTTCAGCAATCACCTCGAAGCCACTCAACGCCCGCACAAACGGCATTTGCTCGGCCGGGTACAGTTGATTAGTGCCTGTTATATAAATTTGATAAGCTTGTGGTAGCTCTTGTGCGGTGGCATCGGGCATTTCTCCCCTACCCAATATTTGCTCTCCCGCCGAATTCATGAAAATAACTGCGCCGGCCGGATTGATCGCCGAGACTCCAACGGGCAAATTTTCTACCAGTTGGGCAAATTTTTCTTCACTTTCTGCCAAAGCTTGAAAAGACTTTTTCAGTTGAGCTGCCATCTCGTTGAAAGACTCGGCTAATTCGCCGACTTCATCAACCCTACTGACAGCAACAGCGCGATCGAACTCTCTGGCGGCGATATCTTTAGCTGCTTCGTTAAGTCGCCGCAGCGGCAGCGTTACCCACCTAGCTGTCAGCACTCCGGCAATTGTCGATAGCAGCAGCGCCACCAAACAAAGCAAAATTGTACTCTGGGTATTTCTGTTAATTTCCCCCAGAAAATCGGATTTTGGAACTGCGATGGCAATCAGCCAGTTCAAACCGTAAATATCAGAAAACGGTAGCACTTCCACAAAATATTCCTGCCCGTGTCGGCTAAATTTCAGTTGCTGCCGCTGCTTAATGTTACCAAAGCCCCCGAAGTGTTCGTACAAATACTCGGCTGCGGTGCGAATGACAGGTGTTTGGCTCTCTAAAACATTCAGCCGCTGCAGTTGCTGCTTTCGGGACATCTTTCTAAAGGGTGATTCTTGACTCGAACTGGCAACCAGCAGGCCCGATCGTTCGATCGCGAAAATTTGTCCTGTTTTGCTAAGCTTGATGCGATCGAGATATTGCTGAAGCTCCGAGAGCGAAAAGTCTACGGCACTAACTCCCAGCAATTTACCATTTCGATCGCGAATCGGTTGGCTGGCAGCAATAAAAACAGTCCCGGGAGTAAAACCCGGATAAATGCTCGTCCAAATCGGTTTGTTAGCTGCGACAGCTTCTTTGTACCAGGGGCGTCGGCGAGCATCGTAGGTGGCCGGTTCTGCCTTTAATTTAGCGGTGCGAGTGCCTCTGCCGTCTGTAGCGTAGTAGATGCTGTGAAAGTTGGTAGACTTCGAGGCTGCCACAATTTGCAAGCTGTTGTCGTGAGGGTTGCGCCAAATGCCGAGAAATTCTCCTGATTTTTCAGCACCGAGGGAAATCCACTGAATGCTTTTAAACGATCGCATTTGCTGCCAGAGGAACTTCTCTCCCCGAGGCTGGGGCCTTTCTAACTGTAAGTTTAATTCAGCACGGTCGATCGCCGAGGCGTTAAGTTGATTTACCCAGTGGGTAGGTTGGAGAAAAGAAGTCAGCTTTTCTTCAACTCTCTTCCCCGTCTCCGCGATCAATTTCTGGGCGAGTTCTTCGACTGCTCTTTCTCCGTTGCGAAAGGACAGATACCCGACAATCCCAACTGCTGCGACGATTTGCAGCACGAAAGAGGCCACTAGAACGTGACGCAGGGGGATTTTTATTTGGTGTTGAGAAGTTTTGCTCGCGAATCGGGGCAACGGCATAGGCTGGTGACTAATTGCTCCCTAACACTTTAACTGTTCCAGCCTCTAATTTCCCTTACGGGCGATCGAGACTGTTGGCTTCCCGTCAAAATACGTCCCACACACACACAAATCAGGAGCAAGCACAAGACTTATACAATTTTAGATTAAAGATTAAAGATTCAAGATTAAAGATTAAATAATTGGGGGATGAATGAGGAAGCTCGTGCTTTGGAGTTTGCCGACAGTTGCATTCTTTTTTTTAAAGTGGTATTACGCACTCAGGGCCCAGAATACCTCCGCCATTTTCTTGCTTTGTTCGGTTTTGTAGCTCAACCTAAGCTGCTTCTTGCCTGGAACCTCGACCATAGAAACTCAACATCCAGCCGTTAAATCCGCTATACCATCCCTTGCCGAACATCCATGCGTTACATCCCTTAAATCCGCTAAACAATCCCTTCCCGAATTTCTGTTCAACACCTACGCGGAAAATCCCCCGCTTCTCCAAACGGATATAGCGAGGGGCTAGGATAGGTATTCTCGGAAAATATAAAGCGGTGGCAGTGGCTTTTATCGAGCCATTGCCATCTATAGAAGCCATACTGTTTTAGGCTCACAAAAAGATGAAAGAGCCAACTCTGTGCTTTCCGTCAATGCTTGAAGTCAAACCAACCTGTTCAAGCAAGAAGTCAAAGCAAGTCGTAAAGGCCTAGGATTCTTCTTCTTCTCGATCGATTTGGCGCAGGTGAATGTGCTTGCGTCCCAGAGAGATTTCAAATTCATCTCCCGGCTGGAGTTCCATTTGTTTGGTGTATGCGGCTCCAATCAGTAAGTTGCCGTTAGATTGAACGCTAATCCGATAGCTGGCTGAGCGTCCGCCGCGTCCGTTGCCGTTTTGCTTCCCGTCTAGCTGAATGCCTTCTGCATCAATCAGCGCATTCAGGAATTTCATCATGTTGACCCGTTCTACGCCGTTCTTGGTAACGGTGTAGTAGCCACAGGCTCTAGCTTTTTCTTCCTTGGTAAGGTTCTCTAGGTCTTTGACCTTTTTGATCAGACCTTCGCCTTCAAGGGGTTCGATATTTTTCTTTTTAGCCATTTACTGAGTCCTGAAATATTCAACTGGTGTACGGATTTTTTCTCGGTTGGTTTTTGGTGCAGGCCAAGAAACTTTAGCTTTATAGCTGGTCGTAAAACCATATTACACCGATCGGCTCAATTGTTAACCACTATTATCTAAATATTTTTAACAACGTGCAGTCTTTCTTGAGGAGTAGCTGCAGCTTCGGCGAGCAATCTCTAAACTCGGTAGCATAAGCTATCAGCTATCAGCTAGCTGAATATTTGCCCCGCTCTTAAAATCCCATGAAGTTAACCACACGCGGACACTACAGTGTCAAAGCACTACTGGATCTAAGTTTGCAACCTCGCTTTGGCCCGACATCGGTGAAATCGATAGCGAAGCGACAGGAGTTACCGGCTCCGTATCTCGAAAAATTGCTGATTGAAATGCGACGAGCCGGTTTAGTCCAATCTGTTCGCGGCTCCCAAGGAGGATATCAATTGGCCCGCCAGCCCGCTCAAATCTCTTTAGGACAAATCTTAGAGGCTGTAGGTGAAACTATTCAACCTTTACCTCGACATTTTCCCGACGCGACGCAAGCAGAGGACTGGGTAACATTCAGTTTGTGGAACCGATTGCACAAAAAACTTGCCGAAGCGCTGTACAGTATTTCCCTCGAAGACTTATACTATGATGTCCGCAGTTGGCAAGCGGCTCTAGGGGAAGAAACTAGCTTTATCATTTAAATGGTAAGTTCATTCATTCGATCGGCAGCAAGCACATATGGACGCAACACTTGTTACCTACTTTGGCGGCTGTCACTGCGGTGCTGTCCGCTTCCTTGTCGCCGTTGACAAACACGAAGCATCTGATTGCAACTGCTCAATCTGTAAAAAGAAAGGGTTTTTGCACCTCATTGTGCCGCCGGAACGTTTTACCTTGCTCAGTGGCGAAGATGTTTTGACAACCTATACATTTAATACAGGAACTGCTCAACATACTTTCTGCCGAATTTGCGGCATTCACTCGTTCTATCGCCCCCGATCGCATCCCGAGCATTTCGATGTCAACATCCGCTGTCTTGACTCAGATGCCATCCAACACTTTCAGATCCTACCCTTTGACGGTGTTAATTGGGAGCAGAACGTACACTTGCTCCGCGACGAAAGTAATCTCAGCAGTTAAAATTGCAGCTCAAAAATCTTGCGTCCGCAAGGGTAGGAGTAGTTAAAACCTGCACTACCATTGCGAGCGCTCCTGCTCTGACAATCAAGGAAGATGGTTCGGGCCCCCGGATTCATTCCTTCGCAGACTCAGGACGGAGCGAGAAAAAAGCTCCTCGCTCCCGCGAGCAAGCCCCCGGATCGATTGGTGGGGTCGCTTTCTTCAATTCTAAAATCTAAAATCTAAAATCTAAAATCTGAAATCGATTGACGGACTATGAAGTTTGACACAATATATAATGATGCCGGATGAATTTCCTGTTTTGATTTTAGCTGCGGTATTAGATTATTCGATCGGCGATCCTTGGGGTTGGCCGCATCCAGTGCAGGCGATGGGTTGGGCGATCGACCGCTATACTCGACTTGTCTTTAATATATGGAATAATCCCGCAGGGAAAATGCCTCCTGCTGGCGATCGTCCCGCTGGCTACCGGCACAAACTGCTGCTACGATGTGCTGGTACAATACTAGCGATCGGGCTGATTCTAGGCAGTTATACTGTCAGTTGGTCGCTCATCCAAGCTGCTAGTTGGCTGCATCCTCTTTTAGGTATGGCCCTACAGACGATTTTGCTGGCAAGCTGTTTTGCCGGTCGCAGTTTGAGGGCGGCTGCGGTAGACGTGCTAGCACCTTTAAATGTTGGAGATGTAGTCAAGGCGCGAGAACGGTTGAGCCTTTACGTCGGTCGGGATACCGAAAACTTATCCTCGCCAGAAATTCTGCGAGCATTGTTAGAAACTATAACAGAGAATGCAGTCGATGGTGTGACAGCACCGCTATTTTATGCGTTAGTTGGGTTCGCTCTGCCGCCTCTATTATTAAGTGTTACCGATCGCCCGATCGATCCTAACTCGATGTGGGCGAGTGCGATCGTCCCCTTGGCGATGGCTTACAAAGCGGCCAGCACATTAGATTCTACAGTCGGCTATAAAGAAGCGCCATACACTGATTTAGGATGGTTTAGCGCCAAACTCGAAGACGTGCTGACGTGGATTCCTTGTCGGCTAACAGTGATTACTTTAGCGCTTATATCTGGCAAACCGATTTACATTTGGCAGATTTGTCAGAGAGATGCTGTTAAAGATGCCAGTCCCAATTCCGGTTGGAGCGAGTGCGCCTACGCCGCCATCTTGGGAGTGCAACTAGGAGGTACAAATTCCTATCGTGGAGTTCTCAAACACAAACCGCTGTTAGGCGAGCCGATTCACCCCATCGCAGCCCAGCAAATTTGCCAAGCATTGCAATTAACTCGGTATTGCTTTCTGATTTGGTTGGGACTATCATTGCTTTTTTATACCTTATTATGTTTGAGCCGCTAACCGATCGCCTCACGCGAACCGTCCAGGAGGCATAAATAACGTATTTCTGTGATTGTTCGCGCTCTGCCGCATTGCAATCTCCGTATCTGCTTTTCATCCGTTCAGGGTAAGTCCAGCATTCGACAGATATCAGCCACCGACAGAAGCAAAAAAAAGTTTTGACCTGAGTTCAAACCCCCAGATTTATCTATCAAGTCAATCAAAAATCAAAAATCAAAAATTGTTCTATCCGCCAACAGCCAACAATTAGCTCGCAGCAAGCAATGACTAAAATTATCGAAATTTTATCGCCGGATGAAGTGAGGCGCACTCTTACCCGCGTCGCTTCCCAGATTGTCGAAAAATCAGGGCACCCCTCGGAGTTAGTGCTGTTGGGGATTCATAGTAGAGGAGTGCCTTTAGCTCAAATTTTGGCCGATCAAATTGGAGTCCTCGAACAAGTCAAAGTATGCGTGGGGGCTTTGGATATTACGTTTTACCGAGATGACTTGGATCGAGTTGCGATGCGGACACCGGCTAAAACAGAAATTCCTTTCGATTTGACGGGCAAAACCGTGGTGTTGGTAGATGACGTTATATATAAAGGCAGAACGATTCGAGCGGCTTTAAATGCGGTAAACGATTACGGGCGGCCGGAGAAAATTTGGTTGGCGGTATTAGTAGATCGCGGCCACCGAGAAGTACCGATTCAGCCGGATTTTACGGGTAAAAAGTTGCCGACTGCAAAGGAAGAACAAGTTAAGGTTTACGTTCAAGAACTCGACGGGCGCGACGGAGTGGAGTTAATTAAGGGTTGATATCATTTCCGGTTACACCGGAATGATGTTGACGGTTGACGGTTGACGGTTGAC
>JAUBOM010000066.1:0-41789 GCA_036700245.1 Microcoleus vaginatus BM001213989
TGAATTCGGGGTTGCCTTTCTGTTATTTGCCTTGGGAGTAGAATTTTCTTTCGCCGAACTCCAGAAAGTTAAAGCCATTAGTTTGGGCGGGGGGGGCTTGCAAATTGTGCTGACGATCGTCTTTACTACTGCAATTTCCTTGGCTGTAGGCTGGGTAGAATCGCCCGCTCAAGGCGTGTTTTTAGGAGCGATTCTGTCGCTTTCCTCGACAGCAGTCGTACTGAAATGCTTGATGGAGCGCAATGAAGGCGGTACTTCCCACGGTCAAGTCATGCTGGGAATATTAGTAGTTCAAGATTTGGCTTTGGGGCTAATGCTAGCAGTTTTGCCGGCACTCAATCAGCCAGCAGAAGCGATCGGCTTTACGGTAGCGTGGGCCCTGCTGCGGATTGGGTTATTTGCTGTCGGTGCTGTAGTCGCGGGCATTTGGATCGTACCGCAGTTGCTGCGCTACCTCGCGCAAACAGAAAGCCGGGAACTGTTTTTGCTGGGAGTTGTGGTTTTGGCTTTAGGGATTGCGCTACTGACAGAATATTTGGGTTTTTCGATCGAAATGGGCGCATTTGTGGCGGGTTTAATGATTTCGGAGGTGGAATATGCCGACCAAACTCTAACCTATGTCGAGCCATTGCGAGATATTTTTGCATCATTATTTTTTGTCACCATCGGGATGTTAATTGACCCGATGTTTCTCTGGAACCATCTAGAAGTAATTCTGGGACTGGTATTTCTAGTATTTGTCGGCAAATTCTTGATTATAACGCCGATCGTCCGACTATTTGGCTATCCGCTAAAAACAGCATTAATCGCAGGTTTGGGCTTAGCTCAAATAGGAGAATTCTCCTTTGTACTCGCTAGTGCCGGCCAAGTTATGGGGCTGGTTTCGCGGAACGTTTACCTGTTAATTTTAGGAACAACGGCAGTCACCCTCGTGCTGACTCCCTTTGTATTGAGAAGCGTGCCGCAGTTATTGAAGTGGGCGGAAAATTTTGGGCCTTTGCAGCGCTATTTTGACGAAACATCTCAACCTGTGGCAATAGCTGAAACTTTGCCGGAACAAAATCATGTTGTGGTTTGCGGCTACGGGCGAGTCGGCAGAATTTTAGTCAAAATGCTGCAAAGCCGCAACTGTTCAGTTGTGGTGATCGACGAGTCAGAAAGTAGTATTCAAGACTGCAGAGTGCAAGGAATTCCTTACATTTACGGGAATGCTGCCAGCTTGCACGTATTGGAAGCCGCCCAGGTGGAACGGGCAAAAGCGATGGCGATCGCCCTTCCCGATCCTATGAGCACTCGCTTGTGTCTGAAGCGGGCTTTAGAATTAGTCCCGGATTTAGATATTGTGGTGCAGGCAAACCAAGATAAAGACATCGAACTGCTTTACCAACTCGGGGCCTGGGAAGTGGTGCAGCCGGAGTTTGAGGCCAGTTTAGAACTGTCTTCCCACTTGCTGGCTGGCATGGGGCTCTCCGCAATGACGATCGCGCGGGATGTACAGCAAATTCGCAGCAGCCGCTATCTGGAATTGCGGCCAGCGCGCGAACCTTTGGCGGTTTCGCGGGATTTGAAAGTGGCGGTTCGAGATATGAACAGCGAGTGGTACAACTTGCCGTCAGGTTCTCCCATCGCCAGCATGACTCTGGAAGAAACTAACTTGCGGCAGTTGACAGGGGTTAGCGTGATGGCGATCGTCCGCGAAAATGGCGAGGAAATTGATTATCCCAACGGCAAGACAGCTTTGCAGTCGGGCGATCGACTTTTTGTAGTGGGAGAACCGGAAGAACTCATCAGTTTTGAGTTGCTGGCGAAGGGGGAAGTTGCAGTGCCGCAGGGCGACAGTTCTTGCCAGTGGCTGAGGCTGCCAGCAAACAGCCCTTGGGCGGGCAAAAAACTATCAGAGGTAGATGTGCTGGGCCAGTACGGGGTGCAGGTGCGGGCGATCCGCCGGGAAGGGAAATTTACTCGCTGGCCGGACGGAACTACCAATCTGCACGAAGGCGATCGTTTGCTGCTGTGCGGCGGCTTCTACGAGCTCGGCTTGATGCACCGGACTGCCTCACCGCCGGTGCCGCAACCTGCTTTAAAGCTGCCTTTTGTCACCGCCCAAGTCAGCGAAAAGCTGTTTAGCGATTAGTCCGCGGGCAGTGGGCAGTGGGCAGTGGGCAGTGGGCAGAAAAAGAAACTATTCTCAATGCCCCATGCCCCATGCCCCATGCCCCATGCCCCATGCCCCATGCCCCATGTCCCATTCTCAGCCGTTGGCTTTGAGATAAGCAATTGCTGGGCGCGAGATCAGAATTTGTTGGTCTGACGGATCGAGGAGGCAAATGCAGCTATGATCCTGCCAAAAAATTCTGCCCGCTAGCAAGTCGCCGGTAAGGAGTTTAATCTCTACCTGTTCTTTGTCTTTGATGTAGCTTTGTATTAAGCGAACGCTGGGCAATCCGGTCTCAAATTCTGACATAGTGGGAAATGGGTAATTTGGTCATTAGTCATTAGTCATTAGTCATTAGTCATTAGTCTTTGGTGGCAAACTGAGGATTGAGGAGTGAGGACCCAGGACTAAGGACATCCGGGCGGGACGCAACTGGCAAATGACTAAGGACTTTATGAAGTCTATCAACTAATCAGTTTTAACCAAAAGAGGTTTGTTTTTATGCAGATCGAGTTTGCGAAGTATCACGGACTGGGAAATGATTTTATTCTGATTGACAATCGGCACTCGTCAGAACCGGTGCTCACGCCAGAACAAGCTGTGGATTTGTGCGATCGACATTTCGGGATTGGCGCAGACGGCGTGATATTTGCTCTTCCAGGGCAAAACGACACTGAGTACACGATGCGGATTTTTAACTCCGACGGTTCGGAACCGGAAATGTGCGGCAACGGGATTCGCTGTTTGGCTAAGTTTATCGCCGATTTGGAATCGTCGGGAATTCACGCCCCCCAACCCTCCCAAGCTTCGGGGGGGAGTGAATCTAAGACTGAGTACCGGATTGACACTGGTGCGGGCGTTATTATCACCGAATTGCGATCGGACGGTCAGGTTAAGGTGGATATGGGAGTTCCCCGGCTGCTGGCTGCGGAAATCCCGACAACTTTGGCGGCACCGGATGCCAAAGTTATTGATGTGCCGATCGAAGTAGCGGGTAAATCTTGGTCTGTTACCTGCGTCAGCATGGGCAATCCTCACTGCATTACTTTTGTAGAGGATGTTTCGGCTGTTGCTTTAGAAACTGTCGGGCCTCAATTCGAGCACAACCCGGCCTTCCCACAGCGTACAAATACGGAATTTATTCAAGTGATACGTTCGGACTATGTAAAAATGCGGGTGTGGGAAAGAGGCGCGGGTGTTACTCTAGCTTGTGGGACTGGTGCTTGTGCTGCTGTGGTAGCTGGGGTGTTGGTAGGGAAGTGCGATCGGGCAACTGCGGTTGAACTCCCCGGCGGCATTTTGGAAATCGAATGGGCAGAAGTTTCTGGGCGGATTTACATGACCGGGCCGGCACAGCGAGTATTTACTGGTTGTATTAGTCATTAGTCATTAGTCATCAGTCACTGGTCAGAACGGATTTTTTGTTGAATTAACAAACAATAAAAATTATTGAATTCAAAATTTTTATTGAAGTCTGACCAATGCCTTCCGCCTTCAGAAGTCATGGGCTGCAGACTGAAGACTGAAGACTAATAACTAAGCCTGAAATCTAAAATCTAAAATCTAAAATCTAAAATCTAAAATTGAGTAGGTGGGCTTGCATGGCTGGAGGTATTTATCTGATTCAGGACGACGACAGGCTGGTAGAAATGATGGAACAGCCCTACGACTCGGAAGACCAGTTACAAGACTTGCTAGTAACTTATCCCAATTTGATCGCGGGAGACGAAATCGATCGGGCGACGGCGCGGAGGTGGCTGTTAATTTCGCGGGAACCTGCACCCAGCGATGAGGAAACAGCAGTGCAGTGGTCTCTGGATCATTTGTTTCTCGACCAAAATGCCGTTCCTACTTTGGTGGATGTCAGGCGAACTCCTAATGCCGAACTGCGGCAAAAAGTTTTGGGTCAGTCGATCGACTATGCTGCTAATGCGTTGGTTTACTGGCCGGTCGATTCAATTATTGCTCTGTTTGAAGCTAATTGTCGCGATCGGGGTCGCGATCCCGAACAGATTTTTGAAGAGTTTCTCGGTGCAGATGCTAATGAAGAGAGATTTTGGCAGAAGGTTAAAACTAATTTGCAAGCCGGTAAAGTTCGCTTAGTGTTTGTAGCTGACGAGATTTCCGCTGAAATGCGCCGAGTTGTGGAATTTCTCAACGAACAAATGGACCCGGTTGAAGTGTTGGCCCTGGAAATTAAACAGTATGTAAGTCAAGACGGTTTGAAAACGCTGGTTCCGAGAGTGATCGGTCAGACAGCCGAAGCACAGCAGAAAAAATCTAGCGCAACACGCGAAAGAAGGCGCTGGGATGAAGCTTCATTTTTTGCGGAAATCAAAGCTAGACGGGGCGCGGATGAGGCGCAAATGGCAAGAGCAATTTACCTTTGGGCGAAAAGTCAAGAACCCGAAGTTCAAATCCACTGGGGAACGGGGGACACTTACGGCGGTTTCGTCGCTCAATTGCCTCAAAAGGGAAGAAAACCCTATCAGTTATTCACTGTAGATATTGCTGGCCGAATGGAGATTTCTGCTGATAATTACGGTTCCAGGCCGCCGTTTAATGCGGAACACCATTGGCTGGAATTGAGAAGTAAGCTGACTTCTATCGGTCTGTCACTACCTACAGAACCGGGCGAGAGGAGGTCGCCGAGTCTGCCTTTGTTTACTTTGCAAGACGAATCTGCCCTCAAGCAAGTTGTACAAACTTTTGATTGGGTGATTGAGCAAATTAAAAAGTTATAGTTATCAGTCATTTGTAGGGTGAGATTCGGCGCAACTTACCACTATTTGTATGGTGCGCCGAATATCACCGAAGAAGGAGCGGGAGCCCCCTGGCTTTAGCACCTTACCCTTATTAGCTGATTTTATTTGTCCTCAATCTAGATTAAATAGTTATTAGTTATTATACTAAATCCGGATTTGTCATCCCCTTTATGAAGTCGAAGCTTGAAATCGCGTCTACACAAGCTTTCCTCCACTCCAAGCCGACTAAAGAATAAAGGGAGTATTTAACACGGATTGGGTATTAGCTGCTAACTAATGACTAATGACTAATGACTAATGACTATTGACTAATGACTATTGACTAATGACTATTGATAGCGAATGTTTGCTTGTTTTAAGCGCCGCAGGGCTTCTCCCAGTCGATCGCAATCTGCAATTAAACTAACTCTCACATATCCTTCGCCGCCCGGCCCAAAAGCATTGCCAGGAGTCACCACAACACCCGTTTGCTGCAAAACATTGAGCGCAAAATCAGTAGAACTCATGCCCGGAGTGCAGGGAACCCAAAGATACATTGCAGCAAGAGGCTTGGGAATATTCCACCCTAATTCTGCCAATCCTTCAACCATAAAATCCCGGCGAGTGCTGTAACGATTCTGCACTTCGTGCAAGTAACTGTCGGGCAATTGCAGTGCAGTTTCTGCTGCTGCTTGCAATGCGGAAAATATACCGTAATCTAGGTTGGTTTTTAAGGTGCGCAAACCTTGAATAATCTTGCTATTTCCTACTACAAAACCGACGCGCCAGCCGGCCATATTGTAGGTTTTTGACATGGTGTGAAATTCGACGCCGATTTCTTTACCGCCGGGAATTTCTAATAAACTTGTCGGTTGATACCCGTCAAATGCTAATTCGGCATAACACAAGTCGTGAACCAGCAAGATTTGATGTTTGTGTGCGAAAGCAACAATATCTTTGTAAAATTCGCGGGGTGCAGTTGCTCCAGTCGGATTACTGGGATAATTAAAGTAGAGTATTTTGGCTTGTTCGGCTACGCTGTCGGGAATGTCGGCTAAGTCAATTACCCAGTTGTTTTCTGGTTTGAGGATGATGTTGTGAACTTTTGCACCGGCAATGATTGGACCGCGAAATAATACGGGATAAGCGGGACTCGGTACTAATACTAAGTCGCCGGGATTGATATAGGCGATCGCAAAATGTGCTAAACCTTCTTTAGAACCCAACAGAGGCAATGCTTCGCTTTCTGGATCGAGTTCAACGTTGTAGCGGCGGCTGTACCATTTAGTAATGGTACGGCGAAAACTGCCAGTTCCTTCAAAGGGTGGATAGCCGTGATTTGCAGGATTTTGGATGGCTGCGACGGCGGCTTCTACTACTGGTTGAGGAGTGGCACCGTCAGGGTTACCCATTCCTAAGTCTATTAAATCGAGTCCTTGTTCGCGGGCGCGGGCTTTGAGTTCGTCGAGACGGGCAAATACGTAGGGCGGTAGTTTTTGCAACCTGTCAGCAGGGGTAATCCAATCCAAGGTCATTTATTTTTTGTCAGTTGTCAGTTTTCCTAGTTTGTAGTAAGGACTTCAGTCCTTGCTAGCACAGCCTTTTCAGGACTAAAGTCCTTACTACAAACTGTTTTAATTCTTAATCTTTAATTCTCCCACAGGTGCGGTGGTAGAAACCATCGCTGCCATTAATTGTTGGGGAACGACTTTAAAAGGCAGTCTGTGGATGTCTGAATTAGGATTGCAGGCTATGTCGGCGGCGCGCTGCAATTCTGTGATGGTAATGTCTCCGAGTCCCAGGTTGTCTAAAGTTTGGGGCAATCCAATTTCGGCGTAGAATTTTAGCAGTTGCTGTCTGGCGGTGGCGGCGAGTTGATTGTTTTGCAGCATTTCTTCTAGTCGCAGTTGTACTAAAATGCCGTAGGCAACTTTTTCGCCGTGCAATGTGCCGTGACTTGCTAATAAATGAGTTAGGCCGTTGTGGACGGCGTGGGCGGCGACGGTGCGGCATTGGGCACCGCCAATTCCGCCGATTACTCCTGCTAGCAATACGGTGGCATCTGTGACTTCTTGCCAGGTTTCGCTACCGGGTTCTTTGAGGGCGGTGGCTGATTTTTGGAATAAAATATCGCGTAGTATTCTAGCTTGTTGGACGGCGGAAATTATCAGGGTTTGTTCGGAGTGTCCGCTGCTGACTGATGCTTCGTACCATTTGGCGATCGCATCTCCAATTCCTGCTACTAATGTCCGCTGCGGTGCGGTTTGAATCAAACCGTAGTCGAGTATTAATAAGTCTGGACATCTGGCTAATGTGACATCGTATTGGAATGCACCTTGTTCTGAATAAATGTTAGAAAGGGCTGTCCAAGCGGCACAGGTGGCTGCTGATGTGGGTATGGTGACGATCGGGATTTTGCACTGATGGGCGACGAGTTTTGCTGCGTCTAAGGCTTTGCCGCCGCCTACACCGATGATGAAGTCGGCTTGATGGGTTTGGGCTGCTTCGCGGAGGGTTTCGAGGCTGGTTTCGCTGCAATCCTTGCCGTATGATGTTTCGGCGGATTGTAACTGCTGCTGTTCGAGGATTGGTTGCAGGTAGGGTTGGGCGGCGGCGAGGGAGTTGCTGCCGCCGACGATTAGCGGCCGCTTTCCGAAACGGGCGATCGCATCTCCGGCTTGTGCGATCGCCGATCGACCCCGCAATACACAGGCGGGAGCAATTGTCAAGGAATAAATTGCTGGTGCGGTAGCGGTTTTGGTGCTTTGGGTTTGAGTCATCGAACCACTGGATAAGTGATGAGAAGGTTGACGCTTTGCAGGATTGCTGGATTTTCTAGGATAACTCTAATCTATGCGAACATGGTAAGTTTTATAAAGTTTTTATTAAGTATTGTTGGGCTGTTGGGGGATGGGAGGGGGGAGTTGAGGGGAGTTGGGGAGTTGAGGGCGATCGACATTCCTGATTTTAGGGACGATAATCGAC
Source organism: Microcoleus vaginatus BM001213989 (assembly GCA_036700245.1). Classification (GTDB taxonomy): domain Bacteria; phylum Cyanobacteriota; class Cyanobacteriia; order Cyanobacteriales; family Microcoleaceae; genus Microcoleus. The sequence goes on from JAUBOM010000066.1 coordinate 7,885, forward strand.
ACAGATAATTAAGCCTATTACTAATTCTTGCACAACCGTTTCAGAAACTTTTCCGATACATCTGACAAATCGCTCAGTAGTTACACTCCGAACTTGCAAAACATTGCCTGCTGAGTCTGCGTCTAAACAGTTTTCTTCAGTTCGCTGAATGAGAATCATGAAAGGGCGATTTTGAAATTTAGGTTGCCATGTAGTCACAGGAATTATAATCCGCATAGGGATAGAACTAAACATTTCCGAACTAATCACAACCGCAGGACGTGTTTTCTGAATTTCTTGTCCTCGGGTTGGATCGAGTTGTACCAGCCAAACCTCTCCTCGTTTTGGGTTAGCAGTCATACTCAGTCTCCCAGTCTTCGCCATCGAGTACCGAAAACTCGGTTAATTCAGGATATGTCAAAAAATCTTCGGCTGTAGCAGCGATATACGGTGCTAGTATTTTATGGCGTTCTGCTATTGGTAGGCTAGCAATTTCTCTAAGTGATAGCTTGAGACTAGGTGCGGTTGTTGACGAAGTGTTAGACTCAGAACTTTCGCTGGGTAACTGCTTTTTCTGATCCGCTTTTTGCACGAGAAATTGTGCAAAGTCGAGCACTTCTTGTTGTTTCTCCCTTGGCAACTGTCGCAGATTCTCTAAGACTGCTTGCTCAAAATTAACTGTTTCTGACATTTGAATTACCTTCCCTAAGCGTTTCTCGGTTTATTTCTCACGCAGTCAAGTTTTGTAGAGCCATACTTGCAAATCGCGCAGAGCATAATTTTCATTTTTCCTTGTTAGTAGTTCACTCATCACACCGCCAAATCTTAATACTTCCATCATAACTGCCACTAACCAGAGTGTTTCCATCCGGGCTAAAGCTGACAGAATTTACCTTGTCTGAATGCCCAGTGAGGGTGCGAATTTCCTGCCAGTTTTTCAGATTCCAAAGCTTGATTGTATTGTCTCCGCTACCACTAACAATAATTTGTCCATTCGGGCTGATTGCGACAGAATTAACCGAGCCTGAATGCCCAGTTAAAGTGCGAGTGTGCTGTCCGGTTTTCAGATTCCAAAGCGTGATAGTATTGTCATAACTGCCACTAGCAATAATTTGTCCATCTGGGCTGATGGCGACAGAATAAACCGAGTATAAATGCCCAGTTAAAGTACGAGTTTTCTCTCCATTTTTCAGATTCCACACTTTGATAGTTTTGTCATAGCTGCCACTAGCAAGAGTTTGCCCATCCGGGCTGATAGCGACAGAATAAACCCAGAATGAATGCCCAGTGAGAGTGCGAATTTCCTCCCCGTTTTTCAGATTCCACAGTTTGATACTATTGTCTTGACTGCCACTAGCAAGAGTTTCTCCCCCTGGACTAAAAGCAAGAGACCGAATTATACCTGAATGACCCTTTAGAGTTCTAAATTCTTGTCCAGTTTCCAGATTCCAGAGCTTAATTTGTTTGTCAGAACTTCCACTAGCTAAAATTGTTCCATTAGGGTTAATGGCAACGCAATAAACCGCACCTGAATGCCCTGAGAAAGTACGAAGCAGCTCTCCTTTATGGAGATTCCAAAGTTTGCTGGAATTTCCACTGCTGTTAGTAGCCAAAGTCTGGCCATCTGGAGTAATAACTACGCAATCAACAGATGAATTACCTACGCTATGAAGAGTTTTTACACATTTGAAGGAGTGAGATTTTCTAATAATTTTTTCTTCTATTTGTTGTTGTTGGCGTTGGGCTTCAGCTTTGGCAGTTTCTTCTATTTGTTGTTGGCGTTTTGCTTCAAATTTGACAGCCTCTTGAGATTGACGTTCCGCTTCTACTTGCTCAATCAGCTTTTTCAACTCCTGTTCATACTGTTCTCGCTGTCGTCGCTGAATATCATGAAGAATATCAAAATAAGGTTTTATCCACTCTTCTGCTAATCCATATTCAGCCAATTCATCCTTTAAATTAAATAACAAAGGTTCATAGCCAGGGTCAATATTGAGATAATACAAATCCGCTAAAAATCCCGCCAAAAACTTGTGAATTGCCACAATCAACTGCCGAATCATGCGGAGGGCTTTTTTCTCACTTACTCCAGATGCTAAAAGTGCATCTTTTGCCTCTTCCCACTCAAAAACTTTGGTAGAAAAGAGGGACACTTCCTGGTTATTGATAAATCCCCAAAAGCCGACGCGAAAAGTTACTGCATAATCGCTGATATCGCTATATAAAATTGTAGTCGGAACCGGAGATAAAATTCGCTGCAAGCGTTCCACATCAATATCACCAATAGACTCAGTGAAATAGTCGCTATAAAACTTAACTGGGCGTAAGACATCTTGTTGAGGATAATGCTGTCTGAGAAAATCTCCGACACTTCTCATCTCTATTGGCAAATCTTCACAAAAGGTTTCCGGGCATCGCTTGCTAATTTTGGGCGGTGACAGTAAGATTAAGAGGCGATGTTGCTGCTGAAGTAAAATCTGCTTAGTTTCCTCTCGATTCAACTTAGAAAACCAAGTATCTTTATCCCAAATTGTTTGAATTTCAGCCAGCTTGACCTGAATATCCTTTGCTTGCAATTCCCGCATCAAATCCCGCTGCAAGGCTGCCAGCTTCAGTCTGTCTTGCTGTTCCTGTTCCTGCAACTCAAGGCGACGCGCCGTTTGTGCTACTGTTAGCTTTAACAATTCCCGGTCTCTGGTATCTTTCGCCTTCGCGTATTCCAGCATTTCCTGGGAATAACGCTGTTTTGCTTGCTCTATCTCAGTCGAATCAGATGAATTATTGGGATAGGGAATCAGGATATCTCGGTAATTTTGAGAGTTATGACCGAAGGCTTCTCCTAGTTTGTGACCGATATCTCTGGCGATGGGTGACAGGACTCCGGAGATGTAGGGAGCGATAGCGAGGATTGCTTTTGCGAACATAAATGTGCGTGAGGATGCGGTTATTAATAGTGTAGCAGGATGTTAGGAGGTATAATTCGGATGGTTGCCAGATATTCTGCACTTGTTGCTTTTTAGATTTAATTTCATATTGATACTCCTGGACGCAGAAACCAGGTTTTTTACGGATATACTGCATAACAATATTTTTATACTTTATCATGTATTGTACCGCAGATGCGGTAGAATTATCAGTTAGCTGGCTTCGCTTTTGGCTGAAACCATGCTTCTAAATTATCTGCCAATGTTTAAGATTAAGCTATTCACCTCTAATTGCTGGAGTTCAATCTATGAGAAAACCACAAACTGTTAAAGCTTTGGAAGAGCTAGGACGGGTTCAACTCTCTAAGAGTTTTTTCATGCGTGAGTTTCTTTATTCAGAAATCTCTCAAATTGAAGGTATCCCTAACATTCCTAGCGATCCTGACTTGGCGATCGAAGCAGGAAAGAATTTGTGTGAGAGGGTGCTTGAACCAATTCAAGATGCGCTTGGTCGGATTAGTATCCGCTCAGCCTATCGTTCTTGTGTGGTGAACGCCAAAGGAGCAGAGAATAAAAATCAGTACAACTGTGCCAGTAATGAGGCCAACTATGCAGAACATATCTGGGACGTAAAAGATTCAGAGGGGTATATGGGAGCAACAGTATGTATTATTGTTACATCATTCATCCCTTACTATGAACGCACTCAAGATTGGACAGCACTGGCATGGTGGATACATGACCACATTGATGCTTATGCAGAAATGACCTTTTTCCCAAAGTATGCAGCGTTCAACATTAGTTGGCGTGAGAATCCTAATGTTTCAAAAGTAATTTATAGCTACGTAGAAAACCCGCACACTGGTAAGAAGAGCGGGTATCTGACAAAGGAGGGGATGGATAATTTCTTAGGTTTGCATGAGCAGTTTTACCAAGAATTTATCGATCGCTGACTAACCATCGCCTTGAACCTCAATAGTATAAATGTAGCCCTGTTCAGTGAGCCATTAAAATCGTCGGTATTTCCGGGATGGCTGCGGTGGGAACAATGCTGGATATAGCCTTTACTGAAGCCGGAAAAATCGCAGAGGCACTTAAGCCGATTATCAAAAAATTTAGCGGGTGTTTGAAAGTTTTTGCTGGTTTGTTCGTGGGAGTTTAACACTATGAGTGAAATGGATTTACTCGTATGATTATAGCTGACTCGCCTTGTGTGCGTGCGATCGCCCTTGCCCAGCGACTAATTTTAGCTTTTGCAAACTGTCCATCGATTTGAGATTTGAGATTTTAGATTGAAGCCTAAGATGTGGGATAATTTTGTACGATCGGGACTTACGCATTACTGTAAAGTTGCCGGCGCGCGCGGAAAAGTAAGATCGCCCGTCAGCCGTGTTACCAAAAAAATTGCCAGTCCAGGACGCACAAAAACCTTCAGACACCGGGTTTCTTGACAAAAAACTACGCTTTCAAACAGATTCCCCGACAAGAAACCCGGTGTCTGACCAACTGTGCGTAAGTTCTGTTTGCACAATTGCTAATTATCACAAACCAGACGATATGACTCAAAAGCCAACCGCAACCTACCGCACTGAAAGCGACTCGATGGGAGACAAACAAATCCCATCTAATGTCTACTACGGCATCCAAACCCTGCGCGCTATCGAAAATTTCCCGATTAGCGGCATTAAGCCTTTATCAACATACGTTGATGCTTGTGTTTTAATTAAAAAAGCAACGGCGATCGCCAATGGCGAACTCGGCTGCATTCCCCAAGACATCAGTCAAGCAATTGTCCAAGCAGCAGATGAAATCCTAGCTGGCAAATTGCGCGATCAATTTGTAGTTGATGTCTACCAAGCCGGCGCCGGAACTTCTCACCACATGAACGTTAATGAAGTTCTTTCAAATCGCGCTTTGGAAATTATGGGCGATGAAAAAGGCAACTACAAGCGCGTTAGTCCTAACGATCATGTAAACTACGGTCAATCGACAAATGATGTGATTCCGACGGCGATTCGGATCGGCGGATTGTTGGCCTTAGAAAAAACTCTTTTTCCGGCTTTGGCGGATGCCGTAGTCGCCCTAGAAAACAAAGCCGAAGAATTCAAAGATATTGTAAAATCCGGCCGCACTCATATGCAAGATGCCGTACCGGTTCGACTCGGCGATACCTTCGGCGCTTGGGCGCAAATTATCAGAGAACATACCTTGAGAATTGACCGGGCATCCGATGATTTGACATCCCTGGGATTGGGGGGAAGTGCGGCAGGAACAGGCTTAAATACTCACCCTGAATACTGTCAAAAAGTTGCTGAAATTCTCTCAGAATTAATCGATCAACCCCTGAAACCAGCCAAGCATTTAATGGCAGCTATGCAGAGTATGGCACCGTTTGTAAATGTCTCCGGTGCACTGCGAAATCTCGCTCAGGATTGCGTTAAAATGTCCCACGACTTGCGTTTGATGGACTCAGGGCCGAAAACGGGTTTGAAAGAAATTCAACTGCCTCCTGTGCAACCCGGTTCGTCAATTATGCCGGGAAAATACAACCCTGTGATGGCAGAAATGACATCGATGGTTTGTTTTCAAGTTATGGGTTACGATAGCGCGATCGCCCTTGCCGCCCAAGCGGGACAATTAGAATTGAACGTGATGATGCCCCTGATCGCCTACAATCTCATTCACAGCATCGAAATTTTAGGCAATACCATCAGCGCCCTGAGCACCAAATGCCTCGAAAAAATAGAAGCTAAGGGCGATCGGTGTCTCGCTTACGCAGAAGGCAGTCTCGCCCTCGTTACCGCCCTCAATACTCACATCGGCTATCTCAACGCCGCCGCCGTCGCCAAAGAATCTCTAGAAACGGGCAAATCTTTGCGGCAAATTGTGCTAGAAAGGGGTTTAATGAGTGCAGAAGACTTGGCAAAAGTTCTAGATTTAGAGAAAATGAGTGCGATGCCGACATCTTCTGCTAACGTTTAGGCTCTCGAAGGTATCAGGTAGAAACTAGAATGCTGAACTCGATATAATTCTGCATTCTGCCTTCTGAGTTCGGCTTAAGCCCTGTCACCGGTTAAAGTTAAACAATTCAGAATTCAATTTTTTTACATTTAATTCTGAATTTTTTTATAGTCTAAAGTTGGGGAGCAAAATTTATGCGCGCAGGTTCTTTTGGCAAATTAACTCAAGATAAAGAGAACACAACTCAAGTGACATTCCATTATGTGGAAGGTCACACGGAAACCTTTACTATCCCGATGCCTGCACAAGATTTTCAAGAGGAAGTGCTGCATTTGTTAAATCAACCTTGGTTGACTTTTCATTTAGTCGATCAAACAGTTTTTATCTGCACTGCCCGGTTGGTGAAAGTAGAAGTTAAACCTGCTATCCCTGAACTGCAAGGTCAAGGAGTATTCTCTAACTCGCTGCGAGTTAGTACCATGCAGCGGGCTGCTGTTGGTAGATTGACAACGAATACTTAAACCGAGTTGCTAGTTATCGGTAAGGGGTAATTGGTAATCGGTGATGAGTAATAGCTGACAAGCGGTAAGGTGCGCACTGCGCACCCTACATATAGAAGTTGTACGTAAGTTCCCGGAAAAATCCCCAATTCCTAATTCCCCATTTCCCTTAGAAAAGAATTAAAAAGTATGTCTGCTGTTAGTTTAATTCGTGCCAATTCATACGATCGCCACATCTTGCAAGCATCTTTAGAAAATTTGCTCGCACCCTGGGGCGGAATCTCGGCTTTTGTCAAATCGGGCGATCGGGTTTTACTCAAACCCAATCTCCTGACAGGTTCTCGCCCTACAAAAGAATGCGTCACCCGCCCGGAATTAGTTTACTGCGTGGCTAAAATGGTCATTGAAGCGGGAGGAAAACCATTTTTAGGTGATAGTCCAGCTTTTGGTAGCGCCATGGGTGTAGCCAAAGCCAACGGTTATTTGCCGCTGTTGGAAGAACTGAATTTGCCAGTAGTTGAGTTTCAAGGAAAACGCTACGAAACTGTCAGCAAAGATTTCAATCATCTGCTTCTTTGCAAAGAAGCCATGGAAGCGGATGTAGTGATTAATTTGCCAAAACTAAAATCTCACGTTCAATTAACCGTCACAATGGGCGTGAAAAATTTGTTCGGCTGCGTGCCTGGTAAAATGAAGGCTTGGTGGCACATGGAAGCTGGGAAAGATAGCGCCAGATTCGGTGAAATGCTAGTAGAAACTGCCCGGGCAATTAACCCAAATTTGACGATTTTGGATGGCATTATCGGTCACGAAGGTAACGGGCCAAGCGGCGGCGAACCTAAGTTTTTGGGAATTTTGGGCGCGTCTGATGATGTGTTTGCTTTGGACAGAACTTTAGTTGAAATTATTAATGCCGATCCGGCGGCGGTTCCCACTGTAGCTGCGGCCATGAGATTGGGACTTTGCTCGAATTTAGAGGCGATTGATTTTCCGCTTTTGCAGCCGGAAACTCTCAAGGTTTTGGATTGGGAGTTTCCGGAAAGTCTGATGCCGATCGACTTTGGTATGCCGCGGGTGATTCAGTCTACTTTCAGGCATTTTTATATCCGGTTTATCAAAGAAAAGTTCAGCATCAAGGCTTCGCATTAGCGAAGAGAGAAGGGGTAAAATTTGTTTTTTTTTATTCCTTCTCGTTCGCCTTGTTAATGGTGAAGAAATATGATTCCAATGTGACAATTTATGTATTTAGGTAAAAATTCAATAACTTTGTCATAAATCTATGGTTTAAAGCCTTTGTCTCGCCGTATTCGGAAATCGCGATCGTTCTTGCTAGCTCGAAGCAGTTTGAGGATCGTGTTTTAGTACACATACTGATAATTGCAGTTTATTTAAACCAAATTCACCCTAAAATTGCGATCGTCTTTATAATTGACAGAGAAATTATAAAGATTCATTAGCACACATTTGAGAAGACTTTTAAAGCTGGCGTAGAACATAGGCAGCAGGTTATTGCCTACTCAATGCGGGCTAATCAAGCCACCGAAAGTCAATTATGCGATGATCCCGATCCGGTTTTGGCGTACTGTTAACTGCCTTAAGAATCCTTCTGCCTATGATTGAGACAAGTTTGATTAAGGTAGCCACTGAGGTCGGAGGGCTTGTAAAGGCAATGGTTGAGGTGATGGATCGCCATTAAATTTAGATGTTTTTTTCAAACTTAATAGTATCAAATTCGACTGGGCGATCGCACTTGAGCCATCTGTTCTCAAATCTCCTGTGACTGGTTCCGATTTCTTGGCAGCTACCCGGTCTAATAGCAATTCTAACCCGTCGGGCGACAAACTTATTTTTGTCTCCACTTGGTCGGGCAAAACTAACAGCGGTTTTACTGCAAATGTCTGCCAATCAATTGCTTCGACAGTGAGTTTATCATAAAAATATTTCCCGGGTTTGGACCTGGTTAACAAGTAGTAAAGCTGAGGATTTATGAGTAAAACTGACTGTTCAGGAATTCTGCGGCGGTGCGGATCAATTTTTTTTGTAATCCCTGATTGCTTACTAAAAATATTGATTGGGTAAACTCACTGTTGTACTTCAGCATTGCCGATTGTCTGCCGCCGAGAGTGAAGCTAAAAACTCTCCGAAAAGATGGTATGAAATCTAAAGGTTTGACGTTTGGTGTCAGGGATAAAATAGCGAGGTTGTCTGCTTGGGGATTGGCTAAAGTTGCACTGTCTGGGGCGATTAACAGCGGGATAGATCCGCTTCACGCAAATTCTCCGGCCGCGCGACTCAACAGCCCCTGGGGAATCGGGGAAATGAACGGCCTCGGCACCCACAAACCAATATCTTCTGCATTGCCTTTCTTTGCCCGCCCTACAGCGAGATCCTTGCCGTCGGGAGACCTATCAAATTTGAGATTTTCGTAGTCTTGATTGCCTAAAATTTCCTGGATAGTGCCTGGTTTTTGAGCCGGATCGGGACTTCTGCCTGTAGTTACGGCATACAAAGATTGTTCGTACAAACCCGGCTTGTATTTCGAGCATTCGCTAGCAGAAAATAAAATGCGATCGCCAGCCGGGTAAATCCTAAAATCTTTAACTACTAAGTTCTCAGGAGTGAGGATGATTTTTTGTTTGCGGGTCAGCTTGTAAAGAATTAACCGCGCTTTTTCTGGGGCTTCTGTGCCTTTGTAAACAAAAACTCGATGGGGCGTGCTAAATTGACTGACAAACGGTGCGATCGTATTTCCTTGTTTGTCAAAACCTAGTTTCTCCCGCGCTTTTTGCAATTAAATTTTATAAGTGCGATTCCCTGCGGGATAGCTGCGCTTCACCTACTGAGGAGGCGCTATCAGAGTATATACCAGCCGCCGCCGAGACCCACTAATTTTTTCAGGCAAAGGCAGCTCGACGTGCAGATTTGCTTCTGGACGAACCCGATGCATTGGGCGGCCCAAAGTCAGGATAAAAGCAGTATCTCTCGCGCCTACTTCTTTGTTTTGCAAGCTTTAATCGCGCACTTTCGGTAAAGATCGATCGCCCCGGGAGAGCCAAAATCCGAGCGCCAAAATCAGCAATACTATCAATTGTACAGTCGCGCGGTCGATCGGCTCGAATATTTTTAATTTTCCCACAAACATACAAGAGTCTTAATATACACTAGACTTCTTCCCAAGCTTGAAAGTCCGCGCAGGCGGACGTTCAATACAAACAAGCCATCTCAAATAAAAAGTGAAATATTATGCGATCGCCTCAAATCAATCGATCGATCTGTTAAACTAAAATCTTGAAGGTCTAGTGGAAATTTATCGCGAACAAAAACCTAGTGGCTTTGCTGAGCTGTTCCAGTTCTTTAGCCTTAATGCTCTTAGCGGTAAATCCCGCTAATCCTAGCCGCCTAATTTCTTAAAATAGAAGCATTGAACCCAATGACAAAATCCAAGTCAATCCAGGAATAAATCAAGACAAAAGCCAATCCTCTCTGCCAGAAATCAAGTCTGAGAAAATAGGAAACCTCGCCACCATAACTTTAGGCTGCGAGTGCGCTGGCTGTAGAGAGCAAGTCCTCCAAATGATACAACAAGGAAGGCTGACACTTCCTCTGTTACCTAGGCAGTAAGTTACAAAGCAAGCAAAACAGAAATTACAGAAAACAACCCATTAATTCTAGATTCCAATCGTCACAGGTTTAAAGTCGAAAGTCAAAATAATTAATTATTACTTCTACTTTTGGCTTTTGGCTGTTTATTAGTGAAAACTGACAATTCACCACAGCTCTGGAAATTTCAACCATACAATACTTCTTCTACAGGCGGCGTGGCGTCTGTGGGGTCGAAGTGTTTGATTTTGAAAGCTTGCAGGAAAAACAGCCACATATAAAGCGGATTCAAAAAAACATACCGCTTCCAGAGGCGCTTGGGTTCCTTCATCATCCGAAACAGCCATTCCAAACCTATCTTAGATAATAACTCAGGAGCTTTAGCCAAATTACCCGCATGAAAATCGTAAGCAGCACCTACAGCAATCAGCGGCATTGATAAGTCGTCCCGGTATTCGTAAACCCAGACTTCTTGTCGCGGACATCCCAAACCAACAAAAGTAATTGCTGCACCGCTGTTGCGGATTTGCTGCACAATTTCCTGTTTCTCTTGGGCCACAACGTTCCTAAATTTAGAAGGCTGAGTTCCCGCAATAATTAACTTGGGAAAACGCTGGCAGAGATTGCGAGATAAAGCCTCCAGTACAGAAGCTTGAGAGCCGTACAAATAGATAGATAATCCTTCTTCTGCTGCACGTTCGCAGATTTTTAACATCGTATCCGGCCCGCAGACTCTATCGGGCAACTTCGTATGGTAGAGCAAATTTAACGCCCACCTGACCGGCTGTCCGTCTGGCAATACTAAATCTATGTGATTGAGCCGATAGCGGTGAGTGCTGTCTAGAACTCCAGTCATTACCCCGTGAACAGCTAAAGCCGAAACTGACATTGGTTTTCCGGCGCTGGCTGCAGCCAGAATTTTGCTAACAGCCGCTTCATAATTAACGGCATTAACTAAAATGCCGAGTACATTTTTTTTTCCTTTGTCAATCATGGAATACCTCTTTAAGCCAACCCTCGCCGTTACACTCATAAAAAATCTCCTCCAAGATTTGTTTAACGTTGTATTCAATCGTTTACCCTAATTCCCAGCACATTCTTTTCTCCCAGCTCAATCATCCGAGCCTTCTTTCAGCCAACGCTCGCGGTTACACTCATAAATCTCCTGTAGGATTTGTTTAACATTATATTTCATTTTCCAGTCTGGATAGTGACTGGCAAATTTTGAATTGTCGCTAATCCACCAAATGTGATCGCCAATGCGATTCCCTTCAGCATAAGTCCAATTAAATTTGCGTTCCGCAATTGCCTCGCACATCTGGATGGCTTCTAACATCGAACAATTGCTGTACCTGCCTCCTCCTGTATTATAAACTTCTCCACTTCGGGGAGCTTTATAAAATTCATAAAATGCCGAAATTAAATCAGCGCTATGAATGTTATCGCGGACTTGCTTGCCTTTGTAGCCAAACACGGTGTAAGGAGTTCCTGTCACCGCGCACTTCATCAAGTAGGCGAGGAAGCCGTGCAATTGAGCTCCCGAGTGATTGGGTCCTGTCAGGCAGCCGCCACGAAAACAAGCGGTGTTCATATTAAAATATCGACCGTATTCTTGAACTAAAACGTCAGCCGCTACCTTAGAAGCACCAAACAAACTGTGCAAGCATTGGTCGATTGACATATCTTCCCTAATGCCGGTTTCGTAAGTATGGCCTGGTTCAATTTCCCACCTTTGTTCTAATTCAATTAAAGGCAATCTGTTGGGTGTATCGCCGTATACTTTATTGGTAGAAGTGAAAATGAAAACCGCTTTAGGACTGTACAAGCGAGTTGCTTCTAAAAGATTGAGAGTACCGTTAGCGTTGACGGTAAAATCTATTTGAGGATCGCGGGCAGCCCAATCGTGGCTCGGTTGGGCTGCTGTGTGAATTACTAACTCTACCGACTCTCCGTACCGCTTAAAAATATTGATAATGGCTTCAGAGTCGCGAATGTCCACATCTAAGTGATCGTACTTGGTACCCAAGGAGTTTTCTAGCAGTTGGCGGTTCCAGTTTGTAGAACCATCAGCACCAAAAAAGAACTCGCGCATATTATTGTCGATGCCAACTATATCTAAGCCTTGTTTGGCAAAAAACTTACACGCCTCAGAGCCAATTAAACCTGCCGAGCCAGTAATTATTGCAATACCCACGTTTCACCGCCTGAAAAAATATAGTTTTCTTTGTTCTGCCCGATCAAAAAAATCAGAAGTTATCCTGATTTTCTATAGACTATATCTTCGCACAATTGGGCAAAGAATTTACCTTTTATATTCCAATCATAGATTTCCCGGACGCGCGTTTGGCCCGCTCGACCCAAGCGCGATCGCAATGCACCATCCTTGGCTAAACACACTATAGCTTCTGCTAGACCTTGCACAGCGTGCTCAGGTTCAGTAGCCGTCACTTTAATGCCCGTCTGGGCCGTCACTTGAGTAGCCGGACCGCCCAAATCCAAACAAATCGTCGGACGACCAACCCCCATCATTTCCGTGCAGACAAAACCGCCCGAGTCATGCAAACTTGGATGGAGGAGAACGTGAGACTCTCCCATTTTAGAAAGAGTTTCAGTGCGAGATAAAGTTCCCCAAAAAAATACTTTATTTGCCAGTCCCAATTCTCTTGCCAAAGCTTCCAAACGCTGCCTTTCCGGGCCGTCTCCCACAATCCAGTATTCCGATTGTTCAAGCTTCGCCTCCGCAAATGCACGGAGTCCTAAGTGCACCCCTTTCCAGTGTAAGAGACGACCGACACTGATGAATCTAATTGGTTGCTCCGGCGGGGCAGGAAATTGCTCTAGTTCTTGAATTTCCTCCTGGGACAAACCGACTTGCGAAAAAATCTTCACGTTTTTTGCTTTGAGAAATCGCAGTCTAGCTGCGGTTTCTTCCGTAGTTGCCAGCGCCACCGCACTGCGGCGCGCCGTCAGCCCCACAAACGGATCGCGTTCTCCTAAGCTTTGAGCCAATGCTCGCAGCGTTTCGTAAATTTTGCCCCGGCGGCTAAAATCTTGCCAAAAAGGCTTTGGTGCTGCTTCTGCACCCCCCACAGGCCCCCAAATAAAAGGATGCGGCAACAGGGCCAGGAAACTCGGAGACCAATGCTTGACATAAGTTACGTGATGTACTACGTCAAAACCGATTTCGCGATCGAGCTTCCGAGCGATAAAATAAGCCCAGATTTGCCACAGATAGTAGTGAAGTTGCAGCAATCCTTGTCTCCCCTTCCAATCTTCGCTCCACCCAAACGGATCGAAATAAACAAAGTGCAGGTTGGGCACTGGGTTACGCTCTAGTTCTGCTTCAATGTACGATCGACAAAACGTGCGAGTAAATACCCAACTTTCGTGATGTTTAGCAGATTGGATAACAGTATTCCACCCTACTCCCTCTTCGGAACCGAGATTAGGTTCACAAGCAAACGCAGATAATAAAACTTTCATTTCAAATTTGTAATTTCTAATTTGTAATTGCTAATTTTTCCCTTTTCCCTCCGACTCTTCCCTCTTCCATCCACCCGTTAAATCCCTTGCCAAACCCGTTACAAAATCCCTTGCCAAACTTCCTTCACCTATTTTCCATCAAAAAAGATGTAACTTCGAGGTAAGCTTTAGCTGCTGTTTCCGGAGTTTTTTGAGAAATCATCTGTCGTGAACGCTCTCCCATCGACTCAATCAAATCAGGGTTATCTAGAAAAACTCGCATTTTATCCGCTAACCCTTTAGCACTGCTAGGATCGAAAATATAACCGTTCTCGCCGGACACAATTAACTCGCAGGAAGCTGCACCATTAGAACACAATACTGGTTTCCCAAACACCATGGCTTCGGGTACCACCATTCCCCAGACATCCTCAAAAGTTGGAAATACAAAAACATCAGCTTGCTGAAAATAAGAACCCAAATTTCCATATTGCACCCATCCCGCCCAGATTACTTGCTCTTCAAAATCGCGCTCTTTAATAAAAGCTTCCAGTTCTTCCCGCTGATCTCCCTTACCAACAATTAACAGCGAATAATCAACATAACCTTGACTTTTAAGAATAGCGCAAGCTTCTAAAAGCGTTTTAATTCCCTTTCTCGCCGTGATGCGCCCTACATACAGAAAAATCGGGGGCTTTAACTGCAAACTCGGTGGCTGAGTTTGAGCCAACCGTTTCAGCAAAGCTCCCGCATCAGGTACGAGATAGGTTCTGGTAAAAATTTTCTCCTCTGGTACATTAAGCACTTCCATCAAATATTTTTTACCAGCATTACTATTGGAAACAAAAGCATCCGCAAACCGCACGAGGATACGGCGAACAAATGTCCTAAAACTCGAATCTCGAAAGTCTGTATTTGGGGAACTACCATCGTAAATAATCGCAATTCTCCACCTCATCAGCGGTTTTAAAAGCGCGACAATTACAGTCCACAAGGAAAAAGCTTGGGGAAAGACCACCTGAGGTCTAAATTCTAGCAAATAGCCGATAATACTAGGCGATACTACGATAAATCCGCGATCGTACCCTGTTTCTATCTTTTCCGTCTCGACAAATTTAGTCTGTCCTACCAACTTAATTGCTGACGATCCCGGCATTGTCGGATCGAACCCCGACCAAACGCGACCTGTGTAGAAAACAGTATTTTTAAATACTTTTGTAAATTCTCTCAATACTGGCTGCCAATATGCGCCCAATTCTACTTCGGGAACCAGCCAAGCGACGCGCAATTCACCTTGATCAACCATCCAGATCACCTTGGGTTTTGTTTTTAGTTAATCCCAGTTTGCTCAAAACAGAAAACCAAACTAACCTTCTGTAAGGTAGCAACCAATAAATCGGCCACAATAAACCACCGTGACGCTGAGCAAATAATTTCCATTCTTCCCAGGGTTGAAGGGTAACATCTTGAAATGCTAAACCTTTGGGTTGATTCATTTTTTGCAAGCCTTCACTTATATTAGCAGCAGCTACTTTCGTAGACTGGGGATTCGGCGAACAGATTCCTTGATAGCCCGGAGCTATCCAAACTGTACAGCCTTTTTGTCGAGCACGCAAACCGTATTCCCAATCTGATAAGTAATGAATGAAGGCTGGATCTAGGTTGCCTACAATGTCAACGACGCTGCGAGGAATCAGAACGCAGTTGCCATTCATGCTGTCACAAGATTGAGGTGCTTTTGTTGGTTTGAGAAAGCGAAATTTAAAGGGAAGCAACGGAGTAATTTTAACTATACCGCCGTAAGTAAAATCACCAGTATCCGGGTCACAAGTAGAGCCTGCAACAATCGCCTTTTTTTCTCCTTGTTCAAATAACTCGCGACTGGTTGCCAGCAGGGTATTTAAAGCCTCGGGAGCAAGTACCGTATCGTCGTTGAGCCAGAGGTAGTAATCGGGCTCGTCTTTCATAGCTTCGCTGAAAGCTATCCGCATTCCTCCATTCCAAAATAAATTGCCATCTCCCGAAAAAAGCTTGACTTGAGGATATTTTTGCTGTACTCCTTCGGACGTGCCATCAGTGCTGCCATCATCTACCAGATAAACGCTGAGTGCAATTTCACTTGTTAATGTTTGCTTAAACAGCGACTCTAGAGTGAGTAACGTCTTTAACTTGCGGTTGTGACAAGTCATCAGGACTGCTATACTGGTGTACTCCATTTATCTAAAAGATTGGGCTGACGAGTAAAAGCTTGTCCTCGGACGATCGGCAATACCGATCGAGTTCGAGTCCTCTTCAATTATTAACTTAAATTGACCACACTATCAAGAGATTTAATTATAAATTTATTTATTTTAAAACGCCGCTACCATCAGAAGCGTTACCAACTGTATTCTTCATCACTCTGTGCTCCGCTATATTCGCTCATCAACCCAATTTGCTAATTTATTTTGTGATTTCCCTACTTTGCCCCAAGGATAATTGCCTCAACCTCGTTGTATAAATCAGCACCTCGCTTTTTCAGCAAATATACCAGTCATCCTTGCTTTCTTCAATCAACACCATTAGCTGCTTGCAAGATTTCTTCATATAAATTTTTGTAGGCGCGAGCTTGCACTTGTAATGTAAATTTTCTTCAACTTTGAGGCGAGCGCTGCGACAGAGTTTTTGGTGCCGATCGGGATCTTCTAAAACCCAAGCAATTCCTCGCGCTAAGTCTTCTGTTTCATAAGGTTTAGTTAAATAGCCATTTTGTTGCCGATCGACAATATCCTTTAATCCCGTCATATCAAAAGCCACCACAGGCGTGCCACACGCCAAAGCTTCCGATGCCGTCGGTGCTGGCATCATCTATTAAATAGGTGGTAATGCTAGTATCGGCGGGGAAAGTCTGGTTGAACAAAGCCTCTAAACAAGCCAATGTCTTTTGTTTTCGGTTAAAGCAAGTTAAAAGGACTGCAATTCTAGTACCGTTCATAATTTCTCAAGGGGTTTAGACTGCGATAATCGTCAAAAAATTTTTATTTTACCATCTTGAAGAACTGCTAACTTTTTTGATTTCTGCGGGAGCAAGCTGCGTTTAATCTTCCTTAATATAATCTTAATGCTATCTACAAAAAGAGCCTTTTGGATTAAAACTTCCCTGAGCAGAGGGTGAGTATTTAAAGCTTTCAAGCAACGTTGTTGATATTGGTCATACAAGGGACTGTAATAATCTTCGTGAGTGTTTGCTTTGTTTTTCTGCAGAACAACATTGTTAGCTGTTTCCAAATTTCTTAATGTCTCCGGCAGGTCAAAACTGTAGCCACTTACTAAGTCGTACCATTTC
Source organism: Microcoleus vaginatus BM001213989 (assembly GCA_036700245.1). Classification (GTDB taxonomy): domain Bacteria; phylum Cyanobacteriota; class Cyanobacteriia; order Cyanobacteriales; family Microcoleaceae; genus Microcoleus. The sequence continues at coordinate 24,636 of JAUBOM010000066.1, forward strand.
ACGCCTTTTCGTGTTAACTGATAGCCTTGATCCATTTCCACAAATAAAGCCCAATCTGGTTTGCCCACATAAATCATTTTGTAGCTATCCAACAGATTTTTCTCGTTGACTTGCAGCGCGTAGGATGCTCGGATAAAATAGTTTGCTCCACCCACGTAAAACCACTCTCTGCCATCTGTGTGGGAAAACAATGTTATTTTTAAGCGAGCTGCATAAATCATGGTAACTTCCGGATCGCCCTCATAGATTTTTTCGCATTCATCTAAATCTATGATCAGGTTGTCGGGAATTATATCGGCTTTAATTTGACCTCCTATTTTGGGGAATTCTACGGGATATCTGCTAGCAGGAGATGTCAAATCGAAATAATGTTCCTGAAACTGCCAGATATATTTAGGCGAGGAATCAAAGTAATTGTCTCTTAATAAACTCAAATAGTCTATTCTAGCCCCTTGGTCTACCCCCCAATTTCTTCTAATTATAAAATGAACTTGCTTGTTGAGCTCCCAGCCTTTTTCTTGCACGAACTTAGCCACTTTCTCTTGCTCTTGTTTATGATTAGAAGAGCAGTCTAAGATATAAATTTTATCTTGCTCTGGATCGAAGTTCCTGATTTTATCAAAGTTGTCTAAAAAAAGAGAAATTCGTTCGCAATTAAAAACTGCTATATGAAAACGAGACATCTGTTTTCCTCCTCTACATTAGTTCAAAAAAATTATAACAGAGATAAGTAGACTTTTTTGGTTTTTTCTGCACAAATCTCCCAAGAAAAAAGCTTGATTCTTTCTGTACCGAGTTGTACTAACTTTTTACTTTTTTGCGTAGAGAACAAAATGTTCTCCAAGGCTTCAGCAATATTGTCAGGTTCATTCGGGTCAAATAATTCGGCTGCTTCTCCTACTACTTCAGGCATGGAGCTACTATTGCTGCAAGCGATCGGACATTGCATAGACATTGCCTCTAAGAGAGGGATACCAAAACCTTCGTAAAGGGATGGATAAATAAAAACTGAAGCATGGCGGTAATAATCTGCTAGAGCAGCGTCATCCCCTGAAACTTGAAAGATTTTATTTTTTGATAATGCTAGGGTATCAATTAGATCAAGCTCTCGTTGAGAAAACTTACCACCCCCAAAGCATACTAGATTAAAATTGTCCTTCAATTGGCTGGAACTCGCATAAGCTTGCAAACAGGCTTCAAAATTTTTGTAGCCTCCCCTTTCTCCTACATAAAAAATAAATGGTTGGTAGGCGATAGAAACAAACTTTTCAATTTTTGACCAGTTGTTAGGAGAGAAGCCGAGATAAATAACTGATATCTTGTTGGGGTCTACTTCTAAGATTTCTATTAAATCTTTTTTCGTGTTTTCTGAGATACAAATAATAGCGTCTGCTTCATTCACAGATTCCCTTTTAAATTGAGTCGTTTTATCCTGCTTATTAAAAATATCCTTATGCTCAAAAAAATGACTGAGTTTTTCGTGAATCATATCATAAACGGTTACAACTACCTTAGCATTTTTAGGAATGTACCTTTGATTATAATAAGTCTGGTGGACAATATCAGGTTCTTTTGTGTTTAACCAGACTTGAGAAATTGCCTTATTCAATCTCGCGAGGTTTTTGTGAAATTGTCCACTGCCAATAACAGGTACGGGAAAACCCGTGACTAAACCAGGTTGGCTTTTTTTTAGATACTCATTTACATAAAAAAATGCCAAAATTTTTACGTCAACATCCTCCATTTCAGATAGGTGACTTGCTAGCTCATATATATAGCGGGAAACTCCACCATATCTTTGCCAGCTAAACACTTGATGATCGTAGACAACTCTTAGCATATTAGACCTTAACCTTCAAGAATTTGTTAACTTGATTCTACCACTTGCTTCACTAAAGAGGGATTATATTCATATTAAAATCTGAATACCCAGGCGATGCCTTGGGTTAAATATTCGCTTTTGTAAAGTTAGGCTAAGTAATCATTTAGTTGATGAGCCACGATATTTACCTGATTTGTTTCAAAAGTTTATTGAGTTTATTTTGCACCTTTTTTAGAAAGGGCGGATCGTAATCGTATAAAGTATTTTCGGTAAATTTATCTGCTTGCGTATCCCGAATAGCAAATGGTGGGTGTTTCATCGGAAATGTTATAGCTTCTACAGGCATATTACTGAAATCACTGTTAACATCCTTCGTGTTAGTTCCTCCAAAACCATGTCCGATATTAGAAACTAAATTGACATTCGCCAAAATATTCATTCCATTTTGAATAAAGCTCGCCAATGTCCACCGATAAGCCCAACTATCTATTTTCCTTTCATAACAAAGCTGAAAGGTATTTGTCCAAATCTTTGCCGCGTGCGAGTCTCCCAATACATCCACCAAAAAATTACCATCGCGAACTTCCGGCCACAACTTCATATCTAAATCATAGTGCTGCCAAGCTCGCCTCCAACTAGCCCAGCTCCAGCAGTGATTGTAGACAGAAAAGTAGTAACTATAATCAGTTCTTTTCCGCCCAAATTGAACATTTTGACCAGAAATTGACAGAATCCGCTGGTCGTCTCGGTAACGAACGAGCAATTCTTCAGCGAAGCGGAAAAAAGTAGGATGAGGGAGACAGTCATCCTCAAGAATAATTGCCTCTTCAACCATATCAAATACCCAATTCAAACCGCTAGAAACCCGCTGCAAACAACCCAAATTTACGTCAGCGTAATTTTTCAGAACTTCGCAGTCCCAATCTACTTGGTCAATAATAGCTCTGGTGGCAGCACATTCTTGATCTTCTCCAAGCCTATCTGGACGTGGGCCGTCAGCAATTACTAGCAATTTGGGGGGTGCGGCCTGACGAATTGCCTCAAATACTCTAGCCGTTGTATCTGGACGTTTGAAGATTATAAAAGCGACGGGTGTTTGGATTTTGTAATTGGACATTTCTTCTACTCTACTTTTTCTACTACTCTTCAACATCTGAATTAACAACATCAGCAGTCATCTGGGATTTAAACCTAGACCACTTCAGAACCATCACAGCCGCTATGAATGCCAGTGTATGATTGCTAGTCTGATACGGCAAAAATCTATAGCGAAAAGTAGCGATTCTAGGATCGCTTTCTTGGTATAAAATATCTTGGGCAAAGTTTCCCCACCGCCCATCTATCAAATCAATTGTCATACCAGCATGAGCAGAAGGTAGCAACATATTAGAGCCGTGAAGACCAATTATTAAGCGGCTTTCTGAATAAACGTGGCAAATCTCCTTTTCTATTTTTTCATTAAAACTCTCCACCCTGTAATCTTCAATCCATTCTGGAAACTTAGTTTTTGTCCCCAGACCAGCCACTGCAAATTTGGCTTCTGGTACTTGCAACCTGATTTTCTCAAATAACTGCTGAATTTTTAAATTTTGCAATGACAGTGACATTGCTTGTTGATCTATTTTTCTAAGCACTCGCAACAGCGAACGGTTAACTAATAAACGATCTTCCCGCCAAATAAAAGTAATTTTTATTTCTTCTTTTTCAAAGTTATGTTTGGGAACTCTAGTAAACCGCGTGATATCGAACTGTCTGGGATGAGAATGAGCTTCGCTGACATAAATTTCATCAAAGCGTTTAGTTTCATCTTCAACAAACTCGGCGAAACTGGGATAGTAATTCTGCCCATTTTTTAAAGAAATAGGCACTGTCCAGATTTCTGCAACTTCATCGGGAACCATCCACCTTAAGAACTTAGGAACTATCACAACTAACCCGTAGTCAGAGTTGCATTCTAAGTGCCTTTGTGCATTTAGCAACTTTAACAGGGAGTGACCATAAAGATGATCGATACAGTTTAAGATAATTACCCGATTGCAGGGTTTAAAAATTTCTTTTACAATCTCCAGTTTTTCTGGTTGAGGATTTTGGAGTGAATTGAGTAATGCTTTGCCTAACCATTCCTTTTTGTAAGCATCTGCTGCAAAAACTTCTCCTTTTATTAAATTAACTTGGATGTAGTTTTTCACTCCATGACCTACTCTCAAATCGTCGATTATTTCGCTGCCGCATCCCTCGCACTTAGAGTTGAGAACAATGTGGATACCCTGCCACAGAACACTTTGGGGATTAAGTTCAGTTCCGCAATAGGGGCAATTCGATCGCTGTTGGATGTTGGGTTTAATTTCAATCACTGTATCAATCCTCTGAGTCTACGAGCTGCCTCGTATAAGTTGAGAGAGCGCCAAATAAATTTTCCAAAAGGTCGCAATTCCTTAATCAAGAAATTGACTAATATAATCACGTAAAAATAAGTTATCAAAGTAGCCGCAGTTGCTCCATAAGCTCCATACTTAGGAATCAGTAGGAAGTTTAATCCCACATTTAAAATAGATCCAACCACTGTCAAGTAAAGACTGTAGCGCAACTGACCTTCTATGGTAAAGTAGGTGTTCCGCGCCACCCCAAAGTTACTGCCAAATTGCGCCCAAACATAGATTGTCAAAACTGATGCTGAGTTCGCATACTTTTCGCCGTAAAGCAGATGCACTATTAACGGAGAAAACACTGAAATCGGGATTGCCACTCCCAACCAAAAAAATATCATAATATCTGAATAAACTTGAAATTTTTTTAGATATTCTTCATAATTATTTTTTCTCAAAGCTGCTAACTTCGGAAAAATAGAGCTTGATAAGATCATCGGTAAGAAATCGCAGATTTCCGCAATTTTAACAGCCGCAGCATAATATCCCAGTTCAGCATTTTTATTCATAGCACCGAGCATAATCTGATCGGTTTTCGAGTACACATAGACTGCCAATCCTGACAAAACTATCGGCCAACTCTCCAAGAGCAATTCCTTGCTCCGCTCCCAACTGAATTGCCAATGCTTAATTTTATTGCCAGTAAGCTGATAAAAATATAGATAAGCCATGCCTACCATTGCCACCTCTACCAATCGAATGCAGGCGAATGCAAGTAGCGGAGCCTTAAATGTTACCAACCCTATTCTGACAGCGGCGACCAAAAAAGATACCGAATTCTTCGCCAACACTGTATATTTTGACTGGACTTGGGACTGAAACCAAAAATTTATTGCCTCAAAAGAATTAAAAATAGTTCCGGCCGCGATGATGCCCACTAGCCAGCGAGTCAGGCTGTCATTGGGCTTAAGTAGGGAAATCACGGTGACAGTTAACACCAGAGTAATCAGACCACCAATAAATTGCAGTCCGAAGGAAGTTCCGAGGGTCTCATTTTTGCATTCAGGGTTGCTAGCGATATCGCGGACGACGATTCTGCCCAACCCCATTGAGGCCACCGCACCAAATAGAGATACAAAGGCGAGGGCGTAGTTGAGCAAGCCAAATTGATCCGGTCCCAAATACCTCGCCACCCAAAGACCTACCACCAGACCCAAACCCATCTGTAAGATTTGGTCAGTGAACAGCCAAGCTATGTTGCTTAGTACCTGGCGCAGACCAGGCCCAAGCTTTTGACTTACCCCAGCTAGCTTGTCTAACATCAGAAGATTTTAAGTGTTTAGGAAAATATAAAGGCGGTTGTGAAACGCTTGGCCATCCAGCAAAATCACACTCGTTAGATGATATTATAGGACAGCTTGGCACCTTTGCGATACGCGCAAGGAACCTTACTTCAGTCGACAGTGCGAGCTAAAGAACGCCTTTGAGAGGTGCTGCTGCTACTGTTGGAAGTGTTACTAGCATTGTCTATGGCCAGTCGAACTGTCAACATTACATAACTCAGCCAAGCATTTCCGGTTACCAGGAGATAACCTTCTGTGATGTTGCTCATAATAATAGACACCAGAAAACAAATAGGCATTCCCGCGTCTTCCAGCTTGCTACGACTCAAATACCGGACTGCGTAAGCCAAATTAAGAAGCAGGGAAATCATCATTAAGATTAATCCCGGCCAACCGAAGGCTAACAATATTCCGATCGCGCCATTGTGAGGATTTTTCGGTTGAAATCCATTAGGAGTATAAATAAAATAAGCAGGAGTACCGGGGCCTAACTTATCTTGTTGAAAAAATCCCTCGTATCCGTAGCCAAACCAGGGGCGCTCGTTGACCGCATCAATTAACTGCGGCCAGAATTCTGTCCGCCCAGTTAGAGTCAAGTCCTTGCCTAACCCACCTACAACAATATTCTCTAGGTTGTCTACTACAAAAACAGTCATAATTATGCTGACCACCAGGAAACATATAATCGCAGTAAATGCCCACTGAAAACTTAACTTTTTTAGAAGATTTAGCGAGGACACTGCCATTATTAATATGATAGTAACAACTAGAGCCCCTCCCGACTTATTAGCTCTCACCAGGTAAAAAGAAAAAAACATCAATCCCAAAGAAATCCAGCGTTCTGTCTTAGTTTTAGCCCCTTGAGAATAATGCAAATACCAAAAGGCCGTACATAAAGCTAGGACTCCCCCGAGGGAATTTTTAGATTGCGTCAGGCCTACAAATTCGCCTGATCCCGGTGGTTTCAATATAAAACTTGCCAAACCCAGTGCCGTGTATCCCCACCGCCAAAAACGAGATAGATCGTGCCATTTATATTGCGCGGCTAAATAAAATCCGAAAGCAGTAAATAGTGAAAAAGCTATGCCTGCTCTTAGCGTTACTTCAGGAAGTATAGACCATAATGTAGACAGTAATGGCAGTAATATATAAAGTAAAAAGAAAGGATTCATGCTCAATACTTTGGCAAAAAAATCTATAAACTTGCTCCCAAAAGCTTTGATCCTAGAAAATAAAATTAATACTACCCACGGGTAAAAAAAATAAGGTATCATACTTAAAATACTCCCTGATGTATCTTGCAAATTAGTTAAATGCATGTAATTAAAAGGAGTTTGTGTGAGAGTGGGAGAGATGAAAATATATAAACCAGCAAAGGTTTTTTCTAAAGCAAAACCTATTTTTTTACGGCTGGCAAATTGAAATATTACCATAGTCGCGATCGCGACTATAGCAATTAGCATCCATATAAATAAAGAATTCCCTAAAATCAGCTCTTTCAGAATAGCCGCTTTAGATGGTTGAGTCATAATTGCTTTCCTTTATCACAAACAAGCTCAAGTAATCTAGATATAAAATATAGCCGTCAACCCGCAACCAGGCTAACACAGAAATTAGCCATAAAGCAAAAATACAGCATCCTTTTTTCGGCGCTCGCTTAAAATAATGAGCTTTTTGCCCAGCACTAAAAAGGCTACACTATAAATCATAGTGAATAAAATTAGGTGGTGTATGGTTAACAGCCATTTTCCAAGACAGATCGCCCCATCGGTTGTGGGTCTGGTCTTGTTTGCTTCCACAGTCATCGCTGACCCCATAAGCACCCCGGCACAACGGCCCATCCCGCTAGGCGCAGGTCCAGTGCCGACCGGTGCGCCCGTTAGGCGATCGCCCGAAAGCTACAAACTCGGCGGTGGCGATCGCATTACAGTAGAAATACTCGAAGTACCCGACCTCTCCCGCGGCTACGAAGTCCTTTCCGACGGTTCTGTCAACCTGCCCCTGATCGGTCTGGTCTCCATCCGCGGCCGCACCTTAGTAGAAGCAACCAACATCATCCGCAACGCCTACCGTCGCGTCCTCAAAGACCCCGTAGTCACAGTCAGCCTCGTCGCCGCCCGCCCCCTCAACGTCGGCGTCATCGGAGAAGTTACCAGACCCGGAAACTTCATCATCTCCCTGACTCCCGGCCCGGGAACCGCGCCGAGCGTGCAGTACCCCACAGTCACCCAAGCGATCAGACTCGCAGAAGGCGTCACTGGTGTCGCCGACCTCCGCAACATCCGCGTCCGCCGTCCCCAACCAGACGGCCCGGATCAAGTGCTTAACGTTAACCTGTGGAAATTTCTGCAAGAAGGAGACCTCTCTCAAGACATCATTTTGCAAGACAGAGACACAATCGTGATTCCCACCGTCGCCAACTTTAACCAAGCAGAAGCTCGCCAATTTGCGACAGCCAACTTTTCACCCCCGCCAGAAAAACCTCGATCGATCTCCATCGTTGGCCAAGTCACCCGCCCGGGGGCTTACGTCGTCATCGGCGGCAACACCACAAACGACAACAGTCGCCAAGGCTTCCCCACCGTCATCCGGGCTATTCAGCTCGCCGGCGGCATCACCCCCGAGGCCGACATCCGGCAAATCCAAGTGCGTCGCGTCACCAGAAGAGGCGAACAAATTATCCCAGTCAACCTGTGGCAGTTCCTGGAATCCGGCGACGGCGCCCAAGATACCATCCTTCAAGAGGGAGACACGATCGTCGTTCCCAAAGCCACGATAGTCAACCCAGCAGAAGCTGGCGTGCTGGCTAACACTAACTTTGCTCCCGCCGGCATTAGCGTTTATGTAGTAGGAGAAGTCAGAACAGCCCTCGAGCCGGTGAGGCTCCCAGCTAATGCCACGTTGAATCAAGCTTTAATTTCCAGAGGATTTTTTGGCTACGAGAATACGAGAGCTAGAAGGAATCAAGTTGAGCTCGTCCGCCTCAATAACGACGGTACAGCTACTAAACGGACGATCGATGTCGATTTAACTCAAGGAATTAACGAAGAACTCAATCCTCAACTTCGCAACAACGACATGATTATCGTATCCCGCAGCGGTCTCGCCAACTTGGTAGACCGCATGAACGCTGTAATCGGGCCTGTCGGGCCAGCTACGGGAGTGTTAAATTTTATAAACGTTTTCCGCTTTTTATTCAGGTAAGAACGCGACTGGTGAGGTGATAATTCTTGGCAAAGGCTAGAATAAACTAAACAATAAGATTCCCCAGCCGCGACGCGGCAGCTTCAAAAAGATCAACCTCAAAAAGATCAACCTCAAAAATACCCAGGCTGAATATGGATAGCAGACAAGATTACCAACCCTTCACACCCAAATCAAACGGCAAACTGCCGGAGTTCTCAACAGAAAACTACAGAGATAACTTCGTCGAGGAGACAGAGGAAGAAAAGCTAGACTTGTCCTGGCTGTTAGGCGTCCTGCGCCGCCGCTTCCTGGTCATGGCAGCAGCCACCATTGCTTTGAGCGCCCTGGCAGGAACAGCAATCGTCGTCACTTCTAAAAGCATAACGCTCGACTATGAAGGCTCCTTTTCCCTGTTAGTAGAACCAGCCACGGCAGAAGGTTTGCTATCCAAACAATTAAACGACACCCTCGCTGCCGACTTATCAAGAATTAATATAGAAGGAATTAGCTTAGTAGACTACGAAACCCAAATTAGGATTTTGCGCAGTCCCAAAATGATGCAGCCAGTAATTCAGGAATTGCGAGCTTGGTATCCCAACATGAGCTATAGCGAACTGATATCAAAAATGTCGATCAATCGCACGACCTACGCGAAAGATGGCAAACAGCAAGGCACAAAAATTTTACAAGTTCGCTACAAAGATTCAGACCCTAAAAAAATTTACGGCGTATTGGATAAAATTTCTAAAGCTTATCTAGAGTACAGCTTGCAGCAACGGCTGCTGGGCATTAATCAAGGCATTAATTTTATAGATCTGGAGATGCCCAAGCTCCGAGAAAGAGTGGAAGTTCTGCAACTGCAAGTCCAAAGACTGCGGCAGCAGAGAAACTTGTTTGACCCCGTGCTAGAGGGAAAATCTCTGTCTGAACAAGTTCAAAGCATGCGCGGCAAGCAAGTAGAAATCCGAGTACAGCTAAAAGGGATGCGCAACCTCTACCAAAGCTATGAAAAATTACTCAACGAAAATAATCCCCAGGGGCTGCTGATGACCCAAGGACAAGCTTATGGCGGACTCTTAGGTCAAATTCAGAAAATAGACTCGGATTTGTCAATGAAATTAGCTCAGTACAGAGAAGACAGTTTGCCAATTTTAGCGCTGCGAAAAAGTAGGGAAGAACTGATGTTAACCGCCACTCGAGAAGCAAAACAAGTGGTGATGGGAAATTTGGAGACTCAAATCAAAGAAGTTGAAGCGCGAGATCGCGAAATGACTGCTGTGCAAAAGAATCTCAACCAAAAAATTAGAAACTTTTCAGTGACAACCCGACAATACGAAAATTTACAGCAGGAACTGCAAGTAGTTAGTCAGAGTTTGTCGGACTTCTTGGGAAAACGAGAAGCCTTGCGAATCGATGCGGCTCAGCAGCAAGTACCCTGGGTGCTGATCAATCCTCCGGAAATTCCGCTAGACAAGGGCGGCAGGTATATAACAGCTACCGTCAAACAAACCAAAAAACAGTTAGTGCTGGCAGTAATTTTAAGCGGTCTGCTGGGCATAGCAGTTGGCTTGCTCGTAGAGATGCTAAATACTGTGTTCCATACTCCAGAATCACTGAGAATGGCCACAAGATTGCCAATACTAGGGGTGATTCCGTTTACCAAAAAAGTCAAGCGCCGACCGCCAGCGAGACCGAGGAAACTCACACCGGCTCGATCGAACTCGAAAGTAGAAGTAGTCGAACCGGCCGAAGCTAAAGCTACTGCTCCGATGCTCGGGGGGCCAAGTATTTTGAGCGACTTGGACTATCAATTTTTAGAAGCATTTCGATCGCTCTACACGAACATTCACTTGCTCAGTGCAGGTAGGGCGATTCGATCGCTCTTAGTCAGCTCGGCCGTAGCCGGAGACGGCAAATCTACAGTAGCTTTGCACCTGGCCGCCACAGCAGCAGCAGTCGGACAGCGAGTATTGTTAGTAGATGCAGATTTACGCTGCCCGCAACTGCACGCTAAGTTAGGACTGCCAAACGTGCGCGGTCTGGGCGATGCCATCTCCACAGACATCAGCCTCAACGACGCGATTCAGCGAGCGCCGAACCAAGACAATTTGTTCGTACTCACCGCCGGCCAAATTCCCCCCGATCCGATCAAGCTTCTTTCTTCCAAAAAAATGCACTATCTGATGGAGCAATTTCAAGCATTTTTTGACTTAGTGATTTATGACACCCCGCCAGTAGCAGGCTTGGCAGACACCCACTTGATCGCGGCTCACACAGACGCTACGATCATGGTCGTGCAAATTGGGAAAACAGACCGATCGCAAGTTCGTAAAGTTTTAGAAGAATTAAAAATTTCTGGAGGTTCCGTCTTGGGAATCGTTGCTAACGGCTGCAAAAACTCCGGTCACAGCTACCGTCAGCGCCCGGTGGTTTTAAAGACGCTCTACGACGAAAAACTATCGGCTTTAGGTACGAAAAATCCTAATTAGACAAATTTTGATGCAGGCGGCGCTGCGCCGCCGTCCTCAACCGGAAACGCACAACCAAGCTACACCCTCATTTTTTGATAAAAGTACCATTTGAGAAAGAAAATGATAGACTAACTGACAGAGCCTCGTGTGTCAACCGAGATTGCGCGGAGCTTTTATTTTGCGATAATTACTCAGAAAATGATTGAGAAATGAGCAAAAGTGGGTAAACTACATCTAGCAGAGCGCAATCTCAATCAGGAAAAGACACTTTTGAAGGTGAACGTTAGTGTAAACGTTAATGTGAACGTTTCAACCCAGAAACTTGGTAGGGATTATTCTATGAGTACAGTTATGGTTGTTGATGATAGCGTCACTCTGCGGGAGATGATCGCCGACTTGCTCAAAGGTAGAGGACTCAACGTCACCGTAGCGAGTGATGGCGTAGAAGCTCTAGAGCAAATCAAGGCTAACCGCCCAGATTTAGTCGTTCTGGATATCGTGATGCCCCGGATGAACGGCTACGAAGTCTGTCGCAGGCTCAAAAGCGACCCTAAAACTCAGAATTTGCCAGTGGTAATGTGTTCGAGCAAAAGCGAAGAGTTCGATCGCTACTGGGGAATGAAACAGGGAGCCGACGCTTACATCGCCAAGCCTTTTCACCCTCAGGAATTGGTCGGCACTATTAAACAACTGCTGCGGGGTTGAGGGACAGGAATAGGGACAGGAAGGAAAAAAATTGTCTTGAGTGCTTCTTATTTCTGCTCCCGCAGCCTCTCTAAACTACTCGATTGACAATAGTCCAAACATCCCCGTCGGAGCGCACGTAGGGAACAGTAATACTCTTAAAACCAGTAATAAAAGGCTTGTAATAAACCTGCCAGTAGCTGGGACTAATTTGGTCGGCGATGGCTTTGAGTCCCTTCACTTCCGCCGCCAGTTGGGCCGCCAGTTCATTAATCCGTTCCGCGTGTCCGTGAGCGAGCGCTCTTCCTTCTTCAACTTGCTGCTCGATCGGATTGCTTCTTTGCAAGTTTACCGACTGCTGCTTTTTCTGACTCAGTTGAGCAGACAAAGCGGCGATCGCATCATCAATTCCCTTGACTTCTGCCGACAATTGTGCTGTTTCCCTCGCGTGACGGCGGCAAGCATCGGCGATCGCTTGGGGCGAATCCCCAGCGGGGGCGATCGCGGCATTGCTAAGCTGCTGGCGTTCCCGGCGCAATTCCTCAATCTGAGAGTAAATTGCCTCTATGTCTGTCTGAAGTTTGTCCACTTAATTACCGTGGTTTTTGGATATCTTAGCATATTAACCCAAACTAATAATAGTGTTACACATAATAAAGAAACCAGTTTCTTTCGCGACGCACAATTACCAATTCCCAATTACCAATTACCCATTACCGATTATTAATTGAGTTTTTTAAGTTGTTAGCGCTTGCTGCCTCAACTTGACTATAGTCTCTACCAAGACATCGGGTTGCACAGGTTTAGACAGATGCCGGTCAAAACCCGCAGCAAAAGCACGATCGCGGTCTTCATCCCTAGCATAAGCCGTCAGAGCTATCGCCCCAAATTTCCTAGACTCGGTGTCCAAAGAGCGCAGCCTTCGTAGTAGCGAATAGCCATCTTCCTCCGGCATCCCGATATCGCTGACCAAAACATCCGGCCCAAACTGCTGGGCTACCTCAAACGCCTCAGCAGCAGACGATGCAGCCCTGACAGCGGCCCCGGAATCTGCCAAGACAAACTTGATAAATTCCCGCGAATCAACCTCGTCATCAACCAGCAAAACCTTAACTCCCAGTAAATTACCAGCGCCAGCCAAAACCTGCGCTTCCTCGCCCACCATCGAACTTACCTGCATCGAAGGGAGACGGAAACTAAAAGTCGATCCCATATCTAGTCCCGGACTCTGGGCCCAAACCGTGCCGCCGTGGAGTTCCACTAACTGCCGGACGATCGCCAGACCCAGCCCCAAACCGCTATAGTTGCGAGTAATCGTAGCATCCGCTTGCCGAAAAGACTCAAACACGTAAGGCAAAAAATTCGCAGCCACCCCAATTCCGGTGTCGGTAATAGCCAGCTCAACATCCGAATCAACTCTCGAAAGCCGGATTTCAACTCGCCCCCCGCGCGGCGTAAACTTAATCGCATTCGTCAGCAAATTCCAAATCACTTGCTGCAAGCGGCCGGGGTCTCCTGATACCCAAAATCTCGGATTTAACTGATATTCAGGATTGCCAGAAACCTCCCCGGGTTCGTTCAATTCAGCGGTTTCCCAGCCCAAATCTATAATTGCAAACCGCAAATCGAGCGACTTAGCATCGGCGGCCAACCGCACCGTATTCACCGCTCCTTCCACCAGAGAAATTATATTTACCGCACAAGGATTCAAAGTCAACTTGCCGCGAATAATTCGAGAAATATCCAGCAAATCATCAATCAATTGAGTTTGCAATTTAGCATTTCGCTCAATAGTGGACAAAGCCCGCTCAGTAGCAGCCGGATTCAAACTGCGGTGGCGCAGCAGTTGCGCCCAGCCCAAAATCGCGTTTAAGGGCGATCGCAGCTCGTGAGAAAGAGTTGCCAAAAACTCATCTTTCATCCGATTTGCCTGCTGAGATTCCTCGTAAAGCCGGGCATTATCGATCGCCCCCGACACCGCCTGAGCCAACTGCATTAAAATAGTTTCATCATCTTCGGCGAACTCCCCCTCGTACTTGTCCGACAACTGAATCAATCCCACATTTCTGCCGTCGCGAGCCGTTAGCGGTACCGCCAGCCAGCCCCGCATCGGCCGGTGCTTGCCCGCAGCCTGGCCGCACCCCTGCCTGAAAGCCGGGTGAGCTTCTAACTCGCTTTGAGTCATCCGCATTGCGTGTTGCGGATGGCACACTTCCTGGTAAATGCGCGTAGCATCTGGCTCTTGGCAGTAATCTTGCCACGCGGCGTATTTTTCTGACATGGAAAACTTGCTAATTCCCGCCTCCCAGTTGGCGTTCGGGTTGAGGTTGACTGCTACCTGGTGGACTTCGAGAATTTGGCGGGCGCTATCTGCTGCTAACTGAAGTATTTCTCCCACCGAGAGTGTGGAGTTGATGGCAACTGACGCGGAGGTTAACTTTTGCAGGCGGCGCAAATACGACTGCTGGCGCGCCAACGCGCGCGAGCGGTCGTATTCTAACTGTTTGCGGTCCGTAATGTCGATCGCCACGCCGAACAGCCGAAGGGGTGTACCCGATGCGTCAAAAACCATCCGCCCTTTGTCGTGAAGCCAAATCACTGAGCCGTCGGGTCGCAGTTTGCGGTATTCCGACTCGTAAACTCCCGTGCCCCTGAGTGCGGCATCCACATCGGCCAAAAACCTTTCGCGGTCTTCTGGATGCACCGCATTCTTTTTTTGCTCAAAAGTACCACAGGTGCTATCTGGGCCCAAACCCATCTGTGTTTCGGCATTGGACGAACGGCGGACTTCCCCCGATGCCACATCCCAGGTAAAAGCGATCGTGTTAGCTGCTTCTAGAGCAAAGCGCAAATTTTCCTCGCTTTCTTGCACCCGCGCGAGCGATAATTTGCGATCGGTAATATCCCAAACCACGCCGATCGAGCGCACCGATTTACCTATATCATCATCAAAAAACTTGCCCCTACTCGCGATCCAGTGCAAGCTGCCGTCGGGCCACACGACTCTAAATTCGTATTGGTATTCTATTTTGTTTTCTAAAGCAAAGGCAACAGCCCGGGCGATCGAGGCCTGGTCATCCGCGTGAATGCAGGCAAAAAACGCTTCGTAAGTTCCCGCAAAACTGCCTTTTTCCAACCCGAATAACAGTTCGTGTCCCTCGGACCAAACGACCTCGCCATTTAATAAATTCCAATCCCAAGTTCCCATTTTCGAGGCTTCGATCGCCAACCTCAGCCTTTCCTCCGAAATTGCCAACTGCGCCGACGTTTTCGCGTAATTCTCGCGCAACTGCTGTTTTTTCAAGCTTTCGCCCACGGCTCCCGCCAGTCGCTTGAAGTGCCGCCCTTTGAATACGTAATCGCTCAAACCCGCTTTCATAGCTTCGACTGCCACTTGTTCGCTGCCGCTGTCAGTACACATAATTACCGGACAATCTGGGTAGCGGCTTTGAACTTTGTGGAGAATAGTTAATCCGTCGCTCCAGTGAAGTTGGTAGTCGGTAATTACTATGTCAAAACCCCCGGCGCTCAGGATTTGTTCGAGACTTTGGATATCAATAACCGACTTAATTTCTAAATCGGAAAAAGTTTTCCTCAGTTCTCGATCTATCATCAGGCGATCGTTCGGGTTGTCGTCGATTAACAGAATTGACAGCATTGGGCTTTTACTTTTTGTATTGGCGCAAACATCTTTAATCTAACAATACGTTATGAAGCAATCTAGATAATTTGAATGTTTACTTTGCTGGTTAATTAGATTGGCAAATAAGTTGATTGTATTTGCTTGTATTTTATTCTATCTTACAGCTTGTAATATCCTCAGCCAGCATTTTATGGCGTGTCCCACAAACAAATTAATTAAGTTGTTGTAGAACAGGTCAGAAAGCCTGCTCTGGCGAGAACTGTGCAACAGTTCAGTTAACTCTCAGTATACTACTTGTTTATTATGTGTTGTGGGGTGAGGAAGCGGGTTGATTGATTCTTTCAGCTACAGCAGAATATTGCTGTTAAAAACCTCTTCCTGGAACCTCATCTTTAAAATCTATTGCCGAACTTGCTTCTTCAAGACTCGCACTTGCACAATTTTACCCAGAATCGGGTGCCCGTTCTCAGAGTCGATTCCAGCCCGATCGCACCGCCCATCCTCTCGACTCCTTTGTTCGCTATCGCCAGCCCGATTCCCGTCCCTGGGTACACTTCTTGACCGTGCAGGCGATCGAACAACCCAAAAATCCTCTCTTGAAACTTTTCTTCAATACCAATGCCGTTGTCTTCTACCCAAAGATATATATATTCCTCCTCAGCTTCTGCATAAACTCGCACCTGGGGAGCTACCCCAGGCTGCACGAACTTAATAGCATTGGACAGCAAGTTAGCCAAGACTTGCTGCAGTGTAGAAGGATGTGCCAACACCGCAGGTAGCGGTTCGACAACCGTTATCCGAGCTTGTTTTTGGGCAATTTCGGCCTCTAGTTGCGCGATCGAGCTAGCCACAATTAAATTAAGAGAGACTGCTTTTAGCGGCAAGTTAGCTTTGCTGAGGCGGCTGTACTCTAGCAAATTTTCGATTAAAGTATTCATCAGACTTGCAGCGTCCGCAATCCGATACAAGTAGTCCTGTGCGGTAGCCTCCAACTCGCTGGCCGTATCTTTGAGCAACATTTCCGCAAAAAACGAAATCCCCCGCAGAGGAGCGCGCAAGTCGTGAGAAACTGAATAGGTAAACGATTCGAGCTGTGCGTTAACTTCTTCTAACTCAGCAGTACGCTCTCTCACCCGATCTTCCAAAGTTTCATTGAATTGGCGCAAAGCAAGTTCAGCCTGCTTGAGTTCCGTAACATCTTCAACCAATCCCAATACGGTTCAGTTAAGGCTATGCAGTGCTTAAAACAATAAATACAGGAGGATTCATTATGATTCCAGTACCTCTGTGTTTAACTTGTTTAGACCGAAACTTTGATCCAGGCTTTTTCACGACTCTTGGGTTGTTTCTCGGAGCTCTTTTCGGTATATTTTGATCGAGAATCTCCAAAGTCAACCAAGTCAAAAAAAGGGAAGTTCTTGTGGTTGTAACCCCTGAAATTTTGGGAGCGCGCGACGAACAACTCGTAATGTTCCAGTAAAAGAAAGACGCAATGGTGAAATGCTTGCGTTGCTTGCTGCTTGAAAAATTAATGACCTTACAGCCCAATGTCCTAGTAGTAAACCATAAATTTCTTGTACCACTTCCTTTGGCTTTTGAGAACGAATATGAGTTTTTCGTCCTAATAAATGTACTTTCA
>JAUBOM010000067.1:0-41415 GCA_036700245.1 Microcoleus vaginatus BM001213989
ATATTCCCGAAGTTGCTCAAATTGATGAGTTACAAACTTACGTCGGTAAAAAAAAACTTGCATCTGGGTTTGGACTGTTGTAAATAAGAGCTTTCCGGGGATTTTAGCCTTTGTTTTAGGAGAGCGGTCTTCAGAAACATTTAAACCGTTATGGAAGATTATTCGGGGATGGGAATGTTTTTTTTATGTAACCGATGGCTATGTAGTTTATCCGCAATTTATTAATCAGGGTGATCATATAGTCAGCAAAACCTATATGACTCGTGTCGAAGGAGAAAATACTCGGTTGAGGCATTATTTAGCTCGCCTAGCGCGAAAAACTTTATGTTATTCAAAATCTTTATCCATGTTAGAAATTTCCCTTCGCCTGGTTATTTACTACCTAAAACACAAGGCCGTGCCCCTGCCGTCTTGAATCATCCCCCAATTGTGCAACGCCAATAAATCTACTTTGATTTCATCAATGGTATTTTTAACTACAATGGGGTTAATTATCTTCGCAATCCAGTAAATGGACGGTTTGTCTTTTCGTCCAATAAGTTCGTAATTAAACGATATCTAATTTGTAATTCTGGGCAGTCTAAATTCTCAATTGTGTACTCGATAACTCTTAGCTGTATTGGCTGAAATCCTTTTTTATTAATTTACCTGATGGATAAATTTAACTCCAATACGAACCATCTTTTTCTGGTGTTTCGTTTGTGAATTTAACGTTGGATGGACTTGGTCCCAGATAGTCACAACCTTTCCTGAAAGTGGCTTTTACCATTGTGTAGGAATGCAAACCTCTATCCTACATCAACAACATTTATTCTGTGACTGACCGTAACAACTTTAACGCTCTTAGTTTCTCTTCTATTGTATAGGGACAGATTAAGGCATCAAAGATTAAATGTGCTCCTGCTTATACTAAAATGACTAATGTAGATGCAGGGAAATGCGGCTCTTGTACCTGGACGACTTCCTTTCCCGACCAAAAACTCTGGATTTTTCATCATCAATATGTGGGATATCTAAGCAATTCCCATCTATCACTACGATTCTGAGTTTATTTATGAAAGCTCCTATTGTTTCTAGCGTAGGCATTGGTCGCACCAATCGAAGAGGGGATTGCAGATGCGGTCATCGCTATCTCTATGGCTTTAAATATCTGGGTACTTTGGATACTGGGAGAGACTAATGAATATTCTTTAAAGTGGACTGTACTTTATTTCGATTTTTGTATATAATAGCTAGTCTACTACTATTTGAGCCTTAACTAAACCGTATTGAACTATAGTGGAAATAGCTTGATGTGGCAAGTCTGTTTTTTAGAGCGCGGGGACTCAAGTCGCTAGTTCGGTTTTCCCGGCGGGCCCGCGATCGAGACGCTCGTTCCCCACATGGCGTACTATTTCTATGGGGCAGTGCTGGGTAATATATACTTGGACGCGCACCAGCTAACCTGAAATTTTTAATTTTAGATATCAAAGAACTGACTGATGGATTTAGACCAACAGATTCAAGCATTGATCGAAAAAGCTCCGCGCGACGGTTCGACGCCACAAATCTTACAGGCGATCGCCCCGGCCCTGGTGTTAATTGCCCAACAGCTACAGCACCTCGAATACTCGATCCTGCAAGCGGTAGACCAAAGTTGGGCGATCGTGGTTTTGAGCAATCTCAAGGAACCAGGACGGGAGAAGAAGGTGATTTATGCTTGGACCAGTCTTAAAGATGCGTCGCAGGCTGCGGCTGCTGCGGGCGATCGCCTCAGACCGGTGCTTTTGCCGGTCACTCACATATTATTTCAGATGATAGCTCTTGAAGGTCTCGACAGCATTGTTTTTTTTGAAAGTCCCGGCAATCAGGAAGTCGGAACCGAAATCCCTCGCGAGCAAGTGCAGAATTTAATTAACGTTTACTTGCAACAGTATCGATCGGCTCCACCGCCGGATATTGCTTAAACAACTTAATTTCCTATTAATTGGTAATAGGGCATTAGACATTGGGCATCGGGCATCGGGCATTACTCATGGCAATTCCCCACTACCAATTCCCCATTACCAATTCCTCGTAAAGTGTATGTAACTTTTTCACCTCTAATAAAGTCGGCTCAAAACGTAATCTGCCAAGTCAATCAAAGCTTGGCGGGACTCTGAATGCGACAGCGAAGCTAAGTATTCGACGGCTTTCTGTGCGTGATGGGTGGCTAGTTCTCGCGATCGCTCTATGCCTTTAGAATCTTCTACCAATGCCAGGGCCTGCTCTATATCTCCTTCTTCGGCGAACTCGCGTTCTATGAGAACTTCCAAGTAAGGCTTTTCTTCTAGGCAAAATAGGGCTGGCGCTGTCAGATTCCCGCTTCTGAGATCCGAGCCTGCGGGTTTCCCCAAAGTTTCCGTTGAAGCGGTGAAATCTAATATATCATCTACTATTTGAAAGGCTAAACCAATATTGCGCCCGTAGTTGTACAAATCGTCTGCTATTTCCGCTGAAACCTCGCTCAGACAGCCGGCTGCTTTGGAACTGTTGGCGATTAAAGACGCTGTTTTGTAGTAACTTTTTTCTAGGTACGCTTCGATCGACAAGCTGGTGTCAAATCCATTTAGTCCCTGTTGAATTTCCCCCTCCGCTAAGTCCATAATCACTTCCGAAAGCAGTTTGACTACTGGCAGGTTGTCCAGATTTGCCAAATGCCAGGAAGATTGAGCAAACAGAAAATCTCCCGCCAATACTGCCACTCGGTTGTTAAACCGACTGTGTACCGTCGGTACTCCCCGCCGCAGATCCGACTCGTCTACCACGTCGTCGTGAACCAAACTTGCTGTGTGGATCATTTCCGTGATTTCAGCGAGGCGGCGGTGTTTTTCTGTGATTGGGCAATCGGGCATAGTTGTCCGGGCTATTAACAGGACGATTGCGGGTCTCACCCGTTTTCCCTTTGTGCCGAATAAGTATTCTGCAGCCGCGTACAATATGGGATGGCGGGCACCCACTAACTGTTTTAAGTTTTCTGTCAACAGTCGCAGGTCTTCTTCAACCGAGGAAAATAGGAGAGTGCTAGAGATCATGGATACGCCGACTCAAGCGGTAAAGTAACAAAATTTTACATATCATATCTTTATTTTAAGGTAATTCTCTGCAATAGGAAAGAAAAATCTAGGCGATCGGCAGTTATTTGTCATCTGCAGCCCGATCCGAGTCACGCGACTGCCAGAGGCGAGTAGCCGGCTACCAGAGGGATTGCTCCTATTGTATAGAATTGTTAAGGACATTGCCCAAAAATCTCTAAATCCCAGAAACCCTGTGCTATTATAGGAGTTAAGGATTTAAACAATTCTATACATTAAGTACAGCCAGACTGGCAGGTAGCTTCTAGAACCCTGTAAGAGTTTCTTAGAGCCAGCCTAGTTAGTCGATCGCAGCGAAAATTTCTGGTACAGATTTTTAGTTCCTAGTGGCTAAAATTTTTCAGGAGTTAAGACTAGCGCATCTTATATGCACGGTAGCTCAAACCAGCTAAAGTGGATGGTTTTAGGCTGTTTAAGCATCTGTAAAGCAGTAAATCATTATTGACCGGGAACGCCTAAATGTTCCCGCAGGCTTGATATGGAAAAGCAGCCTTCAGAACCAAGGCATGGTCTTGCGTGCTGACTTAATGTAGTAGGTCTTGAACTTGTCCTCCTCCTCCTCCTAGTCCTTGACTTTTGGTTCTAATTATGATTTATCGCGATATTCCTCTAATTATTCCCATTCTGGCCGCCGGCTATGTAATGACTATTTATATACTGCTGATGTTGGCCCAACGCAGCGCTAAAATAACTCGGTTGGGCGAGTAGTGTACTCCTCGGTAGCCGAATCCGGGTGCAGCGCGCTCGCTTCACAAAAATAATACGGTAGTCGGGAAGCTCAGTGCCTTGGGCCCGCTTGAGGAAAGAGGAGCCGAGGGAATTTATTCCCCATTAATCTTTTGCTATAAGTCAGGAGCAAGTAATAATAACTGTCTGCGTGTCGAAACAATTTAATAAGGTGAAACTCCTGATTTAGCTCGTCTCGGTATTGCCGCAGCCTGGTTGAACGAGTAATAGTGAATTGTTGAGCGCACCTAACAGGCTGAGTGATGCACTCCGAAAGCAAATCCCCATATCAAAAGTAAGCGCAATTGCAGCGACGAAAGTCAGTTGTTTTGAGCGTAACGAGGCACCTTGACAATGCCTTTGAGGGTCGCACATCGATCGATTCTTGAATCGAGCGCGGCTTGGGATCGCTTGAGTGTCAACGTTGAGAATTCGGAATACTAAATAATAACCCTGCCTTGAATGCTTGCGCACAAAGGCAGGGTTATTATTTACAATTGCGGGCACAGTGATTTCCTGGGGTAGGAGTTACTGCAACACTTCGGACAGTTTCAGGGCTTAAGCATGGGGGCGCTTATTCCCGGTTTCTACGAAAAATTTTGCGTCGAGGAAGGAGAAATATACTAATAAACCAGGTTTATTCGGTCTGCGTGCATAAGCGAACTAAGTTTTGAGGTCCTAGTCTGAAACCCTTGATTTAGCCGAAAGCCTATAGTGTACCTCGGCAAGCGAAGCCCTCGGACCGATCGCCCTGAAACCCTTATTCTACGGTTTGCCATCAAAAACTGTCCGAAGTGTGGCAGTAGGGAAATTCACCGATTTCTGCCTTTTTCTATCCGCGTTGGGGCGTTGTTTTAAACTGCGAATCTCAAGACATTGACTCTGCAAATAAGTTAGGCGAATTGGCTTTAAACTTAGATCGAGGTTCAATACCAAAAGCCTCATAGGCACGATATTATAGGTAGTAGCAGCTTGGCTCTCTGACAGCAAGTATCAGACCAGGGAAATCATGCCAAGGTTTTGAGAAAGCTATCAAAGTGCGCTCAATAACGGAGATTTTGAAGTTGTTGGTTATTGTGAGAAACACAAATCTCAATATTCCTATTTTGTCGGGCAAGAGCTTACCGACCTCTAACATGAGATTGCCGAGTCTAGCAACCTGCTCGCTCAACTCAAACAATCAATAAACTTGCAGTGCAATCAAATATTTCATCAAGCGGTGCTTAACTGCCTGAGTCAGGCAGTTAAGCACCGCACTTTATCCACACGCCAAAAAGAGCATCGGCTGCCACTGCTACAGATAGAGCAGCAAAAGTAGTTTTTGCTTTTTTAAATAAATCTCGCTATAACTGTACGGAAAAAAAGATAATTGCCAATATTAATGACGGTAGTGAAACTATATTAACTATTTTTTACAAATAACTAAAATACGGAGTAGGACTTGCCAGAAATTATCAAAACCGACTCGCTGAATTGCTGTGCTATCCAGGCGCAGTAAATCAACTCTGGACAAATCGGATTTACAATGTTACTCAGGCAATGGACAATTGCAGAGTTTTAACAGTAGGGGTGATAGATGAAAATCCGCTCCTGCTCTTGGACGTCACGGATAGCTGCAAGGAAACTTCCCCGGAGATTTTGCTGCGAATCTTGGAGCGGTTCTTTACGACAAAAAAGGTCAAGGAAGGCAGCAGGTTGGGACTGGATATTTTAAAACAAATTGTGGAAAAACATTCGGTTAAAATAGAAGTAGCGTCAGTTATAGGTCAAACGACCTTTAATGTGTCAATCTCGATCGCCGTTTAGCGCTATCGCACTAAAAATCCTACCGATGTGCGACTAAAAATGCAACTCTAGACCGATGTCAAACCTCGATTGCGGTCAGCGTGCCGCAACTGTAAAATCTGAAATCTAAAATGGTATTAATTGCCGGTTCCGCCTGCATCTATCCCCCTTGATTTGCCCATGTCAACCACAGTTTCTGATACCCAAAGCTTGCTAGAACAGGCGATCGACCCCAAACCGCCGGTGCTGCCTCCAGACACACCCTTAAAAGTCGCGATCGCTGCCATGACTCAGGCGAGCGCCAGTTGCATTTTAATCGCTCAGGGCCAGCAACTGCTCGGAATTTTTACAGAGCGCGATGTTGTGAAAATAACTGCTAGGGAAATACCGCTAGCAGGGGTGGCAATTTCTGAGGTAATGACTGAAAACCCGATCGCCCTGAACCTCGATCAAACCCGGAATATTTTCAGGGTATTGAGCATATTGCGATCGAAAAGAATCCGTCACTTGCCCCTCACAGACGAAGGCGGAAACTTGCTAGGCGCCATCACCTGCGAAAGCATCCGTCAAATCCTGAAACCGGGCGACTTGCTGAAAATGTGGCGCGCAGAAGAAATTATGACCACAGAAGTAATAGTTACTTCAACTAGCACCTCTGTTTTAGAAGTCGCAAAACAGATGATAACCCAGCGCCAAAGCTGCATAGTCATTTGCACTGACAGCGACAACAAACACCAGAAACCTGTGGGCATAATTACAGAAAGCGACATTGTTAAATTCCAAGCTTCTGGACTTGATTTCGCCGCCACTCCTGTCGCCGCCGCGATGAGTTTTCCCCTGATGCAGCTGCAGGTAAAAGCCACATTGTGGCAGGCTCACCAGTTCATGCAGCAGCACCGCATCCGGCGCTTGGTGGTGGTGAACGAGGAAGGATATTTAGCCGGAATTGTCACCCAAAGTACCCTGCTGCAAGCCTTAGATCCGATAGAAATGCAAGCGAATCTCGAGCTTTTGCAGGAAACAGTTGCCGAAAAGCTCCAGGAGTTAAAAAAAGTCAACGAACAATTACAAAAAGAAGCACTTCGGAGAACCGCAGTAGAGGAAAAGCTGAGGATTTTAAATAAAAGTTTAGAAGAAGAAACTAAACAGCGAACTTTAGAATTAATTAATGCTAACAGTCAGTTAAAAAAGGAAATACAAGACCGCGCCACCGCTGAAGCTGAAGTCCGCCGCCTCAACACCGAACTCGAACAGCGAGTTCAAGACCGCACGGTTCAACTAGCAGCCAGCAACGAAGAATTGCAGCAAGAAATTAGCGATCGCCAATTGCTAGAAAAAAAAATGCAGTTTTCGGAAAGCAAAGTGCGCGCAGTTTTTGAAGCGATGACCGACATCGTTTTCGTGCTAGACAATCAGGGCAACATAGAAGTATTGCCGACAAATACTGCTGCGTTTTTCGAGCCGGATTGCGATATAGTCAGCCTGACGATAGAACATTTTTTTGACGACAACAACCCGGATAATTGGTGGGTGTTAGTTCAGCAGGTGTTAGAGACGCAACAAACACTCAATTTTGACTACAGCTTAACAGTTGGCGACCGCAAAATTTGGTTTTCTGCCTGCATTTCTCTCTTCTCAAAAGATGCAGTGATTTGGGTTGCCCGCAACATCAGCGCCCGCAAAATAGCCGAGTCAGCATTGTGCCAAAAAAATGCAGAATTATTTCATACCTTGGAAGAACTGAAGCGCACTCAAAAAGAACTGATTCAATCAGAAAAAATGGCAGCCCTCGGACAGTTAATTGCCGGAGTTGCTCACGAAATCAATTCTCCTTTAGGGGCAATTCGCTCCTCGGTGCAGAACATCGCCGACTTCTGGGCCGAACAATTGCAGCAGTTGCCGATATTTTTCCAGCAACTATCCCCGGAAAGGCAGCAGGATTTTTTTGCGCTGCTGCACAAGTCAAAACAAGAAACAGACACCTTATCTAGTAAAGAGAAACGTCAGTTAAAAAAACTTTTGCAGCGGCAATTAGAAGCAGAAAAAATTGAGAATGCGGACAGCCTTGCTTGTACATTATTAGATATTGGCATAGGCAATTTAGAAACTTTTTTACCTTTGTTGAAAGACAGCAAAAGTCAAAATATTTTACAAACCGCCTACCAATTCGCTACTGTACAAAAAAGCACTAAAAACATTGCTACGGCCACAGATAGGGCAGCTAAAATCGTTTTTGCTTTGAAAAGCTACTCTCGTTACGACCAGTCGGGTTCCAAGGTCATCGCTAATATTACCGACGGTATTGAGACTGTTTTAACGCTTTACCACTACCAACTCAAACACGGTGTGGAAGTAGTCAAAAACTATGGTACTGATTTGCCCTCTGTGCTATGCTATCCTGATGAACTCAATCAAGTTTGGACGAATTTGCTTCACAATGCTTTACAAGCGATGGGCCACAAAGGAGTGTTAAAAATTGATGTCAAACACCAAGATAACGTAATATTAGTCAGTATTACCGATAGTGGCCAAGGCATTCCCCCAGAGATTATGCCGAGAATTTTTGAGCCGTTTTTCACGACCAAACCTCCAGGAGAAGGCAGCGGTTTGGGATTGGATATAGTTCAGAAAATTCTGGAAAAACACCAAGGTGAACTGCAAGTAGAAAGCGTTCCCGGTAAAACAAAATTTACTATATCCTTGCCCATCGGAATCCCGGATAGCCATTAAAAAATGGGGAAATGCCCCAAATTTTCAAATTAAAGAGAAGTAAAGTTTTATGCCAAAACCAGTAATTTTGTGCGTTGACGATGAAGTTGTGGTCTTAAACAGTTTAAAAATTCAACTGAAAAAAGAATTTGGGGATGCTTACCTCTATGAACTAGCAGAAAATGCAGATGAAGCTCTGGAAATTATCGAGGAAATTCAAGAAGAAGATGAAAGTGATATTTTTGTCATAGTATCTGACTGGTTAATGCCAGGTATTAAAGGAGATGAATTTTTGATTCTGGTTCACCAAAAATATCCCAAGATTGTGAAAGTCATGCTGACTGGGCAAGCCGACGAAGTAGCAATAGCACGGGTGAAAGAGCAAGCAAACTTGCACCGCTGTTTGTACAAGCCGTGGGATCGCAAAGAATTAGTAGAAACTCTAAAATCTGGTTTGGCAAAAATATGAGCAATAAACCTGTGATTATTTGCGTGGATGACGAACCGATAATTCTTGAAAGTTTGAAAATTGAGTTAAAAAAAGCCCTTGGAGAAGAACACTTATTAGAAACCGCTGAAGGCGGCGAAGATGCTTTAGAGCTAATCGAGGAATTGCTGGCAGAGCGCTGCGAAATCGTGGCAGTAATTTCCGACTATCTGATGCCCAATATCAAAGGAGACGAATTGCTGAAGCGGATTCACAGAATTTCGCCAAAAACTATCAAAATTATGCTGACGGGGCAAGCAGACCTCGAAGCAGTGGCGAATACTATTAAATATGCTAAATTGTACCGCTACATATCGAAGCCTTGGCAGTCAGAAGATTTGAAATTGACCGTGAAAGAAGCGGTCAACAGCTATTTTATGGAGAAGCAATTAGGGGAACAAAACGCTCAACTCCAAAAGCTGAATCAAGAATTGGAAACTTTAGTAGAGGAGCGGACTGCACAACTACGCTTTTCTGAGGAAAAATTTGCCAAAGCTTTTCGTTCTTCTCCCAACCCGATTACTATTACCAGACTTAAAGATGGTCGTTATTTAGAAATTAATGATGCTTTTTGCCAGACAATCGGTTATTCTGCCGCAGAAATTATGGATCGCACGGCGCTTGATTTGAATCTTTGGGAAAGTAAACAAGCCCGCGCCAAGTTGTTGACAATGTTAGAGGAGAAAAAAAAAGTTCTCAACTACGAATTTAATTTTCGCACTAAAAGTGGGGAACTCAGAACCGGGCTGCTGTCAGCAGAAATCATTGACATTAATGGCGAAACCTCGGTGATTTCTGTGATTCAAGATATTAGCGATCGCAAATTAGCCGAAGAAAAACTCCGAGCTGTAGCGGCTTCTTTAGCCGCAGCGCAAAGAATCGCCCGCGTCGGCAATTGGGAATACGATTTCTCGGCTAACACAACTACTTGGTCGGAAGAATTATCTCGGATTTTCGGGTTCGATTCAACCCAGGTGCCGCCAACACTAAGTGAGTTTTCGCAATACGTGCATCCGGACGATCGACAGAAGTGGCAAACAACCATCGACGCTGCTATTGCTAGCGGGCAATGCTACAGTTTGGAATATCGAATTCTGCGGCTGGAACCGACAATGGCTGCGGATAATTGCCCGTCACAAACAAGTGAAGGTGGCTTCATCCGCTACATAGAAGCCAGAGGAGAAGCAGTTGTGAACCAACAAGGGCAAGTGACGAAACTCTTCACAACTTTGATGGATATTACCCCCCGCAAGCTGGCAGAGATAGCCCTAGCAGAGAGCGAAGAAAAATACCGCCATTTAGTGGAAACTTCCCAAGATCTTATTTGGTCTTGCGATGCTGAAGGACATATTACTTTTGTGAACCAAGCCGTTAAACAAATCTACGGTTACGACCCTGAAGAAATGATCGGCTGTTCTTTTAGCGATTTCTTAGCGCCAGGACAAATAGACCGGGACTGGGAACTTCAGCAGTGCTTGCTGACAGGAGATGCTGTGTTTCAGTATGAAAGTATAGTATTAGGAAAAAACGGCAGATTGATTGATGTAAATACGAAGGCGATCGCGCGCTTCGACGCAGAAGGAAACATCACTGGCACAACTGGCACAACTAGCGATATTACTGAGCGGAAACAAGCAGGAATAGCCCTGCAAAAAGCCAAAGAAGAAGCCGACAGAGCCAACAGGGCGAAAAGTGAATTCCTCTCGAATATGAGCCACGAATTGCGAACTCCCCTCAACGCAATTCTCGGTTTCACCCAACTGCTGGCTCGCTCCCCAGCCCTCGGTGCCGACCAACAGCAATACTTAGGAATTATTAGCCGCAGCGGGGAACATTTGCTCGAGCTGATCAACAATATTCTGCAAATGTCAAAAATTGAAGTCGGGCTTGTGACAGTTAATAACAGTACCTTCGACTTGCATAAAATGCTAAAGAATACTGAAGATATGCTGAAGCTGCAAGCCGAAAAAAAAGGGTTGCAGTTAATTTTTGATTGCACGCCAGACTTACCTCAATACGTAGAAGCAGACGAAAGCAAGTTGCGCCAAGTATTGATTAATGTAGTGGGTAATGCTATTAAATTTACTGCGGAAGGTGGTGTTAATTTGAGAATCAAACATGAGCTGTTGGAAAATAAAAATGACGGCAAAATTTCGCTAATTAACACTTGCTGCTTGCTATTTGAAGTTGAAGATACGGGCTTGGGAATTTCTGAGGCAGAAATGGACAAGTTGTTTACACCTTTTGCACAAACAGAAACTGGGAGAAAAGCTCAAGAAGGAACGGGTTTAGGCTTGACTATCAGCGAACAATTCCTGCATTTAATGGGAGGAAAAATAACTGTGACAAGCAGGGTCGGTCGCGGCAGCATTTTTAGATTTGATGTTAAAGTGTCGCTCCCTAATGCACGGGAAATTCAGGTGGCTCAAACAGCTCGTCGCGTTGTGAGTCTCGAACCCGGACAGCCGGAATACCGCATTTTAGCTGTTGACGATCGCCTGGAAAGTCGCTTGCTGTTGGTCAGAATGCTGACATCCCTCGGGTTTGCTGTGCAGGACGCTGAAAATGGCGTTCAAGCTGTGGAAATGTGGTCGAGCTGGGAACCTCATTTGATTTGGATGGATATGCGGATGCCTGTGATGGACGGCTATGAAGCTACTAAACAGATTAAAGCGCATTTGAAAGGTCAAGCAACGGTGATTATTGCTCTGACGGCAAGTGCTTTTGATGAGGATCGATCGCTGATTTTGTCGGCTGGTTGCGATGATTTTGTAGCGAAGCCTTTTCGGGAGCAAGTGATTCTGGAAAAGATGGCTAAGTATTTGGGAGTCCGCTATGTTTACGATCGAGAAGCTTCGCCAAGTTCTGAGCCTGTGGCGTCGGGCGAGGTTTCTACGGCAACTGAAACGGCTGATTTTCCTTTTACGCTCAATGCTTCATTTTTTGAAGCTATGCCTGCGGAATGGGTTGATGAATTGTACGCGGCGGCGGATGCAGTTGATAACGAGGAGATTTTTCGGCTGCTGTTGTTGATTCCTCCGATTAATGCTGATTTTAGCAGGGCGCTTGCCGATTTGGCGAATAACTTCCGGTGCGATCGGATTATCGATTTGATTGAGGAGTTTAGAAATTTTTGAAGGAAGTTCGGCAACGGATTGTATAAGGGATTTAAGGGAGGGATGTTGAGGTTCGAGGTTCGAGGGGCGGGTTCGGGATGATTTATGATTTAGGTCGATCGACTATTTGTAAAGTCGCCTGCGGGCGATCGGCTAATTTACCTGTAGCCAAGCTCCCAACCCTGGTAATTATCACTCATTCCCAAATCTAAAATCTAAAATCTAAAATCTGTACTTTTATAAGTTATGTAAATATAAAAGTAGTTGATTAACGACGGAGTGCTATAATGACGGTTTAACCAGTTTTCATAATCTCAACTATTCTCAATTTAACAGAAAATAGCGCTCGATGGCCACCAATAAAACAGAAGGAAATAAAGGCAACATATTAATTGTTGACGATACTCCAGAAAATTTGCAAGTTTTATCAGCAACGCTGTTGGATCGCGGCTACAAAGTTCGGGGCGTAATTAACGGCAAAATGGCAATCAGAGCGGCGCGAGCGGGTTCTCCCGACCTGATTTTGCTCGACATCAAAATGCCGGAAATGGACGGCTACGAAGTCTGCTTGCAGCTCAAGGCAGATCCGAAAACATCAGAAATTCCAGTTATTTTTATCAGCGCTTTAGATGAAGTATTGGACAAAGTAACCGCCTTTCAAGTTGGAGGTGTGGATTTTATCACAAAACCCTTTCATGTAGCAGAAGTATTAGCTAGAATCGAACACCAACTAACTATCCAAAGACTGAAAAAACAATTGCTCGATCGCAATACCGAACTGCAACAAGAAATAATAGAACGCAAAAAAGCCGAAGAAGCCGCGGCCGCTGCATCGCTCGCAAAAAGTCAATTCGTTGCCAACATGAGCCACGAATTGCGGACTCCCCTGAACGCCATCCTGGGTTTTACCGAAGTCATGAGCCGCGACTCTTTCCTGGGCGACGAAAATCTCGAAAATCTCCGAATTATTAACCGCAGCGGTCAACATTTGCTGGAACTAATTAACGATGTTTTAGACTTGTCGAAAATAGAAGCAGGGATAATTGCCTTAGATGAACGCAGCTTTGACCTTTATCAACTTCTTGACACTCTCGAAGAGATGTTTCAAATCAAAGCTGAAACTAAGAATTTGCAACTTAAATTTTTCGTGCAGGCGAATGTCCCCCAATATATAAAAACTGACGAAAAAAAGCTGCGCGTCTGCTTAATTAACCTGCTGGGAAATGCCATAAAATTTACTCTCGACGGTGGCTGTATTTGTCTGCGCGTGAGCGTGGAAAGCAAGCAGCAGCTCGCCGACTCGGAAATTTATCCTAACTCTATCTCGGGAGAGCCATTTTTAATTTTGTTTGAAGTTGAAGATACGGGAGTTGGTATAGCAGCAGCCGAAATTGATACTTTATTTGATGCTTTCGTGCAAACTGAAGCAGGCAAAAATGCGGCTGAGGGTACGGGATTGGGTTTGACAATTACTAAAAAATATGTGCAGATAATGGGCGGAGATATTGCGTTCAAAAGTGTTTTAGGTGAGGGAACGAGTTTTAAATTTAATATCCGAGTATTTCCCGCTATTTCGTCTGAAATAACAGTCCCGACATTGCAGCGGGCGATCGGATTAGAAGCAGATCAACAGATTTATCGGATTTTAGCAATTGACGACAATCAAGAAAATCGGCGGCTGCTGGTTAAAATGCTGCAACCAATTGGTTTTGAAGTCCGAGAAGCGGAAAACGGCCACCAAGGTGTTGAAATTTGGGAAAGTTGGCACCCTCATTTAATTTGGCTGGATACACGAATGCCAGTAATGGACGGTTTTGAAGCTGTCAGACAAATTAGAGCTAAAGAGAAACAAACTCAGTGGCGAACTGTAATTATTGCTCTGACTGCTAGCACTTTTGAGGAAAGAAAAGGCGAAATTATTGCTGCAGGTTGCGACGATTTTGTGCGAAAACCTTTTCAAGAACAAATCCTCTTTGATAAGATGGCTTGCCACTTGGGACTGCGCTATATTTATCAAGAGTTTTCCCGGCTTCCAGTCGGGGGTTTAGGGCGTTATTTTGTGAGCGAAAAACCCGATTCATTTTTCGGAGCGCTGCTGGCCCAGATGCCTCAAAGTTGGGTGCAGGAACTCTACGAGGCAGCTAATGATGTTAATGAGGAGCTGGCGATTGAAATTGTCGATCGCATTTGGGAAAGTCATCCAACGTTAGCTCATGCTTTAAAAGATTTACTTACTGATTACCGAATCGACAAGATAATGGATTTAACTCAATCGAGTTTAAAATAAATGGATAATAGCGAAATTAAAGTATTGGTGGTTGATGACCAACCGAGCAATCTGCGGTTCTTATCCAAGCTGCTAACAGCCCAGGGGTATCAAGTTTACCGAGCTATTTGCGGTCAACTGGCGTTGAATGTTGCGATCGCCCATTGCCCAGATTTAATTTTGCTCGATATTAGAATGCCGGAAATGAACGGTTATGAAGTTTGTCGGAGACTGAAAGCGACAGCGGAAACCGAACAAATTCCGGTGATTTTTTTAAGCGTATTAGATGAAATGAACGATAAATTACAAGCTTTTAGAGTGGGGGGCGCCGACTATATTACTAAACCATTTCAAGTAGAAGAAGTTTTAGCGCGCATAGACAAGCAAGTCGGCTTGCAAAAACTGCAACAGCAATTAAAAGAGCAAAATTATCAACTGCAACAGTCGCAGTCGCTGCTTGCTAGCATATTAAATAGTTCCTTAGACGGTGTGGTGGCTTATTCTGCCGTCCGCAACAGTGAGGGACATATTGTGGATTTCCAGTGGCTGCTGATCAACCCTGCAGCCGAAAAATTTTATGGTCTGCTATTAAATGATATAGTTGGCAAGAATTTGTTGGCCGAACTTTCCCAATTTCGCAATAATGGGTTATTTGATTTGTATGTTTCTGTAGTAGAAACAGGAGAAACTGTAGACCGAGAATTTTCTTACGAACATGAGCGAGATACAATTGTTTGGCTGCACATTGTTGCGGTCAAGTTAAACGATGGTCTGGCAGTAACATTTCGCAACATCACCGATCGCAAACGAGCAGAAATTGCCCTGCGAGACAGCGAAGAACGCTTCCGCGCGATATTCGAGCAAGCTGCGGTCGGTATAGCTAAAACCGCGCTTCGCGGTCAATTTATGCGGGTAAATCCCGGCTTTTGCCAAATTGTCCGCTATGCAGAATCGGAATTGTTGCAGAAAAATTGGCAGGCAATTACTCACCCGGATGACATCGAAGCTGACAGAGAATACGTGCGAGCGCTGTTATCCGGGAACATTCAAACTTTTTCTCTGGAAAAGCGTTTGGTCTGCAAAAATGAGACAGTGCGCTGGGCGAATGTTACGGTTTCGGCAATGCGCGATGCCAATGGGACGCCGCAGTATTTGATTTGTGCTATCGAGGATATTTCCGAGCGCAAGCTGGTACAAGAACTGCTGCAAGCGAGTTTAGACACTCAAACCCGCTACGCTGAAGAATTAACTCGTTCTAATGCCGAACTCGAACAGTTTTCCTACGTGGCTTCTCACGATTTACAAGCGCCTTTGAGTACGATTGCGGGCTACGCTCAACTATTAGAAAAGCGCTGTCACAACCAACTTGATGCCCAAGGAAATAAATTTATCCGCAATATTGTTAACTCTTGCGGGCGGATGCAGGCACTGATAGATGATTTGCTGGAATATTCGCGGGTAGGTCGCAGTGAGAAACCTTTTGATGTGATAGATTGCAATCTGGTTTTTGAGGATGCTTGCGCTAATTTGCAGTTGGCCATCCGCCAAGAGCGAGCTTCTGTTACTAGGGGCGATTTGCCAAGGGTAAGAGGTGACAGTTTTCAACTGCTGCAACTGTTTCAAAATTTAATTGGCAACGCTATTAAGTACCGCAGCAGCGAGGCGCCGATGGTGTGCGTCAGCGCTTCGCGTCAGGGGGATAGCTGGGTATTTTCAGTGCAGGACAACGGTATTGGGATTGCCGAACAGTACCATCCGCGAATTTTTCAGCTTTTTCAGCGCTTGCACAGCCAAAAACAGTATTCTGGAACTGGTATCGGTTTAGCGATTTGTCAAAGAATTGTCGATCGGCATGGCGGTCGCCTTTGGGTAGAATCAGAACCCAATCGAGGCTCGACTTTTTATTTTTCTATTCCTATACCAAAGTGAAGTCAGCACTCCGCCTGGAGCAGTCACCCGTCTTTTACTTAAGCTTTAAATATCTTTATCTTTTCTTTACAAAAATGCTCATAAAGTGTAGCATATTCACTGATGACATCGAGCTAAAAATCTATCAGGATAAATGTATTAGCTCGATCCTTATACAATTTATAAATCAGCGGTGCTCGTAAGACTTGTCAGTTTTTTTCAACTGTATCCAGAGCATCTTGCTTTGGGATGCAGGAGTTTCTCTAGTAGTTCGCGGACAAGGATTTGTGATGTCTTTGCAGTTTGCCGGTTCTCGGACAGGCTGCCAAGTGAAACAAGCATAATTCGCAAACCTTTGCAAATCCACGAAAGCCG
Source organism: Microcoleus vaginatus BM001213989 (assembly GCA_036700245.1). GTDB lineage: Bacteria > Cyanobacteriota > Cyanobacteriia > Cyanobacteriales > Microcoleaceae > Microcoleus. Next base: position 16,486 of record JAUBOM010000067.1, read on the forward strand.
TAAATGGCTGCAACACAAATTTAGTATTCTCAGCCAGATTTGCCGCATGATGGCCACAGATGCTTTGCAGGCGCTCAGACACGGATCAAAGTCCCGCCACCTCCCAAAAGCTGTTTTTAGTGAGGCAAAGGCGTGAATTATACAAAGAAAAAATTTACTCTTTTAATAGCAAACGATGACGAGGACACGCGCTTTTTGGTGGAGGAAGCACTGCGAGAAGTTCGATTAGGAATTAGAAGCAAATTTGTGGAAAATGGAGAACAAGTGCTAGACTATTTGTACCGTCGCGGTCAATATGTTGGTAGCAGCAATTGGCACCAGCCAGACCTAATACTTTTGGATCTGAATATGCCGAGGCTTGACGGGCGAGAAACACTAACTTCGATCAGAGCTGACCCCCATTTGCAACAAATTCCGGTTGTAATCCTCACAACTTCGCACCGCAGCGGTGATATCTTGCTTTGCTACCGCTTGGGTGCCAATTCTTTCATATCCAAACCAGTCACTTTTGAGGGATTGCTTGAAGTAATGAAGACTTTATGTGAGTATTGGTTTGAAATCGTTTCACTCCCGCCGGATATGTAAGCTTTAATTGAGGGCTAAATCGATAGTTTGAGTGTAGAGTGAATTTGAGAAACCGACATATTAACCCGATCGCCAGTATCGCTATCAAAGCTCACAAGTTTCCTTCGACCCGCTCCGAACGCTATAGTTGTGTTAATACGTAACCAATGTCTGAAAATTTTGTTGGTTGAGGATGACCTCGCAGCTCCGACTATGATCAAAGACCTTTTAGGGTCATTTACCGAGTCTCTATTTCTTCTCCAAACTGTTAAGTCTCTGGAGAGAGGAGTCGCGTGTCTGGAAGTAGAAAAGTTTGACGCCGTACTATTAGATTTGTCAGTGTCAGATAGTTTGGGGGGAAGCAAGGCCATCACAGTTTTGAAAGCGCGATGGCCCACTGTGCCAATTGTGGTGCTGACAGATATCAACGATGAAAATACGGCGCTGTCGGTATTGGGCTGGGGGGCTCAAGATTGTTTGGTAAAGGGAAGATTTCACAGAGAATTGCTGGTGCGCGCCATCCATTACGCGATCGAACGCCAGCAAATCGAAGAACAATTGCGGCAACAAGCCCTCCGAGAGCGACTGTTGGGCAAAATGATCGAACATATTCGATCGTCAATAGACGCGACAAGCATTCTCCAAAGTACCGTCGCAGAAGTGCGCCAATTTCTCAAAACAGACCGCGTTTTAATTTATCGCTGTCAGGATTCGGCGTCTCTACTCGACGGGGAAGAGCAAAAAGGTGCGATCGTCGCAGGTGACGGTTTGCCATTGGGTTATATTGAAAACCAAAATATTAGTGCTGCTTTGGCGGTGTCATGCTTTGTTTTGGTCGAATCCCAGTCGGTACAAGCAATAGCAGATGTCAGCGCTGCCGACTTGACTGGCAGTTGCAAAGAATTGCTGGCAGATTGTGAAATGACAGCAGTTGTAAGCGTGCCAATTTGGCACGCTTACAACTGGGAAACGCTAAAACAAAGACTAGGAAGCACTGTTTGGGAAGTAGAAAAAACAGAAGATGCAGCCGAAAATTATATCGGGCTGTCGGCGAGCGGCGAACCGCAGGCGCAGGGTTCAAGTGCGCCGGATTCGATCGCAGAAAATGTCAATAGTTTGTGGGGAATGCTGACAGCATACAATTGCAGCGGCGTCAGGGAATGGCAGCAGTGGGAAATAGATTTTTTACAGCACTTGGCAAATCAAATGGCGATCGCGATCGAACAATCTCAACTTTACCGCCAGCTAGCAATAGCCAATCAAAAATTGCACCAACTGGCAACTACTGACGGACTGACTGGCATTGCCAATCGTCGCCAGTTCGATCGCGTTTTCAGATTAGAGTGGCGCAGATTGGCAAGAGAGGAACTGCCGCTGTCTTTAATTATGTTTGACATCGACTTTTTTAAACTTTACAACGAGTTTTATGGGCACGTCGGCGGGGACGATTGTTTGCGCCAAGTTGCCGGGGCGATCGCCATAGCTGCCAAGCGGGCTGGGGATTTGACCGCCCGCTACGGCGGCGAAGAATTTGCCGTATTGCTTCCCAACACTAGCGCCGAAGGGGCAAACGTTGTCGCCCGGGAAATTTGTGACCGCATCGCCAGCTTGAAACTGCCCCACGCGCGATCGTCGATCGGCCCCTACGTTACCCTCAGTGGCGGCAGTGCTACGGCGATTCCTTCTGCCCAAGAATCTCCCGACACCCTAATTCGCAGCGCTGACAGCGCCCTTTATCAAGCCAAAACCCAAGGCAAAAATCGCATTTGTCACGCCAGCAGTAACTAGGAATCTTCCAGGATTTTTATGTAAAAGTTGAAGGTAATTGGTAATTGGTAATATCGTGTCTAATTTTCCACTCACAACTCACAACTCATAACTCATATCCTTGACTTTGCATCGGAATAATAATTTTCGGAGTGCAGCGCTAGCGGGACGCGAGCGAGTGACCGGGAGCGAGCAGAATGCACAGCAAAGCAGGGTATAATTCCGATGTTACCGTATTTGATATTACCCATTACCGCTCCCCAATTTCCAATTACCAATTCCTAATTTATTCCCCTTTCTTTAAACTCGTACCAGTTAAATTCGGCCGCACTGGAATTTCAATCACAAACTCCGCTCCCTCTCCTGGTGTCGAAATACAGCTCAATCGGCCACCGTGGCGATCGACTATAATCGAATGAGAAATCGACAGTCCCAAACCCGTACCCTTGCCCACAGCTTTAGTCGTGAAAAACGGGTCAAACAGCCTCGCTCGCACCTGCTCCGGTATCCCCCGCCCGTTGTCGGCAATAGATACCGCTACGAAGCCCCCAGCAGCCTGATAACTGCGAATAGCGATCGTGCTGGGATGTCGATCGCACTCCTCGATCGGGCGCTGCTTGTCCCGTTCTTCCAAAGCATCGATCGCATTAATCAAAATATTCATAAATACCTGATTCAACTCGCCCGGAAAACATTCAATTTGCGGCAATTGTTGGTAATCTTTAACTATCTGAATTCCCGGACGGCTGCTGTGAGATTTTAACCGATTTTGCAAAATCATCAAAGAGCTATCAATTCCCTCGTGAATGTTGACCGACTTCCCAGCGGCCTCGTCCAAGCGGGAAAAGTTGCGCAAGGATTTCACGATCTCGACAATTCGCTCGGTTCCTACTTGCATCGAATTAAACAATTTTGGGAAATCCTCAGCAATATAATCCAAGTCTATTGCATCAATTTTATCCAAGACTTGGACCGGAGGATTAGGACAGTAATGCTGGTAAACTTTAATCAATTCCAGCAAATCTAAAGTGTAATTACGAGCCGGACTGAGATTGCCGTGAATAAAGCTAACTGGGTTATTAATTTCGTGAGCAACACCAGCAACTAACTGACCCAAACTCACCATTTTTTCATTTTGAACGAGCTGAGCTTGAGTGGTTCTGAGTTTGTTAATAGCTGCTTCTAACTCTAGCGCTTTTGAACGTTCTCGCGCTTCCGATTCCTGCAAAGCTGACTCGGCTTGTTTGCGCTCGGCAATTTCAGTTTGTGCTTGCTCAAACAGCGTCGATTGCTGGATCGCGATCGCCAACTGCACGCTAATTTGTTGCAGACACTCGACCTCAATTTCCAGCCAGCGGCGGCGGCCCGCGCACTCGTGGGCAATCAATAGCCCCCACAACTTCTCGCCTTGCAAAATCGGCACTACCAAATTAGCTCGCACCTGAAATTGACTTAATAAATTAATGTAGCACTCGGAAAGACCAGCTTTGTAAATATCATCCACAGCTACAACGCGACCGTGTTTGTAAGCAGCAGCGTAGCTGTATTCAAAGCAGGAATCGTTAATAGTTAGTCCCTGCATCGACTGCCAATTTTGGCCGACAGACTCGACAGTTACAAAACCGCTCTTATCGGGCTTAAAGCGATAAATAACTGTCCGGTCTGTTTGCAAAAATTGCCGTACTTCAGCAACAGCTTTTGTCAAAATCTCTTCTAAATTTAGAGAAGAGCGAATGCGTTCCAGCATCCCTACCACCAAGCGTTCTCGCTTTATTTGCTGCCGCAAGATAGCCTCGGCAAGTTTGCGAGAGCTAATATCTTCAATCACACCAATTAAGTAGCTCGGTTCCCCAACTCCATCCCGCACTAAAGATACAGTCACATTAGCCCAAACAAATGAACCGTCTTTGCGAACAAAGCGTTTCTCAAGTGAATAATTAAAAATTTCCCCAGCTAACAGTCTGTTGGCAGACTCGAGATCTACTTCTAAATCTTCCTGGTGAGAAATATCCCAAACATTTCGCGCTTTCAGTTCCAATTCTGAGTATCCGACAATATTACAAAAGCCTTGATTTACCGTCAAAAAATTACCGTCTGGCCACACTTTAACAATGCCGAGCGCCGCTTGTTCAAATACAGCTCGAAATCGCTGTTCGCTTTCTTGCAAAGCAGTTTCTGCTTTTTTGCGATCGGTAATGTCCATTGCCGTGCCACACAGTCGCACCACCTGACCAAACTCATTTTTAACAGCTTTTCCTTTAGCGTTAACGTGCCTAATTTCTCCTGATGGAAAACAGATGCGGTGGTCGATGTCGTAAGCTGTCCCTTCAGTCACTATTTTTTGCACAACTTGTGTAAACCTTTCTTTGTCATCGGGATGAATTAGCTCTAAAAGTTCTTCCATTGTCGGCGGCCGTTTCAACTCTCGACCGTAAACTCGAAACAGTTCTTCCGACCAAGTAATAATTCCTGCCTCCATATCGACTTCCCAATTACCGATGCGGGCTATTTTTTGCGCTTCTTGCAACTGTTCGGCAAGTTGTTGCAGAGATGCGATCAACAGCGTTTTTTCCGCTTCTGCTGCAACGCGGGCGCTGATATCTTTGTGAGTACCAGCCATCCGCAACGGCCCACCCCATTCGTCGTACTCTACTACCTTGCCAATCGCCATAATCCACTGCCAATCTCCGGTTTTGTTGAGCATCCGAAATTCAACTTCATAGATATCAGCGCGACCTTCCAAATAGGAGTTTAAAGATTCCATTACCTTCGGTCGGTCTTCGGGATGCAGCAAACTTTCCCAAGTTTGGAACTTATGTTCAATTTCTGTTTCTGCGTAACCGAGCATTGATTTCCAATGAAAATCGAAATAATTTTCGCCAGTAGCTATATTCCAATCCCACAGCCCCAAAGAGCTGCCTGAAACCGCCAACTGCAATCGCTCTTGACTGAGTTTCAATGCCGCTTCGGTGCGTTTTATTTCTGTGAGGTCTGCAATTATGGCTATCATTCCTATTGGTTGACTGGCGCTATCTTTAATGCTGTCAGCTCGCAATAAACTTTCTATAAGCTCGCCATTTTTAGTTTTAATTTCAATTTCAGTCTCCCAGGAAAAACCTTTCCGCAGCACCCTAAATAACTTTCTCAAATCTTGAGATTGGGCGTACATTACTCCTGGACCGCCGGCATTATTTAGTTCTTCAACGGTATAGCCGTAGCGCTGAATAAATGCTTGATTGTGATAAACGGAATTACCGTCCAAATCTGCGATCGCGATCGCATCACTAGCGCTGTCTACAGCTTGAGTTATTAAGCACAGAGTCAGGTCAGCTTGTTTGCGATCCGTAATGTCAAAAATCGCTCCGTCGAGCCACAAAACCAACCCTTCTAGATTGTAAGTCGGCCTACCTCTTTCCGACATCCACCGCACCGCGCCGTCAGCGCGAACAATCCGGTACTCTAGATTGTACGGCTGTTTCGACTCTACTGCTGCGCTGACTTGTCGATAGAGAATTTCAGTATCTTCCTCATGGATGATCCTCGCAAAACTCACGCGGTTGTTACGAATAAGGTCCCCAGCAGGATAGCCGCTAATTGCCTCAATTTCATCGCTAATAAATACCATCGTCCACTCAGCGTCACACAGGCAACGATAGATAGCGCCGGGGATATTCTCAACGAGCGAGCGAAATCTTGCTTCGCTCTCCCGCAAAGCTACTTCTGCCTGTTTTAGCTCAGTAATATCCCGCACCATGCCTTCCCAAACTATATCCCCTTCCGGCCCTACTTCAGTCGGAGAATCAACTCGTTCCGGTCTCGAAACCCCTTGCATCCACTTAAGTTTTCCCGACGGCACAATCGCGCGCCATTCCTGCTGCCAGGGCTGCATATTTGCCGCAGAAAAAGCAATAGATTCTTCAAATCTTTGGCGGTCGTCTGGATGAATCAAACTAAAAACGAGTTGGGGATTCTGCTGAATATTTTCTGGTGGCAATTCATATAAATCGCGGCTGCCCGAAGAAATGTAAGGAAAACTTTTTTTGCCGTCGGTTGAGAGGCGCAATTGATAAATTACTCCCGGAAAATTGGCAGCAACTTGTTGCAGTCTAGCTTCGCTTTCTTGCTGCGCTAATTGTTGGCGCCTATCCTGAGTGATATCTCGAATTATGCCGACAAGAATTTTACTGCCGTCGGTATTTTCAAAGACAGTTTTTTTAGTAGACAGAATGTGCTTTGCACCGCTGGCGTCCGTAAATATTTCCTCGGTCTCGTTTTCTTTCCCCGTCCTAAACACTTGTTCGTCATTCTGCCAAAAAAATTCAGCTTCTTGTTTTGGGAAAAAGTCGTAATCCGAGTTGCCCAGCAGTTCCTCGCGCTGCTTGCCGATCAGCTTGCAAAAAGCATTATTTAACAGTATCCAGCGGTGCTGTTCGTCCTTGACAAAAATTGGGTCAGCCAGTGCATCGATCGTATAATTCAAAAACTTTTTACTAGCTTCCAGTTCTGAAAGTGCTAAAATTTTATCCGTAATATCGTGGATAGTTCCTGTCGTCCCCTGCGCCGCGCCGTCCCAGCCAAAAATCAAACCTTCCTGCACTTCCACCCAGCGAATTTCGCCATTTTTGGTAAGATATCGAATTTGATAGCAACAGGATGTTTCTGGATTTTCGCTCAAGCCTCTAAACAAATTTAAATATTGGTATCGATCGTCAGAATGAATGTAACTCAAACAGGAAGTTCCTAAGCTTTCATCAACGGTAAATCCGGTAATTTCCGTCCAAGCCGGATTGAGAAAAGTCCAATTGCCAGCAGTATTTGTTTCAAAAACTACTTCTTTGATATTTTCCACAACCTGCTGGTATTTTTCTTGACTTTTTTGCCATTCTGCTTGCCGTTTCTGGCGGGCGATCGCGCACCTGAGAGTCCGCACCAGCAGCCGGCTGTCTACTTGTCTTTTCACCAGATAATCTTGGGCGCCGGCGGCAATTAACTCGAGGGCTAGTTCTTCGTCCTCGGCGGCTGTCAGAATGACGATCGGAATATTTATAGCGCAATCTTGCAGCCGGAAAAGAGTATTAAGTTTGGGGCTGTCAGGAAGTGAAAGGTCTAATAAAATTACATCAAAAATCTCGCAGCTTAAAATTGCTCTAGCTTCCCGGAGGCTAACGGCATTCGTCAAATCAATTGATTGTCCCAGTCGGCGATCGGACAGCAGTTCTTGAAAGAATTCTGCATCTTCTGCACAGTGTTCTACCAAAAGAACTTTCAAGCAAGCAGGCGTTAAAATTGGCTCAAAAACAGATGTCATACCCTTTTAAATTTTAGATTTTAGCTTTTAGATTTTAGATTTGGAATGACTGATGACTATCGCGGTTTTGCTCTTGCGTACAGTGGCATTTTTTTTAACTGGTATCCTTTTGCTATTTCTTAGTAATAAAAAAATCTTAGCAGGTCATACAGTTACCTAGCTCATTAATTGGGGAACTTAAAGCCCAGGCTTTAGGGTGCGCTCGGTGCTTGCAGACCCCCCAGATTTATTTGTAGAATTGAGTTGTTCGCTGCAAGTTGTCCGCCTCACCCCAAACCTCGTACCCAAAATCATCATAAGAAACATTCGGTAAGTGGGAAACGAGCGTGGCTTCAGCCCGCTCGTGGGAAACGACCCGGCGGTTTCAACCGCCTTGAATCCCCTTACGGGGAGAGGGGTATGGTTGCCCCTTTTCGGAGATATGGTTGTCTGGGACCTATTTCTAGGTAATGTTAGCTTCGCCAATGTTTTAAGAGCTTTTTGAACCTGCAACACTGTTTCAGTGACTTTAAAACTGTTTAATTGCAGATGACAGAGCAAGGAACTAGCTACACATTCCGGGGTGTCGTGACTCAAAAAACGTAGTCAATGAAGACGATAGCCCGTCAGTACAGCTTGCTTCGATCTCTCTTGCAAGCTCAGTCCCTTTAGGGCTGAGTTACTGACACTCTTAGCAATGTTGTAACTCAACTCTGTTTTAATTTACAACCTTTGGCAGGAGAATAGCAAGGGGCAAGGCAAAACAGCGCGGAGGAATCAGGACTTGCATCCCTTATACGATTTTAAATGTTAGATTTTAGATGTTAAATTGCGGTTTGAAGCTTGCCTAAAGTTGCATTCTTTTTTCAAACTGGTATTACTACGAACCTAGGATAATTGCGGGTAATTTACCGGACACGCTCGCTCGATTGTGTCCGGTAGATTACCCGCAATTAGCGCCTGTTTGTATTGAGCAATGCGAGTCCTCTCTTTCTGGAATAACCAAGACTTGCATTCCTTACTACGAACCTAATTACGAACTTAATTACGGTTGTCTAACCGGACACAATTTTACTCATTTGAGTTGATTAACTTTTCGGCGGTTTGGGCAGCACAACTGTAAAGACGCTGCCTTTGCCGACATTGCTGCTAATAGCAATTTCACCGTTAAAAGGTTTTAAAAGTTCAATACAAGTATAAAGTCCGAGACCCGTTCCTGTCGGTTCGCCTTCACTTTTTTCCTCGCCTTTAGGTGGCTTAGAGGTGTAAAAAGGGTCAAAAACTTTTGACAAATCTTCAGATGATATGCCGCATCCCGTATCTGCAATGTCCATGTATATGTTGGAGTCGTCTTGCCTAGTTACGATAGTTAGTTCCCTGCTTTTCTTTTCCCACATAGCATCCATTGCATTATTGATTAAATTATAAAATACTTGAGAGATATAGGAATAAATTAATGGAATGCTGGCAATTTCTTCGTCATAAAAGTATTTTTTTCTAATCTTATTTTTAAAATACAGGTTGCCTTCCAATAGCTGAATTTCTCGCTGCACTAAATCGTTGATATTCACAGGGTGCAAATCTTGCTTTTGCTCTTTTCTGCTTTTCATCATCAGAGTATCCATGATCTGATTGATTTTTGTGACAGCTTGAAAAATATACTTAGTATAATTAAACAGAGAGTCTTCTTGAATGTTTGTGGCTTTTGTTTCAATCAAATCGACGCTAGTCTGGATCACTTGCAGCGGACTTTTGAGGTTGTGAACCATTCCCTGGGTCAAACGTCCGATAATGGCTGTTTTTTCCTGGTCGATTAATTGCTTGGTTTTTTGTTCGACAAGTCTTTCCAGGTTTTGGTTGAGGTGGGCAAGTTCGAGGTTTTTTTCTTCGAGTTTTTTTTGCAAGCTGCGGATTGTCAAGTGAGTTTGAATGCGGCTCAACACTTCTTCGTGCTGGAAAGGCTTAGTGATGTAGTCAACGGCTCCTGTCTGAAAGCCTTTTACTTTATCAAGGGTATCGGAAAGGGCGCTCATGAATATGATGGGAATGTCTTCGGTTGACGGGTCTGCTTTCAAACGCAGGCAAGTTTCAAAACCGTCAATTCCTGGCATCATGATATCCAAAAGAATCAAGTCTGGATGGATGTATTCAATTTGCTCGATCGCACTTTCGCCGTCTAGAGCCACTAATACTTTAAACCCGTAATTCCTTAACAACTCGAAAAGTACGTCAAGATTTGTTTGGTTGTCATCGACAATTAGTATGATGCTTCTTTCGGAATTCTTATCGTTCATATTAGAGGGAAACATTCAAATTTTTGAGTTGAGAGTTGTGGGTTGTGACTTTAAATCGGATTCAAGGGATTTTATGCGGCTCTAGAAACCCGGTTGCTTCGTAGATGCTTCTATTTGCAATAACCATTTTAGGAGCGGGCTGCGAGTGCGGGCCCCACAATCAAATTAAGTTATCGCTTCGCCCGAGCTAGCGAGCCCCTGATTGAGAATGGTACTCGGAGCGCGAGATTTAACAGATTTTAAGTGGTCTGTTAGCTACCGTCAATTTTAGGACAAATGTTGCTTCAAAAAATCTCGAATTTGCTTGAGCTGAAATCCTTTAGCAAGTTGGCGCAGGTGATGAACGAAAGGCACTAATGTCGGGTCAGAATGTTTTAGTTTAGCAGTTTCTTCCAGAATAGCTTCAATATCGCCCATTGCCGCCAATCTTAACAATGCCAAGACTGACTCTGAGGCAGGAGACACCATCGTTGAGTCAGCAGCAGCAATCTCAGGTGATGCTGTGGGAGTTTGAGCTTTCCGCTTTTTGGTTTGGGCTCCTTCTTCGTAAACCCATTCTAGTCTCAAATGCAGGCGCAATAATTCTAAAAGCTCGTTAGTTTGAATTGGCTTGGTGAGAAAATTATCGCAACCTGCAAGTATGCTCTCTTGCCTGGTAGTCTCGTAAACGTTAGCGGACAAAGCAAGGATAACCACATCTTTTAATTCCGGCAACTGTCGCAGCCGCCTGGTAGCTTCCCAACCGTCCATTACGGGCATCACCAAATCCATTAAAATTATATCCGGTAGAAATTCCTGTGCTTGGTGTAAGCAGTCTTCGCCGTCTGTGGCTTGTGCAATTTCAAAGCCCAAATGAGAAAGCAGCCTGTGCATCATGGCACGATTTACTTCGTGATCGTCCACGATGAGCACTTTCCGCTGGGGGCCGCTAAAACCGACAAGCCGGCATTTTTCTTGCGTGGAGGGGAGTTCTGAACACTGGGCGACTGCGGGCAAGTCGAGATCGAACCAAAATATGCTGCCTTTGCCGGAGGTACTTTGGACGCGAATTTGGCTGCCCATCATTTTTACTAATTTTTGGCTGATGGAAAGTCCGAGTCCGGTACCTTCGACGAAATTGTTATGATCGCCCACTTGATGAAAAGGCAAAAATATTTCTTCTAATTTATTCTGCCCGATGCCAATGCCAGTATCTTCGATTTGAAAGCGAATTTTAGCGGTAGGGGCGCGATCGCCCGTATTTGCTGCTGTTATCACCTCCCGTGCTTCTTTTGTTTCCTGCGGCGGGAGCGACTTTTGCTGCGCGTCTAAATTCGCGGTCAAATTGAGGGTTTTAGTGGCACTGGACGCTGGCAAACTAGAGTTTGCCCTGTTGGTTTGAGGAGAATTTTCGGCTGAATTTTGTTGTGCATAACCGACTTTGAATGTAACGCCGCCCCTCTCGGTAAACTTAACGGCATTGCTGAGCAAATTAATCAAAACTTGGCGCAACCTTTTTTCGTCAGCAAAAACGCCGTCTGGCAGCGCCGACACCTGCTCGTAATTAAAGGCAATTCCTTTTTGCTCCGATCGCATCTGGAACAAATCAACAATACTTTTAACAAAGCTGGGAAAATGTACGTTTGTCGGTGACAGTTCCATTTTACTAGCTTCGATTTTCGAGAGGTCTAAAACGTCATTAATCAGCATCAGCAGGTGGTTGCCGCACTGTTGAACGTTGTTGAGACTTTCGTGCTGATCGGCGGTTAAATTCTTATCTAGTTTCAGCAATTGAATGTATCCTAAAATCCCGTTCAAAGGCGTCCGCAATTCGTGGCTCATGTTTGCCAGAAAGTCGCTTTTAGCGCGGTTGGCGGATTCGGCGGATTCTTTAGCTAATTGCAGGGCCGCTTCTGCAAGTTTGCGCTCGGCAATTTCGGTTTGTGCTTGTTCAAATAGCGTCGATTGCTGAATGGCGATCGCCAACTGCACCCCCAATTGTTTTAGGCACTCTGCCTCCAATTGCTGCCAGGGACGAGGGCCCGTGCAGTGGTGGGCAATTAACAGCCCCCACAAGTTTTCGCCTTGCAAAATCGGCACTACCAGATTCGCTCTTACCTGGAGCTGAGTCAACAAAGCCAAGTGGCACTCGGCTAGGTCGGCATTGTAAACATCTTCTGTGGCTCTAATTCTGCCATCTTGGTAAAGAGTAACGTAGGCTTCGCCAAAACAGGGGTCATAAATTTCCATTCCTACAATTGATAGGAAATTTTCGGCAACCGACTCGACAGCGATAAACCCCCTCCAATCCGGATTGAATTGGTAAATAACAGTGCGGTCTACTTGCAAAAAATGCCGCACTTCTTCGACGGTTTTGGTAAGAATTTCTTCTAAATTGAGAGAAGATATAATGCGTTTCAGCATGGCTAATGCCAACTGTTCGCGCTTTAAGTTCTGGCGCAAAATCAATTCGGATTCTTTGCGCTTTGTGATATCTGTAATCACTCCTATTAAGCCTATTGAACAGCCATTTATATCTTTAATGCTGTCAGCTCGCACCAGAGCAGTTACTGCTTCGCCGCTCTTAGTTCGCAGCGCAAGTTCGCCGCACCAAGAGCGACCTTTGCGAAGGCTTTTATAGATTTGTTTGTAACTTTTATGCCGGACATGAAGCACGGCGATATCGGCGATATCGTTGAGTTCTTCCACTCTGTAGCCGTAACGCTGGATAAAGGCTTGATTGTGGTAAATAGGCCGCCCTTTCAAGTCGGCGATCGCGATCGCGTCGCTGGTACTTTCGACGGCTTGAGTGACCCGCAGTAAAGCTAATTCTGCTGCTTTGCGATCGCTGATATCCGTCATAGAACCCACCATCCGCAGGGGATTGCCGGCTTTGTCCCATACTGCTTGAGCGCGGGCGAGCACCCACTTATAGCTGCCATCTTTGCACTGCAAGCGGTATTCGGTGGCGTAATTGGGGGTTTGGCGATCGAGATAATCTTGGATTGCTGCTTGCACCCGTGAGCGATCGTCTGGATGGACGCGATCGATCCATGTGCTGCTGCTGCTGTCGATTTCGCCGTCTGCGTAACCAATAATTTCTTGCCAGCGGGCTGAGCGAAAAACTTCATTTGTTTGAAGATTCAGATCCCAAATGCCGTCTTGATTGCCTTTGAGAACTAACTGCCAGCGTTCTTCACTTTTGCGCAATTCTTCTTCGGCTTGTTTGCGCTGAAGATGATCGCCCAACTGAGTCGCTAGCGCCTTGACCAACTCTACTATACGCGGTTCCATAATCGCTCGGTCGCGCTTGCAGAATACTAAAACTGCCAGCACCTCTGCGCTAGCGCGAATTGGCACTCCGAAACAACCTTTCAATCCGACCCCTGCCGCCATTTCCGATCGGGCAAAAACATGATTCTCGGCTAGAGAAATATCTTCAATCCATTCTACATTTCGGGTTGACCAAATCCGTCCGGGTACTCCCACTCCGGCGGCGAATTGAATTTTTTTACTTTCGCGGCCGAACCTATCTAAATGGCGATCGCTAGCGTACCAAGTTTCGCTGTGTTCCAAAAAAGTACGGTTAGCAGCCGGTATCCAGGCTTCCGCAAAATTCCAGCCGATCGCATTGCACAGCAACCGCAGAATTTCTGGGAGGGCGCTGTGAAAATCAGCAGACTGACTAATTGCTTGAGTTGCTGCTAGCAACAGCTTGATTTCATCTTCTGCTTGCTTGCTTTCTGTAATATCAGTTCCCGTGCCTAGAATTTGTTTTAACTTACCGTCTGCTGTTTTTGCAAATACAGTATCTCGGCTGACAATCCAGCGCCAAGAACCATCTTTGTGCCTGATTCGGTATTCAATTTCAAAGATATCCCCTTCCGTGCCCGTTTCGACTTGCTGTAGATAATCTGGTATTTTGAGTGAATCTTCCGGGTGCATTAAAGTTGGCTTCATCCACGGCCCGATTCCCTGAATCTCCTCTACTGTATAGCCGAGAATGTGGTATATAGAAGCGTTCGCATAGATAGTTTTTTGTTCTATTAAGTCATAAACATACAAAATATTAGGACTTGCCTCAGCAATTTGTTGAGTGAACCGCTGGCTTTCTCGCAGTGCTGCTTCTGTTTGTTTTCTTTCGGAAATATCGCGAACAATGCAAATGATTTCCCCGTCGGGCAGCATTGTCAGCGAGACATCTATAGGGACTTTCGAGCGGTCGCGGCGGCATCCTACTGCTTCGGTGCTGTAAGAACCTTTCTGCACTAAAGCCGACAGGACTTCTTGCTCAAACCTTTGCAGTTCTGCACCTTCGTAGAATATTTTCCAACTTTTGCCTAAGATTTCTTCGAGAGAATCGTAACCGTAGATTTTTAGTCGGGCTGCGTTGCAATAAATCACCTCTCCGGCGGCATTGAGTATGGCGATACCTTCGGAAGCTTGAGCCATTGCTACTGCTTGCCTGTGGAGTAGTGACTCGGATCGCTTGCGTTGAGTGATGTCGCGGACGATCGCGATAATTTCGTCTTCCGTGCAGAAGACAATTCGGGCTTCAAAATCGTACAGTTCACCATTAACTGGCATTTGATATTCTACGACTTGAATCTCGCCAGTGTCGATCGCTTGTTGATGGCCGGCCATAATTTTTTCAGCAAAAGCAGCAGGCAATATGTCTTGTGCTTTTTGACCGATTACTCTTTTTGGCGGTAGGATATTATCGAAATCTTTAGCAGGTTTGAAGTCTACAAAAGTACCGTCTGCCCGACAGCGAAATATCATGTCAGGTATCGCATTTAAAAGAGCGCGGTTGGTGGCTTCGCTCTTGCGCAATTCAGCTTCAGCTTGCTTGCTAAAGGTAACGTCGCGAGCAACTGCATAAAACAAACCTTCTTCTGCAAACGGCGATGCCGTCCACGACAGCCATTTATAAGTACCATCTTGGCAAAGATAGCGGTTTTCTAAGTTAATAATGGGGTTGCCATTTTTAAGTATTTCTAATTCAGCTAGAGTTATTGCTCGGTCTTCTGGATGCACGAATTCTATAAAAGGTTGGGCTAGCATTTCATCGCTGCTGTAAGCTAATACTTTTGACCAAGCGGGGTTTAAGCGTTTGAAATAGCCGTCCAAGCCTGCAATGCAAAGTAAATCCAGCGAGAGATTAAAAAATCTATCGCGGTCTTGCTGGGTTTGTTTTAATTCGGTGACATCCATCACCAAACCGTCCCAAACTATATCGCCATTGGCTTTTTTTTCCGGTCTCGACGCGCCTTGCAGCCACTTCACTTTGTCCGGCATAATTTGCCGCCACTGGTGTTGCCAAGCTTCCTGAGTCGCCGCTGAAATTGCGATCGATCGCTGCAAGTCTGAGATGTCGTCTGCGTGAACTGTTGCAAAAGGCAAACTGGCATTTTCTTCTATGTCTTTTGGGTTTAAATTGTAGAGCGGCCAACTGCCAGAAGAAACGTAAGTAAAAGATATTTTACCATCTACATAAAGCCGAAATTGATAAATCATTGCCGGCACATTGTCGGTCATTACTTGCAATCGATCTTCGCTTTCCTGCAAAGCTCTTTGCTGGTGCTTGTACTCTGTCACATCTCGCATTGTTCCGACCAACATCTTAGTGCCGTCGGTTTTGGTGAAGACAGTTTTTTTAGTAGATAGAATGCGTTCTTTGCCGGCACTATCTGTAAAAGTTTCTTCCGTTTGCTCAGGAATGCTTCTTTGCAATACTTGCTCGTCTTGTTGCCCCCAAAAATCGGCTTGTGCTGGGGGGAAAAACTCATATCCCGACTTGCCTATCAGTTCCGATCGCCTTTTTCCTATCAAGTCGCAAAAAGCGTCGTTCAATACGACCCACCTGTGCTGCTCGTCTTTGACAAAAATTGGGTCGGGAGTAGCATTAATCGTGTGATTTAAAAACTCTTCTGATGCTTTTAATTTCGCTTCGTAATGGTAGCGATCGCTCACATCCAAGACTACTTTAATCATCCGGTCGATGGAGCCATCCCGACCGCGAATACAGCGCAGGGAAACTCTAGTATAAACGGTTTTTCCGTCTTTCCTGCGCCACTTTTTGTCTAAAACATAGCCTTCGCTCTCCCCGGCAAAAATTTTGTTTAACTCCACTAAGGTAGCCTCCCAATCTTCAGGGAAACCCCACTCTTCCCAATTTTTGTGCAAAAAATCTTGGCGATCGTATCCCAGCAAATCGCACAAAGCATCGTTCACTTCCAAGCACTCGCATTTTTCGGGTTCTGAGGGGGAATTTCCAGGAGCAAGTATGGCAATTCCGACGAGAGAATTCTCGACTACCGAGCGATATTTTTCTTCGCTTTTTCGCAAAGCTTCTTGGTTGTGCTGCCGCTCGACTGCGTAGCGGAGCGATCTAATTAACACTTCGCTGTCGATGTTTCGCTTGACTAGATAATCCTGAGCTCCGGCTTGGATTGACTGCACGGCAAGTTCTTCATCGTTGCGGGCTGTCAGTACGACAATCGGAGTATTTAGGCTGTATTCTTGTATTTTGACAATTGTACTTAAGTCTTGGCTGTCGGGCAGCGAAAGGTCTAGTAAAATCACATCAAAACGTTCGTCGCCCAAAAGTTGTTGCGCTTTGCTCAGACGGTCTGTACACCTTACTGACAGCTTTTGAGGATCGGATCGGCTGACATTTGTTTCTAATAATTCTTGGATCAGATCGGCTTCGGCTTGATTGTCTTCGACCAGAAGAACTTTAAAGCCGTTTCGCTTTGCGCCTGGGCTCAAAACTGATATCATATACCTTGTTTTGGTCATAAAAAAGTCGAGTTTACTATTATAGCATATAAATAATTGCCGAGCAAAAAATCCAGCCGCTCCAAGTTAAAAAGTCTCGGGTTAAAGAATTACAATCCCTTCTCTGCGACTGGGTTTTTGATCTAAGTAAATCCACGCAATCAAAGGGAAAATTTTTACGGTTTTTAGAAGCTCGGTTTCAGGAGGAAACTAAGCTGCTTGGTGTAGTATTTTTTGGGCGAGTTACCCTGTCAGTCGATTTTAGGCTTTAGATTTTAGATTTACTCCACAGATGAATCGGGGAGGTTGAACCTTAGTATAAAATTTTGGCCGGCTCACAATTTTTGTCGGAAACTTGTATCCGTTTTTGGGTGGGTTTGGCTCGCGCTAGCGAAACCCACCCTTTGTTGCCCTTCGATTCCGCTAGCAACACAATCCGAGCGGTATCCCCGCACGAATTCGCGCTCAGCAGCAAAAAAGCAGCAAAAAAGCGGTGGCAACTCTCTTCGATATTCATCTGTTCACCAGTCTTTTTATGATAGCTTACATAAACTCCCCAGAGCCATTCCTTTACTTTTTGCAATCAAATAAATTATCTCCACAGGCCTTGCTATTTAGCAAAAAAGTGATAATCTAGAATATAGAGGAAATCGAAAATTCGATTGATACAGCCTCGGGAAAACTTAGAGAATTTTCGCAACAAAACTACGTCAAAAAAATGACAGTCATTTGTTTACTGTCATTTGTTTACTGTCTTTTGACCGAACTGAGCTGAAGTTGAGAGGAAAAAAGCAATGCTAGAAAAATTAGCTATTCAAGAAAAACAAGTTTTAATTCCCAAAGAAAAAGCCTTAGTATTGTGGTTCGATCAAGTCGGCATCGCCGACATCCCATTAGTAGGCGGGAAAAATGCTTCTTTGGGCGAAATGATTCAACAGTTAACCGCTAAAGGAGTCAGGGTTCCCAATGGATTTGCAACTACAGCACACGCTTACCGCTACTTCATCGAGTCGGCGGGTTTAGAGGCTAAATTGCGCGAAATTTTTGCGGATTTAGACGTAGAAGATCTGCAGAGCCTGCGACAAAAAGGCAAGCAAGCGCGGTCATTGATTCTGGATACACCGTTTCCGCGAGCATTGCAAGCGGCGATCGCGGATGCTTACGAGAAATTGTGCGATCGCTACGGCGACAATACCGACGTAGCAGTGCGTTCCTCCGCCACCGCCGAAGACTTACCAGACGCCAGTTTCGCGGGACAGCAAGAAACCTACCTCAACGTCCAAGCTTGCGCTGGCGTCCTCGAATGCTGTCACAAATGCTTCGCCTCCATATTCACCGACAGAGCGATTTCCTACCGCCAACAGCGGGGATTCGACCACTTTGAAGTCGCCTTATCTGTCGGCGTGCAAAAAATGGTGCGATCGGACTTAGCATCCTCCGGCGTCATGTTCAGCATCGACACCGAAACCGGATTCAAAAACGCCGTATTAGTCACCGCCGCCTACGGATTAGGCGAAAACGTCGTCCAAGGCGCCGTCAACCCCGACGAATACTTTGTCTTTAAACCAACATTAAAACAAGGTTTTCGCCCGATTTTAGACAAACGCCTCGGCAGCAAAACACTCAAAATGGTGTACGATATCGGCGGTTCTAAATACACGAAAAACGTATCGGTGATAGCAGCAGAAAAAAATAAATTTGCCATACAAGATGATGAAATTCTGCAACTAGCAGAGTGGGCTGTAGTCATAGAAGAACACTACTCTCAAGTGCGCGGGACTTATACCCCGATGGACATTGAGTGGGCAAAAGACGGCAATACGGGCGAATTGTTTATTGTCCAAGCGCGACCCGAAACAGTACAATCTCAAAAGTCGGCTACAGTTTTGCGCCACTACAAATTGCAAGGTTCCAGTGCAATTTTGGCAAAAGGACGCGCCGTTGGCGAATCAATCGGACAAGGCAAAGCCCGCGTGATTTTAGATGTTCACAGAATCGCTGAATTTCAATCAGGAGAAGTTTTAGTTACCAACAAAACAGACCCGGATTGGGAACCGATTATGAAAAAAGCAAGTGCGATCGTCACCAATTCCGGCGGCCGCACTTGTCACGCCGCGATCATCGCCCGAGAAATGGGAATTCCCGCCATTGTCGGCACCGGCGAGGCCACCCAAATTTTGAAAAACCATCAAGAAATCACTGTTTCTTGTTCGGAAGGAGACGAAGGCAAAGTTTATGCGGGTTTGCTTCCTTTTGAAATTCAAGAAACTGCGATCGAGAATTTGCCCCGCACCCGCACTCAAATTTTAATGAATGTGGGAAATCCAGAAGAAGCTTTTGGTTTGTCAGCAATTCCTTGCGACGGCGTAGGCTTGGCGCGGCTGGAATTCATCATTGCCAATCACATTAAAGCACACCCGCTGGCACTGATTCACTTTGACGAATTGACCGATAAATCAGTCAAGGAAGAAATTGCAGAACTGACAGCGCTTTACCAACACAAACCCGATTTCTTCACCGACAAACTAGCCCACGGAATTGCCACAATTGCCGCCGCATTTTATCCAAACCCAGTCATCGTGCGGATGAGCGATTTCAAGAGCAACGAATATGCTAACCTTTTGGGTGGGCGGCAGTTTGAACCCAAGGAAGAAAACCCGATGATCGGGTGGCGCGGCGCGTCTCGCTATTACGACCCGAATTACCGCGAAGCTTACGCTTTGGAATGCAAAGCATTGAAGCGAGTTCGCGACGAAATGGGCTTGACAAATGTGATTCCGATGATTCCATTTTGTCGCACGCCGGAGGAAGGGCGAAAAGTGTTGGCCGAGATGGCAAAACACGGTTTGGTCAAGGGCGAGAACGGCTTGCAAGTGTATGTGATGTGCGAATTGCCGAGCAATGTCATATTTGCTGACGAATTCGCGCAAGTTTTTGACGGATTCTCGATCGGCTCTAACGATTTAACTCAGCTAACGTTAGGATTAGACCGGGATTCTGCTTTAGTCGCGCACATCTTTGACGAACGGAATGAAGCTGTCAAGCGCATGGTAGAAATTGCCATTAAAGCGGCAAAGAAGTACGATCGCAAGATTGGGATTTGCGGTCAAGCGCCCAGCGATTATCCTGAGTTTGCTCGTTTCTTGGTTGAGTTGGGAATTGATTCGATTAGTTTGAATCCGGATTCGGTTTTGAAGACTTTGTTAGATGTTGCTAAGGTAGAGGCTTCCGGTACGGTAATGGATTTAGCTGCGGAGGTTGCTAAAGTGTAACCGTTTTGTTTTTTGAGAGAAACCGAGTTTCTCAAACATATAGCTGCGCCCTTTTCTGGCTTGGTTGTTTTTGAACTAGACCCGGTTTCTCCTATCTAGCCCTGTAGAATAACCTCGCCTCGCGTTGGTAGTGATGAGTGCAAGTCCTCTGATTTTTATGAGGACTTGCATTCGTCACTACAAACCTATTTTATTGTGACTCATTGACCGGACATAATATCACACCATACCTGCGCTTCTGGCTTTCTTCGGTCCTGGCGAGGCGCTTTACGAAAAAAGTGGCGCCAACAGCGATTGCCCTCCTCACCCGCCAACAAACGGTTAACGCACGGGTGGTTAACTGCATAATAGTTTGAGACTTGGCCCGGAACTTTTGTGATTTAAAACCGTCTTTTCGGGGAGGATTTTCTGTTGCCGATCGTCTAAATTAAAAAAAATATTCCCACCTGCAGGCTTTGAAAAAGTGTTAACCGCTCTCCTGATTATTTCCATAGGTTTAGCTCCGTCGCTGCTGTCTTTGTGGGTGATGCGCTCGGCCCAGAGCCAAGCCCGCGATAGAATTGCAGTGGCTAGGCTTGCGGTAGCAAATAGACCCATGCGAACTCAACTACCAACAGCCGATCGCACCTACATAGAAGGCCTCGGTTATCCGATCGGGGATATCACTTGCGAGTATAACGCCCGCTCTAATTACATTCGCTGCGCTGTCAATCCTTCTGGGCCCTGTCAAGATTGTCGGTACTACCAAGCCAGAACTCTTGACGCTCGCGGTGAAAAGATATAGCTTATATGTAGGCATATTTGCGGATGTAGTAATCAATGAGTTAATATGTACTTACGTGTAGGGATTATTTTTTGAGCTTGTTTTGGACGGCCCGCGCCAAAACTCAGCAATTAAAACCTAATCGAGCAGTATTGCTGGGTTACAGTTGCCATAACTGGCGAATTCCGATCGGTGTTTTTCTAGTTCAGGAGTTGCGATCGCAAACCAAGTTTAGACGATAAATTTTGTTTGGGCGACGAGAAATCTCGGAATAAATAGGGTTTCTAGTCTCCTGGGCGTAACTCCTGCAATTAAGAAAATTAGCGGACAAAAATCGCAAGTAGCTGATGGGCAAATCTCCAAGCCAGTTTCTCCAAAACATCCTGAAAAAATCTGTACGAACAATTGTCCCGAGCATTTACCTTAAACAGAAACCCGCTCGAAGACTCGCTGGTTGACAGTTTGAGAAGTTGCTTGTCGGCGACACTAATCTGTTTTTGCGATCGCAGCAAAACAGCCTCAAACCTACATTGCTCTCTCCAGACTGCAAGTCAGGAATTTTTAAGACGCCTCGTCGATACAGGGTATGCCGATTTCAATTGCATCTCATATGTTGCACCATTCTCGCTTAAAAGGCTGGACGACCTGTTCCACACAAAGTTCATTTTCTTGTGGGGATTAGGGGTTGGGGAGGAGATCCCGCCCAGAGAAGGGTGATTGATAATGGTGCAAGATCTCAATTGAATGACACTTCGGGCACGGCCGGCATAATTATGTCACGGCTATAACTCCCTAATTAATGTCTGGTTGCTATTTTCAACAGGGCTGGCGCACCAAAACCAAAAAAACCGAGTATTTTACCGAGAGCGATGGCTGCAACGAAGTTTTTTCCTCCCTCAAATCCGGTTTATGCGTCCATAAATAGTGAAAATTCTCTGCAAATAAAGTCCATTAGACGATATACAGAAAACCTCATCAAGTAAATTTTTGAGAAGTCCTGTTATTATCTACTGCGGGATGTAAGAGATATGCGTGTAACAGATACGCTCACTAACACAAAAGAAAGCCGAAGGCAAAATATCACCCCATAGATAGATTATGGGGATTTAAACTCTAAATCCTCAGCGCTTCTGTCGGCGATATTTGCCATGCTATCAAATATCAGGATTGCACTGCTTTGTGCTGAGTTAAATTCGCTTCTGGCTCTCGATCGAAGTCAAGCAGCAGACCCTCTTACTCTGCAATTAAACCTTTTCAATAGGTAATAATTATCATCTTGAAGTGGTTACATCATCTACAATCCCTGAGACAAATTGACCATGCAAAGCATCTGCAACAAACCAATCCTTCAAACCCAAAAAATATGTGGCTCCACCACCAGGATTGCTGGCGCCAACTCCCGAACAACAGCAACTTATCATCAGAAAAAACCAATAAAACAACTAAAAACAGAGGAGTGTTTCCTGTCCCAGAAAATCGGTGGTGGCGCGGGAATTGGGCATCTCCACAGAGAATTTTTGCGAGCAACCGAGTCTGTGGGCGCCCCGACTGTAAAAAATGTACTGTTCCTCGATGCCAGAGTAGAGAACTCCGACAGCTTGGCAAGAGGAGCAACACCCGATACATTCGTATTTGTACTGGACTCGACGCGGGATGGAGTCGAGCAAATTACTAGAATTCTGGTTAATTGCAGCGATTTAGACAGCGTTCAGATAGTTTCTCACGGTCGAGAAGCCCGAGTGCAACTCGGCTCGCTCGAACTTTGCAGCGACAACTTAGAAACCTACAGCCATTTTTTGCAGCAGTGGGGAAAAGCCCTCAGCGAGAGAGGAGATATCTTGTTATTCGGGTGCAGCGTCGCAGCGGGGGCAAGCGGCGCGGCCTTCGTGCGGCGGCTGAGTTTGATTGCAGGTGCAGATATTGCAGCTTCCGACAACTTGACGGGGAGTGCCGCACTCGGCGGCGACTGGGAATTAAAATTTGCGACCGGGGAAATAAAGGCGAGTATCGCCATTGAAAAAGAAGTGCTCGAAGCCTACACTTACGCGCTTGGCACAAACGAAACTTTCAAGAGCTCCACAGTTAGGGGGCCTGGAATTTATGGGGGAAACAACGCGGCGCTGTTGAATCCGAGCAAGGGGGTTCCAGCACCAAATCAACGTATCCCCGGCATTACCGGAGGCACAGTATCCGGCATGATTCCGGCTTTGGGCGGTTCGAGTCCCGGCGATGGCGCTCTGCGATTAACGAAAGCAGCAGATGACCCGGAAGCCTTTGTCATATACAACAACCCCATTACTTCAACCGACGGTCTCAGAGTCCGGTTTGATTTTTATTCTGACGGTTCAAGCGAGCAATATAATGCTCAGGGCCCCTCTATTAGCCCTCAGCCAGGGGACGACCTGGGTTTCTTGTTGATTGACGGCACTGCCAGCCCAGAAAGGACGGGGGGTGATGGCGGTTCTGGTGCCTACGCTCCAGGAACGGGCATACCCGGTATGGAGGGAGGTGATTTAGCCATTGAGCTTGACGAGTTTGGCAATTTTTCAACATCCACAGAAGGGCGCTCCGGCCAGGAGTCGCCTCGGATTCCCGGCTCCTCTATTGGTTTTTTCAGACCTGATTCAGTAATAGCCCCAGCCACCGGTAGCGGCATCAGCAACAGGGCCCGGAGTGGCGAGGCGACTTTCGATCGCCTCGCCACTAACAACAACGGCTCGCCAACCAACAAAGACGGCACTGCTACTAACTCTACGGTTACGAGAAGTATTGCGCCCAACGCCGACCTCGCAACCACCAAAACCGACTCTACGAGTGCTACCCCCGGTAGCTCAGTCAGCTACACGATCGCCACAGCCAATTTAGACCCTAGTCCTGCTGAAGCTGTAACCATCACTGACAGCATGGTTCCCGGATTAACCGGAGTCACGGCATCTAACGGCGGCGTTTACGAGCCAGGGACAGGCATTGTCCCCGAAGGACCCGTGGCAATTGCCCGTGAGACACTCACCCGGACGATCGGCTTCACAGTACCGCCCACCCTAACTTCCATCCGCAACACGACCAGAAGTACCTCGCTCGCTCCCGACTCCACTCCGGCAAACAACAACGGTACAAACCCCAACGCCACCGTCACGACTTCGATCGATGCTGTGGCCGATAGTGTCACTCAAGGATCGAATGCTGCTGAAAACGTAGTGATTACAGACAGCATCATTCCCGGTTTAACGGGAGTCAGGGCATTCAATAACGCTACTTACGAGCCAGTGACAGGGGTTGTCACCTTCCCAACAATTTCCAGCTTGACTAGCGGCCGCAACACCAACCGCCAGGTAAAATTAGTCGTTCCAGCGACGGGCACCATTATCGATACCTCCGGGAGCCGATCGACCACTTTTGACCTAGAACCCAGCAATAACAACGGTTCCCAGCCCAGAGCCAATGTCACCACCGCCATCAGCGCGCAGTCAAAACCCAACCAACTTCCTATCAGCCAACAGCAGCAACGCTGCGCTAGCACCCAACAGCGCTGTCAAAATCAGCAGGCTCGGAGGCAGAGGCTCAGACAGCACAGTAGTTACCGAAACAATGGGTCTAAAGCCCTGCCCTTCTAGGGCTGCTTTTGTTGATTCTGCTCTAGTTGATGATGGGTGTTTTCTGATAATAACCGGAGGTAAATCATGTTAGTTTTTGAGTTCAAAACATACGACAAGACCAATCAATACCATCCTCTTTGTCCTGGCTGAGGGCTTGAGTTTCGAGGTCTTGCGAATTAACTCGACGGCGAAGGGTACAATCCTGCAATTTTCTGCCCCTGGGGATGTTTTGGCTCGGGTTTTTGGGGCTAACAATGCTATTACTTCTCTGGATTTTGCGGCTGTTGCTCGGTAACGATAAAAGCGCATTTAATGCGCTGGCTTTTGCCGATATTCTACCAAGGCGCTTTGTTTAAAAAACCGAGGTTTTTAAGTCAAATAAAATCACGCTCGTAACTTATTTGTATCCGACAGCTTAGATACCATAAAATTGGTTTTCCGGGAGCAAGTTATTCTAAAAAAGTTAGATTATGGAGTGTATGACTACAAAAATGATCGGGTGTTTTTAGCGGTATATATTATTTAATAATTGGTAATTCACTATATATAGCGGTTCTCAAGAAAGTGAGGTAGGGGGGCGAGTCCTATGCCTATGCCCTATGCCCTATGCCCTATGCCCTATGCCCTA
>JAUBOM010000303.1:0-2664 GCA_036700245.1 Microcoleus vaginatus BM001213989
TCATATTGCCAAACAGCCTATTCCACCTCACGAACTGAAGGTAACGATTCCCAAATCCGTTTCAGATATTATTTTGAAACTGATGGCTAAAAATGCTGAAGAGCGCTATCAAAGTGCTTGGGGAATCAAAGCCGATCTAGAAATCTGTCTTCATCAGTTCGCAGAAACAGGTCAAATTGACAGTATTCAACTGGGTATTCAAGACGTTTGCGATCAGTTTCAAATTCCCCAAAAATTGTATGGGCGCGAAGCAGACATTGAAGCATTATTAGCAGCGTTTGACAGAGTAGCAGGAACGGGGAATAAACAATTGAGACTGAAGAATGAAGAAAATTCTGAATTCAAAGTCGAGATGATGTTGGTATCGGGCGACGCTGGGGTTGGTAAATCAGCATTAGTGCAGGAACTCTACAAACCTCTTACTGCAAAGCGCGGTTATTTTGTCTCTGGTAAGTTTGACCAATTTCAGCGCATTCCCTACAGCGCGATCGCCTATGCCCTGCAAAAATTGGTGCAGCAACTGCTGGGTCAACCAAATGATCTAGTGCAACAGTGGCGATCGGAACTGTTAACAGCTTTAGGAAGTAACGGGCAAATCATCATTGATATCATCCCGGAAGTTGAATTAATTATCGGCAAGCAGCCGCCTGTATCAGAAGTTGAAACAACTGAAGCTCAAAATCGCTTCCATCGGATCTTTGGGCAGTTTGTACAGGTATTTTGTTCAGAGTCACATCCCCTTACGATCTTCTTAGATGATTTGCAGTGGATAGACTCGGCAACGATTAAGTTAATCGAGCTGTTGCTGTTGGATGAGCAAACCCAATTTTTATTCTTAATTGGAGCCTATCGAGATAATGAGGTAAATCCAACGCATCCACTGGTATTAACCTTGGAAAGACTGCGAAAACAAGGAGTATTTATTCAAGAGATTATCTTGGCACCCTTAACAGTGGAGCCTTTGAGTCAGTTGATTGCCCAGATGCTGCATCGGAATGTAAACAGCGTTCGTTCCTTAGTAGAGTTAGTGCTGCGTAAAACCGAGGGCAATCCTTTCTTTGTCAATGAATTTTTGAGGACGCTGTATAGCGAAAATCTGTTGATTTTTCACCCCCCTCAATTCCCTACCCCCCTTGGTGAGGGGGGACAGAAAGGTATAAAAGGGGGTTGGCAGTGGAACATTGCTCAGATTCAAGCTCAAAATATCACTGATAATGTTGTGGAGTTGATGCTTCACAAGTTGAAAAAACTGCCAGAGAACACACAGCAAATTTTACAATTCGCCGCTAGTGTTGGTGCTAATTTTGATTTAAGCACTCTCTCTATCATCTGTGAAAGCTCACATGGGGAAATTTTTCCGGAACTAATAGCAGCGGCTCAGTTAGGTTTAATTATGCCGACATCTGAGTTAGATGAACAACTCTTGGTTCAGGATTACAAATTCTTACACGATCGTGTGCAGCAAGCCGCCTATGCTTTGATTGATGCGTCACAGAGACAAATCATTCATCTACAAATTGGTCGTAATCTCCTCAAAAAAACGTTACCAGAGCGATTAACAGACAGACTGTTTGAAATTGTTGATCACTTAAATCATGGAATTGAGCTGGTCACAGATCGACAAGAACGAAATGAAATTGCCAAATTGAATTTGATGGCAGGTCAGAAAGCAAAAGGGGCAATCGCTTACACGATTGCTAAAAAATATTTAGCATCAGGAAGAGAATGGCTGGCAGCGTCTAGCTGGCAAACAGAGTATGGCTTGACCTTAGAGTTATTTTCAAAAACAACAGAAGTCGCGTATTTATGTGGCGAGTTTGAAGGTGTAGACCAATGGGCAGGAGTCGTTCTGCAAGAGGCTAAAACGGTTCTCGATATCGTGAAAGTTTACAAAGTCAAAATTCAGACCTACATGGCGCAGAACCAGCCAGTGAAAGCAATCAATTCCGCATTGCAGGTTTTGCAGCAACTGGGAATTAGTTTTCCCAAAACACTCAGTCAGTCAGATATTCGCCTTGAACTAGACGCAATCACATCTCTGTTTGGGGAGAAACCGATTGGAGACTTAATTCATTTGCCCCAAATGACCGACCCAGACAAGTTGGCAGCGATGCGAATCCTATCTAGTATCACAGTTGCTGCCTATATCGCAGCTCCTGATTTGATGCCTCTACTTGTATCTAAACAGGTCAATTTGTCAATCCAGTATGGCAATGCCTCTGTGTCTCCCTTTGCCTATGCCACCTATGGATTTATTCTTTGTAGGATAGTCGAGAATATAGAATTTGGCTATGAGTTTGGACAGATTGCTTTAAGGCTGTTGTCCCAGCCGAATACCCATTCACTCAAAGCTAGGACATTGTTGTTCTTAAATGGCTTCATCATTCCGTGGAAAAAACATATTAGAGAAACACTGGAGCCATTCCTAGAAGGCTATCGAAGTGGATTAGAAACTGGGGACTTAGAGTTTGCTAGCTATTGCGCTCACAATTACTGCGTCCACGCCTTTGTCGCTGGAAAGGAACTCGCAGAGGTTGAACGCGAGATGGCAACATACAGTGAAGTAATCCGTCAAATCAAACAGGAAGCAACACTCCTCTGGATGCAAGTATAGCCTTTCTCAGAAAGATGAGGTACAATAACAGCAGTGTGTAAACCAGTTAA
>JAUBOM010000304.1:0-2663 GCA_036700245.1 Microcoleus vaginatus BM001213989
AAACCAAAGGTAATCCCTTTTTCTCAACTCAATTCCTCAAGTCGCTGTATGAAGATGGTCAAATTATCTTTGACCCCCCTGTGTCCCCCCTTAGTAAGGGGGGGTGGCAGTGCGATATTGCTCAAGCTAGACTTACTCACGCCTCGGATGTGGTGGAGTTTATGGCGGCGCAATTGCAGAAGTTGCCGAAGCAAACTCAGGATGTTCTCAAACTTGCCGCGTGCATTGGGGCGCAGTTTGATTTAGATACATTGGCAATAGTCAGCGAAGAATTACCCGAACAAACGGCATCAGCGTTATGGAAAGCCTTGCAAGAAGGACTTATTTTACTGGTTGCAGAAGGCTATAACTTCCTTCAAACAGATGCTCAATCCCCTACTGAGTCTGTTGCGAATTCCACTTATAAGTTCCTGCACGATCGCGTGCAGCAAGCGGCTTATTCATTGATTCCCAACGACCAAAAACAAGCCACTCATCTCAAGATTGGACAGTTAATGTTACAAAATTATTCGGAGATAGAAAGAGAAGAAAAACTGTTTGATATTGTGGGGCATTTAAATCAAGGAGTTGAGTTAATCAATCAATTAAGCGAACGAGAAGCCTTAGCCAAACTCAACTTGGCAGCGGGTTGTAAAGCCAGAACTTCTACTGCCTACGCTGCGGCAAATATCTATCTGCAAATGGGAGTTGAGCTACTGACACCTCAATGTTGGCAAACTCAATATGAATTGACCCTAAATCTCTATGTTGCTGCTGCTGAAATTGCCTATTTGAATGGTGACTTTGATGGTATGGAGCAGAGGGCAGCACAGGTTTTGCAAAAAGCCCAAACAATTTTAGATCGAGTTAAAATTTACGAAATTCAAATTGCCGCTCAGACAGCCCAGAGCAAGGTGTTAGAAACGATCGCCGTAGCAAGAAACGCACTCTTACAATTGGGGATTGAACTCCCTGCCGAACCTGAGGACGCCAAAATTGGCAAAGCGCTACAAGCCCTTGCGGACCAACTAAGCGGCAGAAAGATTGAGCAATTTGTTGACCTACCTGTGATGACAAATCCACAGACTCAGGCAGCTATGCAACTCTCTGGTATGTTATTTCCACCCATTTTCCAGGGAATGCCCGGTTTGCTTCCCCTGCTGAGCTCTACGATGGTTAGTTTATCGCTGCAATTTGGGAATGCACCCGCCTCGACGGTGGGGTATGCGATGCACGGGATGGTTTTATGTGCCTTTTTAGGAGATGTCGAAACCGGCTATGGCTTTGGGCAATTGGCACTCTCATTGCTCGATAGGTTCAATGTGCCCGAATTCAAGTCTATAATTCTGCTTTTGTTTGGTGGTTGGATTCAGCATCGCCAAGAAGCTCTCTTGGCAACGATACCGACGCTGAAAGAGGGCTATAGGTTGGGCATGGAAACAGGCGACTTTGTAGACGCTGGCTACAACATATATATTTGTTTTTATACCCATTTATTCGCTGGGGTAGAACTAGACTCTTGGGAAGCAGAAATAGCAAGTTACAGGGCTCTGATGACGCAGTTGAAACAATATTCTGCTGGGGTTTATTTGGATATGATTCAGCAGACAGTGCAGAATTTGAGGGAAACCAGTATTCGCCCGGATTTGTTAATAGGCTCTGCCTACGATGAAACGGTGATGATTCCCAAGCACTATCAGGATAATGAATTCACGGCGATCGCTTGTGCTTGCATCTACAAACTGCTGCTTGCTTACTGCTATGGGAATTACACGGCTGCCCTAGACCACATTACCCAAGTCAAACAGTATGTGATGGGAGTATCGGGATCGGCTTTTGTTCCGATTTTTCATTTTTATGCTGCCCTTACCCACCTGGCGCTTTTTCCCGCACAGCCAGCAATTGAGCAAACTGAAATTCTTGGCTTAGTGGAAACCCATCAAAGCACGCTACAAAAGTGGGCGCAAAATGCTCCGATGAATTATCTGCATAAATGGCACTTAGTTGAAGCCGAACGGCAACGGGTGTTGGGCAATAAAGGCGACGCGATTGAAATGTACGATCGCGCCATTTCTGGAGCCCAAGAAAACAAATATACTAATGACGAAGCCCTGGCCAACGAACTAGCAGCTAAATTCTACTCGGAATGGGGCAAAACAAAAGTTGCTCAAGCCTATATGTTTGAGGCGTATTATTGTTATGTTCAATGGGGAGCTACTGCTAAGGTAACGGATTTAGAAACGCGATATCCCCAATTATTCGCGGTAACTCAACCGACCAGGAAAAACACTAACACTACCGTAGCAATGACAACCACGGGTTCTGGTAATCACCTAGATCTCGCGGCAGTTATGAAGGCGTCTCAGGCTATTTCCGGCGAAATATTGCTGGATAAGCTTTTGTCTAGCTTGATGAAAATTTTGATTGAAAATGCAGGGGCGCAACGAGGATATTTGATTTTGTCAAGCCAGGGAAAGCTGTTAATTGAAGCTGAAGGGACAATAAATTCCCAACAAGTCACCGTGTTGCAGTCAATCCCCGTTGAAACCTGTCAAGAACTTTCCTCTGCAATTGTCAATTATGTGGGCCGCACTCAAGAAAGTGTGGTACTAGATGATGCTGTCCGAGAGGGACAATTTACCAACGACCCCTACATCCAAAAGCATCAGCCCAAATCAATTTTA
>JAUBOM010000068.1:0-41271 GCA_036700245.1 Microcoleus vaginatus BM001213989
GTTGTCACCGCTGGCGGAAGCCAAAGTCAAGCCATCTGGACTAAATGCGACGCTACTGACCGAATCGCTATGGCCGGCAAGGGTGGCAATTGGTTTTTGGCTTTGCAAATTCCACAGTTTGATGGTGTTGTTACCGCTGGCGGAAGCCAAAGTCTTGCCATCTGGACTAAATGCGACGCTTCTGACCCAATGGATATGGCGGGCAAGGGTGGCAATCCGTTTTTGGCTTTGCAAGTTCCACAGTTTGATGGTGTTGTCATAGCTGGCGGAAGCCAAAGTCAAGCCATCTGGACTAAATGCGACGCTATAGACCGAACTCCTATGGCCGGCAAGGGTGGCAATCGGTTTTTGGCTTTGCAAGTTCCACACTTTGATGGTGTTGTCACCGCTGGCGGAAGCCAAAGTCAAGCCATCTGGACTAAATGCGACGCTAATGACCTCTTCGCTATGGCCGGCAAGGGTGGCAATCGGTTTTTGGCTTTGCAAGTTCCACACTTTGATGGTCTTGTCACGGCTGGCGGAAGCCAAAGTCTTGCCATCTGGACTAAATGCGACGCTATTGACCGAACTGCTATGGCCGGCAAGGGTGGCAATCTGTTTTTGGCTTTGCAAGTTCCACACTTTGATGGTCTTGTCACCGCTGGCGGAAGCCAAAGTCTTGCCATCTGGACTAAATGCGACGCTATTGACCGACTTGCTATGGCCATCCAAACTATTGCGCTGTTTTATTTCGGAAACAGCTTGTTGCAGCGCAGCTATCACTTGTCCTTTCACATCTTTTGTCGTCTCAGCTGAAGCATCGAGTTGTTTGAAGGTTTTTCCTACCTGCAATGCTTCCAACAATGCTTGAAATGTCTGTCCAGAACTCAATGATTGATTGGAAAAAGCAGTTCCCTGTATGACATCTGCTAACTTCTTAGCTTGAGCAACTTGCCGATTAGCTTGAGTGACTTGCTTCCAGGTAAAAAAAGACGCCCCAAACGCCACTAACAAAGCCACCCCAGCCACAACCGAAGTCACAGTTCTAATTTTTAATGCCTTTTTCTGTGCTTGAGTGAGGGTCTTATTTGCTTGAGTCAAAAGTTGATTGGCTTGTCTCTGTGCTTCTAAATCTCGTTCAACTTCCCGCTGTTGTAATCCGCGACTGGCATTTAAAAACTGATAGTCTAAATCGCTCAAACTTTTCCCGGCTGCCCAAGTTTGAGCATCTTGCAAAGCCTGACCCCGCAACAGTCGCGATTCATCTTTGCAATCAGAATCTTCCCAAGCTTTAAAATTTTCGCTATAAGGACGGAGATTAGCTAATTGTTTTTCTACCCAATCAGCCTCAAAAACAGATTGATAAATCGGGTTATAAACTTTAAGTTGACCAGATTGCTTAACGACCAAACCCGTTAATCGCAGTTCCATTTGTTCTGCTGTATCATCAGCAGCTATTTCATTTTTTTGTAAAATTTGCTGATATAGCCCCAGCAACCGACTGGCACGTTGTTCGCTGCGTAGAATGCGATCGCGAATCGTCTTTAAATGCTCTGGTTCATCCTGCCCTTCCCAATTTTCAATCACCTTTTCTCGGACTAAATGAGCTACCCAATCGGCATGGGTTTCGCCAGATTCTGAAGTGAGATAAAGTCGGAGTAATTTACAAATTTTTTGCGTTAAGAATGGCTGCCCACCAGTCCAATACAATACTGCTTCTAACAATGATTGCGAGTTCTCGGCTTGAGTTTGTAACCCAACTGCCAAAGGTTGCGCTTCTGCTAATTGAAAACCCGTTAGCTCAATCGCGCGCCCGATATTAAAAGGAGTGCGAAGGTGATTACTAATCAAATCAGAAGGCGCTGCTACTCCTATTAAAGCAAAGGTTAAACGCTGATAATCTGATTTATCTGCACGCTGATTAAAACACTCGCGAATGACGGCAAAAAAATCGTCTATATTAAATGGCAAAGCCAATACACTGTCAATTTCATCAACAAATATCACGATAGATTTATCAATAAATTTCAGCAATACCT
The DNA here is from genome assembly GCA_036700245.1 of Microcoleus vaginatus BM001213989. Lineage (GTDB taxonomy): Bacteria > Cyanobacteriota > Cyanobacteriia > Cyanobacteriales > Microcoleaceae > Microcoleus. Next base: position 2,019 of record JAUBOM010000068.1, read on the forward strand.
CTGGGACAAACTTACTGAACCGTTGGACAGGAGACACTAAATCGTGATTCGTCCACCATTCATAGGAATCAAAATTATTGTAAAGTTCAAAACTATTCACCAACGAGTCAATAATTCCAAAATACCACTCTTGAGGAGTAATATCTGAAGTCCCAATTGATGTAATATCAACAGCAGCACAGGCAAATCCTTCTTGCTGCAATCTCGCCATTGTCTGCACCCGCAAGCTAGATTTTCCCATCTGTCGCGAGTTAAGAACGTAACAAAACTCGCCCGCTTTTAGTCCATCATAAAAATCTCGGTCAGCTTGTCTCCTAACATAAGTAGGCGCATCAGCAGGTAGGCTACCACCAACTTGATATTCATAAATTGCATCTGCTTTATTATTCATGAACTAACCCCCAAACGGTCTTTAAAATAAAGGCGGTAGAGATTGCACAGGGGAATCACATCATTTCCCCGCAACTCCACTAAACCCATACTGCGAAGTTTAAACGCTAAATTTGCTTCTAATCGTACCGGATGGGAACTAGCAATCACTTGTTTCATGGCAGCTTCTAAATTAGCATCAGCAAGATTCACTAAATGGCGGCGTAAATGATCGCCGTAAATTCCTTCTTCTGTCGCTGCAATCTGTAAAAATTGTTCTAAGTTCAAAGAACCGCGAGCAATTTCATAGAGAGCTTTTCTTAACAAATAAGGATGCCCGTCTACCATTTGTATCAGCTTTTCTCTCTCACTATCAGACCAATTCAGTTGATGTTTTTGTATTAAATCATTAATTTGTAGATGACTAAACTCGGGCAACTCAATTGGTAAACCCACATTAAATGGAGACTGGTTAATATTGAGGGGAATATAAACTTCTTTGGAATGGGAGATTACTAAACGCAGTTTTTTCCAAGCTGGTTCGTTTTTCCCTTTTTCATGCCACGCCCGCAGTAAACCAAAGAATTCCTGGGCGACTCCTGGGTGCTGAAAAACTTGATCGACTTCATCCAGTCCCAAAGTTAATGGTGAGGTAATTGTTGCCAATAGGTAGCGCTGAAAATAGTTGCCGCATTTTTGTTTGCTCCCCATGCCTTGTTTCCAGTAGTCTGCTACCCGCTCTTCTAAATTTAATACATTGGTAATTTCGCCACAAAACCATTGCAACAACTCATCAATATTGGTGAGGAAAGTGCTATCAGCCGATTGAAAATTCAAATAAGCAGTTTGATGCCCCTGTTCCCCAGCGTGGTGTAAAATGCGCTGCAATAAGGAAGTTTTTCCCATTTGGCGGGGGGCTTTTACTCGGATTAAAGCGCCGGGTTTGACAATAGTTTGGTAGCAGTCTGATTCAATGGGAGGGCGATCGATATACAGGGGACAATCTAAACTAACAGAACCTTCTGGGTTGTCTAAGTTGGAAATCGAAATGGGAGGTGCGGCGATCGATCGCGCATTTTCCACCACAGACGACGACTTCTCCACGATATTATCGCTAACAGAAGCATCGCGCGATCGTTCTGCTGCATCCAACTGAGAAACATCCGACTTCTTCTTTAATACCGGAGTAAGTTCTTCTGGAATTCCTGCCATGCTGATGCTAACGCAACCCAACTTATAGCCAAATTCGATCGACTCCCCCGCCGCCAAGGTATCGTAAAAACCTACAGCAAATTCTCGTGCGGCTTGATCTCCCACCGCTTGGTTCATGCCGATCACGTAGGGAATGTGACGTGCGATCGCAGAAGCTTGCACTTCTGAATAGCAAGCGTTGAGTATTACGCACTCTACGTACTCCTTAAACGCCTCAAACAAAGCTGCCAAAGCTTTGGCATTTACTAGCTTAATCTGCCCCATGTCATCTTCTAGGGCTAAACCGCTTTCTCCTGCACCATGCCCTGAGAAATGCACAATCTCTGGTTTATAATCTAATACGGCTCGCTGCATTTCTCTTGGCGTCACCGCCCACTGTTGCTCCAGTTGAAACTTGTCGCGCTTTTTAGAGCGTTGCAACCCCTCTGCAATTTCCTTCGCCTCTTGACCTAAGCGCAGGGGAGTGGAATTTTTCGGGTTGGCGGCCAAAAACAGGATTGTTTTTTTCTTTCTTGGGGAACTACTCATCAATGAAACCTTCACGCTTAGGAGATGCACGATATTTATTAACGAGACTATCCCAGTCAGGGTAAGATATTTCTTGCCTGTACAGTATTATTTAAGCACAAACATCTTTATTTTTGTTAGCCCGTAAACTGGCAAAAACCCTCGCCCTGACTCAACCATCACCTATCAAAAAGGCGATCGCGGCTCTCAACTAATCATTTTATCTCCGTATTCAAGAAGTGCGATCTGCTTCCCGTTTTGCAGTCGTATTTTCATAAAAATCGAGATTTTTGGCCCATGTAGAACCAATTCCTCGGGCTACATCTTTAGAGATCTTTTTGATAATTAATCAAGCAACAATCTTCCTTCTTCGTTCTTGCTTCTTGCTTCTGCTCTTCCTCTACGTCAAGAGCGTCAAAAGCGGTTAATTTAAAAAATTGAGTGATTTTTAATACAATTACGGACTCAACACTCGCTCGAAGTCCTCAATTTTCGATGCGGATCTAAAATTCACCTAAAGTTCGACGCCCGATCGCAAAACCCTTCCTAAGATAGAAGTTAGAGGTCGATCGACCCACTATCCGATTCAGGAGCAAGTGTGAAGCACCTGAAAAATCCCAAACGAGCGAGCCACAAGACAGGGAGGACATCAAAATCATGGTAAACGCGCCAACAGGGGAAGCCCGCCTGGGCCCGACCGAGCAGGTACAATCCTTAGACCGCGATTGCACAACTCTATCCCGTCACGTACTCCAGCAACTCCATAGCTTTTCAGCAGATGCTCAGGATCTCAGTGCCCTGATGAATCGCATCGGGCTAGCTGCCAAGCTGATCGCGAGGCGGCTCAGCAGAGCCGGGTTAATGGAAGATGCTTTAGGGTTTACAGGGGCTGTGAACGTGCAGGGAGAATCCGTCAAAAAGATGGATATCTATGCCAATGAAGTGTTTATCTCGGTATTCCAGCAAAGCGGACTGGTCTGCCGCTTGGCTTCGGAGGAAATGGAAAAACCCTATTACATTCCCGAAAATTGTCCGATCGGGCGTTACAGCCTGCTCTACGACCCCATAGACGGTTCTTCCAATCTTGACATCAATCTCAATGTCGGCTCAATATTCAGCATCCGCAAGCAAGAGGGGGACGATGAAGACGGTTCTGCTTCCGACTTGCTGCAACACGGACACAAACAAATTGCGGCTGGCTACGTGCTCTACGGCCCTAGTACCATGCTGGTTTATTCGATCGGTCAGGGCGTTCATTCCTTTACCCTCGATCCGAGTTTGGGCGAGTTTATTCTAGCTAACGAAAACATTAAGGTTCCCGATCGCGGCCCGATTTACAGCGTTAATGAAGGGAACTTCTGGCAGTGGGAGGAATCTTTGAGAGACTACATTCGCTACGTACACCGCAGCGAAGGCTACACCGCCCGGTACGGCGGGGCTTTGGTGGGAGATTTCCACCGGATTTTATTCCAGGGAGGCGTGTTTTTGTACCCCGGAACGGTCAAACAACCGCAGGGCAAATTGCGTTTGCTTTACGAATCGGCTCCTTTGGCGTTTTTGATGGAGCAAGCCGGCGGGCGCGCCAGTACGGGCACTCAAGACATCTTAGACGTTGTGCCGACCAAACTGCACGAGCGATCGCCCTTGATTGTCGGTAGTAAAGAAAATGTAGCGATGGTGGAGTCTTTTATTCAAGATCGATCGCGCAATCCTAGAACAGTCCAACAGTGAAGGCAGAGGGAAGTTCGGCAACGGATTATGTAACGGATGTAACGGATGTCAGGAAGAAGGAAGAGGGAAGAAGGAAGAGGGTTTTAACTTATAACTTTCGACTCCCAATTACCAATTCCCCATTGCCAATTTTCAATTACCAATTTTCAATTACCAATTTCCAAGTCCCAATTATCAACTATCAAATTGTAGGAGTTACAGTAATGACGGCAACGCCAACGAATCACCTGTTAGAAATCAAAGAAATTGGCCAAAGCATCTGGATGGACAATTTGACTCGCAATCTGATCGAGTCCGGCGAACTCAAACAGATGATTGAAACTCGCGGACTGCGCGGGATTACATCTAATCCGGCGATTTTCGAGAAAGCGATCGCGGGTAATGTGATTTACGATGCGGATATCGAAGCGGGCATCCGGGCGGGCAAATCTGTGATGGAGATTTATGAATCTCTGGTATTTGAAGATATCCGCAACGCTTGCGACATCTTCGCCCCGGTTTACGCAGAGTCGAAGGGTTTGGACGGTTACATCAGTATCGAAGTGCCACCGACGATCGCCAACGACACAGAAAGCACGATTAGCGAAGCCATGCGCTATTACAAAACCCTCGGCAAAGAAAACGTGATGATTAAGATTCCGGGAACCGCTCAAGGTTTGCCCGCAGTCGAGCGAGTCATCAGCGAAGGGATTAATGTTAATGTGACTTTGCTGTTCTCGGTTGACAGCTACGTCGAAACCTTCTGGGCTTACATTCGCGGTTTGGAAGCGCGAGTGGCTAAAGGTTTGGATGTGAGCAATATTGCTTCTGTTGCCAGTTTCTTCTTGAGCCGGATCGACATCAATATCGATGGCAAGATTGATGAGAAACTCAAAAATGTCACAGATATTTCCACAAAAGCCAAACTGGAAGCGGTGAAGGGGAAAGTGGCGATCGCCAATGCGAAGATAGCTTACCAGAAGTATAAAGAGATCGTAGCGAGCGATCGCTGGCAAGCTTTAGCGGCCAAGGGAGCGAAAGTACAGCGCTTGCTGTGGGCTTCCACCAGCACCAAAAACCCCAACTACAGCGATGTCATGTACGTCGATGAACTAATCGGCCCCGAAACCGTTAACACTTTGCCGCCGAACACCGTTGAAGCTTGTTTCGATCACTGCGATGTCGCACCCCGGATTGAGAACAATGTTGCAGAAGCTTACACTCTGATCGAAAGTCTCAAAGATCCCGACATCGACATCAACTTGGACCAAGTGATGGCAGACTTGCTCTTGGACGGGATTGATAAATTCGTCACCCCGTTCCAATCCCTGATGGATTCCTTGCAAGAGAAAGTGCAGAAGTTGTCACCCGTCGCCTAGACAGATATCTGTATCCTTAAAGGCAGAAGCATTTAGGAGTCGGAATAGATAATGGTTTTGCTTCCTAAATGCTGAGTTTTAAATCCTCTCTAGGAATAATGTGCGCAATTGCGCACATTATTCCTAGAAAAAAAAAGCTAGTCCGTCCTCAAGCAGGAATCTCGCCAGAGATCCAACTCGAATTCTCCATCTCCCACCGCACTCGGAATTGCTATGGAAAGTACCAATACTCTACTAGAGAGCGAGTATGCAACCGACCAACTTGATGTCGCCGAACGGGCAAGGCTTCAAGAACTGGAATCGATCGTAGAACAAGGACTTCAGACTTTTTACGAAGTCGGCAAAGCCCTTAACGAAATTATGGTACAGAAACTGTACCGGGAAACCCACAAGACCTTTGAGGGTTATTGCTTAGAAAAGTGGCACATAGCCAGACGGACAGCCTATCAATTTATTGAGGCAGCGGTAGTCATGGAAAATTTGTGCGCAATTGCGCACATTTTGCCTAGAAAGGAAAATCAAGTTCGTCCTTTGACCAAACTCTCCCCAGAATTACAAATCCAAATCTGGCAAGAAGCAGTAGAGTCATCACCCAACGGGATTCCCACTGGTGCAGCCGTTAAGCGCTTGGTAGAGGACCGATTTCCTTCAAGCCCAAGCGGACTCCGTGGCAAGGATGATGCTTCAGAATTGGAGAAATTGCGATCGGACAATCAGCGCCTGAGAGAGCAAATCCGAGAGCAAAACAGAGAAAGGGATCGCCGTGCTGCTGCTGTGGCGTTGGAGTTGGAGCAGTTGCGAGCCGAAAATAGGCAGTTGAAAGCTGAACTGCTACAGCGCGATAAAGATTGGGAAGTCCGACTGGCTGCTGAGAGGAGAAAAATTCGTAAAGAAGTGAGGGCCCAACTCAGAGAGGAAATTAAGGCCGAACTCAGGGAGGAAGTCAGGATCCAAATGAAAGCTGAGTATGAAGGGCAAATTAACTCTCTCACCCAGCAACTAGCAGAAATGACCGCAAACTATCATGGTGTATTAGCAAGACTAACAGCTCTAGAAAAAGGAAAATAAATGGTAACGCTACTTGAAAATCCGTTGCGCGTAGGTTTACGAAAAGAACGGGTGCCGGAACCACAAATTCTGGTAATATTCGGAGCTTCTGGGGATCTGACCCAGCGCAAACTGGTACCAGCAATTTATCAGATGAAGCGCGATCGACGCTTGCCACCGGAAACTACCGTCGTGGGAGTAGCCCGCCGCCCTTGGAGTCACGATTACTTCCGAGAGCAAATGCGCGAAGGCATTGAAGAATTTGGCGGCGGCATTGGCAATGAAGAATTTTGGCAAGATTTCGCTAAAGGTTTGTACTACTGTCCGGGCGACATTGACAACCCCGAAAGCTATCAAAAACTCAAAGATTTCTTAGCGGAACTCGACGAAGAAAGGAGAACTCGCGGCAATCACATATTTTATCTCTCAGTTTCCCCGAACTTTTTCCCAGAAGCAATTAGGCAACTGGGCGCGGCTCAAATGCTGGCCGATCCAGTAAAAAACCGCTTGGTAATTGAAAAACCCTTCGGCCGGGACTTGAGTTCGGCAAAAGCTCTCAACCGAGTCGTGCAGAAGGTTTGCCAAGAACAGCAAGTTTACCGGATAGACCACTATTTGGGTAAAGAAACTGTTCAGAATTTAATGGTGTTCCGCTTTGCGAACGCGATTTTTGAACCGCTGTGGAATCGGCAATTTGTCGATCACGTACAAATTACAGTTGCAGAAACAGTAGGCGTAGAAGACCGGGCGGGTTACTACGAATCCTCTGGGGCGTTGCGGGATATGCTGCAAAACCACTTGATGCAGATTTTCTGTCTGACGGCGATGGAACCACCGAATTCCCTGGACGCTGACAGCATCCGCACTGAAAAGATGAAAGTTCTGCAAGCAACTCGCTTGGCAGATTTGAATAACTTGGAGTTCTCAGCGATTCGGGGTCAATATTCGGCGGGTTGGATGAAGGGCAAACCGGTGCCAGGATATCACGAAGAACCGGGGGTTGCTCCCAACTCGACAACGCCGACTTTTGTGGCGATGAAGTTTATGATTGACAACTGGCGCTGGCAGGGAGTGCCTTTCTACCTGCGAACCGGCAAGCGGTTGCCGAAAAAAGTTAGCGAAATTGCGATTCAGTTTCGGGAAGTGCCGCTGTTAATTTTTCAGTCTGCGGCCCAACAAACTACTCCTAACGTTTTGACCATGCGCGTGCATCCCAATGAGGGGATTTCGCTGAGGTTCGAGGCGAAAATGCCGGGGCCGGATTTGCGGACGCGGACGGTGGATATGGATTTCAGTTACGGTTCTTCCTTTGGGGTGACATCTTCGGATGCTTACGATCGACTGTTAATTGACTGTATGCTGGGCGACCAAACTTTGTTTACCCGTTCTGATGAAGTGGAAGAAGCTTGGCGCGTGGTAACGCCGGCGCTGATGGATTGGGAATCGTCCAACGAACAGGAGTTGGTTCCTAAATACGAAGCGGGTACTTGGGAACCGGCGGAAGCAGAACTGCTAATTAACAGAGACGGCCGCAAGTGGCGCAGACTTTAAGAGTCATTAGTCAGCAGTCATTAGTTTATTGGTCAGGATTAGTGATTATTGATTAGCTAAGAACCAATGACTGAGAACCAATGACTAAGAACCAATGAGCAATGAGTAATAACTAATAAGAAAGGAGAAAAGATTTATGACGATGACACCGATGAAAGCTCCGCCTCTGGTTTCGCTGCAAAATCCTAAAGATGTGTCGATCGACCAGATAGAGGCAGAATTGAGTCAAATCTGGGAAAGTTACAGAGAATCTGGGTCAAAGGGCGATTTTCCGATCGCTACTAGAGCAACAACGTTTACTTTTGTAGTCTACGAACCGGAAGAAACTCAGCAGTTATTGGCGGATCTGGGGTTTTACGAAGGTCCGGTGGACGGTATTACCGGGCCGATGACGGTATCTAGCATCAGGGCGGCTCAAAAAGCTTACGGACTGCCGAGAACTGGCAAAGCTAACGCTGAATTGCTGGCGACTTTGCGGGAAGAAGTGGCTCGCAAAAATTCCAATGGTGACAGCAAGTTGGGCGTGGCTGGCTTGGGTTCCGGGGGTTCGGGGGTGGCTGACGCGATCGTGGCTGCGAATCCCTGCCGGATTATTGCTCTGTGCCCGACGGCGGGGGAAGATAGGGGCGTGCAGGCTCAAGTGGCTGCTTATTGTCCGGTTCACAAGCGCAACAGCGGCAATCTGATCTGCTGCGAGTACATTACGCTCCGGGGTACGGAAGCTGCTCTGGAACGGGTGAGCGGCATCGTGACGGCGTTGATGATCCCGGATTTGCCGACGCTGCTGTGGTGGAAAGCGAATCCCGATGCCGATCGAGGTTTGTTCCAGCGGCTGGCGGCAACTAGCAGTTCTGTGATTGTTGACTCTAGCAGCTTTGCCGAGTCTGAAGCTGAATTGCTGTTGATGCAAAGTCTGATCGAGGAGGGAATTCCGATCGCCGATCTCAATTGGCGCCGGTTGGCCGCGTGGCAAGAGTTGGCTGCTGAGGCTTTTGATGCCCCGGAACGCCGCGCGGCGATTCGGGAAATCGATCGGGTGACGATCGATTACGAAAAAGGAAATACTACTCAAGCGCTGATGTATTTGGGCTGGCTGGCAAGCCGGCTTCAGTGGCGTCCGGTTGCTTTCAAACAAGAGGAGGGCGATTACCAAATCAAGCGAATTAAATTCGCAGGTCCCGACGAACGGGTGGTAGAAGCCGAGTTGGCTGCTATTCCTACTGCTGATTGGGGCGATGTCCCGGGCGATTTGATTGCTCTGCGTTTGAATTCTACGAACGAAAAGGCTGACTGCGGTACAGTTCTTTGTTCGGAAGCGGGCGGCTGTATGCGGATGGAAACCAAAGGTGGCGCTCAAACCGATCGCTTTAACCAGGTGACTCCTCTGTTCGACCAGGTGACGGAACAGTTGCTGGGTCAGCACCTCCAGAGTTGGGGCCGAGATGTGCTTTACGAAGAAAGTTTGGCAGTGACGGCTCAAATGCTGAAGTTAGCTAAACAGTAAAAAGAAGTTCGGCAACGGATTGTGTAGCGGATGTAACGGATGTAACGGATGGATGGAATCAGGAGAAAGGAGAAAAAAATAAGCAAGACGGATTGAGTTAACATTCAGTGGGGCAGGCAATGTCTGCCCTACTTTTATTCTTCTCTTTTCTTCCTTCGCGCTCTTGGCGTCTTCGCGGTTCGTTAAATAGTTATTATTTGAGCGGTTCGAGAGCAATACTTATAACTTTATCAACTGTCTATTTTTATGAGGAAGGATTGCATAAATCTTTGATTGATAGAGAAACCGCAGATGCAAGGCAGATTAACACAGATAAACGCAGATAATTCCCTGATTGGAAAGCGACTTTGGCAATCTTATCTATTATTTATTTTAACTAACTAGAACTATGGCTTTAGTAATTGCTGGCGAACGCAGCGGTGCGGGAAAGACGACTGTGACGATCGCCCTTTTAGCTTTTTTAATCCGCCGCGGCTTGAATGTTCAATCTTTTAAGGTTGGTCCCGATTACATTGATCCCATGTTTCATGCTTTTGTTACTGGTCGCCCTTGTCGGAATTTAGACCCGGTATTAACGTCTGAATCTTATGTAAAAAAGTGTTTTTCTCGTCATATTCAAGATGTCGATTATGCCTTAGTTGAAGGGGTGATGGGACTCTTTGATGGAGTGAGTCGAAAAAGTCAGGAATCACGATGCCACGACACGGATTTTGACACGGATACACGGATTAATTATCGAAAAGAAGAAGGCAATTATGATTTTTCCTTTGCTTCTACGGCTCATGTTGCTTATTTGCTGAATTTGCCGGTATTGTTTGTGATAGATTGCAGCAGGCTCTCTGGTTCTGTGGCTGCGATCGCCCACGGTTTTCGTTCTTTTAACCCTGACCTTAAATTCGCTGGTTTGGTGCTGAATCGGGTGGCGAGCGATCGACATTTGGAACTGCTTCAAGATGCTCTCCAACCGCTCAATTTACCTATTTTGGGCGTTTTGCGTAGGGATGAGGCTGTTACTATTCCCGATCGACACTTGGGGCTGATTCCTGCTGAGGAGTTGCCGAATCTTCATGCTGCGATAGATAAACTGGCTGATTTGGCTGCTGTTAGTTTTGACTGGGAGCAACTTTTGCCTTTGTTGGCTGCAACTCGAAATGGGGGGGGTGAGGGGTCTGAGCAACTTTTGGGTAGACACAGTCTCCCTTCGGGAATTATAACTCAAAAAGATGATGTTGTCAACTCTTTAGGAAAACAATTTGGAGTGAGGATTGCAGTTGCGCGCGATCGGGCTTTTAATTTTTACTATCAGGACAATCTTGATTTGTTGGAAGAGTTGGGTGCCCAGTTGGTATTTTGGAGTCCCCTTGATGACTCGGTTTTTCCTGACAATGTGCAAGGGTTATATTTTGGTGGTGGTTTTCCCGAAGTGTTTGCTCAAAAATTGAGCGGTAATGTTTTAATTCGGGATGCGGTAAGAAGTGCTATTTTTTCGGGAATGCCGACTTATGCGGAGTGCGGCGGTTTGATGTACTTGTGCGATTCTATTGTAGACTTCGATGGCAATTCTTGGCAAGGGGTGGGGGTGTTGGAAACTGCTGCTGCGATGGGAAAGCGTTTGACGCTGGGATACCGAGAAGCTGTGGCCCTGAGGGATAGTTCGGTGTTAACTGCTCTCGATCGGGTTTGGGGACATGAGTTTCATCGATCGCATTTAACTGTGGAACCGACTAATCCAGTTTATCACAGTTGGAGGTATGGCAAGCGGGGGGAAGTTGAGGCGGTTGCTGAAGGTTGGGGAGTTTGTCAGGTACACGCTTCTTATTTGCATTTGCATTGGGGTGCTCGTCCTGATATTCCGGCTCGTTTTTTGCAGCAGTGTGCTGATGCGTGATTGTAAGGGTGATACAGAAACCGCAGATGTCAGGCAGATAAACACAGATTAACGCAGATTAATTTCAAGAAGGGCGATCGAATGAAAGCAATCTTGTTTATTTTCTTGTGGGATGAGTCGAAAGGTTGGTTTTTAGCTGCACTCAAGGTAGAAATAAAGTGGTCTTACTATTTATATTAGAATATTTATGACGGAGAAAGCTAGGGATGTTGGGATCTATGAGCGAATCAATTTCGACTAAGCAGTTGTTTGCACAATGGGTGACACGGGAGAATTTTCGGCGTTACGGTCAAGTTATCTTTACGGCTGTTGATGGCAAGTCTTTTGATGCTGAGGATGCTCAGTTAAATTTGCAAAATGGTGTTCCTAGATTTTACATTATGCGGCTCCATAAGGAAGGTCGCAAGTTTCGCAAAATTACGCGGCACGTTGAATGTACTCAGTGTTTGGGTTCTTTGGAGGGGAAGGATTGGTTGATGGCGGTTGCGCCTCCTGGGGATAGCGATAAACCCAGTTTAGATGATATTGTTGCTTTTCGGATTCCGGGCAATTGTTTTATTAAGTTAGATGTGGGGACTTGGCACGCTGGGCCGTATTTTGATGCGGATTTTGTGGATTTTTACAATCTGGAATTGAGCGATACTAATGAGGTTGACCATTTTACTTTTGATTTTGGGAAAAATCACAATCTGGAGTTTGAGATTGTCTGATGTTGGCGGTTTGTAGTTGGGCTTTCTTTTTGGTGATTATTGTTATAGGTTGGTTTTTTGAGTAAGATTTTTTAACCGCAGAGGGCGCAGAGGGGGAGAAGGAGGGGGTTCGCAAGTGATTGGGGAATTCTTTTGGCCTCACTAGGCTGGATAGCAACTAGGGAAGATAAAGTTTACAAGTATTAAAATAGGTGCAATTGTCATGTCTGAGCAAAAGTATAGCATTGTTCTGCGCGAATGTCGTTTGTTAGGTGCGGGCGACGATCGCCCAACGGTTGATATTGCTATCGAGGATGACCAAATAGTCGCCGTTTCGCCTCGGATATCAGAACTTGGCGAACGCGAAATCGACATTCAAGGCAATTTAGTTAGTCCTCCTTTTGTGGACTCGCACATTCATCTCGATTCGGCTTTGACTGCGGGGGAACCGCGATGGAATCAAAGCGGCACTTTGTTCGAGGGAATTCAAATCTGGGGGGAACGAAAGCAAAGTTTAACTCTGGATGATGTCAAAAAACGGGCTGTTGAAACTTTAAGGCTGCAAGCGTCTCAAGGAATTTTGTTTGTCAGGAGTCACGCTGATGTTAGCGAACCGACGCTGACTGCTTTGCAAGGACTTTTGGAAGTTCGAGAACAAGTCAAAGATTGGATGACTCTGCAAGTTGTGGCTTTTCCCCAAGACGGGATTTACGGAAGTCCAGAAAATGACAAACTTTTAGAGAAGTCTCTGGATATGGGTGCGGATGCTGTGGGCGGGATTCCGCATTATGAGTTGACGCGGGAAGATGGGGTGAAGTCGGTTGAGCGAATTTTTGAACTTGCTGAAAAATACAATAGATTAATAGATGTTCACTGCGATGAAATCGATGATGAACAGTCGAGATTTTTGGAAGTTGTAGCAGCTTGTGCGATTAGAAGCGGGGCTGGTTCGCGGGTGACGGCTAGCCACACGACGGCTTTCGGTTCTTATAACAATGCTTATGCTTTTAAGCTGATGGGAAGTTTGGCAAAGTCGGAAATTAATTTCATCGCCAATCCTTTAATTAATATCACTCTGCAAGGCCGCGCTGATACTTATCCCAAACGCCGTGGGGTGACGCGAGTTAAGGAATTGTGGCTGCAGGGGTTGAATGTGAGTTTTGGCCACGACTGCGTGCAAGATCCTTGGTATAGTTTAGGTACGGGAAATATGTTGGATGTCGCTCATATGGCGGTTCATGTTTGTCAGATGACGGGAATGGCTGAGATTGCAGCTTGTTTTAATATGGTCACTGTCAACGGTGCTAAAACTCTCTATCTGGGAGATGATAATTATGGGATAGAGGCGGGGAAACCTGCAAATTTGATTGTGTTGGATGCTGAGGATTGTTATGATGCAATTAGGAGGCGCGCTGCGGTTCGGTATGTGATTTCGCGGGGTAAGTTGTTGGCGGAAACTGCACCTGCTAAAATGAGTTTTTATGGTATTTGACAAACAATATTTGAAGCTGTTAAATTGTGAATCAAGGTGCTATTCCCGATGAGAGTCCCAGAAATTTGCCGGAGCAACCTCTGTTGCAAGATGCTAAGGCTGGTAATTTTAGAGCAATTCAGGGCGGGCCTGACGATATACTAGGGGATGTTTCCAGACTGGTTACCCTCTATGGAGGTAATCCCGAAGACTGGTACAAAATAACCAGCATTCAGGCTTTTGTAATTAATTGAGCTTCCGGACAAATATACTGGTTTGAAAATGCAAAAAATTTGCAACAAGTTGAATTAAAGTTTAAACGACAATATCCTAAAATAGCACCTAAAAATTTATAGGTAGACAAGTTATGATTGTTCGCTGTATTGCTAATACTGGGGAAGTTCTACCGGAAAATTATATCGATCCGGCAAGAGGTTATACTAAAAAGGTTGAATTGCCTTTGACAGTTGGCAAGGAATATGTTGTTTATGCCATCCGCTCGTGGCAGGGAATAGTTTGGTACTATATTTGTGATGATAATTACAGCTATTATCCCATACAGACTCCGGCACCGCTGTTTGAAGTAGTTGATAACCGAGTTTCTAAGTATTGGCAGTTTATGCTTGACCCGAATGGGGTGTTAAGGTTTGCTTTTGAGCAGTGGTTTACTGACCCTTATTTTTATGATAAGCTGACGGATCAGGAAGAGGCGGAGGTTGAGATTTTTGAGAAGGTTAAGGAATTGATGGATGCTGAGGATTTTACTTTGCCTCCGCTGGATGTTGCCGTTGAGAAGTTGCGGGAAACTGTCAGTGTTTGAGTGGGGAAAGTGCGATCGCAAATTGTTTATTTACTACCTTGACTCACATACCTTCCAATGGTATCAAAACAGACTGCCCGATCGCGATTACAATACAATAATCATCGCACTTATATCTGAATCTTAGATTTTAAACCGCAGATGAGGGCGGATGTACGCGGATGAACGCTGATGTTTTTTGGGGAGGGACTAATGATAAATGTAGAAGAATATGTCGATCGCACGGCCCAACTGATAAACTTACCGTTAGACCCGGAACATCGGCCGGGTGTTGTGGTAAACTTCGTGAGGATAGCTGCGATCGCCCGGCTTGTTACTGAGTTTCCTTTACCTCCAGAAGTAGAAGTCGCGCCGGTGTTTGAACCTTAGATTTTTAACCGCAGATGAGGGCAGATGTACGGAGATGAACGCAGATGTTTTTTGGAGAGGGCTGATGCGGTTGCTACGGCAGCGGCTGTTAAATGTGGTAAGGTTACGGCTACAGAGGCGGTAAGTGCTGCTCTGGAACGGATTGCTGTTAAGGATAAGGCTTTTAATTGTTTTACTGCTATCACTGCATCAAGCGCACTCGCAGCAGCGGAAAATATAGATAGTTCGATCGCAAATAACCAAAACCCAGGTCCTTTAGCAGGCGTTCCCTTCGCTGTTAAAAATCTGTTTGATGTCGCCGGAATTACTACTCTAGCTGGGTCAAAAATTAACGCTGGCAATCCTCCGGCTACCCAGGACGCGGCTGTGGTCGCCCGACTCAGACAAGCTGGGGCTGTGCTCGTGGGTACGCTTAACATGGATGAGTACGCCTACGGTTTTGTGACGGAAAACAGCCACTACGGCCCGACTCGCAATCCCCGCGATACTACGCGCATTGCTGGCGGTTCCAGCGGCGGTTCCGCAGCAGCAGTCGCCGCCGGTTTTGTACCCGTCACCCTCGGTTCTGATACTAATGGTTCCATCCGCGTACCGGCTGCTTTGTGCGGTGTCTTTGGGTTTAAGCCTACTTACGGCCGTTTGTCCAGGGCTGGCGCTTATTTATTTTCGAGTAGTTTGGATTGTGTGGGACCGTTTGGCCGATCGATCAGGGATATGGCGCTGCTGTACGATGTCCTGCAAGGCCCTGATTCTCGTGACCCTGTTTGCACTCAACGCCCGCCAGAATTTTGTTCGCCGCAGTTAAATCAAGGCATCGAAGGATTGCGAATTGCTGTTGCTGACGGGTATTTCGCCACAGGGGCCGAACCGGAAGCAATGGATGCTGTAGAAATAGTTGCTAAAGCCTTGACAAATGTCTTGGATCGTGGTATGAAGGCAGAAAAAACAACAAACCCCCCAAAAATAGGGGGGCTTGCAACTGTCACCATACCGGAATCCGATCGCGCCCGGGCTGCGGCATTTATCATTACGGCTTGCGAGGGGGGAAACTTGCATTTGGACAATTTGCGATCGCGCCCTCAAGACTTCGATCCTGCCACGCGCGATCGCTTTTTAGCGGGAACCCTGATCCCTGCGACTTGGTACTTGCAAGCCCAGAGGTTCAGACAGTGGTACCGCGATCGAATTCGCGAAATATTCCTACACACAGATATCATCCTCGCACCCGCAACCCCGATAGCTGCCCCTGAAATTGGCGTCGAGAAAATGGTAATAGCCGGACAAGAAATCTTAGTGCGTCCCAATCTCGGACTGTTCACCCAACCCCTATCATTTATTGGCTTGCCCGTTCTTTGCGTGCCCGTACAGCGGCCCGGCGCTTTGCCCTTGGGGGTACAAATTATTGGTGCTCCCTACAGCGAAGCGGTGATTCTCCGAGTCGCTGCGGTACTTGAATCGCAAGGCCTTGTATCTGCCGAATCAATTGACCCCTAATTCTAGGGTTTGTTGTTGCGGTGAAAGCGTCTCTTAGTCCTTCTGGCAATAGCTTTGCGCTTCTGCTTTTCCAAGGGGGTTTCAAAGTGGCGGTGCTTTCTCATGTCGGGGAAAATACCCGCTTTGGAAACTTGCCGCTTAAACCGTCGTAGGGCTGACTCAATCCCTTCATTTTCGCCTATTACAACTTGGGTCATTCTTTCTCCTTAGTGTTTGTTAGATCAGGTTTTATCATATCAAGCTTTTTGACCGCGCGACCTGTTGGAGGTCGGGCGATCGCCCAAAACCTCAAAATCATACCATAAAATTGGTTTGTAGTGAGGACTTGATTCCTCAATTTTTGACGATCGCTAAAATCCTCACTACGAACCCCTTTGATTGCGGATACTGGTTTAAGAGGGTTGGGCTATCAACTGATTTTCCTGCCGCAGGTAAGCTTGAATAAACGGGTCTAATTCGCCGTTCATCACATCTTCGATGGCGGTTGTTTCCACTCCAGTACGCAAATCCTTGACCATTTGGTATGGGTGAAAAACATAATTGCGAATTTGGTTGCCCCAAGCTGCCTCTACCATGTCGCCGCGAATCTCGGCAATTTCTGAGGCCCGCTGTTCCTTCGCAATCACCAACAGTCTAGCCTTGAGTAATGCCAGAGCTTTTTCCTTATTTTGCAACTGACTGCGTTCTTCAGTGCAGCGGACGGCCAAGCCAGTAGGAAGGTGAACGATGCGGACTGCGGTTTCTACCTTGTTAACATTTTGCCCGCCCTTGCCGCCTGCGCGGGAAGTCGTGACTTCCAAATCCTTTTCGGGAATGTCCAACTTGACGGATCGATCGAGAATTGGCATCACTTCGACGCCTGCAAAACTGGTTTGACGCTTGTCGTTAGCATTAAAAGGCGAAATTCTGACCAAGCGGTGAGTGCCTTTTTCCGATCGCATATAACCGTAAGCGTAGCGGCCGACAATTTCCAAAGAAGCAGATTTAACACCTGCTTCCTCTCCCTCGGAAATTTCCATTAAATGTACTTTGTAACCTTGACTTTCCCCCCAGCGGGTGTACATCCGCAGCAGCATTTCGGCCCAATCTTGAGCATCTGTGCCCCCGGCCCCGGCGTTAATCGTCAAAACGGCGCCGCCTTCATCGTAGGGCCCAGATAGTAATTGTTGCAGTTCCCACTGGTCGAGTTCGCGGGTTAACAGAGAAAGACTCGATGAGGCTTCTTGGAACAGGGACTCGTCGGCTTCTAACTCCAGCAGTTCTAAAATAGCTTTAGCATCTTCCAAGCTAGTTTGCCAGCCGCGATATTGGTCTAAATGAGATTTTAAGTCATTAAGTTCTTGGAGGGTTTCTTGAGCTCGATCTTGGTCGTCCCAAAATGCTGGTTGGGCGCTGATTTGCTCTAAGTCTTGAATTTTGGCTGTGAGTGCAGGGATGTCAAAGATAGTCCTGGGTTGCACCCAGTCGATCGGACAAAGTTTCGATATTGTGTTTGATGTCTAGAACTTCCACTGTGAGTTCTCCTAGTTGTGGGGTGTATTTTTGAGTTTAGCTGAAATTTTGCTCTAAATGTGCAAATCAATTTTTCAGCAGCACACCAGCTTTGATAAATGAGTCAATTTTGCCGTCGAGCACCTCGGCAACGGCTGTTGTTTCGATTCCTGTACGCAGATCCAAAACTTTGCCCTGGTTCGCGCTGTCGCTGGCAAATTGATATTCCCGAATTTGTTGGTTAAGGGCTGTTTTTAGGCGATCGCCCTGAATATCTGCAAGCTGTTGAACTCCTTGTCTTTGCATAATAGCAAACAGTTTGCTGGTGAGAACCGCCAAAGCCCTTTCTCTATTTTTCAATTGACTCCGCTCCTCCCCACATATTACAGAAATACCAGTAGGAATGTGAACAATCCTTACCCAAGTTTCGAGTTTGTTACTACTCAGGTTGGGAGGAGGCAAGATTATTAATTCTAAATCCTGCTGTGGAATCTCCAGTTCCACATACATAGGCACAACTTCGACTGTCGCTGAACACGCCTGCTTTCTGGTAATATTAAAAGGCGATGTACCTTTCAGTAGATGCACTCCCGTTTCTGACTTTAGATAGCCGTAAGCGTAACGTCCGTCTATTGCCAAAGTTACAGAATTAACTCCTCCTATTTTCAAAATTACAGAATTAATTTCTACACACTCCAATAGGGAACATTCAACTAATTTAACTCTATAGCCTCGGTTTTGCCCCCAGCCAATATACATTTTCAGCAACATTTCTGCCCAGTATCGAGCATCTAAGTCATCTATTGCTGCATTAATTATCAGGTAGGCTCCATTTTTGTCGCAAGGCCCGCTCAAGGATTGCTCTAATTCACACTCTTCGAGAGAGCAGTTTAGTTGAGCTAAATTAGTTTGAAGTTCTTGCTCTAGTTCGTCGTCTGCTTGAAATTCGAGCAACTCCACTGCTGCTGTAGCATCTGCCAAAATTGTTTGGCACTGGTTGAGTTTTGCTTGGTAAGATTGGAGTGCGTCTAGTTCTTGGAGTAGCCGTTCGCCTGTATTGATGCTGTTGCCCGATTTCGGCTGTGCTGCTAGCTGTTGTAACTTTTGGTTCTCGGCGGTTAATGCTGAGCTAAAGACAGTCTTGTAGACCCGTTAGGCGATCGGACAATGTTTCGATATTGTGTTTGATGTCCAGAACTTCCACTGTAATTTCTCCGGCGTGGTGGGCTGTATTTTGAGTTTAGCAGAAATTTCGACATTTGGGCAATTAATCCGTGTATCCCTGCCCAAATCCCTGTTGTGCCTTCCTTCTTATATATACTGCGAACCTGTTGAATTGAAAGTTTTACCGCATTCGTGAGCGCATACGTCCAACCTTTTAGAACAGGAAAAACTTTTTGTGAGGTCTTCGCGAAACCAATCTCTGGCGATCGCATCTTTCACAGATTGAGTTCTGAGAGAATTAAAACCATTTCCGTACTTTTCAATTAAAGCCAGCATTTGCGGTCTGTAAGTGTGGTTATAAACAGCGTATTTAGTATGGCTTACCCAACAGCAAGACCAGAGTTCCGCTTCAAAGTTGAATTTTTAGGGCTTGTTGGCTGGCTGCGATCGCCTCTGATAGCTTTCCTTGTTTCACACATTCCTCAGCTTGTCGGTGGAACTGAAGCGCGGCCTGTTCTTGATGCTGAGGGGCTGATACATTAGCTGTTGCTGGTTGGTTGGGACGATCGCTCTTAGCCTCTAGCTGAGAGTTTTCTGCCTTCTGAGGCTGTTGATTTGCCGGCTCTTTCTCATAAATCTCTTTCGCCACAAAACGAGAGGTAGCTTTCGGTACAAACTCGACAAATCCTAGTTGTTGGGCTAAATCCCGGGCTACTTCTACTTGGTGCTGGTTGTGTTCAAATATCAAGTAGTGCCATACAGCTTTTCCGCCTGCTTGGATAAAGGCATTAACAGACTGCATTATCCTGTCCCAGTTGGTATTTTGGCGGTAGATGCTGTTAGTATCAGCCAACCCGTCGATACTAAAAATTACGCGATCGTATTCTCCTGTCATCCTCTTTGCCAGGGCTTGCCAGCAGTCTGGATTGCGTCCGCTACCGTTGGTGTAGAGGCAGATATGATGAACTCCCATGCGGTGCAAATACTCGATCGCCCCAATTGTGGTCTTGCTAGTCATAGCATCGCCGTAGTTGCCGCACATTTGACACTCCCGGGCTATCAGGCGTGGGGATTCTTAATTGCATCGACTGACCTTTAAGCGCTATGTCATGAAGGCACTTCTTAAACCTTTCAACCGTACAAAATACCAATTGACGAGTTCAACTCACAGCAACCCGCCTAGGGTCTATCTCCAAAAGCGTACTAGGATATTTACAAGCGAGTTCGGGTATGCCCTACCCTACTTAACAAGACTAAAGAGTTTGTTTCTCTGGTTAAAGGAACTGTGTTAAGCCCCTAGCTGTTTATAGAGTTTTCGCCGCTATGAGTCCCCCGGTTTACGCGCCAAAGTGTGCCGTTAACTGTTTTTATGCACGACGGGGCAGGAGTTTAACCTTGACGAATCTAGTATACTAGAAATTTTCTGACTTTTAGGAAGGGATTTAAGAAATTAAAGCCCTCCTAGAAGGACAGGGTTTTGGACCCAATTTCCTTGATAAACAAAATCCAACTGAGAGCAAAACTATGAGGGAAAAATTCTCTCAATATCCTGCATCTTTAATTCCGCCCCCGGCAAAATCGCGTTGCCGGTGCGGGGACACTGCGGGCAAGCTGCATTGCACCTGAAGGTAATTTCTACGCTGACTCTTCTGATATCTTCATATTTTAAGTACATGAGTTTTATCCTATTGATTTTTTATGAATGTTGAAATCGCGATCGACAGAATTAAACAACAAGACTTTTGATTAAGTGATTAAAGAGTAAAATTATACCTCATGCCCTCAGCCGGAGGAAATGATACAGCGTATTCCAGGTTTATAAAACACACCACATATCGCTCTCTCCCTGCCGTAGGGACAGGGGGCCGAGCTGTAGTCCCTACTTGATAAACCTGGAATAAGCTGTATAAGTTTTGTTTACGATCGCCCTTGACGCCATGACGACTATCTTGATTGGCAATCTTAATCAAAAACCGCGGCCGGATGTCGATCGAGCCGCGGTTTTTTTTAAGCTAAAGTTTCCATTAATCGCGGCTGTTGATAGCAATCAGCAGGCGCAGAATGAAAATGAACAAGTTGATGTAGGTCAAGTACATCGACAGAGCGGCGGGCAAATACTGGTCGTCGCGGTAGGTGCGGGGTAATATGTAAAAATCGACGATCGCAGCGCCGGCAAATATAAACACGCCGATGCCAGAAATGCCAATTTCCAACCAGGTTGGGGTGTAGACGCCAAATAGAGAGAGCAGAAACTGACCGCCAACGACGACTAACAAAGCAATGACACCTAAACTGATAGTTTTGGTGAGGGCCATGCCGTCTTCTTCAGAAAGGTTGGACCCAATTTGACGGGCGGCGATGAAGGTAATGCCACAGCCGAGAGCAGCAAAACCGATGCCGGAGATGCCGACGCCTTGGGTTCTGAGGGCTGTAAATACCAATCCGCTGAGGGTGTAGCCGGAAAGCAGGCTGTAGGTTGCCAGCAGGGGCAAAGCGGTGTTTTTGTTGCCTTGTTCGGCGGCGCCGCGGGCGACGAAGAATAGAATTAATTCTACGACGATCGCGCCGATGAATGTGGGAAAGAAGATCCCGGGATAGTTGCGGATCACTCCCAGGCCCCCGTAGGTGCCGACAGCAGTTAAGACAAGTCCGCCGCCCACGAAGGGGAGAGCGTTGGAGATGACGTTAGGGCCTACCAGCGCGTGGTTTTTGGCCTCGCGCACGGCTTCGCGAAAATTGCTAGTGTTACTCACGAGGATTTACCTAATTTTGGCTGAGAATTGCTATCTCTATTTTGACAGCTTTACAGTTTGTTTGCAAAACCTCAAAGAGTTTAAAGATTTGATAAAGAAGGGGGGTGACATCACTCCCAAGCACGGATCGATTGTTTATAATCGAGTCTAATCAAGTCTGTGGGGTGTGACCCTCTCGCACGGTTGCGCGTCGCGACAGAGCTATAATTGAGGTTAAAGAGCCGGCGCTATCTGCGGCGAGGGGCAAGCTTAAAGTCGATCGAATCGCAGATAGTTGAGGTCAATAAATTTTGGATGGGGGTTTTACGATTTGGGATTGAGGAGTCTATGCTAGAGGCAGGGGCAGCAGTTGATTTGATATTTTTAATTTGTGGCAAGGGTGGAAACTAGGGATCAGAAACTCCAATAATCTAAAATCTAAAATCTAAAATCTAAAATCGGTTCGGTTAATTGCTAAGGTAGCTCAGACAGAGGATGCCCAGGAAATTAATGAGATCGAGTTTGAGCGACAAAATCCTAAATAGGTAATCTCCCATGCACACCTTTTTTGAGCGCAAATTATTGCCATATGCAACCGGAATTTTACTGGCTGCAGCCGTTATGTCCGGCGGTCAAGCTGCCGTTGCAGCTAATGCCCGAGCCGTTTCTACCGCTGCTTCAGAGCAGGGTTTAGAAAATTTGCTGCTGACTAATATCGCTCAACTCCCCCAAGGTACAACTTCTTTAAGCCCGACGCCGCCAAGGGTAATAAGACGGGTGCTGCCGGTGAGAATTCCTGAGGCTTCTACGGTGGTAGGGTTGGGTGTAGTTGCGGGTTCGCTGGCGGTGACTCGCCGGAGAGTGAGAGTTAAAAATTAGACTTTTGGCAAAAAGTCTAATTTTGGGATGTTTAACCGCAGATAAACGCGGATAAACGCAGATAAATGCGGGTATCAGGATTTTAGCCGATCGCGTCGCGCAGAGCATTTTTAGTCATAGCTGCGATCGACTGTTCGGTAGCTTTCGGCAAGTGATAGTATTTCCCTCCAGAAGTCTTGGCCAATTCCTTCGCAAAGCCAGTCGAAATAAACTTGCTCTCGGTATCAATCACCAGCAACTGCATTCCCAACCCACGAATTTTGGCAGCAATTTCTAACAATTCCTTTTTAATATCAGGCTTTTCTCCATCCAAAATCGGTTCGCCCAAAGAACGAGCCAAAGGAATATTACCGCGTCCGTCGGTAATGGCGACAATCGCAACTTGACCGATATCTCCAGACTGCCGCGCGTTGACTCCCACGCGCACGGCTTGAGTCAAACCGTGGGCCAGAGGGGAACCGCCGCCGCAGGGCAACCGTTCCAAACGCTTGCGGGCCAAGGCTATCGAGCGAGTCGGCGGTAGCAGCACTTCTGCTTGTTCTCCCCGAAAGGGAATCAGAGCAACTTGGTCGCGGCTTTGATAAGCTTCTGTGAGTAGCTGCATGACAGCACCTTTGGCCGACTGCATCCGGTTGAGGGCCATCGAACCGGATGCATCGACGACAAATACGACTAACGCTCCAGCTTTTCTGGCCAAACGCTTCGCCCGAATGTCTCCCTGTTCGACAAATACACGGCGCTCAACCCCCCCTTGCCCCCCCTTCGCGGGGGGTTGACTCACCTCTTGCCCCCCCTTCGCGGGGGGTTGGGGGGGGTGAGAGTTCCTGTCGCGGCGGGCTTTTTGGTAGGGTGCGGCGGCTCTGAGGGTGGCGTCAACGGCGATGCGGCGGACGGGGCCTTTGGGCAATACTGGCTTGACGTAACGGCCTCTATCTTCGGAGAAAATGGTGCTTCTGCTGCCCGATTTGCCTTGGCGGTTGGCGGCTTGGGCGAAGAAAAGCACGCTGGGGTCGAGAATTACGCCTTCTGGGTCGAAGAGAAATTCTTCGGGAATGGTATCTTTTTCTGGTTCTTCTTGAGGTTCCGGGTTGTCTTCATCCTCTTGGTCTTCTTCGTCTTCTTGCTCGTTTTCTGGTTCGTCTTGTTCTTGTTCTGACTGCTTTTGGGGAGGCGGTGGGGGAGGAGGAGGAGGAGAGTTTTCGTCTGGGGGAGTTTGGATGATGGTGGCGCGGGGTACGATGACTAATTCTACGGCGCGGCGCAGGTCTTCGGCGTTAACTTCTGTGCGTCCCTCGATGGCGGCGGCGGCTTTGGCGACGCGGACGGAGAATATTTCGGCGCGGTGTCCTTGAACGCCACCCCGGATGGCTTCTTCTACTAGGTAGGCAATTTGTTCGCGTTTAATGCTGACATCTTTGAGCCATTCTCTGGCTAGGATAATTTGGGTTTTGAGGTTGTCGGTGTCTTCGGCGTATTGATTGAGAAATTCTTGGGGGGAGCTGGAGTAGGATAAAGCTTGTTCTACTGCATAGACTCTTTCTTCTAGTTCGAGTGCTGCGTCGGCTGAAAGTACGATCGCGATGCGATCGAGCAAATGTTCTCTGAGCGGCCCTTCTTCGGGGTTGTAGGTGGCGATAAATAGAGGTTTGCAGGGGTGTTGGAAGCTAATGCCTTCGCGTTCTATTTGGTTGCGCCCTTCGGTTAATACTGTTAGCAATTGGTTGGAAATGTTGTCATCTAGGAGGTTGATTTCATCTACATAAAGTACGCCTCGATTTGCTTGGGCTAAGAGTCCTGGTTGAAATACCGTTTGACCTAATTTTACTGATTGTTCGACATCGACGGAACCTAAGAGTCTGTCTTCTGTGACACCCAAAGGAATTTGAATAAATGGTGTGGGAATTATTTCAGTATTTGGGGAATTAGTATATTTTCTGTTAGCATTTTTCCCACTTTCTTCTAATAGATCAGGTGCTTTTTCTGCAATAGTTTGAGCTGGTTCGGCGTTGCAAAAAGAGTCTTTTACAATTTCAATTGGTGGCAGTAGGGAATGCAAGGCGCGGGCCATTACTGATTTTGCTGTGCCGCGGCGGCCGGCGATCGCCACTCCTCCCAATCCAGGATCGACTGCTGCTAACAGCAGGGCTAATTTGATTGCTTCTTGCCCGACTACGGCGGTGAGGGGAAAGGCTGTTGTGGAAGGGCTAAGGTTGGCTGCGGGCATAGGATTTTCGGATGTAAAAATTTGAACTTAATGTTTAGCTTACTTCTTGGAGGATTTTAACTTCTAGGGGCAGAATCACGGTAAAAGTTGAGCCGACTCCTATTTCTGATACTAGCTCGATTTTGCCTTGCAGCAGCGTGACGAGCCGCGATACTATTGCTAATCCCAGCCCGGTGCTTTCGGCGGGAAAGAGCTGTTTGCCGGCTTCTCCTGCTTGAAAGAAGGGGTCAAAGATGCGCTTTGTATCTTCGGGGGCGATGCCAATACCAGTATCTGTAATTGCGATCGCCCAATTTGATTCTCCATCACAGCGGCAACTTAATTCAATGCTACCAGATTCTGTATAGCGAATGGCATTGCTCAGCAGGTTGATCAGAATTTGTTGCAGCCGCTGTCCGTCGGCGATTACTTGTGTTGGGGCGCAGTGGCTGGTAACAGCGAGCTTGAGTCCTTTAGCATCAGCAATTGGCTGCATCATTTCTACTACGGTGTTAATTACAGATTGTACATTAGTTCGCTGCAGGTTAAGTTTGATTTTTCCGGCATTGGCACGAGAAAGTTCTAGTGTGTCATTAATCATGCGCAGCAACTGTCTGCCGTTACGCAATACTCGCTCGATGTGTTCGATGCCGGGGAGGGTATCTTTAATTTCATGTTGCCATTTTCCTTGGCGTAAAAACAGTTCGGAATAACCAATAATTGAGTTGAGAGGAGTTTTGAGTTCGTGAGCTAAATGGTAGACGTTTTCTTGATTGACACTGACGAGGCGATTGAGTTCTTGATTGGTGAGTTTTAACTGAGTTTGGATTTGGTGAAGTTCCCGCATCCTCTGAGCGACGTAGCTGTTAAAACACTGGGCAATCGCTTCGTCTATTACGGCATCTATCAGCCGAAAAGCTCTGAATACGTTGGCGGTGGTTCCTGCTAGCAATTCGGCTTCTAATTGGGAGAAAATTACTTCACGCAATAAGTGGTACTCCCGGGCTACTTCTGCTGCGTCGTAGCCTTGTTCGGCTCTGATTAATCCGTGATCTAAACTGGCTTCTATTATTACTTTTATGTCGCTGCTTTGATATTGGGAAAGCACTGTCGTCATCGCCGCCAGCAGGTGAGGTATGTGATTTTCGATGGCTGACAGTGGTAAGGCGTCAGCGGTTTCAATTTTCCGATCCAAGCGTACTGCTTCAATCCAGTGTTTGACGATAGTATCGGTTTTTTCGGCGAGCACTTGGCTGTAGTCCATGATTTCTGCGTGGGGGTTGAGTTTGGCAGATATTGCCCATGCTTCATTGTAGTTGAGCGATCGCCCGATCGCCATACCAAACTTCCGGCGATCGCGACCCCCCCAAAAGAAGTAGTTTTGAGGAAATTTTTTCCTATGCTGGATCTCTCTTGAGGAGCCGATCCCAGCTTGTTCCTGCCAAAACCAGCACTTAAACTTATTGACAGAATAGCCATAAAGTAGTAGAATTTTGTAACGATAAATATTTAAAATTTAAAATTTAAAATTTAAAATTTTTTAGGGGACTAAATGGAAAACGTGCAAGCTGCGATCGCTGCTGCAACATTTATCGCTGTAATTTTTTTAATAATTACAGAATGGATACACCTAACAGTTGCAGCATTTCTGGGAGCGGTGATTCTGGTTTTTACCCACGTGATGACGTTAAACAACGCGATCGAATATATCGGTCGAAGCCACGCCACGCTGGGCTTATTCTTCGGAGTCATGGTAATGGTGAGAGCCTTTGAGCCTACCAAAGTATTTGAATACTTGGCAACTCAAATGGTTCTTTTGGCTAAAGGCAAAGGCAAAAATCTCTTGCTGGGTATTGTCGCGATTACTACGCCAATCTGTGCAGTTTTGCCCAATGCCACGACAGTCATGCTGCTAGCACCATTAATTCCGCCAATGGCAGAAGAAGTCGGTGTAGATTTTGTGCCGTTACTAATTTTAATGGTATTTGTGGCTAACAGTTCGGGACTGCTGACAATCGTGGGCGATCCGGCGACATTCATTGTTGGCGATGCTATTAACATGAGCTTTGCAGATTACCTGGTAAAGTTAAGTTTGGGCGGGGCGATCGCATTAGCAGTTATATTAGTTATGTTGCCTTGGCTGTGGAGCGAAATTTGGCACAAGAACTTAGACGATTTGGAACATTTGCCGCACCCAAAAATTAATCACCCGCGAGTCTTAGCAGTGGGCGGCTTAATTATAGCTTTCGTGCTGACATTTTTTGTCATAGGAGAGTCTCTGCCCGTGCCTATTTCACCGGCAGCCGTTGCTTTGTTGGGGGCCGCTTTGGCAATGCTTTTAGCTCACCATTCTCAACTTGATTCTGTTAATAATATTTTGCGGGATTTAGATTGGAGTACGCTGCTATTTTTTATGTCTATCTTTGTGCTGATTGGCGGTTTGGAAAAAACCGGAATAATCGGCAATATATCTGGAATATTAGCAGTGATTTTAGGTAAGAATATTTTTCTTGGTTCTTTAGTTTTGTTATTTTTTGTGGGTTTGATGTCGAGCGTGGTGCCAAATATTCCGCTGGTAGTGGCGATGGTGCCGCTGCTAAAACAGTATGTTGTCAATATCGGACTCGCGCCGACAGAGGTGCTGGCTCCGGATTTTGCAGGGCAGTTTCCACCTGAAGTGCTGC
The DNA here is from genome assembly GCA_036700245.1 of Microcoleus vaginatus BM001213989. GTDB lineage: Bacteria > Cyanobacteriota > Cyanobacteriia > Cyanobacteriales > Microcoleaceae > Microcoleus. The sequence continues at coordinate 29,182 of JAUBOM010000068.1, forward strand.
CACTGTTTTATGCGATGATGTACGGAGCAACTTTAGGTGGAAATGGCACTTTGGTAGGAGCTTCTTCTAATATAGTGGCGGCGGGAATTTCTGAGCTGCACGGGCGCCGGATTTCTTTTCAAACTTTTCTGCGTTACGGGCTTCCTGTGATGGCGCTGCAATTAATAAGTGCGGCTGTTTATGTAACGATTCGGTTTCTGATTTGAAGGAAGAAGTCAGAGGGAAGAAGTCAATCGATTTTAGATTTTAGATTTTAGATTTTAGATTGAACCATTGACCCCACGGATAAATTCGGGGGCTTTTTTATCGGATACACGTTTTTTATTTCTCCGTCCTGAGTCTGCGAAGGAATGAATCCGGGGGCTTGTATCCTGGATTCTTTCGGTCAGAGGGAAGAGGGAATAAAAATTGGTTGGTAATACTAAAGCATCTAAAATCCCTCCAATTCTAAGGGGAAAATTACAGTGAAGGAAGAGCCAACTCCTACTTCAGAAACTAATTCGATTTTACCTTGCAAGAGGTTGACTAATCGAGCAACAATTGCTAGGCCTAAGCCGGTACTGTCAGGCATCAAAGAACCCAGGGAGTTGTCGGCCCGAAAAAATGGCAGAAAAATCCGATCGCAGTCTTCTGAAGCAATGCCAATTCCTGTATCCGTGATGCAGATACTCCAATGTTTGTCTGACAATAATTCGGTTTTTATGGTAATAGTACCAGCTTGGGTGTAGCGAATGGCGTTGCTCACCAAGTTGGTGACAATTTGCTGCAAGCGCAAGTAATCTGTCATAACTTGATCGAGGACCGGATCGCACTCAACGGCGATCTCTAAATTTTTGGCGTTAGCCAAAGGCTCGATTATTTCGACAACACTGCCGATCGCCGATCGCACATTTGTCGCAGTTAGCTGCAATTGTATGCGTCCCGCGTCGTACCGCGAGATTTCGAGAGTATCGTTAATTAATCTAAGTAACCGTCTGCCGTTGCTGAGGACTTTATCAATATGTGCCAAATTGGGAACAGAATCTTTAAGTTGAGAATTGTTTCTTTGGCGCAAAAACAATTCTGAGTAACCAATAATAGAGGTGAGGGGAGTTTTCAATTCATGAGCTAAGTGAGATAGATTCTCTTGACTGGCGCGAACTAAGCGAGTCAGCTCTTGATTTGTAAGTTGCAATTGGTTTTGCAAATCCTGTAGTTCTTGGAATCTAGTCTGGGTATAGGTTTTGAAACAGTCAGCAATTACTTCGTCCAGGGCACTGTCAAGTAAGCGGTAAGCTCGGCTGACTTCAGCGGCTGAGCCTTTTAGCAAGTCTGGCTCTAAAGCATCGAAAATTACCCTCCGCAGCAAGCGGTATTCCCGCGCAATTTCTTGGGCATCGTAGCCTTGTTGTGCCCTGACACCCCCGTGGTCTAAACTTTCTTTTATCAGTGTCCGAAGGTCGGTTTCTTCTGATTGGGACAGCATAGTTACCATCGCTTGCAGTACGATGGGAAGGCTGTCGCGCACGGAATCGTAGGTGAGTTGCTTGGCGGTTTCTATTTGCTCGTCGCCGCGAACAGCTTCGATCCAGTTTTGGGTAATTATGTCAATTTTATCTTGTAGAGCTTGGCTAAAATCTATCATGGTTCTTAATATATAAATCAAGTCAGCGATCGCATTTTATCTCTCTAGGTTAGTTTAATAATTAACTTTTTGAATTTTCTCTCAACTTTTGGGCTTCGCCGAGTACCAATTGCTACTGCTAAAGACCTATTGACAAAATTGAACACTCGTGCTAGCTTAAGTAAAATTGGCTTAAAAAGTCAAGCCTAATCAAGCGTCGCGCTATCAGACCAAGCGTGTAGCTGGAGCGGAGGAACCAATTTTCGGGGCGAATCTCTACAGAATTAAAAAGCAAAGTTAAAAATTGCCACATTTGAGTGTAATTTTGGATTTTGAAATCTCAGGAGAAGGACATCTCTCAGTCCTAGCCCGTCAGCTAACTTCGCAGGCATTGAGAAGAGACTGAAAAGCCAAATTTCTGAAAAAGATAGTTTGGCTTCGTCAGTGTCTCAGGTTGGTATTGTTCAAGATTCTTGTACCTGCCCTGACTCTGAAGGAGATTGAAATGTTCATACAGCTTAATTTATCTGCGATCGCACTTGCAGGAGTTGCAACGTGGAAGCGTGTAAAACCCGTTGTCATCCGAGATGCTGTTTTGTTACCTGCTGCGGGTTTTTTGGGAATTCTGGGCTTGTGGTGGATTGTTGCCAGCTTCAACAGGGATTTGATACCCACTCCGTATCAGGCGTTAATAGCTAATTTAGATTACATATTCCATCCATTTTATCAGCGCGGGCCTGGAGATTTAGGCATTGGCTGGCTGCTGCTAGCGAGTTTGCGCCGGGTGTTGGTGGGATTTTTCCTGGGTGCTGCAGTGGCGATTCCCGTGGGATTCCTGATCGGGATGTCGAAACCGGCAATGATGGCGCTCAATCCGCTGATTCAAATCTTCAAACCGGTGTCGCCACTAGCTTGGCTGCCGATAGCTCTATCGATTTTTAATTTAGCAGAGCCGTCGGCAATTTTTGTCATATTCATCACGTCTTTGTGGCCGACAATTATCAACACAGCTTTGGGAGTTTCTAGCGTTTCCCAGGATTATCTGGATGTGGCGCGAGTGTTGGAAATGCCGCGCTGGAGGCGGATTACCAAGATAATTTGGCCCGCCAGTTTGCCATACATTTTTACAGGTTTGCGGATTAGTTTGGGGATTGCTTGGCTGGTAATTGTGGCGGTGGAAATGCTGACAGGCGGTGTGGGAATTGGCTTTTTTGTCTGGGATGAGTGGAGCCGTTTGAATCTGAGCTCGGTATTTTTAGCGGTGTTTGTAATTGGCATAACTGGATTGTTGCTCGATGTTGCAGTTGACAAAGTTCAGGAATTGGTAACGCATCGATCGATCCAGAGTCATTAGTCATCAGTCATCAGTCATTAGTCATTAGTCATCAGTCATTAGTCATTAGCTAAAAGCTCAGGGCTTTTGATGACGGACATTTAGCTATTAGCGATCGAGAATTAAATATGAGTGACAAGTTTTCCAATGAATGGAACCGCCGAGAGTTTTTGCAAGGAATGGGAGCGGCGGCGGCGGGAATGGCTTTATCTGGTTGTGCAATTAGCGCGGATCGATCGGCAAAAGGACTCACAGAAGAAGCCTCAGCCGTAAAGCCGATCGTCGATTCCCGAACCTTAGAAAAACCAAATTTAACCGTAGGATACGTTCCGGTTAACGATTGTGCACCATTTGCGATCGCCTGGAAAAAAGGCTTTTTCCGCAAATACGGTTTAAACGTCCAACTCAACCGCGAAGCAAGCTGGGCAACCTCCCGCGACGGCCTCATCTTCGGCCGCCTCGACGCCTCCCCTGTCGTATCCGGCGCCGTCACAAACGCCCGAATTGGCGCCGAAGGAGCCCGGCACGCACCCCTGTGCGCGGCAATGACAATTCACCGCCACGGCAACGCCATGACGATGAACAAAGCTATGTGGGATTTCGGTTTGCGCCCGTGGCACGAATACAACGGCAATTTGGAAGAATTTGGCAAACAATTTCGAGCCTTTTTTGACAGTCAGCCAGCGGAAAAAAGAGTTTGGGCAGTGGTTCTGAGTTCTGCGATTTACGAATACTTTGTCCGCTACATATCTGCGGCTGCGGGTGTCGATCCGTTGAAAGAATTTCGGGTAATTATTGTGCCGCCGCCGCAGATGGTAACGAACATCAGGATTGGCGCCATGCAGGCTTACATGGTGGCCGAACCTTGGAATACGCGGGCAATTCAAGGCAATTTGGGAGTGGGTTTTACCTTCGTGCAAGGCAAGGAAGTTTGGCTGGGACATCCCGATCGCCTTTTGGGAGTAATGCAATCATTCATTGAGGAAAATCCGAAGACTTATTACTCGCTGGTTAAGGCAATGGTGGAAGCTTGTCAGTATTGCAGCAAGCCGGAAAATCGCAATGAAATATCGGCGCTGCTGACTGAGCGATCGTTTACGGGGGCGAAACCGAAAAAAGGGGCGATCGACAAATTTACGCGACCGGCAATAGTTGGCGACTACAACTATGGAGGGTTTGACGGAAAAGACCGCACCCTACAATCGGAAGATGCAACTATTTTCTATGACATTCCTAATAATTTGCCTCAAATACCGGGAAATCATTCCACATTTATGTGGCAGTCTCAGAGTCTGTGGTTGATGACTCAAGCCGCTCGCTGGGGACAGATTAAAGAACTCCCCAAAAATGCTGAGAAATTAGCTCAAAAAGCCTGGAGAACCGACCTTTACCGCAAGATTGTTGGCGAAATGGGAATCGATTGTCCCCAGGAGGATTACCAAGTGGAACCTGCGGAACTTTTCATTGATAAAAAGGCATTCGATCCTAGCGATCTCGTGGGTTATTTGAATAGTTTTGAAATTCGAGCCAACCGCCCTCAGTCTTTTTTTCAGTCTTAATTTCTCCATTCTTGAACGCAGAACCTCTGCGAGGGGGCGCACCTTACCGCTTACGCAACCGTTCGGAAATCAAATTAACACTTTACTACTTTTTAGGAGAATACCGTGACTCAATACTTTTCTACTTCTATCGAAGCCAGCAACCAAGTCAAGAAGCAGCCTGAATTTCTGGAAATTAACAATTTGTTCAAATCGTATAAAAATGCGGACGGTAGCGAATTTAGCGTTTTGGACAATATCAATTTAAGTATTGGAGAAAACGAATATATTTCGGTAATCGGTCACTCTGGTTGCGGCAAATCAACGCTGCTAAAAATAGTGGCAGGTTTGGAAAAACAGAGCGGCGGAATAGTGACACTGGAAGGAAAAGAAATTCGCAAACCGGGAGCCGATCGCATGATGGTATTCCAGCACTACGGATTGCTGCCTTGGCTGACGGTGCGGGAAAATATTCGGCTGGCAGTTGATGAAGTTTTGCAAACTCTTAGCCGTTCTGAGAAGATTAGTCTTGTCAACGAACACCTAGCAATGGTAAACTTAAATGCAGCAGCCGATAAATATCCAGACGAAATTTCAGGAGGCATGAAACAGCGGGTTGGGATTGCGCGAGCTTTGGCGATCCGACCGAAAATGTTATTAATGGACGAACCGTTTGGAGCGCTGGATGCTCTGACTCGCGGCAAGTTGCAGAAACAGGTGCTGGATATCTGGGAAACTCACAGACAAGCTGCAATGATGATTACTCACGATGTGGATGAAGCTATCTATATGTCCGATCGCATTGTGCTGATGACAAACGGCCCGGCTGCGACGATAGGTGAAATTTTGTCAGTGCCGTTTGCGCGCCCGCGCGATCGCCAGGAGTTACGGGAATCTCAGGATTATTACGAACTGCGCAACTATGCTTTGAATTTTCTCGATCGCTACTTTACCCAAGACGAATAACGCCCGACGGACAGATAAAACAATTCACTTAAGAGAGGTTAAGCCTGTGAATCTCAAAACAATGTTAGCGCGTTTTGAAAGTGCATTGGGATACCAAAACTTAGCAGAAGAAATGGTGTTGCTGCCGGAGCCACAAGTGCAAAAATATGAGAAATCAAAAGCTACAAAACAGGCAAAAAGTATCAATTTTATTGTGGGTTACAACAGTTCTCCCAAAAGTCAAATAGCTCTCGACATTACCCTTTGGATTGCGCATCAAACTCGTTTAGTAACAACTCAAGAAGTCACGGTTCAAGTCGTTTACGTTATCGACGAAGCGCCCAAAAGTTACGGCGAAGATACTTGCAAATTAGCTGTGGCAAATGCCTTGGCTGCGAAGCCGAAAGTGTCGGAGTTAGAGGAAACATTCGCTCTTAATTGTGCAGCGCCTGCGATCGCTTTACCTCCCACAGAAATCTCATCAGTATCCCAGGGAAAAAATTGGAGCGACGATCCGCATTATTTCCGAGCAATTTTTGGTCAAAATAATGAGTACGAGGTAGCTGATAGGTTGCTGTGGCAAGCGCGCTGTTTGGCTGAGGAATGGCGCGGTTTATTCAAAGCTCATTTGCGAATCGGGCGGGTTGCGACAGAACTGAGAAAGGTGGTTGAATTAGAATCAGCAAATTTACTGTTCTTGGGCTGCGATTCGGCCAACCACTCGCTGGTTAGGGAACTAGGCAATAATTTTCCGTGCTGCGTGCTCGGGATTCCTGCGGCACTCAGCTATCACATGGATGTTCACCCTGAAGAAAGTGTGAGCAAGTTGCAGTTGGCTACAGCTATGTCTGCAAATTAAACTTGTGGAGCACTTAGGCAAAACTTCTATATGTAAGGGGCGCCCTGTGCACCCTACCGCTATCGAGTCGCGCGCCAAACCTTTTTTTGCCTTAGTGCTAAGTCGATGAAAAATTAAAAAGAGTTTCCTCGCTCGAAGTCCCAATTACGATACAATTAGGACTTTTTTTCATTGTTGAGATTTTTAATATTACAGTCAAGGAAATTATCCGCACTTACCTGATCATAGACAATTCGTTAACTAATTTGATCTTTCCGCGGCACACAGAGCGCAGCAGCCTATCGATGGAGCGTTTGTCTTCCTCACTCAAAGTTTCGTCAAAAATAGCAGCCATCAAACCGTAGCGATCGGCTAGAGTAATATAGCCATTATGATTCACTTCGGCAAACAGCTCGCCCAAAGCAGATGGGATCAGGTTGACAGGACTTTGCATATTAATTGAATCTCTCACTCGAAGATCGCGCGATCGGGCGTTTTGCGGTAACTAAAGCCGATCGCACTCTCAGATTTTAGCGTGCGATCGCCTTATAAGCGGTGACCATAAACAGCAAAAAAGTGTGATAGTTAACTGCAAAGTTGGTGAACGAAATCACATTTAATATGTACGAATTATGCTATGAGCAGTTTAGGTGTTAGCCAAGACAGAGCAACTGTCAACTTAATTTTTTCTAAAGATTATAAATCGGCACTTCCTCCACAGGTTCAGCTAACTCAAACTTAAACACCCGGGAATAGAAATAGAATTCGCCGTCAAGAGTTCTTTTGATATTTTCAGCGCGGCGAAAACCGTGCTGTTCCCCTTCATAAGCAACATAAGCAACCGGCAAACCTTTAGCTTTCAATATGTCTACCATCATTTCCGCTTGATTGGGCGGAACCACTTTATCTTCTAATCCTTGAAAAAAGATAACGGGACAAGATAAACGTTCGGCGGAATGAATGGGCGAACGAGCCACATACAAATCTTTTCTTTCAGGATAAGGCCCGATTAACCCATCCAGATAGCGCGCTTCAAATTTGTGAGTATCCGTTGCCAAAGCTTCCAAATCGCTAACTCCATAATAGCTCGCACCAGCCTTAAACACATCGCGGAAAGTAAGAGCGCACAGAGTGGTGTACCCCCCTGCGCTGCCTCCGGCGATCGCCATTCTTTCGCCATCAACTAAACCTTTTTGAGCTAAATATTTAGCACCGTTAGCGCAGTCATCAACATCGACAATTCCCCAACTATCTTGCAGTCTTTTTCTGTATTCTCGACCGTAACCAGTGCTGCCGCCGTAATTAACATCGAGTACGGCAAAACCGCGACTCGTCCAATATTGAATTTTCAAATTCATGCTGCTAGAAGTAGCAGCAGTTGGGCCTCCGTGACTTTTGACGACAAGCGGCGGTTTTTCACCCGCAGGTGCTGCGAAATCTTGATTTTTCGGGGGATAGAAGAAACCGAAAGCAGTCAAATTGTTTTCCGTGGGAAACTCGATAGGTTCCGGTACAGAAAGATAACCCGGATTGATGCTTAAGTTGCTCGATTTTCGCAAGATTTCTAGTTGACTTGTTGCTAAATTGAGTTGTACAATAGCAGTAGATTCAGTCGCCGAACTTCCCAGAAAAACCACTATTTGTCCCCGCGCTTTGACCGACGAAATATCAGTGTAAGGCGTCTCAATTGTTGTCAAATGCTTAGTCGTTAAATCAAGACTCGCCAAATACCACAAGCCTTGCTGAGTGTAGGTGCAAATAATTTTGCTTTCCGAGGCAAGGGCATAAGTAGACATTCCAAAAACCCACTGGGGGAGTCCGAATTCAGCCGCCATCTCGCACAAGCTGGTTTCTATCTCTGCTTCCCCCCTTACCAAGGGGGGATTGAGGGGGGTTCTAGATTGCCAGCGGTAGAAATTCCACCAGTTAGACTTGTCAGAAACAAAATACAAAACTTTATCGGGCGACCATTCCGGTTGAAAAATCGACTCATCAACCCCGCCAGCAACTAAGTATTTTTCACCTAAAGAACCGTCCGCATTAATTTGGGCCACCCACAATTCTGTGCCATCCCACGGCATATTTGGATGGTTCCAACAAATCCAGGAAAGTAGAGAACCGTCTGGACTTAAACGAGGGGAAGCATAAAAATCATTGCCCTGAGTTAAGATTTGAATATCTTCGCCGTTATCTAAATTAATGCTAACAATAGTATTGACACATTCTCCCTCACCTGCATGGTCTTCGCGCACGCAAATCAGGCGATTTCTCTGCTTGTCAACTATCACATCTGCATAGCGAGAATTAGCAGCAGGTGTCAGAGGTTGGGGTTGAGAATCTAATGCTTGAGAATAAATACGTTGGTCGGCAAAATGAGAAAAATAGACAACACCGCCAGCAACTGCAAAGGAAGCGCCGCCGTATTCGTGAACGCGAGTGCGAACATTAAAAGGATGCGGTGTCACGTCGTTGATTGTACCGTCAGGAGTGCGGCGCACGAGGACGCTTCTTCCCGCTTCCGAAGGTCTTCCCTCAACCCAGTAAATATCATCGCCGTCAATAGCAATTTGTCCGAGTCCGACAGTTCCAGAAACAATTAAGTCGGAAGAAATAGGTGATTTCCAAGAGCCGTAAGGTGATACTGTATTCATATAGTTAAGGCCGTTGTGTTTGATGCACAAATAAACTTATATTTGTACTTTACACTAATTCAGTCACCGGGAAAGCAAAATGTCCAAAAAACTCGTACTCATGGATCACGACGGTGCAGTTGACGACTATCTATCAGTCGTGTTGCTGATGACAATGGAGGAAGTCGAAACTCTGGGAGTAATTGTAACTCCTGCGGACTGCTACATTCAACCGGCGGTGAGTGCAACGCGCAAAATTCTCGATTTGATGGGGCGTTCAGAAGTTCCGGTGGCGGCGAGTACGGTGCGGGGACTCAACTCATTTCCGGTGTTATTTCGGCGAGATTCCTTTGCGTGCGATCGACTTCCCATTCTAAATGAAAAAGGAACCATTGACACGCCGTTAATATCAGAACCCGGACAAAACTTTATGGTGCGAGTTTTGCGAGATGCAGCCGTACCAGTCACATTAATGGTAACGGGGCCGTTAACAACAGTAGCGCAAGCTTTAGATATCGCGCCAGAAATTGAAAGCAAAATTCAAGAAATTGTCTGGATGGGAGGCGCCCTCAATGTTATAGGCAATGTTAGCAAAGATATGGAACCCGGACAAGATATGTCGGCGGAATGGAATGCTTACTGGGACCCGATAGCAATCGATAGAATTTGGCAAACCCAAATTCCCGTTGTCATGTGTCCTTTAGATATCACTAATAATGTACCGCTGACTGTAGAATTTTCCAATCTCTTAGCAAAACAGCGCAAATATCCCATTTCCGACTTAGCAGGACAGTGTTATGCCCTAGCAATATCTCAAGATTACTATTTTTGGGACATTTTGGCAACCGCTTATTTAGCGCATCCAGAATTTTACCAACTGCGAGAATGGGGAACAGAAATTATTACCGAAGGCATCAGCCAAGGACGCACAAAAGTTAAAACGGGAGGGCGAAAAATTCAAGCAATGGATAAAGTAGACACCGCCAAATTTTACAATTACATATTAGAACAGTGGGCGAGGTAAAAATCACAATATCTGCTAGGGAGGAGGGAGCAAAATCTCCGTACAAAAACCCGCCCTAACGCGAATATTTACGTGTTCTTCTCTTCCCTCTCTTTCTCTGCGCCCTCTGCGGTAAAAAAAACTCATCTCAAAAATGCTGCCAATTCTATCAATTATCCCCTTAGCCCAAACCCCTCCCGCACCTCAAGAAATAATTCAAATCCAAGAAGTGCGACCTCTTCCCGGACAGTTAGACAACATACCAGTATTTAACAGCAACAGTCCAGAATTAGTGCTGCAAGAAGGAATTTTGCTTTCGACATTTCCCCCAGATGGTAAAAGATTTCCGGCGGCACATTTAAACTTTCCGTTTCAAGGACGTTTCGACATATTTGCCCACCACATAGCCCGCGCCCCTTCCCCGGAAGATTTGCGAACATTGTATCAAGGAGTAATTGTTTATAATCCGGGCAATAAACCTGTAACATTAGATATATTGCAAGCTGCGAGTTATCTCAGTCAACCCGATGCACCTTTTATTGAATTGCCGCCGCAAGTCGATAATTCAAACAGTAATATTTACGCGGGGCCGGGAAGTCGCGCTGTGAATGATATTCTCAGAGGAAGGAGACAGTCTGACTTTGAGCCTGGGTTAATTATTCCACCGGGAAAAAGCCAACTGTTGATGAATCATCCGATACCGGTGCGGGGATTGGTACCGCCGCTAAACGGTCGATCGACCTTGATGCGGTTGCGCAGCGATGGTATAGTCTATGTTGCCAGTCTGGCGATGTTTGCTCGAGTTGACGCACAGGGAAACGAGCGATCGCCCTCCCAGGCAGAGTGGCAAAACTTATTAGACAATGGTAATATAGCCGGGCCGCGCGATCGAACTCCCACACCGCCGGAAATCACCGAAGGTCAAGTAATTTACGGCCGAGTTGCCGGTGTAGCATTAGGTTCACAATGGCGAGCACTTATCTCAGACAATCAAGCCACATCAAACCTAGCAATTCCCCAACCCGGAACAGCATTTTCCTACCCATTAAGCACCCTCCCGCGCGGAATGCTGGGCACAAATCAAGTGCAAAGTGCGAGGATGTTAGTCCGCTACCCAGATACAGCATACCGCGCCCACGGTAATTACGGAATTCAATACAATCTCAGCTTGCCGCTGTACAATTCTACCAGCAAAAATCAAACTGTAACTGTCGCGATTCAAACTCCTATTAAGACAGATAAATTAACTTCAGGAGGACTTAGTTTTTTAGAACCTCCGGCACCTCAAACTTTTTTTAGAGGGACGGTCAGAGTGCGCTATACTGATGACAGTAAAGTGCCTAAAACTCGCTACGTGCATTTAGTCCAGCGGCGGGGACAGCAGGGGGAACCTTTAGTAAAACTAGAGATGAAATCGGGAGAAAAGCGGCTTGTAGAACTGGATTTTATTTATCCGCCCGATGCGTCGCCGCCGCAAGTTTTGACAGTGAAAACAAATTAAATTTGGGCGGCAGCTACTGCTAGGCAGACGCCTACAAATACAAGACGTAATTAACCAAATTTGATATTAGTTTCGCGTGGCGCGGACTTGGTTTGTGTCTAGTCGGTATTGCCAAAAAACAAGATGAAGTTATCAAAAAAATTCTGGATTGTTGCTTGTTTTGTGTACTTTTTAATTCTCCTCAGTATCATGCTTTTAGCAGATACGGGGAAATTAATCAACTTTCCTCTAGCTCATCCGCCTTATGACAAACTCGGCCATTTTGTTTTGTACGGAATAGCATCTTTTTTGTGCCATCGAGCAACTGGCAAAAAAAATATGAATTTGTTTAATTATTCAATTCCTTTCGGGCCCGCAATTTTTACTGTTTTCACTGCTGCGGAAGAAATGCTGCAAGGAATTTTACCAAATCGTAGTGCTAGTATTGAAGATTTTTTATTTAGTTTTTGCGGGATTGCCGTTTTTTATTGGATTGGAGAAGTTTGGGATAGAAAAAAAGGGCATTGATGATATAGCCTTTTCAGTAACATGAGGTGCTCTCGCGGGCATAGGGCATAGGCATAGGACTCGCCTCCATACCTCACTTTCTTGAGAACCGCTATATAGAAGGAAGAAGGAAGTTCGGCAACGGATTCTTTAACGGATGTAACGGATGTAACGGATGTAACGGATGTAACGGATGTGAGGAAGAAGGAAGTT
>JAUBOM010000069.1:0-40865 GCA_036700245.1 Microcoleus vaginatus BM001213989
CTAATTCATAAATCCAACCACGACTATAACCTGTCACTGCCATCACTTCTGCGGTGGTTTTTCCAATGGCTAACAGCCAAATAATCTGGTAATGATGAGCCTGGGTGGTTGTTTTAGCTTGACGGAAACGAGCTTGCAGCTCTTCTGGACTCAGATGAGGTGCGATCATAATTCGTTTTGGCATTCTTTATTTGATGGGGGTGGTGTTCCTCCTGATTATATCATGGTTGATCGACCGGACATGATATCAGTGCGCTTAAGTGATGACAAAAGTAATTGGAAAAGAGTGCGTGTTGCTGATTCTAGTTAACTTAAGGCACCGTGAAACCTTTGAGCGATTCCCTACGGGATACCTTCGCTCGCGCGGACTTTTCCTCCTCCCTTAACCCCTTCGACTGCACCAAAACCCCAAAACTCCCCAAACCCCTCGGATCGATCAACTGATGCAAAGCCTCCCGTCGGCGCAAAAACGTTGCCAAATCCAATGCTTCCGCATGATTTGTAGACAGAGAAGCAATACGATCGCCCAAACCCAACGCCATCAAAAACAAAGCCTGCTGAGTAAACCCTACCACATCCAAACCGCACAATTCACCCTGCCTTTCCAGCGCCGTAAAATTAACATGAGCCGTTAAATCCTGCCGCCCCACATTAATATAAGGATTATTGTGATATCGGTGCAGATAATAACACTGTAGCGTCCCCTCCCTGCGCCTCGGATTGTAATAGCGGTGCGCCGGATGGCCGTAATCAATAGTTAACAAATATCCCCGCTGCAACTTTTGAGCAACTGTACTCATCCAGTCCAAAGCCGCCAAATTCACCTCACTGCGATAACCATCCCCATAAACACTCGCCGACAAATCGATGCTTACCAAATCCAAATATTCGGCAATTTTAGGCGTGGAAACTTCGCCAATTACTTCAATAAAATTTATCTTTTGTTGTTCATTTTTTGGGGTTTCTGCGGCAACGTAAATCTCCCTAACTTGCCCTGATTCCAGAATGAATTGATGCACGGGAAAAGCATCCACTAACTCATTAGAAAAGAAACAGCCGACAATTGAATTATTAACTATCTCATCCCAATTACACCACTTAACGCACTTGATATCACTTAAGCTTTGGCGTTGTTCCGCTTGAAGTCTTGGCGAAATTTCAACAATTATGTATGTTAAAATTTTAAATAAGTCGGGATGTTGCCGTTGCAGATATTGCAGCACATTAGCTGCAAAAGTTCCCCGCCCAGCGCCCATTTCTACGATCGCGAAATTGAAAGGGCGATCGAGAAATTGCCACATTTCCACAAACTGCTCTGCCAAAACCTCCGCAAAATCAGCACTCCAATGAGGCGACGTGATAAAATCGCCTTGTTTGCCGATCGACGGGCGATCGCTATTGTAATAACCGTGCTGCGGATGATATAATGCCAAATTCATATATTCAGCAAAAGTAATACGCCGCTGCGGACTCGCAGCAATTCTTTCGCAGATTAAAGCGCAGAGTTCCGGGTTACTGTCATGGATATCTGATTGCTGAACTTTCATAATTTATCGAATCAAAGTTGATGTTATTTCATTTGTAAAGGAGAGATTTTTTTTATTAACCGCAGAGGGCGCAGAGAGTGCAGAGGAAGAAAGAAGAGAGAAATAAGGTACATTTTAGCGACGTTAATAGCAATATTAATCGATATCCATCCGCGTTTATCCGCGTTCATCTGCGGTTAAAAAAAATCAACCCGGTTCCACAAAAAAACCGGGTTAAATTATCAGATAAAAACCGACCAAACCTACCTATCAACCGAGCCCATAATAATGTCGATACTCCCCAAAATCGCCACCAAATCCGCAATCTTCACGCCGCGAACAATGTGAGGCAAAATCTGCAAATTATTAAAATCCGCAGTCCGAATCTTCCAGCGCCAAGGAAACACACTATCATCCCCGATAATATAAATCCCCAACTCACCCTTGCCGCTTTCAGTGCGGACATAATGTTCGCCCTTGGGAATCTTAAAAGTCGGCGCAACTTTTTTGCCAATAAACTGATAGTCAAAACCATTCCATTCAGATTTTGGCCCGCTTTCTAAGCGCTTCGCTTCCAAATTCTCGTAAGATCCACCGGGGAGTCCTTTCAAGGCTTGATAGATAATCTTAACCGACTCGCGCATCTCCCGAATCCGCACCAAATACCGGGCCAAACAATCGCCAGCAGCTTCGGTACAAACTTCCCAGTCGAAGTCGTCGTAACATTCGTAATGGTCAACTTTCCGCAAATCCCACTTAACGCCGGAAGCGCGCAACATGGGGCCGGACAGTCCCCAGTTAATCGCTTCTTCGCGAGAAATAGTACCCAGGCCTTCAATCCGGCGGCGGAAGATTGGGTTGTTGGTAATTAAACGTTCGTACTCGTCAATTTTGGGAATCAAATAATCGCAGTAATCTTCGCACTTATCTACCCAACCGTAGGGCAAATCTGCGGCAACTCCGCCGATGCGGAAATAGTTATTATTCACCATGCGATAACCTGTGGCTGCTTCCCACAAGTCTAAAATCATCTCGCGATCGCGCATAGTATAGAAGAAAGGAGTTTGCGCCCCCACGTCCGCCAAAAACGGCCCCAACCACAACAAATGGTTAGAAATCCGGTTCAACTCCAGCATGATTACCCGAATGTAACTCGCCCGTTTGGGGACAGCAATATTCGCCAACTTTTCCGGCGCATTTACTGTCACCGCTTCGTTAAACATCCCCTCCGCATAGTCCCAGCGGCTGACGTAGGGCACGTACATCACGTTGGTGCGATTTTCGGCGATTTTTTCCATCCCGCGGTGCAGATAGCCCAAAACAGGCTCGCAGTCCACCACGTCTTCCCCGTCTAGGGTGACGATTAGCCGGAGTACCCCGTGCATGGATGGGTGGTGCGGCCCCATGTTGAGCACCATCGGTTCGGTTCTAGTCTCAATTCTTGACATAATTAAATGAATTAATGATTACTAGCTATTGTTGATTTTGGTTTGGCTTTTATGATTATGAAGGATATCGAGCTCTCTGAGAAGGAGACCCTTGGATCGGATGTCAGTATTGACACCTATCACGTTCCAGTTTTGGGTCAAGAGTTAATTGCGGGTTTGGCTGTGCGTCCCGGCGGCCGCTATTTGGACGCGACCCTTGGGGGCGGCGGACACACGAGTTTGATTTTAGCAGCGGCGGCCGATGTTACAGTAGTGGCGATCGACCGCGACGAACAAGCCATCCGTTTTTGCCAAACCCGATTTGCCAACTCGCCCGTTGAGTTTTGGCACGGCAACTTTGCGGAATACAAGTCCCCAGATGGCGAATTTGATGGTATCATAGCAGACTTGGGCGTCAGCTCGGCTCAGTTCGATACACCGGAACGAGGATTTAGTTTTCGCCACCCAGCTCAACTAGATATGCGTATGAACCAGCAGCAATCTTTGACCGCAGAAGAGATTATCAATCACTGGGAAGAAGTTAAACTAGCAGATATTATTTACAAATACGGTGAAGAGCGACTGTCGCGGCGCATCGCGAGGCGGATTGTGGAAAGCCGTCCTTTTCAAACTACAACAGAACTTGCTGGGGCGATCGCCCGATCCTTCCCTCCCAAGCAGCGCAACGGCAGAATCCATCCGGCCACCCGCACTTTCCAAGCTTTAAGGATAGCCGTCAACTCCGAACTAGCTTCTTTAGAAACTTTCCTAAACCTTGCCCCAAGGTGGTTAAAACCCGGTGGGAGAATCGGCATCATTACATTTCACAGCCTGGAAGACCGACCCGTCAAGCACCAACTCAGAGGAACACCCAGTTTACAGGTACTGACAAAAAAGCCGATCGTGCCGCAATCCGAAGAACTAGCTAGAAATCCCCGCTCTCGTTCTGCTAAGCTCAGACTGGCAGAAAGATTAGCTTGATTCGGCAGTAGTAATATGCTTGCTGCAAAAAGTTCAGAGATTAGGGGGACTTGAATGCAGCAATAAGCGTGCGATTCGGCACAAGTGTAGGGAATAGCGCCAACAACCCACCGCTAACCCTCCGGGTATAGTGGGGCTTGAAATTCAGCCGATTTTGACCACACTCAGGTAGCAATACCGGGGTTAGTAGTAAGTGTTAAAATTCACACCGAGGACATTATGCAGCTAGTTAATAACTCTGCAATCAGAGCATTAATTAGTCATTTGGGAGGCGGGTGTGTTTAGAAAAGTACCGACTGCTAACACGGTCGTTACTCGTATCAAAGCGCGAAAGCTGACTGGGGAATTTTCCCTATTGAAGCGGCCTACCGAGGCGGGTTACAGTATCGAAAGCCTCTCATCTGTTGTGCGAACAGATGGTGCGAAAGGAATGCTCACCTTGAGGTGAAACGGGTTTCTTTAACTCAACTTGACGTAACTGATATGTTGCATATATCCAGCCCCCCTTTTCCTCCCGCCACCTTGCTGAGTACAGCTAGGGTGGGGGTTTTCAAGGGGGAAGAAAGATGAGTCGGGGAGATGGAAGCAAGCTGAAACTGATGGTAGTCGATGACGAACCCGACAACTTGGATTTATTGTACCGGACGTTTCGACGCGACTTTCAAGTTTACAAAGCAGATAGCGCCCTCAGCGCCCTGGAAGTTCTAGACCAACAGGGCGAGATGGCGGTGATTATATCTGACCAGCGGATGCCAGAAATGAATGGCACCGAGTTTTTGGGGAAAACAGTCGAGCGATTTCCCGATACGATTCGGATTCTGCTAACGGGATACACAGATGTTGAAGATTTGGTTGAGGCCATCAACTCAGGTCAAGTCTTCAAATACATCACCAAACCGTGGAATCCAGAAGAACTCAAATTGGTGATCAATCAAGCCTCAGAAACTTACAAATACTACAAGCAGCGCAGCGTTGCATTGCGCCGCGCTTTGCGCAAAGAATCTCTGTTCAATGAGGTAATGAGCGTCATTCGCGGGTCGCTAGATTACTCTAGTATGGTACAAACTATTGTTCAAACCGTAGGTCAAACTTTTGAAGCCAACTATTGTATGCTGCGACCGGTAGAGACCGATCGACTATTGCCGAGTACCTTCCCCTACCAAGCCCAAACCGACCAGGCCATTCACTTTTCTTTTGATGAAAATTTGCTGGTTCAAGCCGTAGCCAGCCGCCAAACTCAAGTGAACCCAAACAGTGGGGGGGACGGTAAATCGGTTGAGATTGCCGTACCCCTGACTTACCAGCAAGAATTGCTGGCGGTACTCGCTTTGTGCCAGATTGGCGGCACTAACCCTTGGTCGGCAGAAGATATAGAGTTAATAGAAGGTGTAGCAGCTCAAGCTGCTCTGGCCCTGTCTCAAGCTAAGCTATACCAGCGCACTCTGGATTTAGCCAAGCAGATGCAAAACGAGTTGGAAGTGGCTCGCCAAATCCAAACAAACTTGTTGCGCCAAAGTTGGCCGGATTTTGAAACAGTCAGGGTGCAAGCTTGCTGCTATCCCGCGCGGGAAGTGGGCGGCGACTTTTTTGAAGTCTACGTCCACTCCCAAGGGGATATTTGGATAGCGGTGGGAGATGTTTCCGGTAAGGGAGTTCCGGCTGCTCTATTTATGGCCAGCGCGATTTCGGTGATGCGGCGGGAACTTTCCCAAGAAGTTTCTCCCGAACCCGATCGAGTTATGCACAATATGAATAGCAGTATGTCTGACGACCTGATCGGCAACAACCATTTTATTACAATGGTTGTTGCTCGTTACACTCCGTCAACGGGACACCTCGCCTTTGCTAATGCCGGTCACATTTACCCGATCGTTTGGTCTCACTCGGAGGTGAAAGCTCAAGCCGCTAGCGGTAAAACGCCAGCCGAGCCGAATTTCCTGAAAGCTCGTGGAATTCCCTTGGGGATACTACCAGTTTGGAGAGGCAAAGCAGGTACGATCGAATTAAAGTCAGGAGATGTATTTCTGCTGACGAGTGACGGGATTACTGAAGCTAGCGTGACCACTGAAGCGGTCCCTGGGGGTGAACAAACCCGTTCTATGCTACAACAAGAAGGGCTTTGGCAACTCTTGATTCAGGAACCTGGTTCCTTCAACTTGGACAATTTGTTGGCTCACATCCGAGCTGACAATCCCGTTCAGGAAGACGACCAAACCATACTCTCTTTGGAGGTCCTCTGAATCTGTCAGCGACTCCCGGCCCATAGTCGGGGGTGAGAGCCGAAAAAACTGAAGCCCTGCTTGTTGACGGCCCACAGAGTAGTCCCGCAAAGGACTGCGTTATAGTCCACAGTAAAAAACCTAGCCCGCGATCGCGCGCAGCTAGTTTCCTGAATCGCTTTCCTGGGGGATTAAACACCTGTAAAGGGTTAAAGTAGAAGGCATTCGTCAGAAAAAACCAACACTTAAAAGTCAGGGATTGAAACAAAGATTTTTTATACTTCGCTGCTTGCAGTCTCGGTATAATTATCACTTGTTAATGGGGTTTAGACCCATAACTAAAGTTTTCAACAATACTCTTAACTTCTGCCTTCTACCGAATGACGAATGCCTGATTTTTCAACTGAAAAGGCTAGTATCCCCCGAGTAGCGACAAGTATTGAGGCCGAATCAATTCGGCGCGTCGTGTTTTATACCTGGTGTCTTGACACAGGGTTTTCAAACTTACGGGATTTTTTTATGAATACTGAGCTTCATGTGCCAAGCGACTTGCGGTTTTTAACAATTGTTGAAAATTGGTTGCTGAGCAGTTTGGAAGTTGAGCTAGGAGAGCACGTCGATTGGCCGCGTCAGTCGAATCGTTTGCGCTTGGTGTTAGCAGAAGCCTATTCTAACGTGATCCGCCATGCTCACAAAGATCAACCCAATTTGCCCGTGTTAATTCGCTTGAATTTAAAAAATAGGGATATTGGTTTAGAAATTTGGGATTACGGTAAAGGTTACGAAATGGATACTTACAATCCCCCGAGGCCGGAAGCTAAACAGGAAAGCGGCTACGGCTGGCTGATTATGAGCAGACTTATGGATCGGGTGGACTACACTTTGCAAATAGACGGTCGCAACTGTCTGAAGTTGGAAGCAAGTTTGCCGGAAAAATCTTAATTAGTCATTAGTCATTGACAATGCACTTTTTGACTCGCTTTGGCTGTCTGTCGCACGGTGCGGTGACAGCCACTTTTTCGTGCTGTATCGTTCCCGCAACACGAGACTGTAAGATTGTAGGGGTACAGTCCCGATCGCACAAATACCGCAGAAACGGGGTTTTTATACCGTTAGCGGCACTTCACCAGAGATTTGGATAAAAAACCCGGTTTCTGCCTCATTCTTGCTTTGACACTCCCCGGCGTTTACGCACGGGGATTCTTTAATCTACGAGCCAATTTGC
Source organism: Microcoleus vaginatus BM001213989 (assembly GCA_036700245.1). GTDB lineage: Bacteria > Cyanobacteriota > Cyanobacteriia > Cyanobacteriales > Microcoleaceae > Microcoleus. The sequence continues at coordinate 7,379 of JAUBOM010000069.1, forward strand.
TGAGGCAGGACTTCTCCAACCACAGTAGAGATTGATTCTCCTAAAGCGTTGCTTGGCTCAAGACCAAAGGTTCCGGTATGCCCTACCGTACCCAATCCTCGACTGAGGATATTTCTAGCTGCATTAAAATCTCTATCCAAAACGCAGCCACACTTACAGGCGTGAGTCCTTGTGGATAGTGTTTTTTTGACTATTACCCCGCAGCTAGAGCATTCTTGGCTGGTGTATTGGGAATTCACCGCAACCGTAATCTTGTCAAATACTTTACCAAAGTATTCAAGCCCTACACGGAATTGATACCAAGATGCGTCGTTAATGGACTTAGCCAGACAGTGATTCTTCACCATGTTTTTGATTCTCAAATCTTCGTAAACGACTACATCGTTGGATGAGATTACGCACCTGGCAAGTTTTATTGCATGGTCTTTACGTTGTCTACTTATTTTGAGATGGCGCTTGCCTAGAATCTGCCTAGCTTTAAGCCTGTTTTTTGAACCTCTTACTTTTCTTGATACGCGACGCCCTGAACGTTTGAGGACTTTTGCACCTTTTTTTAGAAACCTCGGGTTTTCAACCGTAGTTCCGTTCGAGTCGGTGTAATATTCCTTTAATCCCACGTCTAATCCGATCGCCGTACCAGAAGGTTCTGTATTTTCCTTTCTATCGACATCCACGCAGAATTGGACGTACACGCCATCAGCACGTTTTACCAATCTCACCCGTTTTATTTGGTTGATTTGGTAGAAGTGCAAGTCGCGTGTACCTTTTAGTTTTAACCGTCCAATCCCTTTTTTGTCTGTAAAGTTGATTGATTTCCGATCTTCGGCCAGTTTCCATCCAGTTGATTTATACTCAACCGAGCGGCAATCTTTTTGAAACTGCGGATACCCTTTTTTGCCAGGAACACCCTTTTTGCAGTTATCGTAAAATCTGGAGATAGCAGACCACGCTCGTTCGGCGCTAGCTTGTCGAGCCATTGAGTTGAGTTCGTCGGCAAACGAAAAATCGCGAGCCAGTACAGCGCAATATTTGTTCAAATCGTATTTATCCACTTTTTTGTTATCCATCCAATAGCGCAAACAGCTATTGCGGACAAACTTTGCGGTACGAATTGCTTCATCTACTGCTTTGAACTGGTTTGATTTTCCGTAGGCTTTAAACTCAAAGACTAGCATGGTTTTACCTCCTACCTTATACTATACGATTTAGCATAGGATGTTTAGTGAGTCATTAAAACTTTAGAATTAAAGCCGTCCTGGAAGGACTGGGTTTTAGACCCAATTCTCTGATAACAAGCCGCTCAACCTGTCCATCGCATGACTTTAGCCATTACGTGCGATCGACAGGTCAAACCCAAATAGGCAATTTAAATCTGAAACAGCTTATTAAACATCAAATTTCGTCTGCGACCGCAGATTTAGCAATTCTTGGGGAGAAGCTAACAGTTTGACGGTGACAGAAAGGATTTTTTGGTCAGAATTGAGCAAGAACAGCCATGCGACATTAATACCAAAGGCGGAAGTTTGCACCCGGCCGCTGACCTGAACTTCTACATTGCCATCTTCTAAAATTTGGCTGACACCTTGCTGGGGTTCGAGCTGCATTCCTCGCGCTTCTGTTTTTAGATAAGTAGCGATCGAGCTGCTGCCGATAATTGGCTCTTCAAACGGCGCGTGCAGAACCCCGTCATCAGCAAATAAATTAGCCGTAGCTTCAAAATCTCCCGCGTTTAAAGTTTCAAAATATCGCAGTACCGTTGGCTTTGTGATGCCGGCAATCTTTATAGAGCTAGTTATAATAGGTCGAGTTGTTGCGGTCATAAAACAAGTGATTCAAGATGAATGAGTATACTGTAATCATTCTCTTTGTCGCAGCAAATCCCTCAAAAGATATAAGTAGGGGCAGGAAAATAATTCTCCGAAAAAAGGAGGAACCCGAGAGCGTCGATCGCAGCTTCCCGAGCGATCGACCCCGATTAATACAAATTTCAAAAAAAATCCAACTGTAGGGAAGCCACAACCCCTCGCAGTCATCAGTCATTCCCAATTCTTCAATTCTTTAATCTTTAATCTTTAATGGTAGAAACCCAGACACCTGCAGGCATCTGGGTTTCTGGGCAAGCCTGTTTGACAGACCGAACCAGAATATTCTATTTGCGCATCAAATTGACCAGTTCCTTAGGAGATGCCAACAAGTCGATCGCCACAAAGAAAATTTGACCTTGGGGATCGAGCAAAAACCGCCAGGCAATGTTCATTCCCACATTCGCTCCGAACCAGGGAGTTTCGACTTTGCCAGTGACTTTCACTTGGCGGTAGCCATCTTCTGCAGGTTCCGATACGCCTTGCTGCGGCATCATTTTCAGTCCGATGCACTCTTCCCGCATATAGTTGAGGATAGCTTCGCGACCAACGATCGGCTTTTGGAAAGGCGGTTGCAGGGCACCTTCTTCAGCAAATAAACCGACGGCTGGGGTGAAGTCGAAGGCGTTCATGTAGTCGATGTAGCTGAGCACAGTCTGCTCGGTGATACCCTCAATTTTGGTTTTCACCCGCTCTTCAGGAGCGGTGGGAGTGCTGCGGGGGGCCGAACGTTTGCCGTACTCTTGGCTAAAAGCAGGGTCGTAGCCCATGTTAACTACGGTATTGCGAAGTACCGTAATTTGCTGGCCCGGATCTAGTTTCTTGATGGTTTCTAGAACTTGGGTGGCTTCGGGAGACATTTGATAGCCAGCGGGGATCGGAGCGACAAGGCCCTGTTTCATCAACTGTCCCAACTCGTACCAGAAACCGAGTTTGGTATTGACGCGCAAGGAAGTGTAAATCCGCCCGATCGTGGTGTCAGCGTTGCTGGCTAGGTCAAACATCGTTTTGCTTTGAGCCTCCGGCGACATCTGCTTAATTTCGTTGAGGACGCCTTCGACAAGCGCCATGCTGGCTACTCCTGGGGCGGCGGCGGTGATGGAAACACCCATTTCGGTGTAGGCATACCAGAGCAGTGCCAGTTGGTCTTCAACGCTGAGTTTGTAGAACGCTTCCGTGGTAGCCGGAACAACGCTCGCAATCTCGGTGTTCGAGAAAATAGATTGAGCTGATTGGATACTAACTGCCATGTGTATGCTGTGGGATTCGCTGTCGGTTTTACTTGCGTACTTGAATTTGCGAATCGAATTCTCCCTTAATTAAATTATGTGACATTTTTGACACTTGAGAGTTCAAATTTATAAATATAAAGATTGTGGAAGTATTATCAATTTTGTCCCCAAATTAATCTAAAAATTACTAGACTTATAGCGCAATTTGTGCTACTGTTCCTTACCCGATGAAAAAATCAATTAATAGCGATCGCATTAAGCAAAAAGCCCTAGAGTTGGGATTTCACAAAGTCGGGATAGCCTCAAAAGACGCGGATTTCGATCTAGAAAAACAACGATTGCAGGCTTGGCTGGACAAAGGTTATCAGGCGGATATGGCATGGATGGCCAACCCAAAGCGGCAGGATATTCAATTGGTGATGCCAGAGGTACAGTCCTTAATATGTGTCGCCATCAACTACTACACGGCTCACCAACGCCCCCCGAATCCCCCTTTGGAAGGGAGGGTCGAGCCAGGGGTCGAGTATGCTAAAATCTCTCGCTACGGCTGGGGACGAGATTACCACAAAATTCTGCACAAAAAACTGAAGGTTTTGGCAAATTGGCTGCGATCGCAAGGCGAGGGAATTGAAGCGCGGTATTATGCTGATACCGGGCCGATTCAGGATAAAATGTGGGCCCAGCGTGCCGGGATTGGCTGGATTGCCAAAAATGGTAATGTAATTTCGCGCGAATACGGTTCTTGGGTGTTTTTGGGCGAAATCTTGACTAATTTGAAGTTAGCGCCCGATGAACCCCATACGGAACATTGCGGTACTTGTACTCGCTGCATTGAGGCCTGTCCGACCGGGGCAATTACTGAGCCTTTTGTGGTGAATGCCGATCGATGTATAGCTTATCACACGATCGAGAATCGAGCCGAAAAATTGCCCGACGAAATTGCATCTAATTTACAAGGTTGGGTAGCAGGTTGCGATATTTGTCAGGATGTTTGTCCTTGGAATCAGCGATTTGCTAAACCAACTGATGTTGCCGACTTTGAGCCTTATCCTGAAAATATAGCGCCGACACTTGCAGAATTAGCCGACATCTCCGACGAAGAATGGAACCGCCGATTTACAGCTTCCGCGCTGCGGCGCATAAAACCAGAAATGCTGCGGCGAAATGCCAGGGCTAATCAAATCAATAGTCATTAGTCAACAGTCATTAGTCATTAGTCAACAGTCATTAGTCAACAGTCATTCGTAACAAATAACAAATGCCACCAAATGAACCCAAAGAATACGATGCAGTTTTGGGCGGTAAAAATCCACCTTTAATTCATGCTGCTGTCTTGGGCGGCATAGCACGAGTCAAGCAGCGTTTAGCAAGCCCCTCGGCTGAAGCAAGGCTGGCAGCACTTGCAGATGCCATCAAATACGGAGATGCAGGTTTAGAAGCAGTAACTGCTGTTTTGGACGATGCTGACGAGCGGGTGCGAGCTACTGCTGCTGCAATATTGGCCAGGGAAGAACGAATAAGTTTGCTCAAAAAAGATGCGTCGATTTGGAATAAATGGAGAGTGCAAAATATACTTTTATTGGGTGGCTTTGTAGAGTTGAGTTGGGGAGATTTTAGCGGAGTTAATTTGGCTAAAGCCAACCTGAGAGAGTCAAACTTAGTAGAAGCGAACTTTGAATCTGCCAACCTGCGAGGCGCAAAAATTTTTAAAAGTAACTTGGAAGTAAGTAATCTAAAAAATGCCGATTTGACCGGAGCTAACCTGAGCCGATCCAATCTCAGCGGCGCTGATTTGCAAGCAGCTAATCTCAGTTTAGCCAACCTCCGCTCGGTTAATTTTCGCGATGCTAATTTATCTCAAAGCATTTTGAAAAAAGCTAAACTCTGCGGGGCAGATTTGAGCGGGGCAGATTTGAGTGGTGCTGATTTAAGCGGGGCGGATTTGAGTGGGGCCAACCTGGGCGGGGTGAATTTTGCCAGAGCAAATCTGGCGGGGATTAAACTAATTAGATCTAATTTTAACGGCGGGAATTTTAAAGGGTTGGTTTTGGCAGGAGCTAATTTGCGGTGGAGTAAATTTGCAGGAGCTTGTTTTATGGGAGCTAATTTGCGCGGTGCTAATTTAGAGAGAACGGATTTGACAAATACTGATTTTTTTCAAGCAGATGTTACTGGAGCCAACCTTTGCGATGCTGATTTTAATAAAGCTACTTTGGCTGGTGCTAATCTGAGCGGTGCTGTTATGAAAAGAGCAAATTTCCTGAACGCACATCTCAGCGGAGCTACTTTTAATGGGGCTAATTTGAGCTGGTCCATTATGAAAAAAGCTAATATCGATAATCGGGGGATTTTTGCGGAAGCTAATTGCAGCGGATGTAGCTGGACTTGATATTCTTTACAGCCCTAGAAATTTAAAATGAATAAACTGCAGCGCTGTTTTGTTTGCAAGGAGAGTTTTCAAGAGCAACATTTTTTTTACCGGGGTTTGTGTTTGAAGTGCGGCGAACTTAATTTGACCAAACGCAACCAAACTGCAAATTTGCAGGGGTTATTTGCTTTGGTGACGGGAGCGAGAGTGAAAATTGGGTATGCTGTAACTTTGAGGTTGTTGAGAGCTGGTGCTGCTGTAATTTGTACTACTCGTTTTGCTCGGGATGCTGCTAGGAGATATGCGAAAGAAGCGGATTTTGCCGAGTGGTACGATCGCCTGCAAGTTTATGAGTTAGATTTGCGGTATATTGCGGCCGTTGAGCGATTTGCAGAACACCTCGTCTGCTGCTATCCCCGAATTGACATTATTATCAACAATGCGGCTCAAACAATTCGCCGCCCTCCTGAATTTTACCAGCATTTGATGGATTTTGAATCTCTGCCTTTGGAGGCTTTACCTGCTGAGATTCAGCCGCTATTGGCACGATCATCGCACTTTTTGACAGACAATATTTCTGAGGATATCCCCAAATCTCTCACAGACTCTGTTCCACATCGCAACAGTGAAATCCCTACGGTTTTTAACTTGGATCGAGAGAATCAATTATCACATTCACCTAATTTTAGTTTGTTTCCGCCCGGAATGTACGATCGCGACGGACAACAAGTGGATTTGCGCCCTTTCAACAGTTGGCTGATGAAGGATGATGAGGTGAGCATTTTGGAAATGTTGGAAGTTCACGTTATTAATGCGATCGCTCCTTTTGCGATTAATAGCAGGCTCAAACGGCTGATGAAAACAAATCCTGAAGCTGGCAAATATATTGTCAATGTTTCTTCCAAAGAAGGGCAATTTAACAGCGACAAACCTTGGCGACATCCGCATACAAATATGGCAAAAGCATCGCTGAACATGATGACCCGCACCTGCGCTTCAGAGTATGCCAAACACAAAATTTTTATGAATGCTGTCGATCCGGGATGGATTAGTTTTCAGCACCCTTACCCTCAAGTTTTAGCAATGCAGCAACGCGGCGTACAACCTCCCTTTGATGCTGTCGATGCCGCGGCGCGGATTTGCGATCCAATTTATTTAGGAGTAAATGAGGGACGCTATTTTTATGGTAAATTATTTAAAGATTATGCTGAGTCGCAGTGGTAACCCTCATTTAATATTTTTGTGGCTTTTTCCACTTTCCACCATTGGTATCAACTTAAGACTAAATTCCTTTCATACTCTCGCTTCTCTCTCTGTCTCGATCCGCCTCGCATCCCCCTTAATAAAAGGGACGAAAGAGAGTTCTTGTCCCCCCGCGGGAGGGGGAGTAGAAGGCAAGAATCAGGGGGGGAGCGAGACTCAGCTACAAGCGAGATATATAATTTACAATTAATATTAAGTTCGATGTCAAAATTTTGCATTGAAAATGTATAATAAAATGGGGCAGCGTAGCTTAGTGGTAAAGCAGCGCTCTTCAAGGCGATAGACAACCGTTTGATTCGGTTCGCTGCCACCAGCAACGTAGTTTAAATGATAGAATTCCTTGGAGCATACCAGGAGATGCGGGTGCAAATCCCGCCGTTGCGATCGTTTTTTTTGACAAGCAAGAGGGAATGGGTAATATAGAAGTGAGCCCTAGTTCCTTATTTGCTATTGTCCAATGACCAAAGTAATTATTTTTGATTTTGACGGTACTTTAGCAGATACAATCGATATTCTTCTGAGCATCACCAACCGTTTGTCAGCAGAATTCGGCTTTAAGTCTGCGACAAAAGAGGAACTCGCTCAACTGAGGAATTTAAATTCTTGGCAAATTCTTCAGTATTCTGGCATTTCTCTCTTCAAGTTCCCGCTGTTGATTAGAAGGTTGAAAGGAGAGTTGCACAGTGAAATTCCCCAGATTCAATTATTTCCGGGAATTAAAGAAGTTTTACTGGAGTTGAAAACACGTGGTTTTCAACTGGGTATTATTACCTCTAATTCAAGAGAAAATGTCTTGGCATCGCTGGCCAAAAACGGTTTGCAAGACACTTTTACATTTATTTACTCTGGGTCAACTTTTGGCAAACATAAAGTTATTAATAAATGGCTAAGAATAGAGGATATAAATCCTGAAGAAGTGGTTTATGTGGGAGATGAAATCCGAGATATAGACGCTGCTAAAAAAACCGGGATTAAGGTAATTGCTGTAGGTTGGGGTTTTAATTCTCAGGAAGCTTTGGCTGCACAAAATCCTCATTTTTTAATTGAACGCCCCCAGGAATTGATAGAGATTATGAATTACTGGCAGTAATTGTCATGCTATTTTTAAGGAAATTACCCAACCAGGACTTATATTATGTCCCGTTGAACAACCGCCCTCAAATTCGTTTTTAGTGCATTATTTTTAGAACTTGGGATAAAAAATCGGGTTTCTTAACGTGATGTATAATTCCCACAAACGCTGTTTTTTCGCGGATTTTATAAAAAACCGGGTTTCTTAGCCTTTGCACAAACGAATAGAATAGTCGATGGTTAGAACCAATCCTACACAAACTTTCGTCCTAGCAGAGGGAGACTAAAGAAACAATAATCAGTTAATCTGTTTCGCCCCGTTTCAGTGCTGCTAAAACTGCTTGCTGGCTAACTGCTTGGTAGATTTTGCTAAAATGCTGCTTGAGGGCGTCTGATGCAGGGGAGGATTTGCTAGCGGTTCCTTTTCCGTCGATTGCGAGGGGAATTGGGCCTAAGATATCTAATACTGTTTCGCTGCTGGGCGGCGGTACAATGACTACTAAAGATGATTCTAGCTGCTGGTTGTATTCCCAAAAGCGATCGACCTTCGGCAATTTAGAATTCGTAGTGGGGGCATTTTCGCCGGAGTTGAGTTGGGAATTTTCCTCTCCTTGCGTACCTCGTCTTTGACGGAGGGCTGTCAAGATTTGCTCTTTGGTTCTCCCCCGCAGTTGAAAGAGTACGAAGGGGTCTTCACTGAAGCGATCGCCCAATAAGTAGTATACTGCACTGATGTGTTTGCAAGGGTTTTTGGGGTCAGGACAGCTACAGCGCGATCGAATATCAGATAAACTTAACGGAAATAGCGTTTTGCCGGCCGCCGCAAATACATCCTCAATATTGTGTGGCATTTCTCCTGCTAGTAATTTAGCTGAAAAAACTGCTCTTTGCGACATATTTTCAATCACATAATCCCAATCTTCATCGCTCAATGTGTCGAGTCCTAAAGAAACTTGATAGGGTTTGGGATCTGTTCCTTGAACTACGGCGATTACTTCTTGGTTAGGGAAGTTAATGCTGAGAACTTTTCCCTCGCGCGCGTATTGCCAGCCACGTTCTAAGCGCTTTTTGAAGCGGTAGGTATTTATTAAATCTAACCACTGTTGTGTCCACCATTCTCTGTCAATCATTTATTTGGGAATTGGGAATTGGGAATTGGGAATTGGGCATCGGGCATTGGTAATTGGGATGTTGAATTCAGAAAGAAAAAAACAGCTATCCGTGTATTCGTGACTTCCGTGTCATGCTGTTGGGAATGGCTTATATAGCGGTTCTCAAGCGTGGTGAGGTATGCCCTATGCCCTATGCCCTATGCCCTATGCCCTATGACCGATAGCACGTCATCTTTCTGAGAAATGCTATATTATTCTTCTTCTGTTTCTATGATAGCATTGCGATCGAGGATTAGTAAATTCCGAAGTTGGTCTGTATCTAGCTCGGTGAGCCAGTTTTCCCCGGCGCTGACAACTTGTTCAGCTAGAGCTTTTTTGCTTTCAATCATATCGTGTATTTTCTCCTCTAACGTACCAGTGCAGACAAATTTGTGGACTTGCACATTGCGGGTTTGACCGATGCGAAATACGCGGTCAGTTGCCTGATTTTCTACTGCGGGATTCCACCATCTGTCATAGTGGAAAACGTGCGTTGCTCTGGTTAAGTTCAAACCTGTGCCGCCTGCTTTTAAAGATAAAATCATAATCGGTGGGCCTTGGGGATCGTGCTGGAAGCGATCGATCATTTCTTCCCGCTGCTGTTGCCGAATTCCTCCGTACAAGAACAAAACTTCTCGCCCTAAATGCTGTTCTAGATGCGGTTTCAGGAGTTTTCCCCATTCAGCAAATTGAGTAAAAATTAAAGCCCGATCGCCCTCAGCGATCACCTCTTCTAACATTTCCACCAACCGCTGCAACTTCCCCGATTCCTGACTCTTAATCCCCAATTCTTTCGGCTTAGCTTCTGCTTTCACAAGAGCCGGATGGTTGCAAAGTTGCTTGAGTTTTACCAGCAAAGCCAGAATCATTCCCCGGCGCTGAATACCTTCGGCTGAGTCTAATTCAGCTATTGACTCTTCGACTATTTTCTGATATAACACCGCCTGTTGAGCCGCCAGCCCGCAAAATACAGTCATCTCCTGTTTTTCGGGCAAATCTTGGATGATTTCTTTGTCAGTTTTCAGGCGGCGGAGGATGAAAGGCCGAACGAGCGATCGCAAAGTCTGCAAAGATTCTCGATCGCCGTATTTCTCGATCGGAATTGCAAATCGGCGCTGAAAGAAATTGCGCGGACCCAAATAACCTGGATTCAGAAATTCTAAAATAGACCACAATTCTTGCAGTCTATTTTCCACCGGAGTTCCTGTCAGCGCAATTCTAAAAGATGCCTCGATTTGTCGCACCGCTTGCGACTGCTTCGCCTCGGAATTTTTAATATTTTGCGCTTCATCCAAAACCAATCCTTGCCACTTAATGCCTTGAACTTCCTTCGCATCGCGAAACACCAAAGCATAGCTGGTAATTATTAAATGCTTTCCTTTAATTTCAGTCGCAAATGCTTTGCCTTTAGCGCGTTTGTCTCCGTGGTGAACTAATACTTTCAGCGTCGGGCCAAATTTCTTGACTTCGCGCTCCCAGTTGCCCAATACTGATGTGGGACAAACCAGTAATGTTGGCGCTTCTAAAGAATCTTTTTCTTGTAAATGCACGAGGAAAGCAATTAGCTCGATCGTCTTCCCCAATCCCATATCGTCCGCGAGACAAGCACCCAAACCCCAGCGTTCTAAGAATGCTAACCAGCCTGCTCCCAGGGCTTGATAAGGCCGCAATTGTCCTCGGAAACTAGCCGGAGTTGCGATCGCACTTACCGCTTGATTATCGCTCAAAGTATTCAACAATTCTTGAAGTTGACCCGTAGCCTCAAAATTCACCACAGGCAATTTCTCGATCATCTGAGTATCGCCCGACGCCAAACGCAAAGCATCCTCCAAAGAAAGAGTCATTTGCTCTTTGCGGCTGGCAAAAAAAGTTTGAGCCGCTTTCACATCCGGCGCGCGCAACTCCACCCACTCGCCGTTAATTTCCACCAAAGGCGAATTCAACGCGATCAATCTGTCAAATTCGGCCTTAGAAAGGCGCTGTCCGCCGATCGTCAATTCCCACTTAAAATTTAGCAGACTTTGCAATCCCAACCCCCCTTTCGCCGGAGTCACTTTCGGAGTTTCCGCTTGAATGCTCAAACCCAAACGACTCGCCCAACCATCTGTCTTTGTCAAACTCGGCGGCAAAACTACGCCCAACCCGCTATCAGCAAACCGCCAAGCTACAGACTTAATAAACTCGTAAGCTTGCAGCGGATTTAATTGGCAAGATTGAGGCCGCTGTGCTTGCAAACTCGGTTCAATTAACGGATAAAGTTTCGAGGCTAAACCCAAGCCGCTGAGCAAAGTTTCTTGAGGCAATTCTATTGTCCGCCCCGCATAAGCCAAACGCTCGACTGAGTTGTTCCAAATAGTTGTCGCATCTACCAAAAATTCCGCTTCATCTGCAGCTTGCAAGCAATAATTTAAACTCCAGTTGGCTTTACCAGGAGACGGCGGTATGAGTTGAAAGCAAGTGCGAAATTGACTTTGTTGAGATAGTTGGTTTTGCAGCGGTGCAGTCCAAGCACTCAGCTTGGTTGCCAAGTTTTCCAAGGCTGCTGTTTCTACTTGAACTATCCCAGATTCCTGCTGCAAAGCTTGCAGCCAGTCGCGCACAGGAGAAACTGTTTTGATCTCTAAAGTAGAGCTACCAGCCGATCGCACTTGACTATCTACAATACTGCTCAAAAAGCCTAACACTAATTCCTCCGCCCCCATCGGCAAATCCACCGCTAAAGGTAATTGACTGGATTCTTCTTCTTTTTCCCCTCTTCCTTCTTCCTTCTTCCTTCTTCCTTCTTCCTTCTTTCTTCTTTCTTCTTCCTTCGATTGATATGTTCGGCAAGCCGTCGGCATTTGTTTGACAAAAGTGGCGAGGCGGAGTATGTCTGTAGAACTATCTAACAGGGGTTGCCATTTGGCAATAGCAGAACCGTCGGAGTGTTTCTCCAATCCCGGCAAAAATTTGCATCTTGCCAACAAATCCAAACTCCACCTAGAAATATGAGACCAAAAACGCAAATCTGAGCCGACAAAAGAGTCTGGTTCCGTGCTGTTAAGCGGTAGTGATTGCAAGAAAACAAAAGCTGCTTGAGGGTTGAGACAAAAACCCTCGACTTGCCAGGGATAAAGGTAGATTTCCTCGGTTTGGGCCGGTTCCTCAAGTGCTGCTGCTGAGTGCTGCGGCATCAGGTTTGCGTTCGATTCTGAGATTTGGGTGGGAAGTGAGATCGCCCGAATTTCCCTTTGAATTGAGGAGTTTTGGGCGGTAATTTCTGCGTTTTTAGTTTGGGGCGACCGCCTAGTTTTTTTGCTTTTTTCCGGTGGATTTTCTGCAGTTTCCGGTAATTGCCAGTTGAGTTTTCCCGACTGCTGCAAGGAATTTAGGAAAGTCTTAATTTCAGCTTCGGTCATTGCTAAGGGATGCGGTAGATTACCCCCGGATTCTAGGGTGTGAATTGCCCCCACTTTTCGCCAAGTTTCTCCCCAAATAAATAAGCAACTTTTCTCATTGTCAAGTAGCCAACTGCCGTGTAAAATAGCCATATTTTTTACCCTGATATTTTTATTTAATTGCGAGGCTGACTACAGCTTTTATATGGGATTTATGAATAAAATTTTAAACAAACAAAGGATATTTTGAACCAGACAGGACTTAGGTAGAACCTGTATATGTAGGGTGCAACCTAAGCACCTGACTGCTTATTCCCAGTCCTAGATAACTAAATCCTTCTTCTTTCTTCCTTCAACGTCCCAATTCCCAAATGAAAATTCATCGTACCATCTATGGAAGGCATTTAGCGGGCGATCGACCGGAGAATCGACCCCAGGCTGCAAAAAATAATCGAGTATAAATGCTTAGAATCGAGACACAGACAGTCGATCGCGAGGCGATTATCCCTGGGTTTTGGCGTCGGACTCTCAAACATCCTGTGGTAATGTTACGATCCCGACAGAGAAAGAATGTGGTAGATAAGGAAGCAGTGCTACATGGTAGAGATAGACAAGTCAATATCCTTCGATGGGCGGGATATTAGACTGAAGATTGGTTTACTAGCGCCTCAAGCAGGCGGTGCAGTTTTGATTCAGTCAGGTGACACGGCGGTTTTAGTGACAGCGACTCGATCGCAGGGGAGAGAAGGAATTGATTTCCTGCCCCTGTTGGTGGATTACGAAGAGAGACTCTACGCTGGCGGTAAAATTCCCGGTGGATTTTTGCGCAGGGAAGGGCGTCCCCCGGAAAAAGTGACTTTGACTGGCCGTTTGATCGATCGACCGCTGCGCCCGCTATTTCCAAGCTGGCTGCGAGATGACATCCAAGTTGTAGCCACAACGGTTTCGATGGACGAACAAGTGCCACCGGACGTTTTGGCGGTGACGGGGGCTTCGGTGGCGATACTGCTGGCGAAAATGCCGTTTTACGGGCCGATGGCGGCAGTGCGAGTCGGTTTGGTAGGGGATGATTTCATCATCAACCCCACCTACAGCGAAATCAAAGAAGGCGAGTTGGATCTGGTGGTAGCCGGTTCTCCTGATGGAGTAATCATGGTGGAAGCCAGCGCTAACCAATTGCCGGAACAGGATATCATCGAGGCGATCGACTTCGGCTATGAAGCAGCCTGTGACTTGATTCAAGCCCAGCGCGAAATTATGGCGGAATTGGGGATCGATTTGGTGGTAGAGGAACGGCCATCCCTAGACTCGGCCCTGGAAAACTTTATTCGCGATCGCGCCCAAGCCCCAATCCGCATTATTTTGTCTAAATTTGAACAAGACAAAAATCAGCGGAATGCAGCATTGGACGAAGTTAAGGCAAATGAAGTCGAATCTGCGATTGCCGAACTCCCGGAAGAGGACCCGGTAAAACTAGCGGCCACCGCCAACACCAAGGCGATCGGCAACGTTTTCAAAGACGTTACCAAAAAAATCATGCGCCAGCAAATCCTCGATGATGGCGTCCGTGTAGACGGTCGCAAGCTAGACGAGGTGCGACCCGTTTCTTGTCGCGTAGGCGTGCTGCCGTCGCGAGTACACGGCAGTGGGTTGTTTAATCGCGGATTGACTCAAGTCTTGTCTGCAGCTACCCTGGGAACCCCAGGCGACGCCCAAGACTTAGGAGACGACTTGCACCCGCAGCAAGACAAACGCTACTTGCATCACTACAATTTCCCGCCGTTTTCGGTAGGAGAAACCAAGCCGATGCGATCGCCCGGACGCCGAGAAATCGGTCACGGAGCCCTCGCAGAACGCGCTTTGCTGCCGGTTTTGCCATCCAAAGAAGATTTCCCCTACGTGATTCGCGTAGTTTCAGAAGTCCTTTCTTCCGACGGTTCGACCTCAATGGGTTCAGTTTGCGCCTCAACGCTAGCATTAATGGATGCAGGCGTTCCCCTTTCCCAACCCGTCAGCGGCGCGGCAATGGGCTTAATTAAAGAAGGCGATGAAGTCCGAATTTTGACTGACATTCAGGCAATTGAAGACTTTTTAGGCGACATGGACTTCAAAGTAGCTGGTACCGACACCGGGATTACTGCTTTGCAGATGGACATGAAAATCAAAGGTTTGCCCTTAGATGTAATTGCCAATGCCATCCGCCAAGCCAAACCGGCCAGACTGCAAATTTTAGAAAGAATGCTGGCAACCATCGACACTCCCCGCAAGGAAATGTCGCCGTTTGCACCGCGTTTGCTAACCCTGAAAATCGATCCAGAATTTATCGGTTTGGTAATTGGGCCTGGTGGCAAAACCATCAAAGCTATCACCGAAGAAACTGGTGTCAAAATAGACATCGAAGACGACGGAACCGTGACAATTGCTGGCAACGACAGCGAAAAAGCTCAGCGGGCTTACAACATTGTCCAAGGCATGACGCGCAAGTTAAATGCAGGAGATGTGTATGTCGGCCGCGTAACTCGAATTATTCCGATCGGCGCTTTTGTGGAAATTTTGCCAGGAAAAGAAGGCATGATTCACATTTCCCAGTTAGCGGACTACCGCGTGGGGAAAGTGGAGGACGAGTTAGCTGTGAACGATGAAGTGATTGTCAAAGTGCGAGAAATTGACAACAAAGGTCGAATTAATTTGACCCGCTTGAACATTCATCCCGACGAAGCGGTAGCAGCCCGCGAAGCGCTGAATAAATAGTTTAGAGTTGGTAATTGGTAATTGCTTGTAGAGTAATTGCTAATTGCTAATTGGTAACTGGCAATTAGTAATTATTAATTGCTAATTGAGATTAAATCTGATTGTTTCAGATTTATTTAGGAGTAGGGTGCGCGACAGCGACAGATCGACTTGGTGCGATCGGCTGTAGAAGTTAAGAGAGTCGCGCACTTTACCCTCGGCGGTTGAAACCGCAACTACATAAATGAAGTCCCAGCAGAGCGGGGACTCAAAAAAATATAAAGTATGCTTGGGTAGTTACTATAAATGATACGATATAGGCTTGTAAGCCGCAGACTTTGCAGGTGAAGATAGCAGGTTTGATTTTCATCAGCGTCTGTAGAAAAACGCAGATAAAGATGATCTCAAGACCTCGCTACGATCCCGAATAGAATATTAGCCGTCATAGTGCAACCGATCCAGAGAAATGCGATCGAATGGCCAAGCGTCAGGGATGGAAATTAATCCCATGGGAACAAACAAACGATTCGATACTTAAGGTTGATTGTGTCTTTGAAGGGTTGACAGAGTTTCGACCGAGTCCATAGGAACCCGAACACGAGAGAGAGGAATAAATCAATGCCAAAACGGTTGATTATTTTCAAAACAGAATCGCTTTCTTCCCCTGGATGGGAGGATAGATTGCTTTCCCATACAGGTGTTCTGACGAGTATCCTAGCAGAACACTAGGACTACTCAAACAAACCTCTGCCTAAAACGGGCGATCGCCTGCGAAACTTTGCCCAATTTAAAGAGAGTGCAGATCCTAAATCCCCTGCTGCCAGCACTCACCTTCGCTGGGGAGATTGGGAGGTTTCGCGCGTAGAAGAGTACAGGCCTGAAATTCCGAATGCTGAATACGACTGTTTAGCGGTATGCTACTGTTGCTACTCACCCATCGATCCCGAATGGAAAGAATTGCCAAAAACTCAAGTTTCCCAACTGCAAAAACATTAAAAAAACAGAATTCCAGATGCCCGACTTCTAGAAAAAGTCTGACATCTAAAACAAGATGAAATCAAATAACCGCAATACAGTCAATCTCAACTAACACATCTTTCGGCAAACGCGAAACCTCCACACAAGCGCGCGCCGGTGCAGTTTCCGCATCAAAATATTTCGCATAAACCGCATTCACTGCGGCAAAATCATTCATATCTTTGAGGAAAACCGTAGTTTTTACCACATCCAACCAAGTAGCGCCGGCTTCTGTGAGAATGGCTTCGAGATTTGCCATAACTTGTTCGGTTTGTTTTGCCACGTCGTCGGTGTAGACTATATCGTTTAGTCTAATGTCGATCGCAATTTGACCGGCTACAAACAGCATAGTGCCCGTCGCGGCAATGGCTTGATTGTATGGGCCCACGGGTGCCGGTGCTTTGTCAGTACGAATAATTTTGCGTGTCATAGATGTCACTTTTTGGGATTCTTGTTGAGAGGTTTCCGGTTTGTAAAATTCTCCATCGGGCATGATTGTACCAGTGAAGTCTGCATCCTTGATGTTCATACCATAAGTATTGGCATCAGTCAAATCTGCTCTCTTAAGCTTAGCACCCTCCAGATTAGCTCGCATCAAATTAGCTCTTTGAAGACCTGTCCTCTCTAAATTTGCACCCTGCAAACAAGCGTTTCTCAGATTTATTGCTATCAATTCGGCTCCAGCTAAATCGGCTTCTGCTAGATTGATACCCGACAAGTCATATTTAGACAAATTCACACCGCGCAGCTTTGCTCCCTGAAGATTAGTATCTTTGATTGTTAAGCCAGTTATATCTGCCCGACTTAAGTCTGCTTCAGTCAAGTTTGCTTGAGTCAGGTTTGCACTGTTAAGTTTAGCTCTACTCAAACACACTTCAATCAAGGATGCTTCAGTGAAGTTTGCACCAGTTAGTTGGGCATCACTTAGGTTTGCTTCATTCAAGTTGGCATTACTAAAATTAGCAGAATTCAAATTAGCCTTACTTAAGTCAGCACCGCACAAATGTGAATAAGTGAAATTTGCAGAATAAGATGTTACTAACCCGCTCAAATTTGCACCTGTCAGAGATGCCTTGGTGAGATTTGTACTATTAAGCGTTGCTCCGGTTAGGTTTGCCTCATTCAACTCGGCTGCTGTCAAGTTTGCAGAGGTTAAGTCTATCCCACTTAAGTCAGCACCTTTGAGGTCTACACCTCTCAGCATAGCCGACTGAAAGCTTCGTTGACCTTTAGCATATTTTTCTAAAAGTTCTTCAGCATCCATAAATCACCGATCGCCCTTCCGCTAAGCCCCACATTCCCAGCCTACCACCAAAACCGAAAGCGCGATCGAACATCTGCGTCAATCCGCGTCAATCCATTTTCATCTGCGGTTAACAAATTCCCTTTTTTAACCGCAGATATAGGCAGATAAACACAGATTAACGCAGATGAATTAGACATCATCTGCGTCAATCCGCGTTAATCAATTTTTATCGGCGGCCCGAGAATTACCCTTTTTTAACCGCAGATAAACGCAGATTTACACATTACACAACAACCGGAGCACCAACAACCTCACCTTTCAACATCCGAGAAGCAGCATCAAGCAATTGCTCCTCCAAATAAGGCTTAGTGAAATAGCCTTTCGCGCCCAAACTGTAAGCCATTTGACGGTGTCTGTCAGCACCGCGAGAAGTCAACATCGCGATCGGCAATTCAGACAAAACCGTATCCTTCTGCATCCGAGAAAGTAGTTCCAAACCGTCCATTCTCGGCATCTCAATATCGCAGAAAACGATATCGCAAGGCAGACCAGATTTCATCTTTTCCCAAGCCTCCTTACCGTCGCGAGCTTCTTCCACACGATAGCCAGACTTCTCAAAAGTAATCGACAACAGCGATCGCACGGTAATCGAATCATCCACAATCAGCACAGTCGGCTCAGTCTTCTCGATTTCGGCCTCTTGAGTGGGTCTCTCGCTCTCATCCCAAAGCGTACCGCCAGCTTCTTTCCGCAGCTTTCCGGTAGCCAAATCGATCAGCTCCAGAACATCGGCAATCGCCACGATCCGGCCGTCCCCGAGCACGGTGGCCCCAGCAATCCCGATCGGCTTCGGCACCGGCCCCTCCAACGGCTTGATCACAATTTCCTGTTCCGTCGAAACCTGATCCACCTCCACCGCCAAGAAATTGCCACCAGACCGCAGCACGATCACCGAAATCATGTCATCGTCAGTATTAAACCCGTAAACACTGCCCCGACTCAAATGGCGGTTGTAACCCAGCAAATCCCGCAGCGGCCGGTACGGCAAGCTTTGACCCCGCCACTCTATGCAACGCAAACCGTCGGCTCCCGTCGTCACCTGATCGCGAGGCACATCGATCATATCTTCCACCCCATCCATCGGGAAAGCAATGCGAGCCCGATCGCTAATGCAAGTCAGAGCCTTAGAAATGCTCAACACCAGAGGTAAACGGATCGTAAACACAGTCCCCTTGCCGATCGTCGAATCAATCGACACAGTTCCCCGAATCTCCTGCAAGGAAGTCTGCACCACATTCATACCGACCCCCCGGCCGGCGTACTCCGTCGCCTGTTCCTGAGTGCTGAAACCCGGCATAAACAGCAAATCGTACACTTCCGAGCGAGACATCCTCTGAGCCTGAGCCGCCGTCAGCAAACCCTGCTTAATCGCCTTCGCCTTCACCTTTTGCGGGTCAATTCCGGCCCCGTCGTCAGAAACCGAAACCACCGTTTGATTCCCTTGGTGGAAAGCCCGAATGGTAATCCTGCCGACTGCTGGTTTCCCAGCCGCCAGACGCACCTCCGGCGCTTCGATCCCGTGAGTAATCGCATTGTTCACCAAATGAGTCATCGGGTCATACAGCTGATCCACAATCATCTTGTCGATCAAAATATCCTTACCCTCAACCTGCAACTGAGCCTGCTTCCCGCACTTAATCGCAATTTCCCGCACCGCCCGGAACAGCCTGTCCGTCGTCTCCGCAAACGGCTTCATCCGGGCGCGAGTTAAACCTTCTTGCAGTTGAGTCGTGACTTGTCGCAGTTGGCGAGTCACCTGATCCGCCTCATCCACCAAAAACTCAATGTCCGCAGCCGACTCCCGCACCCGCACGATCAGCTCAATAATCTCCTGAGCCAAACTGTGGAAAGGAGTAAACCTGTCCATTTCCTCCGGTCTCCAGGCACTTTCCCGGGTGTGGGCCGAATCCTCAGAGCGCCAGGCCGATCGGTGTCCCTGGCGGTTTGCCAGCAAAGCAATCTCCAAAAGACTCCGCTCGTAGAAATCCTGAGTCCGCTGGCTCACATCGCTCAGCAGGGTCACCTGGTGCAGCAAATTGTCCAAAAACTGCCGCATCCGTTCTTGGTCTTGCTCCAAACTGTTGCGGTTGACCACCAGTTCCCCCATCAAATTGCTGAGGTTATCCAGTTGCTTGATCGGCACCCGCATCGTCTGGTCGCCGAACCCGCCCGCGCGGGCATTCCGCCTGGATCTGTTTATCGCCGACGGCCCCATATTGGCTTCCCCTTGGCGGCCGCCGTCCTTTGGATCTTCCAGCAGTTTTTCCAAATCGTTAAAATCGTCGTCGCTGTCATCGGCAGCAGCGGGCGGAGCTTTACTGGTAGTTGTCGCCGGTGCAGGAATTTCCGGCATAGTTGCGCTCTCGCTGAGGAGCTCTTCGAGATCCGAGAAAACTTCCGTATTTACCGGACTCGGATTTCTTCCCCCAGAAGCTGCTAGTACAGCCCCAGCACCCCCTGAAATTAACAGTGCTTCTAAATCGTCAAAATTGTCTTCGCCATCCTCAGCGCCTGATTGGGAATTGGCAAAAAAGTCGGCCAGCGACTCCTCTTCCAACTCCGAGGAATCGACCGAGGCCGGCTCGTCGTCACCCTCCCAAAAGCCCGTCCTCAGTTCCGAAGTCACCAGAACCTCAGCATCGATCGAATCCAACAAATCATCAAAACCCTCCAACTCTTCGCTGTTGAGAGTCGCCCCGGTTTCCATCGCCGAGAGCAAGTCAGCATCGCCCTCAAACATACCGTCGAGAGTTTCAGGCGACAGCGCCTCTAAATCCCCACTCGAAAAATCGGTTTCCAGCGCGTCAAACAAATCATCCTCGCCATTTGACTCCTCGGCGGCATCTGTTTCGGGTCGATCGAACAAATCCGCACCCTCCTCGTCGAAGAAACCCTCGGTTGGTTGGGCAGACAACTCTTCCACATCCAGATCCGCGCCCTCATCTGGCGCCGATCCAGCATCGCCCTGCTGCACCATGCCTTCGGCAAACATATCCTCCAACAAATCGAAATCTACGCCGTCATTTGACTCGACACTTGAAATTTCCGAATCAGGACGGTCCGACAAAGCCCTAAGTTCAACCGCTGCCAAATTTGACAAGCCGTTGTCGGAAACAGCCTCCGCATTGTTCGATAAAAAACTCCCCAAGTCGCCCTCATCAAATTCCACACCCGCACTCAGCAATTCTGAACCACCATCTAAATTCAGCCAATCCGCATCGGCTTGCCCCGAAGCTTCCCCGTCATACTCAGTACCCGTAGGTACAGAACCGAACAGATCTGCCAAATCCGCCGCCTCTCGGGAAGTAGCTACTCCTTGCCTATCCAGCACAGTCTGCTCATCCCCAGAAATCGGATCCGAGGTCATATCCCCAAACAGCGCATCTAAATCCGTATCGTCCAGTTCCAGGTTGACCGATTGCACAGACTCGTCTTCGGGCCCGAAAGCATCTTCTAGCCAATTGCCATCTGCAGAGATATCTAGATCAGAATTTGATGTCATGTTAAGAACGCTGCCAATTTCCTCATTTTGTGCGATGTCAGCAGCTAGATATCGATCGCCCCCCCTCTCCCCACCTTCGTCTTCTGAAGAAAGGAAATTAGAAGTAATCCCCAACAGCTCGCTCAACTCCGAGTCCTCGCCAAACTCAGAGAGCAACTCGAAATCATCTATGGAAGGCCGAGCCAGCGCCTCGGCATCGGCTGAATCATTGTCGCCTGAAAAATGCTCCTTCGATTCTGCGTCGAAAGCGTCAGAGTTGACAGAATACTCCTCAGAGACCGACGGCACACCCGCTGCGTCGTCAGATAAGCCTAAATCGCCGAACAAGTTATCCAAATCAGAATCGCCCGTACCAACGGCAGAAGTTTGGGCAGCCACTTCGTCCAAAAGCGTACCGAGAGCATCTTCGTCAGCTTGTCCCAGGGCCTTGCCGACCGTGCCGTCTTGCCGAGCCAAACCGCCCCTGCCGTTACCCGTTTCAAGCTGTTTGCGAATTAGTGGCTGCCTCAAACCCCGATTTTCCTGACCGGCAGCTACTGCCGAACCGTCTGGCTCGTCTCCAAACAGGAAATCCTCCCCAAACAAACTCGTCAGATCGTCAATCGGAGGCGCCGTGTTCGTTTCCGAACTTTCGCCATCGTATTCGTCAAACAACAAATCAGCAAAATCGCCGTCATTGTCATCGTCTGACCCCACCATTCCCCCTGCCGATATCCTAGAAGACTGGGCATAGTCGAGGTCTTCTTCTTCTTCCCAAGCGTCGTCGAGATCTGGGGATTCGCCGTCAAACAAGTCAGCTAAAGTGTTGAGTTCTGCCGCGCCCACTTCCGGGCCGGTGCGGGTCGAGCCTCTAAAAGCACCCGTCTCCATATCCGATTCTCCGAATCTGGGGGAATCGTCGAACTGGGGCGATCGACTGCCACTATAATCATTGCTCTCGCCGCTGTCGAGTTGGTCGAACAGCTCGTCTATATTCAGCCCAGAAACAGTCGGCAGCATTTGTTCCCCCGCCCGTCCATCGCCAGATCCCAATAGATCCCAAGCCGCATCCTCAACAGAAACCGAGTTTTTCCCCGATGTACCCGGTTGAGCGAATGCCAGCAAATCTTCAAAATCCGTTTGTGGAAACACAACAGTCGGCTGCAATGCCAGAAGTTTTGCGCTCGGTACGATCGACGATTCTCGACCCGAAACTACCAGTTCTTGCGCTTGTTTGATATCTTTGATCACCGTTGGGGCTAAGGTGCGGTAGCTATTTTCTGGGTTGCCGATCGCCTTGGATACAGCTTCGATCAATTGTATCCAGCAGGGCAGTTCAAATTCCTCCCCCGCCCTGAGCAAGTTCCGACAAATGCTCTTGAGTTGCCGCCTGCTTTCTGGCCCCTCGGGCTGTTTGAACTCTTGCAGCAGTTCCCGCATCCTCGCCGGCACGTCCGAGTCAAATACTAGCTGCAGGGCGCTTTCTTCTGTTGCTCTGGACTCAGGTGCGTAAACTGACCCCGAGTCTGCAAAAGTCTTTGATGAGCCAAACGCCCCGATTCCCATCTTTGCCATCACTTGTTCGGGTACTAGCAGCGGGCTGCTCTCGTCTCCATCGTGTTCTCTGTATCCGACGAGTCCCCCCAAGTGCCCGTTTAGTTCTTCAAATACTGGTTCTAATTCTCGAACCATCTGTTCTGCCAATTCCTCTGTCAGCCCAAAAGGTCCCGACAGTTGCTCTAACAGCCCTTGCAATGTGTCAAAAATTCGCAGGAAAAGGGACTCTAGCTGTTGGTCTACTTTAACGCTGCACTCTTTTAAGACTTTAAAACTATCTTCTAGTCGGTGAGCTGTTTGCTGAATGCTGGTCAGCCCCAGCATTGCTGCTCCTCCTTTGACAGAGTGAGCGGCCCTAAATACTTCGTTGACCAGTTCTGGGTCTTCGATCGTGGTTTGCAGATTCAGCAAGCCTTGTTCGATCGTATTGAGGTGGTCTTTTGCCTCCTCAATAAAGTAGCCCATTATCCTCTGTTGTTGCTCCGGTAGCATAGTTTTATTCCTGATTTTAATCGTTATTGTATTGGGTCTATGTTAGTAGTTTTAGAGAAGGTCTCTGTATATCTCGCCCCTTGCCAAGAGAATAATCTGACTGCGAGATATCGCAAATGTCCTGGCTATTTTTGTTTTCGATATGCCCTCACTTAAAAGATAGCGAATCTCCCGCACCCGATCGGGTTTGAGGAAAGCGGTGGACAGATATCTTGCCGGGAACGAAAGGAAAGCGGTTTTTTTCCCTTGGCATCGCGGGAGTTATCGGCGGGGTTTCCTTCCCACAAATGGTCAGGATTGATACAACCGCGATCGTCGCAACTCTGACACGCAAAATAACCGGGTTTGACAGACCTTCTCAGTTTGTTTTCCAGTACAAGTCTGCGAGCGTAGAAACTTTTTGTTTTACCATTAATTTTAGTACCCTTAATGATGGCGCAACCATAACTTCTTTTAGCCCAGGTACAAATCCTGCAGCCCTTCGGCTGTATTTGGGCGCGAATACCGGGAATTATTTCTATCCCTCGCAGTTGTTTTTGAGGGGTCGGCGCCGATGTACTTCCGACATTTTTAATACGTCCTTTTTTAAACCTATCTTGAGAATTTTCCACCCGAGAACCTGACCACCAATGGTTACGATTAATGCAGTTGCGGACATCGCAAGTCTGGCAAGCAAAGTATTCGGATATGATCTGCCGACCTAATGAATGTTCTAATAGTAAACTGTGGACAGTAAACGTTTTCCATTCACCGTTAATCCGAAGTCTTTTATTGGCATAGCGCCGGCTATTTTTGGCTAGGCTAGAGATAATACAGCCCGTCGGCTGAATCTCCCCAAATATGCCATGAAGCACCTCTACTATGTTATCGTCCATCTGTGCAACTCCTACTTTATTTAGGTGCTGAATTAGCATCCCCGCAGTGGTTTCAATACTGCGAGGTTGCTTTTTGTCTGCCATCCTTGCCAGACCAACGTGCTTGTAAATCAGCCAGCAAAACAAGCATTAGACAATTAATTATTGTCTTTCTGCTGTTTCTACTCGGAATCTTTCCACCGATGTCAAAAGGTCGCGAGCAACGCCTACCAAGTTTTGCAAAGCACCGGAAACTCGCTGCGCTTCTTGGGATGTTTCCTGAGCAGTTAATTCCACCGCTTGCATCACAGAAGCTACGGCGCGAGCGGTTTCGTTTTGCTCTACAGTGTCGGCAGTAATCGATCGCACTAGCACGTCAATTCGGTTAGTTACTTGAATGATATCTTCAAGCGATCGCTTCGCCTGTTCTGCCAATCTTGTCCCCTCAATAACCTGCTGCGTCCCTTCTTCCATCGCCGTCATTACCGCGCCGGTTTCGCTTTGAATTTGCATCACGATCTGTTCGATTTCTTTCAAAGACTTAGCCGATCGGTCTGCCAATTGTCGCACCTCGTCTGCCACGATCGCAAAACCCCTGCCCGCTTCCCCAGCTCTCGCCGCCTCAATACTGGCGTTGAGGGCCAACAAATTCGTCCGGGAGGCGATCGTCGCAATTAAAGCCACAATCTTAGAAATTTCTTGAGAAGCTTCCGCCAACCGCTTGACTTTTCTAGTGGTTTCTGCTACCGTTTCTCGAATTTCTAAAATCCCGGCCACCGTCCGCTCCACAGCCTCGCCCCCTTTCAGAGCAGTTGCCGCCGCGCCCCTGGCCACTTCTTCCGCCTCTCTAGCGCTCTCTGCGACCCGCTGAATCGCATCGGTGAGGACTTGCACCGAATTCAGCGTTGCCGCCAGTTCCTCAGCTTGCCGCAGCGCGTCGGAAGACAAATCGCCCGCAAACTTAGCACTATCAGTAGCGCCTTTGCTGACCTCCCGAGCCGCCTGCTTCACCTGATGGACGATTTCGCGCAGATTTTGAATTGTCAAGTTAAACGAGTCAGCAACAGCACCCAAAACGTCTGCGGTCACTTCCGCAGTCACCGTCAAGTCACCCCGGGCCGCTCCTTCCACGTCGTCTAGCAAGCGAATCACTTGGCGCTGCAAGTCTTCTTTTGCCTGTTCCTGCTCGTCAGACTTGCGCCTGGTATCGCTAATCGTGGTTTGGATGACCTTCGCCATGTGGTTGAATTTAGCAGCCATTTTGCCAAATTCATCTTCCGAGTAAACCGTAGCGCGAGCGTCCAAAGTTCCTTGAGCTACGGCATCGAACTGAGCTTGCAAATTGTCCGAGGACTTGCGCACCTGCTTGGCGATCAACTGGCCGATGCCCCAAGAAGTTAAAAAGCTCGTAAAGCCTGCTGCTGCGGTCATTACCCAGCCTGTTTGGCGCAGATAAACGATCGCCTCCGGCTTGTCTTGCCGCAGAGCTTGATAGGAGGCAATGTTGGTGACGAAAGCCACAGCTACCAGAGAAACCAGTCCGGCCCCGATTGCCGTGTACAACTGTTTTGTAAACAAAGGGGCATTTTCCAAGAAAGCCAGTCCCCCCTGTTCTACCGTCACCGAAGTATCGACCGGTTCTGTTTCTGTGGGAGCAAAACTCGACACTGACGCATCAGCCGGGCCGTTTATGGTAAATATCTCGTCATCCCGAATTGCTGAGCCATCGCTGTTGTCAAAGTCCAGGCTGCTGCCAGTCGTTCCCATCATGCCGCTGGTCGAGTTGCCGAAATTGGTATTACCTCTAGTCAGCATCGAACTATTGGCATCTTCTGAGATGTCAAAGTCCGGCAAATTGCCCAAATCGTCAAACTCGTCAAATTCGTCTAAAAAGTCGCTGTGTTCTTGAGCGTTCACAGCTTTTGACGACCAGCCGCTGCTGTTCTTTTCGGACGCCCCGAAAGCTGTCGCTTGTTCGTTTTCCTCGAAAGAGAAAGAATCGCTAAAAGCATCGTCATCAAAAGCATCTAACTCGAAGCTGTCTATAGATCCAAATGCCGGGGGTTCCGAGTCGCCGTAACCGTTGCTGTTGGCGGAGGTTCTCTCGGCCGAGTTAAATTGTCCCCGGCTCGACCTTTGACTTTGAGAGTTGGGGACAGCACCTCCCATCAACAGCGTTTCGTCTTCCGCCAGCGAATAGTTTGAGGAGTAGTCCGACCCGGTATTAGGCTGGTTTTGAGGTCGAGAAGACCCGAAACCAGACGATGGCATCGCCTCGGCAAAGGGGTCTGCCTGTTGGGTCCCCGGTGCGTTATGAGCGTGATTTTGCCGGCTGGGGGGCGGGGATTGGTAGTCGTAGTCGGAGGAACCGTCGAGTTCGTCTGGCAAATCGAGTTCCGCAAAAGGTGCGCCAAAATTATCGGAGGGCCCGGTGGGGGAGTCTAGTTCGTTCGAGTCGAAGGAATTCCCGATTTCTTTTGAGGCAAAACTTTGACCGTTGAGCATCTGAGTCGCGTCTTCTGAAAACACATCTCCTGAGTAAGGTGCCTTTTTCCCAGACACTTTGTTGCTCTTGACGTCATCGGCATCCAACCCTCCATCATCAGCAGCAAAAGGGTCTTCAAAGTCCGAGTCGGCAAACTCGTCGATGTTTAGCGAGTCGGACGTCTCAGCATAAGCTGCCATCCCGCTACTGTCGCTAGCAAAGGGGTTAGAATGTGAGGTTAAATCTGGGACAGAGCCGGCGCTTACGTCCATGTCTTCTGCTTCCCACTCCAAGCCGCTCATGCCCAAGTCTGCCAAGTCCTCGTTTTCCATGTCGTCTGGCGATTGACTCCTATAGGAAAGCGATGGGGAATTTCCTTGGAAAAGTTCCAAATCCGGGTCTTCTAACCCTTCATCGAGAGATAAGTCTGGGTAGAATTCCAATTGAGTTTCACCAGACGAAGCCTCGAAATTTTCCGCTGGCACTTCTCCGGATAAAAATTGGTCTGTGCAGGTAATTCCGCTGTGAGCGTGTTCAACCAAAGCCGGGTCGTCACTCAGGCCTAGCACAACCGTGTACTGTTCCCGCGCCACCTCATACTGTTGCAGTCCATAGCAATAAATGTGTCCGCACAGCAGGCGAGCGCTGGGGTCTTCGGGAAAATCTTCTACTAATTGATAAACTAGGGCTGCGGCTTCTGAAAAATTGCCCTCCATGTAGGCCGCTTCTGCCCGTTGGTAGTCCTGCTGAAAGTTGGTACTTGTTGCCATTTGCCGCCCTCTTTTGATTTTAGATTTTAGATTTGAGATTTTAGATTTTTATCTTGAATTGAATGTTTAGATGCGCGCCTCAAGTCCTGTGACTGTTGATGGTTAGACCCCAATCGCAAATCGCAAATCGCAAATCTAAAATCGATTTCACGCTGCCCACCGCGCCGAGCGCAGAATTTTCACTTGATCTAGCAGTCGGAGCACTTTCTGAGTTTGTGCACCTAACATCCATTCTCCCCTCAGAAAAGGAATCATGCCGTCTGGTGCATTGTTCTGAGAGTGCAGTTGCTCCACGTCGAGCCAGTCCATCCCCACAATTCGATCGACTGCCAGCCCTAAAATCGTGTCTTGGTCTTCCACAGCCACGATCGGGATTTCGGGTCTGTCTGTGTTCAGAGGTGTTTGGTCTCCCAGAAATTGGCCGAGGTCTGCCACCCAAATCACTCGTCCTCTCATATTTAGGGTACCTAAAAGCAAAGAGGAAACGTTAGGGATCGGTGTCATGCGGTCTGGGGACGGGGCTAGTACCTCTCTAATCCCTGTCGCCGGCAGTGCGAACTCGTTCCCCGAAGGAACGTAGAACCGCAGGTGCAGCTCGCCTTCGGGAGTTTCTAGTTCTTGGAATTCCGGAGCCGGATCTACGCCTAGTCCTGGTAATATAAAGTCTGGGCTGCCACTAATCATCATTCTGACACCTGCTTTCTAGCAAATTGTTGACGTTTCCCGCCAAGAAGAACCCGATCGAAACTTCGATGGTCGAAACTTGACACAGCCAAGCTTGACACAGCCAAGGGGTGAATGGCGCGACGGCGGGAGGTGCTTGGCAATAGATTTGCTCCGTCAATAATTGACTGCAATCAGTAATTCACGCGACCAATGCTTACAAATTAGCTCAAATCGACTACGAACAATTAATTTGGAACCCCTAAAGCTTCACTTTGTACTCCCACCGCCGTTTAAATTGGTAAAACTCTGGGTAATTTCTGCGATGAATGCTAAACCGGTACTCGGATTAGCGACGGGTTGTTGACATGGCTGGTGTCGCGACAATCATCAAAAAAAATTGGTAAGTGGGTGCCGAGCGCGTCTTTAGACCGCTCGTGGGAAACGGCTCGGGGATTTCAATAAGCGAGTGAATCTTTCCATTACACGGGGATTGCTAGATTCGGTGTAATGAATGTAATGCACGAGCGATGGGACAATACCATCTCAAACAGAGCAACCCGCGAGCGCATAATGTTGCTCCCTTTGATAACCTCCCTTGCCGGGTGATCTTAGCTTGCCCCTTAGTTAACGGTCGGTACTGGATCTAGGACACTGACTTAACTCAATAAATCTATTTAATCCTAAATTTCGCGATTCAAGGAACTAAGCGAAGCATCCCTTGGTAGTTTTTTAAACTCTTACCGTTAACGTAGTAGGCAAGGTACCGAGTCTGGTCAACTGCGATTTAAGTCTCATGCCCGAAGCAAGCGTGTCTTTAGACCAGGGTCGTTGACTTAAGACTGACAATGCACTCTCCGACTTTGTACAGAAATACCTACCAATGAGTAGCTCTGCGCATCGGTTTTTCGCAGTCGCCGAAAGTGGAGAACAAGTATATTATATTTGCACTTTGAGCGTGTTAGACCCACTTGGGTCGAGAAATTGAACAGAGTTTTACCGACGCCCTCATGCCAGCGCGCGGATTTATACATTCTAGTTTATGGTGCGATCGCTCCGGGTGGCCGATCGCTTTCTCTTTGTGGCGGTCTAGGCTCGATCTAACCGCAGGTACAAGAAAGCTCCAATAATGCCACCGGTGCTTCATTTATTTTTCTTCGAATTCGTCTTCTAGCGAGCGGTCTAATAATCTTTCCGATAGATTGACCAGAGGGTAGCCCGGGCCCACATATTTTTCTACCAGCATTAATAACTCGCTTTCGCCAAAAGGTTTGGTGTAAAAATCTGTAGCTCCGGCCATGCGGGCTTTAACGCGGTCGATAAATCCGTTGATGCCCGTCAGCATAACGATCGGCGTCTGCCGGAAAGCGCTAGAATTGCGCAACATAGCGCAAATTTCGTAGCCGTCGAGTTCCGGCATGGCGATGTCACAGAGAATTAAATCGGGTTTGAGTTGAAAAACTAAACTCAGGGCTTGGAGGGGATTGCCGATCGCAGTAGCTTGGTAACCGTGTTCATTTAAAATTGACTCTACTGTTTTGCGAATAATATTGTCGTCGTCAATGCAGACAACTCTGGGAACCTTGGTTTCAGGGGACGACCATTCTTTTTTGTTGTTAGCGGGGGCAACAGAGGGCTCGTAAAATACTTGCACCAATCCCTGCTGCACGAAGGGGTATATTGCCTTAGCGACAGTCAGCACGTCTCGGTTGAGGTAGCGCGCCATCTGGCGGATCGAAGTGTGGCCGTCGGCCCAGCGTCTGAGAGTATTAAAGGTATTGACAGGCAGCGCGACTCGCAACTCTGAGGGGTCTGAAATCACCGGGCATTGGTTGGGAGACTGAATGTGAGGGTGAAACTGCTTCCACTGCTGCACCTGTTTGACAATCTTAGTCAGCAGCGAGCTAATTTCTAAGCTGGTCAGTTGAGGAGCCAAACCAGGGCCCATTTCAAAAGTGAAGGAACCCTGGTGGAGACTGAGCAAGTCAAATAGGGTTTCGTGGATCATGCTGTGGATGATGTTGCGCCCTTGAGCTGGGGTGAGGATGTGGTTTTCTAGCAGGGCCCACAGGTAGCCGTATTCTGGGGCATTGGTAGATGCCATATAGGGAACTTGGATTTTGTCGAGGGCGGTATCTGCTTTGTACCGGCGCAGGTAGTCGCGCAAGCGAAACAAACTGCCCGCACTCTGGGTAGCGTAAATAATCTGACCGTTGAAGCAGAAGACATACCAGGATTGTCCTGCAAGGGAGCGCTGGGTAGGTTGAGTACCCGTGCTGCTGCCGGTGGAGGTGTAGGCCTCTACGAACAGTTCTCCGGTTCGCTGACCTAACTCAATCAGTTGCAGGATGCTGCGGATGTCAATTTCACTCAAATTTCCCTGCATGCAGCTAAAGTGTCCTCCTTAAAACCGTTGGCGTCTGAGCTCGGAAAGACTGTGTGCTGGCGCAAAGATTGACTTTAGTTTCCGTCAAGAGTTTACGCGATGGCGCCGAGCTCACAATTGGGAATTGACTAAAGGGCGATACTTGCTGCGGCTCCACCGGCCGCGCTACCAGTCCACAACCTGAAACCGCGAAACTCGCGGCATTCTCTAAGTGTAGAGTTTCACCTTGTATTCCCACTGTTGCCTAAACTCGTAGAATCCTCGGAGCACAATTGCACGGGCGATCGCGAGTGTGCAACGCTGGCATTCCCGACTGGTTCAAGTCTTCGAGCGCCAAAGTTTTGAAGTTTTTGGCCTCGTCGGCCGTCAGTTTATCCAACACATCTTTGCGTAGGTCAACTTCAAAATACCAAGGATTCTCTGGTTTTACCGCTGCTACCAGCAGCAAGTGCCGATCGATCCCCGATGATGGGAACTTGAGGCTAGTCTGTTGGGTTGGATGAGTTGCGAGCGAGCTTTTTTTTGGGTTTGCCACAGCCCTAAAATTAGGTGCCGTCAAAATGAACCTTTGTTGGCAATTGTCAGGATAACCCTCACTCCCGATCGACCTTTTTGCTCGCCGGAGGCTCGCGTCATAGGCTCGCGTCATTACCCTATTCTAAGGCAGCGCGGTTCAAATCCCTAGTCCGCCGGAGGATGGCGCCCGCTTGGGGGCAGCGAAGGCTTTTCTCACGATCGACCCGCAACTAAAGCCTGGTACAATCAATAGAAAGTTTTTGACGGAGTGACCTTTTTGAGCTTTGGGCTATGGCAGTCCATGCAGTTTTGCTAGTCTTTAATCAAGCGGCATTGATACTGCTCTCTCATTCATCCAGAAGGGCGGCGGCCTTGCTTTCTGGACGCTCTCCCGTGAGGCAGTGCTATGTGTGAGTGCTGCTATAGTTAGGAAAAAATGCTATCCCCGGATTGGGCAAAGGACACCACGCGAGTAAAACTTAAGTGGCAAAAAGTTATCCTTACTTGCCTATACTTAATTTACTTTAGGTAAGTTGACTAAAGATCGCACGCAGTGTTATCTTTACTTGAGAACCTTTGGCTTAAGGGGGATAGCCTACTTATCTTGGGATTAGCCGTCTACCCAACAGCGTAGTACGTAAACACCACTTATCTTTTAGGTCTTTAAGTAGCTTAAAGTAAGTTGGGATAGGTTTTACGAAGCAGAGGACTATTAGTGTGCTGTATCTAGCGGAAGTACAAAAACAGAGAAGCGGCTTTGGTCTCGGTGGCGGTAAGGCTGAACTGAAACTGCTAGCTTGTCAGCGGGGCGAACACAATTGGAGCGCCGTACCAGGCGATGACGCGATCCCAGTTGAGGAAGCTAATAAGTTTAACGACGGCACGCTGGTGCTGGTAGAGTTGAGCGCTAGCAAGCAAGTGCAGCGGATTCAGGAGGCCGCCCGCCAGTTGGTGAGCATTCTGCAAAATTTCTCGCGCTTGCAGGACAAGTTTAAGGATAAGGAAGAGGAAATTGAACAGTGGAAGGCTTCTCTGACGTTTTCGAGTCAGGAACTCAATCGCCGGGAAATGGAAATGCAGGCCCGCGAAGAGCAGCTGGCTCAAATGGAAGACGAGTTGGAGCGGCTGGAGGCTCAGCGCTCGGAAATTGAAAATACTCGAGATGAAGCGAACCGACTGCGAGAAGAGGTCGATCGCAGCCGTGTGGAAATAGAGACGGCTTGGGAACAGTTGCGGGGCGAGCAGCAGCGGCTGGCCCAGCAGCAGTCTCAGGTTCCGCAGGGGGCGGTGGTCGATCCGCAGCAGACCCAGAGGATTCAGGAGTTGATGAACAAGCTGGGAGGGGCAATTGCTTCGGCCCAAGGGGTGCGGGAACAACTGAATCAGTCTTTTGGTGCGGTGGGGGCTCAGCAGGCAATTCTCGATCAGCACTGGCAGCAGTTGGAGCAAAAACACAGCATAGCTCAACAGCAGCAAGAAGAGGTCGATAGACAAAATCAGAGCCTCCAAAACCGCTGGCAGGAGTGGTATCAATCTCAAGATGCTTTGGCGCAAGCTCGGGCGGATCTTAAAGGGCAGCAAAGTACCCTCAGCGCTAAGCAAGACCAGGCTCAGTCGGTGTCTTTGCAGGTGCGGGCTGTTGAGGATCTTTACCAGCAACTTTCCAGGCTCGCATCTGCTTCGGGTGCAGCAGGTACGCAGCAGAAAGTAGATGTGTCATCTCTGGAGAAGATGCCCGTTGAGGAATTGCAGGGACTGGTGCAACACCTGCAACATGATTTGGAAAAGGTGTTCCGGTTTGTTAACGATCAAGAGGAGGAGTTGACTCTGCAGCGGGAGACAATCGAGGAGCTGCAAGGGAAAATTCAAGCTGCTAGCGAGTACGATCGCATGGCTTTGGAAAATGAAATGGCAGATGAGCTCGAAAGTTATCAGATGTTGAACGAAACTCTGGTGGGACAGCGCCTCCGGTTGCAGGAACGGGAAGATGTTTTGAAGCAGCATCAGACGGTGCTGTGGCGGCGATTGGGTACTGCTAATGCTCCAAAACAAGATCGAGGAGATATGGAGTTGGGACCGATCGTGGCACAGCTCAATACTCAGCGGCAGCAGCAAAGCCAAGAATTGCAAAGACTGGAAAACGAAATTCAGCAGGTGCGGGAGGCAATATCCCAAATGGAGGCAAATGTCAACCGCCAAAATGGGGAAGGTGAGGCGAAACGCTACGAACTCAAGCAGTTCGAGCAGAATTTGTTCAACCAGAAAGGTGCAGTGGCGGAACTCTGGGGCCGGGTGAAGGTTTATCAAGAAATGTTGCAGCCCGTGCAGGACAATTTGAACGCGCTGCGCCAAAAGCTCGAAGCGGTGGCGGGTGAACTCGATCGGGTGCAGGAGAGGGGAGACGAGCAAGATCGGGTAGTTTCAGATCTGCAGCAAGTCCTTTCGGGTTTGATAACAGCTTAAAATTTAATATGTGAACTATCACCCATCAACTGCTACGCATTATGATGTGGGCTTCCCGGTTCAAGGGCAACAGCCTCTGCAGCAGTGGACTTGCCGGCCATAGTGTTTTGGTCTGACATTGCCTCGAAGCGCAGTAACGTTGCTTCCCAACGCCCATATCCGTAAGCCTTCGTTTCTGATATCGATCGCCGGGTTGATGTCTCTATCGTGTCGCGATTGGCAGTGGAGACAGTCAAATTCACCGACTGATAGATCCATTTTTGGTACTGGCAACAAAATATTTGAGCAAAAATGTGACGAAGGGCAAAATCTACCTACTTCTAGGGAAACTTTTCCTTCTGCCTCTGCTGTGTACTTGAGCATGGTGCAGAACATTCCGTTACATAAAACCTACTCACAACTACTAATAACTAGACGAATCTACTCATATGTAGTTGGAAGCT
>JAUBOM010000006.1:0-89691 GCA_036700245.1 Microcoleus vaginatus BM001213989
ATATTTTAAATTGATACACATTACCTCTCTATCATACCATAAATGTGCAACGCCAATAATTTTTGCCCGATCGCCCCAATGAACTCCCAATGAACTTAAGCCGTTGGCTTCCCAAGGATATCAGACTTCAGCCCTCTGAGGATGTTCCCGCACGCACCAGGTATTATATATGGGCGATCGCTCGCCAAGCCCTAAGCCATTCAGCTTGGAACAATATTATCTATCCAAAAAGTAAATAAGCCAAAATCAACCCAAAAAAAGCTGTGACCAAAATTGTTATTACCTTTTTATTATTTCCTGAACCCTCGCTTGGGGTGGTTGTTTGATTATAGGGAGCGCAAACTTTTGCAACTTTATCTGGGGCTATATTAAAATCACGAAAAGCAATAATGTTTCCGTAGCTGCCGTTCGGATAAAATATTGAATCTGGTTCTAACGTAGAAGATTGCAATTCAAATACTCGGGCTTCTGTGTCAAGGGCATTATCTATCATAATGCTGCAATTATATCCGCACTCCTTCAATGCTCTGATACACTCCATAGTAGCGCTCACATACTTGGGCGACCAACCATATTGACCTTTTTCCCGAGAGCCGCCACCCCCATATTCAAACATAACTACGCTTGGCAGCCCAGCTTTGGGTAATTCCCCAAATTTAGTAATAACCGTAGACTCCGCACCTTCTATGTCTAGCTTTAAACAAGTTACTTTTTGAGCATTTATGTTTAACAGTAATTCAGATAAGGTCAATGATTGTACTTCTCGTGTCTCTGTAGCAACACCAAACCAGTCCGCTTCAAGAGAAGCATAATTACTATCCAATCCAGCAGCCACATTTCCTAAATGAATAGTTTGAGTGCCGTTGACATCTGATAGACAGGCTTCTATCAAAGTGATGCCGTTATATTGACACAAAACCCGCACTTCTTCCACAGGGAGGGGTTCAACGGCGATAGTTTTAAATCCCTGCCTAGAAAACATCTCGCAGTAAAATGCAAATGTTCCCACCCCAACATCTATACAAATGCCTTCTCGCTTTTCGTCTACCAAAGGAAGAACATAGCTTAAAATTCTTTGACAACAATCTTCAACGCGCATTCCCGATCCTCCTTGGTTATGATGATTTAAATTACAAAAATTAGTATATAATAAATATTTTACCTCAACCAGCCATGATTTGTCAAGCTCTGTGATTCAGTTTATTTCTTCTTGTTCGAGGTCAACCCTCCAAACACCTATCGCTCCAGAGTTCTTTGAGATATGGTTGTGGTGTAATAAAGTCTTTGAATCGTACAAAGGTTTCAGTGAGGCATTGAATTGAGTATTTTGACGGCCCACAGCCCAACTTAATCTTACTTTTTTAGCAGTTTCAATAGAGCATTCTTTATTTACCCATTATATTGTTGATTTACTGGCTTTTAAACCTAAAAACAAAACCAGGGTAAACGCATCTAAATTAATTTGACAAAAACGTGAATTTGTGCATTACTAAATAACTAAAAAAATATTCTTAAAATTATTAATTTTAACCCGACTTGAGCAGATTAAATCAGAACCTTAAGATTTTCTGAACTTCTTAAAGCCGGATAATTTTCCTTCTTAGATAGGTGTTAAATTTCGAGCATTAACTGGCAGAGTTTAACATTTTAACTAAATAATTATTGTCCATTCCCGCTCGATACCGTTTCATTTTTAGACTTTGTTTAGAAGTTTTTTCTGGTTTCAGTAAATTTATAGCTAACCGACGTAGGAGAGCAAAATTTTCGGGAGAATGATCTTTGCGAATGCGACTCTTGTTTTCAGAAAATGTAACATCTAATGTCCAATGTAAGCTATTTTCAATGCCCCAATGACTGCGAATCGCCCCAGCAATTTTTTCAGCATTACTGCTTAAACTACTCAAGTAAAAACGAGCTTCAGTCGTGGTCTTATTCCACAGCCGTCGTTCACTAACTATCATGACAACTGTTTTTAATCCAGTCCATAATGCTTGATTATGGAGAGGTGGTAACTCAGATACATCAACAGTCCATACCTGTCTTTTTTCCCCTCGATGATGTCCAGCTTCTACTTGTTCATGATACTTATACTCTCTACCTAAATAATCTGATTTTTGGGCTAATTCAAACCATTCTTTTACAGCTTTATACAGGAGTTTCTGATTTCCTTTTAACGCTAAAATATAATCTCCTTTTTTCTTAATAATCAGAGATGTTATGTCTTTTTGACATCCCATAGCATTTATGGTTATTACGCTTGGGCAATTTCTAGCATTTCTATTAATGCTGGAATTGCTGTCAGCTCATTAGATTTTTTAGGGACTTTTTTTTGTCCTAAAACCAATTGATGAGATGAAGACCAGGCAGTAACTATATGTAGCGCTTTTTGCTGGTTATTTCGGTCATAAGATTGTTTTATTGTTTTGCCATCAATGGCAATCACGTTTAGTTCTAATTCCCCGACTATCGCATTTACCCAACTCAAAAAACCTTCTGGGAACTGCTGCGGTTCAATTCGGGCAAATACTCGACTAAATGTGTCATGAGATGGTATACCATTCGGTAATTCTAGAAAGCTTTTTAACCATTTATATTTGGCGTTACCATAGGCTTCTATCGCCACCCATCCGTCGGCACCGCTGATGATAGCTAGAATCGCAATCGCGATAATATCTTTGAGTAAGTGTTCTTTACTTCTTTCTATTCTTGGGTCGTTCAAATTGGCAAAATGTTTTAAAAAACTGGCATTTAAAATATTCATTGAAGGCAATGAATCTGTTTGTTTTTCCTGGGAAGTTACAGCTTTACTAAAACCTCTTGCCATTGATAGCACCCATCAACTACAACAAACTACATTGAAATTTAGTCGGATTTAACTGTAGCATATTTTGGGTTAAAGTTAAGATGCGTTTACCCTGTATATTGTCACAGGATAAAAACGGATAGGTTCTACAAACTAGCTTTCAAATATACGCTCAATTACATAATCTAAGCTTGATGAGCTTGGATCAAAACCCTCCTTCATTTTTCTAGAATCGCGATCGTGACTAATCACCCCTTTGTTAGTATAAGCTATCCACTCACCTCGATATTTTTTCAACTCTCTGCGATTGGCTTTATACCACTCATTAGCCGTGGGATATCCTGCTGCCATATTTTCACCCCATACTTTTCCATCAAACCATCCTCGCCTCCACCATCATCCGCACCACATCAGGCATCTTATACTTCGCCTCCCATCCCAACTTTTGCTTCGCCTTACCGGGATTTCCATTCCCAACTGCAATCTCTGTCGGTCTGTAGAGACTAGCATCGGTTACTAAATGTTCCCGCCAATCCAAACCCGCAGCAACAAAGGCTGTCTGCACAAACTCCTCCAAAGGATAGCTTGCACCTGTGGCAATTACATAATCGTCCGGTTCTTCCTGCTGCAACATCAAATACATCGCCTCAACATATTCCGGTGCCCAACCCCAGTCCCGCTGCACTGAAATATTTCCCAAATGAAGTTTTTCGGAACTACCCGCAGCAATTCGGCACACAACAGATACAATTTTTTGGGTAACAAACCTCTCGGGCCGCAGTGGTGATTCGTGATTGAACAGAATACCAGAACACGCAAACAAATTGTACGCTTCTCGATAATTGGCTACTTCCCAAAATGCCGTTGCTTTTGCCACGGCGTAAGGGCTTCTGGGGCGAAAAGGCGTATTTTCATCCGCTGCACTGCCTCCAGTATCCCCAAAACATTCGCTGGAACTGGCATTGTAAAGTTTAATTTTTCCGCCTGTAAACCGAATTGCTTCTAACAGATTTAATGTGCCTGTGGCAATGCTTTCGAGGGTTTCTACGGGTTGTTCAAAAGACAGACCGACGGAACTTTGACCTGCTAGATTGTACACTTCGTCGGGCTGAATTTTCGCTAGTACCTGCAAGACGCTGCGAAAATCGTTGAGAGACATGGATTCTAGTTTTACTCTGTCTCGGATGCCTAAACGGGCTAGGTTTCCGAAACCAGACATTTGGGCGTCCCTGGAGGTCCCGCAAACTTCATAACCCCGATCGAGCAACAGTTTAGCTAAATAAGCTCCGTCCTGACCTGATATACCGCTAATTAATGCTTTTTTCATACCACATTTTGCTTTGAAAGCTCTACCGTAGCTGTTGCTATTTTTCCAGTTTTTTAACTTTTATAGTCGGAATTTTTATTATTTTTAATATTTGGGATTTTGTGAGGACTTACTAGAGCCAGTTTAAGCGCTTACTCCAAACAAACAACAAATTTATCCTCAAGCAGACCCGAAAGCCCGATCGAAGTATTATTGCAAAAAGTTCGATCGATAGCTGGGAGTAGCAGCATACGGATATCGGGCGCAGGACACGGCAGTGCCGTGTCCCTACGATATTTCATCTTCTACTCGCCAACTATCAACTGCCAAAAGTTTCTACCGCTCCAAAACAGAAATAACCAGTCAGCTAGAAATCGACTCAAAAGTACAAAATATCAGCATTTTTACCTTCTGCCGAATCACTAAAGCCTTCTGCCTTCGGATACTAGGCTTCCCACCTTTGGGCGACCAATTCAGCCAAGTCAACCACCCGCTGACTGTAGCCCCACTCATTGTCGTACCAAGCCAACAGCTTCACCATGTCGCCGTCCATAACTAGCGTCAAGCTGGAATCCAGGATCGAAGAAGCATCGTTTCCGCGATAATCGCAAGAAACAAGAGGCAAATCGTTGTACTCCAAAATCCCCTTCAGCGGGCCTTCGGCTGCTTCTTTGAAAACTTGATTTACCTGCTCGCTAAAAGTCTTTTTCTCTACCTGAGCTACAAAATCAACTACCGACACATTAGGAGTCGGGACGCGCATGGCGATGCCATTTAACTTACCCTTCAATTCTGGAATCACCAAAGCTACAGCTTGGGCCGCTCCGGTAGAAGTCGGCACAATATTCATCGCAGCAGCGCGGGCCCGGCGCAAATCTCGGTGGCTGGCATCGAGCAAGCGCTGGTCGCCAGTATAGCTGTGGGTAGTGGTCATCATGCCTTTGATGATGCCAAAATTTTCGTGAAGCACCTTCAGCACGGGAGCTAGACAGTTAGTGGTACAGCTAGCATTGCTGATGACAGTGTAGTCAGTGTGCTTGTAGTTGTGGTGGTTGACTCCCATCACGTAAGTGCCGACCTCAGGTCCCTTGCCGGGAGCTGTAATCAGCACCTTTTTAGCGCCGGCTGTGATATGCTTCGATGCACCAGCCTGGTCAACAAAGACGCCGGTTGCTTCAATAATCAGATCAATACCCCAATCTTTCCAAGGCAGGTTGAGCGGATTGCGATCGCTCACGCATTTAACTGTCTTGCCGTTGAGAATAATCGAATTTTCATCCGTACTGATGTCCACATCCTTCAACGTTCCCATCATGGAATCGTATCTCAGCAAGTGGGCATTTGTTTTGGGATCGGAAGTGTCATTAATAGCTACCAGTTCTAGCTGGCTATCTTTTCTGCCCAGCCAGCAGCGTGCAAAACTGCGGCCGATACGCCCAAAACCATTGATCGCGACTCTAATCACCTTGTACCTCCTAACGATAGCAGCCCCTAGCTCAGGCTTAAATTTTGGAAAAATTTAAGAATTGACTTATGAGAGAAGATCATATCGCAAAGGCCGATCCTTTCTAACTTTTTGTGTTTATCAAAAAAGCTGAAACTTTTTTAGAAGGCAGAAATCGCAAGCCAGAAGGCATTCGTCTTTGGGCCGCTGGTTACTGGTAAAGCTGATGGGCCGCAATATAAGCCCGGACAACTTCCGGGACTAAGTAGCGCAGGTCGATCCTTTCGGCGCAGCAGCGGCGGATGTGGCTCGACGAAATCTCGATCGCAGGCATGGACAGCACCTCCCAGCGAATTTCCACGTCCAAAAGAGCCATTTGTTCGGCAACTCGAAAGCCAACAGCATTTGCCTGAACCTGCATCCTGTCACCCCCGGAATCGAGGGGCTTTCCACCGGGATAATCTCCCCACTCGGACACTCCCCCAATCTCCACGGCTTCTCCTGTTTCCCCATCTCCCTGACTCGGACGCGGGGCGACCAACCAGTCGCACAACCCGCCAATTTCGCCGCACCGATGCCATTTGGGGAGAGTAAGGAGTGCGTCGCTACCAATAATCCAGTACCAGCGCGAGCCTGGATACAATTTTTGCAAATACAGCAGGGTCTCGATCGCAAAAGAACTGCCTCTGGGATTTGCCTCCGGCGGCGAAAGTAGGAAGTCTGGGCGATCGCCAATTGCGAGAGCGAGCATTGCCCGTCGCTGCTCGAAACTTGCCAAATCCGGGCGCCCTTTGTGAGGAGGAGAGCGATCGGGTACCCAAATGACTCGATCGAGACCAAATTGACTTGCAGCCGTCTCTGCCACCAACACATGACCCCAGTGAACCGGGTCAAAAGTCCCCCCCAAAATCGCTATTTTCCGCATATTTCCCAAAAATCAGGATTAATACACACATCGCGTAAATTTTATGTTTTTACGCTTGTGAGCAAACCTGACGGTCAGCCGAGTACCGTTAGACCGCAGG
The DNA here is from genome assembly GCA_036700245.1 of Microcoleus vaginatus BM001213989. Classification (GTDB taxonomy): domain Bacteria; phylum Cyanobacteriota; class Cyanobacteriia; order Cyanobacteriales; family Microcoleaceae; genus Microcoleus. The sequence goes on from JAUBOM010000006.1 coordinate 6,579, forward strand.
CTTATTTTTCCCTCAAGGCAAGGGCTTTTTTGAGTGACGCAGAACCACCGCCACTTTCTTCATTACTGTTTCAACGTGCCAGAAAGTACATTGAAAATCAGGATGCTCCCGAAATATAATGGGCCCGAGTCGCCAACTCTGGAACGCCACGCCTTCGATCGAGAGGCGTGGATTCGGGGTACGGAGGCGAAGAAGACCTCCTTTAACTCCCCTGTAAATGCACGCCTTGGACGAACCGGCTGATAGTTAACCATAAGCTCGTTTATTATAAAACCCTCGCTTCACATCGGGGACAAACTCGTGAACGACCGTAGCTTTGACGATCGTCCTGGACGCTGAAACCTGGTTTTTTAACTTCCTTACTTCGTTCAAACCTTACAATCCGAGTTAAAAAACCGATTTCCGAGTGTTCCGAGTGAGTCTAGGACTGGATGATTAACCTTGCCCATATTAATCCCAACTTGTTTTGAGTGGGCGATCGACCGCCTGAGCATTCGTTTGTTGGCGGGCTAACAAATTGACAGTAGATATACTTAGCGCAGTGGTAAAAATTTTAAGGACTGCCAAGAGCATCCATCTGCTTCTCAATCCAACCAACGATCTGGTTTGCTAAATGGCTTTTCGACTAACTGCATAACTTGTATATATACAGTCGCGTAAAAATATATACTATAGCGGAGAGCGTGTCAATCTCTGAATTTCAGGAGAAAATGACCGTAAAAGTAGATTGATCACTATAAAATGAGCGAAATTTTGTCATACGTGGTAGTGTTTGTAAATCCTTATGGGTTTTCCCTCAATCTTGGTAAAAAAGTTGTGGGGATTTTGCTGCGGTATCCCAGCACAGCAGGCGGATAGAAATAGAAAGAATGCAGGAGTATGCAACCACCCAAAATTAGTCTATTGGCCCAGACCCCAGACCCCGTTTTCTGTTACCTGCAATTTTCGAGCTGTGACTGTTCCGGAAAACTACTCGGTACTAAGTCATATAGGATACAAGAGAAACATCTCTACAAGTCCCGCAAATCTCGGGACGCGCAGAGAATTTTGTACAAAATCTCTAGCGAACTGTATCCTGAAAAAACAATTCTTGATATGATATCGCGTGTTATTGGCGTGGTGTGGTGTGTGAGGAGCGAAGATGCCGAGTTCTGTTGATTTCAGCGGTAGACCATTTCATTTTATCGGCATTGGTGGGATTGGGATGTCAGCCCTTGCCTACATTCTAGCTAAACGCAAGTTGCCTGTGTACGGCTCCGACATTAAATCGAGTCACATAACCGAGCGCTTGCAAGGAATGGGAGCTCATATTTTTTGGAGTCAAGACGCCAACAATTTTGAATTATTTCAAACGGCCCTTAACGGTAGCAGTCCCGACCGCGGGCCACAGGAAAGGGCCGTATCCTCGGCAGTCGCTGGTACGGTAGGGGCTTCTGTCGCGACAGCCGAAGCTCTCCAATTGAACGGCAACGGTTCAAGCGCCCAAGCAATTCCGGGATTACCTCAAGTAGTATGTTCGACGGCAATTCACCCGGCAAATGCCGAATATCGAGCTGCTTTAGATTTGGGCTGTCCGATTTTTCATCGCTCGGATGTGTTGGCAGCGTTAATTCAAGATTACCAAAGCATAGCCGTAGCGGGGACTCACGGCAAAACTACTACTAGCAGCTTAATCGGCTTCATGCTGATGGCTGCGGGTCTAGACCCGACGATCGTGGTAGGAGGCGAGGTAAATGCTTGGCAAGGCAATGCCCGTTTGGGGGAAGGCCCCTACTTAGTTGCCGAGGCTGATGAATCCGACGGTTCTCTCGTCAAGCTGGTAGCCAAAATTGGCATAGTGACGAATGTGGAACTGGATCATCCAGACCATTACGATACCCTCGACCAGGTAATAGACACATTTAAGGTGTTTGCCCAAAACTGTCAAACCTTGGTGGGCTGCATTGACGACCAAATCGTCAAAGACTGCCTTCAGCCTCATGTCAGTTATAGCTTGCAGCCGGAAAGCGGTGCTGACTACACGGCTTCGGGCGTGGAGTACGGAGCCGAAAGCACCAAGGCCAGCATTTGGGAGCGAGGGGCTTTGCTAGGGGAAATGGAGTTGAAGTTACTAGGCACACACAATCTCAGCAATGCACTAGCTGCGGTAGCAGTGGGTCGATTGTTGGGGTTAGAGTTTTCGGCGATTGCCACAGCGATTGCCGGGTTTGAAGGCGCTCGCCGCCGTTTTGAGGTGCGGGGTTTTCACAATGACATCCTGTTTGTGGACGACTACGCCCACCACCCCAGCGAAATTCGTGTCACCTTGGCGGCGGCTCGCTTGCGCATCGAAGGTAGCGAAAAGAATCCCAAATCCCGAAGAGTGGTTGCCATTTTTCAACCCCACCGTTACAGCCGGACTCTGACTTTTTTGCCAGAATTTGCTCAATCTTTTGGCGATGCTGATTTGGTTGTGGCTTGCGATATTTATAGTGCTGGGGAAGCGAATTTAGGAGAGATTAGCGGGCAGCAGGTTGCTGATTTGATTGCTAAAGAAGGCCGAGAGGTTGAGTTTCAGTCTTCCCTGGAGTCGGTAAGTAAGTTTTTAACCGAAAATCTGCAACCGGGAGATTTGGCTCTGTTTTTGGGTGCTGGCAATCTGAATCAGATTATTCCAGAGGTTATGGCTTTTTATCAACAAGCCGATCGCCCGGATTAGCTCAATCGCCCGCCCCTTCGAGTTGATCGACAGCTAGGGCGGTGCAGGTTGTACCGACACTGCTGACTCGAGCGGCTCGCTCAAAAGGGCGGCATAAGTTACGTAAAGGAATTTTCAACCACGTCTTCTCTTCGCAGGTATTTTTAAGGATTTTCAAGATGGTGACTATCTCGAATGACTCCTCTGTTAAGGACAATCGGCGAGTGTATTCTCCTATTTCTTTGCGGGGAACTGATTGCAAGATTAACTCCCAAGTTTCGCTGGCGGGCCTGACTTCGTTCCGAGTCGGTGGCCCTGCCGAGTGGTACGTTGCTCCCTGCAGTATGGAGGCTTTGCAAGCAAGTTTTGCCTGGGCACACGATGAAGGAGTGCCGGTGACTCTGCTGGGTGCGGGTTCTAATTTGTTGGTGAGCGATCGGGGTTTGTCCGGTTTGGTCGTCGCCACTCGCTACCTCAAACAGGTGAATTTTAATCCAGACACAGGTCAAGTTACAGCCGGGGCGGGGGAGTCAATTCCCCGCCTTGCTTGGTTGGCGGCTAAACGCGGCTGGAAAGGTCTCGAATGGGCAGTCGGCATACCGGGCAGCGTGGGAGGGGCTGTGGTGATGAATGCAGGCGCTCACAGAGGCTGTACTGCTGATATTCTGGTCAACGCTCGCGTCCTATCCCCTGGTGGTAAGGTGGAAATTCTGACTCCCCAAGAGTTGGAGTACCGCTACCGGACTTCGGTGCTGCAAGGGGGCGATCGGCTAGTAACAGAAGCGACTTTCCAGTTACAGCCGGGATTCGACCGATCGCAAGTAATGGCAGAAACTAATAGCCATTTCAGCCAGCGGCGGACAACTCAACCTTACCACTTACCGAGCTGTGGCTCAGTCTTCCGCAACCCCGGCCCCAAAACTGCAGGTTGGTTCATCGAACAAGCGGGACTGAAGGGATACCAGATCGGCGGGGCGCAAGTAGCTCAGCGCCATGCTAATTTTATTCTTAACTGCGGGTCGGCAACGGCCAATGATATTTTTCAAGTGATTCGCCACGTTCAACAGCAAGTCGAGCAGCGGTGGTCGCTGTTGTTGGAGCCAGAAGTTAGAATACTGGGAGAGTTTCCCTTCTAAGGCATCATTGAAGTAATACGGAAACGGCAGACTGCCAGCCTACACACAATCAAAAAGTAGTTATGACAAAATCAGGACAAGGATTTGGCTTCGGCCTGGGCAAAATGAAAGAACTGACTGAAGCTTTCAAAAAAGCTCAGCAGGTTCAAGAAGGAGCTAAAAAGCTCCAAGAAGAGTTGGATGTCATGGAAATTGAGGGAACAGCAGGCGGCGGCTTGGTCAAGGTTTTTCTCAGCGGCAACCAAGAACCCCGCCGCGTGGAAATTTCGCCGGATGCCCTCGGTGAAGGTGCTGATGTGGTTTCTGAACTCGTCACGGTGGCGATGCAGGATGCTTACGCTAAGTCTACGATGACGATGCGGGAGAAAATGGAAGAACTCACCGGCGGACTGAATCTCCCCGGTTTCGGTTAGTCATTAGTCATCAGTCAATTGTTGACTGTTGACTGTTGACTGTTGACGGTTGACTGATTAAACTTTCTGGAAAACCGCTATAGTAAGGTGCGTCGCTGCTCCATGTTCGATGGAACTTGCAGATTGACTCTGAAAGCGACGCACCTTACAAATTAGCACTGTTGACTGTTGACTGACTAATAACTAATAACTAATAACTAATAACTACTAACTAATGACTAAATTATTATTTGTCTGTCTCGGAAATATCTGCCGATCGCCCTCAGCAGAAAATATTATGAATCACTTAATTGAACAAGCTGGTTTGAGCGATCGTATCACCTGCGATTCTGCCGGAACAGGTAGCTATCACATTGGCAGCCCCCCTGACAGGCGGATGGCATTGGCAGCGAGGAAGCGAGAAATTGAATTGTTAGGCGAAGCCCGCCAATTTAAAAGGGAAGATTTCGAGAAGTTTGATTTGATTCTGGCGATGGATCGGGAAAATTATCGGAATATTCTTGCTCTTGATAATGCGGGAAAGTATAAAGATAAAGTGCGTTTGATGTGCGATTTTTGCCAGAAATACGACCTTAAAGAAGTGCCAGACCCTTACTACGGCGGCCCGGAGGGATTCGATAGAGTAATTGATTTGCTGCTGGACGCTTCCGAGGGTTTGTTGGAGTACGTTATCAGTCTGGAAAAATTAAGAGTCGGCAGCCAGCAATCAATTTAAAAAAGTGCCCTTCTCCTCCCGAATATTAGCCAGGCTGTAGGGAGGAAAACGCTAACCAAAATTGTAGCTAGGGAGATCATAGTTGTTCCAGATCCCGTTCCCAAAATGATAGTTGGTGATAAAGAAAAAATTAAACTTGTCACTACAAAATGGGGAGAATTGATACTCAAAGCAGCAATTGGCAGCAAAATAGATGGATACCAAGACATTAGCCAAGGTGTAGCACACAAAAACAAAATGAGAGTAGTCCATCCAATATCAGATACCAAATTAATTTCCGAATCATTTTTGCGGAAGTAGGATTTAATTAACGTCCCTGCATAGTAAACTATCCAGCTTACATACGTAAAATATTTGAATAATGATAGAATATTTTCCCTGGCTTCAACACTTACATTGGGCAAAAAATTGATAAAGAAAAAATAGATCGCATGGTGAAACGATCGAGCTGTCTCCTCGGCTGTTGCCGGATTTAAAATACTTCTCCAAGCTGAAACTGTTGGCATAAATGTATAAGTTATTACCGCGACAATTAATAAAGAAAGCAAGACTGATGCTGCTAAATCTCTCCACCGACGCTGCTTGCAGAGGAGAGCAAAAACTAAAGGCAACCAAATTATAGGTAAGGTTTTTACTAGAAAACCCACCCAAATTGCTAAAATTGCAAAAACATAACGTTGGTAATAAATACATCCTATTAAAATAATCAATGTATTAGCGACTAAAACGTCAAGGTGAGCATTAGCTATTTGCTCGTGCATTAGCATGGGATTGACTAAATAGGCGAGTGTGATGAGGTTACGGTTTTGAGAATTTGTTAGCAAGCGCCAAATTAAGTAGGCATTGAGTGTGTGTACCAACACGCAGATTATTTTAAAAAGATAAACTGCTAGTAAAGGGCTAATTGGTACAGCAAGTGCTGATAGGGCAAAAAAGAATAAAGAAACCGGGCCGTAGGTAGAAGTTTGCCGCCAGTGGAGGAAGGGAGATAAGTTAGAAACGAAGCTATTGGAACTATTAAGATAAGGATTGATTTTATGTAAACTCATCGCTCCGTAATGCAAGTACAAATAAATGTCACTGCTGTGGGGATAAGCTATGAGGGCAAGTGCCAGGAAGGGGATTGCATACTTGTAAATGTCTAGAAAGCTGGAACTTGTCTGCTTTTTTAGAATTAACCAGATAATATATGTAACTGTTGCTATCAAGTAAGAACCGTTAATTATAACTCGGATGAGACTGATACCGTGGGTCGGGAACTCGTGATAGTTTTCTCCACCCTGTACAACGCTGTAAAACTTGGTGATTCCCATTGATGTCATGGCAATACAGTAAACAAGGGAAGCTGCTAGTGCGACCGCATATAGAATTTTCTGATTTTTTAAGTAATTGTTGATTATGCTGTTATTCATGTTTGTGTGACCCTTGCAGGTGATTTTATTCGACGAGCGAGCGTTTGCGGTTATCTGACTAAGTGGTGTTCCATCGCAAAGCGAACGAGTTCTGCTCGGTTGTTGCTTTCAGTTTTTCTGAACAAGCTGCTGACGTGCTTTTCGACAGTTCGAGGGCTCAGGTGGAGCCGATCGCCTATTTGAATATTAGAAAGACCTTCTGTGAGCAAATCTAGCACTTCTCGCTCTCGCTGAGTCAAACTCGGAGCATTTTGGCCTGTGTATGCGCGATCGTCGGTTTCTGACTTTTGAGTAAAAAAATCCGCTTCTGGCTGGCTGTTGGCTCTGCTGCGGGCCTCTGTTGGCGTCGGTTCTGGTTTTGGGGAATGAGACGGTGCCTGAGCGATTAGAGCGTAGCGATCGAGCAAAGAGCGAATTACCGCCCCCAATTCTTGGAGTTCAAAAGGCTTAGCCAGATAATTGTCGCACCCCATCTGATAGCCGCGAATCCGTTCCTGCGTGCTCGTGCGTTCCGTCAAAAAAATCACCGGCAGCAAGCGGAAAGCCGGACGAGTCCGAACTCGCCGCACGAATTCGTAGCCATCCATCTCCGGCATTGTAATGTCGGTAACAATCAAGTGGGGCTGAAATTCCTCTACCAAACCTAAAGCTTCTTTGCCATTCTCAGCAGGGATTACAGAGTATCCGGTAATTTCCAGATAATCGGTAATCGACAAGCGAGTCGCGAAATCGTCGTCAGCAACCAGAATCGTCAAGGGCATGAGGGGAATTTAAAAATTAAACCTTAAAAATTAAAAGTGAAATTAGTCACTTTTAATTTTTAATTCTACTGTTTAATTCTGTTTATAACTTGCTGTTAAAGTAGCAGGCTGCCCTAATGTTCCCTCCACACCTACGCCGCGCCCGTTTGCTGCCAAATGCCGCAGAGTTTTGTAAATTGTCTCGATTTGCTCTGGCTTTCCTGCTTTTTTGGCTATTTCTGAGACAGACAGAGGTTTTTGTGCGTCTTTGAGCACTTGCAGTACCCGTTGCTGCAAGTCCAATACAGCAGCGGCCGCTTTCTTGCCTGCTTCGACGCCCGGTTGGTGATAGGCATTGACATTCACCAAGGAACCGTAAAAACCTACGGCTCTTTCGTAGAGGGCGATTAATGCTCCTACTGTCTCCGGGTTGACTTGGGGAATTGTGACAGTAATCGAATCTCGGTGATTTTCGTACAAAGCTTGTCGAGTTCCCTGCAACAAACCAGACAAATAATCTCCCGAAGTGACGCCGGTTTCTACTTCTGGGGAAATGCCTTGCCTGTCTTCCAAAACTTCGATAAATGTTAGGAAGAAATTCGGCACGCCGTCTCGCAGTTGCTGGACGTAGGCGTGTTGGTCGGTGCTGCCTTTGTTGCCGTAAACTGCGATTCCTTGATGAACTGTGTTGCCGTCTAAATCTTGCTGTTTGCCTAGAGATTCCATGACTAATTGCTGCAAATAGCGGCTGAACAATAGCAGGGAGTCTTTGTAAGGCAAAACTACCATGTCTTTTTCGCCGCGTCCGTTGCACGCAAAATACCAACTCATGGCTAACAGGGCGGCGGGATTGTTTTTAATGTCGGGAATTCTGGTAGCTTCGTCCATCACTTTAGCGCCGTCGAGCATCGCCTGAATGTCGATGCCTTGCAAAGCTGCGGGCAAAAGTCCTACTGCTGACAGTTCCGAAGTGCGCCCTCCCACCCAGTCGGCCATCGGGAAGCTGCCAATCCAGCCTTGGGATTTGGCTAAGTTGTCTAGTTTGCTGTCTGTTCCAGTGATGGCAACTGCCTGTTTGGCGAAGTCGAGTTTTTGGGCGACGAAGGCTTTTTGAACTTCAATCATGCCGTTGCGGGGCTCGGGGGTGCCGCCGGATTTGGAGATAGTAATTACTAGGGTGCTGGCGAGTTTGTCTTTGATTTTGTTGAGGATTCGATCGATCCCCGCCGGGTCAGTGTTGTCGATAAAATGAATTGCTAGGGGCGGAATGTCTGGGGATAAAGCTTCGGCGACAAATTGGGGGCCCAGGGCCGAACCACCGATGCCGATCGAAATTATGTCGGTAAATTGCGGAGCAAAGGGCGGTTTAATATCGCGGTTTTGAAGTTTCTTGACAAATGTTTCGACTTGTGCAATCCCTTCGACTATTTCTTGTTTTAATTCTGGAGTGGGAGCTAAATCGGGGTTTCGCAGCCAGTAGTGGCCCACCATGCGGTTTTCGTCGGGATTGGCGATCGCACCTGCTTCTAAAGCTGCCATGTCTTTGAAAGCTTTGTCAAATTTGGGCTTCAGTGCTGCTGCGAAAGCGTCGTCGAATCCCATGCGGCTGATATCGAGGTAAAGTCCCAATCCCTCGTGATAGTAAAGCCAGTCTTGATAGCGTTGCCAGAGTGCTGCGGCGTCCATAGGAATTCTCTACAATTTTTTTAATGTTCGATCGGCGTCGTCAGGAATCCACCAATTGTAGTTTAAAACGATCTGATGTAAGGCTTTTGCAGAATCCCAATAAATTTAAGCATTAGTCGTCTGAAGGCAGCCGGAGCCGAAGGCAGCCAGAGCATTCGGCACAATTAAACAAGAAAAATATGACTTGGGCAACACTCTTACTAGGTAGATCCCCGATTGATGGCAACACCCCATAGATAGATCGAAAGTCAAGCAGCAGCGGCACAGAGTTTTAAATGTCGTCGAGGTTGGGCTTTGGGCCCTGGTTTAACAATATTCAAATTCGGGCGATCGGGATCAGTAAAATAGGCATTGCGGTCAGGTTAAATATACTTTTAGCTGTCACTCAATAATCGGCTAAAAATATAGTTAACAACGGTCAACTATCGGAAGTGTAGTATAATATACAGATATTATAATTTAAGTGCGATCGACTATGCTTGCTCTATCTCCCGAATTAAAAGAAAGGTTAGCAACTCCGCTCAAAATCGGCGATTTTGAAGTTAAAAGCCGCGTCCTGCAATCGCCCTTATCCGGCGTTACCGATTTGGTATTTCGCCGCCTGGTGCGCCGCTACGCGCCGGATTCGATGATGTACACGGAAATGGTGAACGCTACGGGTTTGCACTACGTGAAGCAACTGCCGAGAATTATGGAAGTTGACCCGAACGAGCGCCCGATTAGCATTCAATTGTTTGACTGCCGGCCGGATTTCTTAGCAGAAGCGGCCCAGAAAGCAGTGGCAGAAGGAGCGGATACTGTTGATATTAATATGGGCTGTCCGGTTAACAAAATTACTAAAAACGGCGGCGGTTCTTCCCTGCTGCGAGATCCGGAAACTGCCGAGGCAATTGTGCGGGCTGTGGTGGAAGCGGTAGATGTTCCTGTCACGGTTAAAACTAGAATCGGTTGGACTGACAAAGAAATTAATATTTTGGAATTTGCGAAGCGGATGGAAGATGCGGGAGCAAAAATGATTACCGTACACGGCCGCACTCGATCGCAAGGTTACACCGGCCAGGCAAAATGGGAGTGGATTCGGCGAGTGAAAGAAGTTTTATCGATTCCAGTTATTGCTAACGGGGATATTTTTTCAGTGGAAGCAGCGATGCGATGTCTGGAAGAAACCGGCGCCGATGGAGTGATGTGTTCGCGGGGAACTTTGGGCTATCCTTTTTTGGTGGGAGAAGTTGATTATTTCTTGAAAACTGGTGAAGAAAAGATAGCTCCGACACCAATTGAACGCCTCGAATGTGCTAAGGAACATTTGCGGGCTTTGTGGGAATATAAAGGTGAAAGCGGTGTCTGCCAAGCGCGCAAGCACTTAACCTGGTATGCTAAGGGTTTCCCCGGCGCTGGGGAATTGCGGGGGGTGTTGGCTGTGGTAGAAACGGTTGAACAAGGTTGCGATTCGATCGATCGCGCGATCGAGCAATTGCCCGCATAAACCTTACCCGCAGATGTCAACTACGGGTTACACAAACAAAACCCGCCTCTGCGGGCTAAGATTTAAGACAAAGTTAAAAATTTGTGTGTGGGGGAAAGCATGGATTCCTTAAAAGGGCGAGATTTATTAAGTCTGGCAGATTTAACCATTGACGAATTAAATTATTTGCTGGATCTAGCAGCCAGTTTAAAATCGGGAATGGTCAAGCTGAAACGCAATAAAGTTCTCGGCTTGTTATTTTCCAAAGCTTCAACGCGGACGCGGGTAAGTTTTACAGTGGCAATGTATAAATTGGGAGGGCAAGTGATTGACCTCAATCCCAACGTTACACAAGTCAGCCGCGGGGAACCTTTGGTAGATACAGCCCGGGTTTTAGACAGATATTTAGACATTTTGGCCATTCGGACTTTCGAGCAAAAGGACTTAGCAACTTTTGCCAACTATGCGAAAATTCCTGTGATTAATGCGCTGACAGATGACGAACACCCATGCCAAGTGCTGGCGGATTTAATGACAGTAAAAGAGTGTTTTGGCAAGCTAGAAGGATTGACCCTGACTTATTTTGGCGACGGTAACAACATGGCAAATTCGCTGATGCTGGGCTGTGCAATGACCGGGATAAATGTCAGAATTGCTTGTCCTGAAGATTTCGGTCCGAATATTGAGATTGTGGAAAAAGCTAAGGCAATTGCTCAGGGAAAAACAGAAGTTACTGTGACTGCTGATGCGGAAGCTGCTGCTAAGAATTCTCAAGTGATTTATACTGATGTTTGGGCGAGTATGGGACAGGAAGAGGAAGCAAAAATCAGAATTCCTTTATTTGAACCCTATCAGGTAAATGAACAATTGCTGAAGTTAGCAGATAAGAATGCAATTGTATTGCACTGTTTGCCCGCACACCGAGATGAAGAGATTACCGATGCAGTGATTGAAGGCAGTCAATCGCGCGTTTGGGATCAGGCAGAAAATCGGATGCACGCTCAGCAAGCTTTGCTCGCAAGCATCCTAGAAAGCGATTAGGAATTAGCTAAAAATTAGTCTGTCGGGGGATCAAATCGACCTGCTCGCTACTTTTTGCAGACCGCTTCCGTTATCATTTCATTTGAACCAGGATTATTTGCAGCCAGCCTGTAATTATCCGTTTCAACCATGATTAATAGCAATCTCTTAAGTAAAAGAAATGAATCACATTACTACGACAGACTTACTCGAACATCTCAAATGGCGATATGCCACCAAACAGTTCGATCCAGCCAAAACAATTGCTCCAGAAATCTGGACAGCTTTAGAAGATGCGTTAGTGTTAACACCATCTTCTTATGGGCTTCAACCTTGGAAATTTCTGATTATTACGAGTTCGGAACTTAAAGAACAGCTCAAACCCCTCTCCTGGAATCAGTCACAGGTTACTGATTGCTCTCATTATGTCGTGTTCGCGATTAAAAAGAATCTCAGTGCCGAGGATGTCGATCGCTTTATGGCTCGCACTGTCGAGCTGCGGGGCGGGACTGTAGAGGCAATGGCAGGATATCGGAGTCTAATCGTCAGTGACTTGGTTGATGGTGGCCGCAGTTTTAATATCAATGACTGGTCAACGCGCCAAACTTATATTGCACTGGGCAACTTTATGACCAGTGCTGCATTGCTTGGTGTTGACACCTGTCCAATGGAAGGAATTGAACCTGTCAATTACGATCGCCTGTTGGGTCTTTCTGCAAAAGGCTTTACTACCGTCGTAGCTTGTGCGGCTGGCTATCGCTCTGAAGCAGATAAGTATGCTTCACTCGCAAAAGTAAGATTCCCTAAGTCAGAAATCTTAGAAACTTTATAGAACCCATTTGGTATCTTCTTGAGCGAACTATATGGTTTTGAGGGGATCGTTTTACCAGAGGATTTAATACCAGAGTCAGGACTTTAAGCTAACAGGCATCAAACCAGATACAGCCTAGATACCTCAAAGGCTTGTGAGACAACAAAAAGATCCTAAATGGGTTCTATAAACCCGGGATACGCTCTAATATTATGTCCGGTCTATTACCCCTAATACGGTAGGGGCGGGTTCACGAAAAATATCTGCCAATAATTGACAATCTCAAAAACCCGCCCTTTTAATCGCGGTCACTCGATCGGACATGATATAAGTCGATCGCAATAGCGCACCTCGGCGCACCCTAAAAAGATATTAAGAGGCTCCGAAATTCACTTTTGTGACTTCACCGGCGACAACATTAACAGTTTGTTGAATCTGACGGCCATCAACTTTCAACTGATAAGTTCCCGGAGAAAGCTCTATCGCCCCAAACCATCCTTTACCATCCGCGCGCAGTTGACGCATCTTGCCAGCAGCATCGATCGACTGCAATGTCAAGCTCGCACCGTCGCAAGTTTGAGCGCACCGCTGCAAATTTCCGGCGATCGCACCTGTAGTCGGCCGCGACTTCCAAGGCATATCGGGCACCGCTGCTGCTGTCGCCCACACAGGCTGAGTTTCATAGGTTTTGCCCGTCGCAGCATCAACGTATTGACTCGGCACAGAAAGCGCGGTGTAAAACAAATCGTTGCTTTGGGGAACGTATTTCCAAGGCTGGCGGGGCAAATCACCGCTACCGCCCGATCGCAGTTCCACATTCGTGTACACGTTGCTGCTAGCGTAGGAATACAGCACCGTACCCGCTAGGTTATTCCCTTTCGCAGAAGGCTGTTCGGCGCGGCGAACCTGCGCTAGGGTGTCTTCGATGTAGTTGAGGTAATTGCCGGGGCCGATCGCAATTTGGCGGTTGTACTGGTGGTCTTTGGCGTACTCGATCCAGTTGTCGTAAGCAAGTTTTTGCGATCGTTTGTACTCGCGCTGGTAAGTCATCGGCATCGCCATGTCTACGATCCCTTCTTCCAGCCAAGCGCGCCAATCCTGCAAAACTTCTTTGTAAGGCTGCGTTTGATACCACCCTGCATCGTTTTGCGGGCCGTCTCCCCAGGCGATCGTGGCGGCAGTAATTTTAACGCGCGGTTTAATCGCAAGGCTTTCTACATAAAGCTTCCGCACTAAATTTGTCACCTGTTCGCGCCGCCACTGCATCCACGCGGGATCGGTGGGTGCGGGTTTGCCCGATCGACCTGTTTGCTGATTGAAACGGGCGATCGCAGTCGGATTGTAGCCCCAAGTTGGCCCGCCGTAGCGCACATAATCCAACTGTACGCCGTCCACATCGTAGCGCTTGAGCAAGTCCAAATAGACGGAAACAGTATAATCTACGGCGTCTGGATGACCGGGATCGAGATAGCCTTGGGCTTCCCCACCGTAAGTCAGCATCGCCCAATTGTCGTTTCCTGGGGCCGAAGGCCCGTGTTGTTGCCAAACGTGACCGACGGGAAGTTTGGTGCCCGAAACCACCGGCAGCGTCACCATCCAAGCGTGTACTTCAATGCCTGCGGCGTGGGCTTTGTCAATCAAATCTTGCAGGGGATCGAAACCCGCCGGAACGTTGGGATCGAGGGTGCGGGGTTCGATCGCACTCGTGTAAAAAGCATCGCCACGGCGGCGGACTTGGGCGACGATCGCGTTGGCATTTGCCCGCTGCGCGTCTGCGATCAATTTTGTGACTTCTTGAGGAGTTTTGAAGCCGGGGTTGAAGGCGTCCACCCAGAAGGCACGAAATTCGGCGGTTTGGGTTTGTGGGGGCATAGTTGCGTTAGCGAAGCCCTCGAAGAGGATCGCGCGGGATGGGAAGTTGGAGAACCAACCAGGAGTCAGCAGAAAACTAATTGTTAAGCCAATCAGGAACAAGCTTGACAAAAAGAATGTTTTGGTATTTCGCATCAGAAATGTGTGAGAGAGCGTTTAACAGTCCTTTACGGACTTTTGGTTTGAGCGTCCGCTTGACATTTTCGCACAATGGTGAAAGTTTGGACGAAAATACACTGAACTGGCGATCCTCTTCGAGGGCTTCGCTAACGCACTTTTTGAACAAATGATAGTACCGCAATTTCAAACGCTAGCCCTTCCGGGTAACAGCTACTCAACTGCAAGCAATTTACTCGATCGAGTAGATGGCTGGCGCCAAGAAGCAACCCGAAAGTTGCAGCAAAGCCAGAGAGGAGAAAAGGGACAATTTTTAACACCTTCCTCAGTCGCAAGTTTGATGGCGGGAATGTTTGAATTTAACTGTCTCGATATATCGCTTTTAGATGCCGGTGCAGGAATTGGTTCCCTGTTAGCAGCAGTTGTTTGCGAGCTTTGTCAGCGCCCCAACCGACCGCGTAGCCTGCACGTTACAGCTTATGAAATCGACCTTATTTTGATTGAATACCTCAAGCAAACCTTAGAATTGTGCAGTATTGAATGTCAGCGTTTTGGGATATCTTTTACTTGTGAGGTTCGCAAAATTGATTTTATTCAAGACAGCGCCGATATGTTGCATCCCAATCTATTTACACAGCCAGTAAAACGGGAATTCACCCATGCAATTATCAATCCTCCCTATGCCAAGATAGACGCTAAATCCCAAGCCCGCACCTTGCTGCGTTCTATAGGACTAGAAACCAGCAATCTCTACGCTGGCTTTACAGTTGCTGCAGCTCACCTGCTCAAACCAAACGGTGAATTAGTGTCGATTACTCCCCGCAGCTTTTGCAACGGTTTATACTTTCGAGATTTCCGCAAAGTATTCCTTGAAATGATGGCTTTACGCCAAGTACACATTTTTGAATCCCGACAGTTGCCATTTCGCGATGATGCGGTGCTGCAAGAAACTATTATTGTGCGCGCCACCAAACAAATAGAACAGCCAGATACTGTACTAATTACCTCAAGCAGCAGCGCGGGCGACGACCTGGTTTTGTCTTACCAACTGCCCTATACCGCCCTAATTAATCCCAATGATTCCGAGCAATTTATTCGGATTTTACCGGATTCTGTCAGCCAGAAAATAGTCGAGAAAATAGCTCAATTTACTTGCACCCTAGAGGAATTAGGCTTAACAGTTTCTACCGGAAAAGTTGTAGATTTTCGTGTTCGCTCTGACTTGCGGCTAAAACCTGAGAACGGTACAGTTCCCCTAATTTATCCCGCACACTTCTCCACTGGCGGTGTTGAATATCCCACCGCAACGAGAAAGCATCAAGCTTTAGCGGTCACGGAAAAAACTGCTGCACTCCTCGTACCTAACGAACATTATGTTTTGAGCAAGCGCTTCTCCTCAAAGGAAGAGAAAAAGCGAATTGTTGCAGTTGTCTGGGATGCCAATAAAATTAATAGTTCTAGCGTTGGTTTTGAGAACCATTTGAATTACTTTCACCAACAGGGACGCGGATTAGACCTCACCCTGGCGCGGGGATTGGCCGTTTATCTAAATTCGAGTTTGGTAGATGCGTTTTTCCGACTGTTCAACGGACACACTCAAGTTAATGCTACGGATTTACGCAATTTGAAGTATCCTAATCTAGAGCAATTACTTCTACTTGGCGCTCAAATAGGAGAAATATTTCCTACACAGCGGGAGATCGATCGACTTGTCGAGACACAACTGCTGAACGCGACCAATCCGTTAGAAAATAGCCCAATCACAATCAAGAACCGTATTGATGAATCTCTAGAAATACTTGCAGCGCTGGGTTTTCCAAAAGGTCAGCTTAACGAACGTTCCGCCTTAACCCTTCTGGCTTTGCTTGACCTCAAGCCAAAGGATACTTGGGAATTGGCAAAATCTCCACTTCGGGGAATCACACCAATTATGGAATTTATGGATCAGCAATACGGTAAAAAATATGCACCAAATACGCAGAAAACTGTGCGTCGCCCGACGGTGCATCAGTTTCTAGATGCAGGTTTAATTGTTGTCAATCCTGACAGTCCCGAACGTCCGGTGAATAGTTCAAAAACTGCATATCAGATAGAAGAAAGTGCTTTGGAACTGCTGCGAACCTATGGCACTTATGACTGGAACAAGAATGTTCGGGCTTACCTCGTTCATTTTAACGGAGAACATCTTTTGCAGGCTTATTCCAAAAATGAAAATATTTGTGAGTCAGAATGATGCTAAAATACACTATTTATATGGCTGCCGCTGGCATCGGAATGACATATACTGTGATGCAAGGGGTTTAATTGACCGGAATTGTCGATCGCACTCAGTAAATTAGATAAGTAACTCGCCAAAATATATTTGCAATGGAAAAAAAGCAAAACGCTGGATTGTGGGTATCAGTATTGTACTTCGCTCAAGGTCTCCCTTACACCGTCGTTAATTTAATGTCGGTGATTTTTTTGAAAGGTATGGGAACCGACAACGAGACCATCGGATTGACAAGTCTTTTGTCTTTTCCTTGGGTTTTAAAAGGTTTGTGGGGGCCAGTTGTTGATTTGTATTCCACCAAACGCAAATGGATTTTAGCAACCGAAATCATTTGTGCTTTTCTGTTTGCTTTCCTAGCTTTTGGCGTATTAACGCCGGCACCGATTATTATATCGCTTGTTATCTTTACGGCGATCGCCTTTGTGTCAGCTACTCACGACATCGCCATTGACGGATTTTATTTAAACACTCTCAATAAAGACCAGCAAGCCTTGTTTGTCGGCGTTCGCAACACGGCTTATAGAGGTGCTGTCATTGCCGGTAGCGGTGTATTGGTTTTCTTAGCCGGGAAACTGGCCGAACAGCATTTAGTCACCGGAAATACAGGCGACACCAAAATATATCAAGACATTCCGCTGTCACTTTTCGGTTCGGGTTTTAGCGTGTCTGCGCTTAACTACGGATGGGCGACAGCCTTTGGCATTTGTGCGATTATATTTGTGCTGATATATCTCTTTCAGCGGTGGTATCTTCCCTATCCTCGAAATTACGATCTGGAATCCGACACCCCCCAACAAACAACAAGCTTTATCGAAGCCTTTAAAACTTATTTTCAGCAAGATAAAATTGGTTGGATTGTTACTTATGTCTTGATTTTTAGGTTAGGCGATGCCTTGACGTTTAAAATGGCTCCGCCATTTTTAATGGATAAAGTGGACAAAGGAGGATTAGCAGTTTCTACATCGGACATGGGTCTATTATCGGGTACGATCGGGGTAATGTTTCTGTTAATTGGAGGTTTGCTGGGCGGCTATTTGATTGCTAAACAAGGATTGAAAAAATGGATGTGGCCGACGGCAATTCTGCAAAATTCAACTAACGTGCTGTATTGGCTGTTGGCAATCAATCAACCGGGGATTGAATGGGCTTATGCTGTAAATTCGATCGAGCAATTTACTTACGGACTTGGCGTAGCTGCCTATACAGTGTTCTTGATGCGGACTGTCCGCCCTGAATACGAAGCATCTCACTATGCAATTACAACGGCTTTTATGGCCGCAGGAGTGCTGATTCCGGGCGTTTTTAGCGGCTACTTGCAGGCGTATCTCGGTTATCAAAATTATTTTTTGATGAGCGCGCTGGCTGTGATTCCCGGTATGCTAACCATTTTCTTTCTGCCCTTAGAAGATGAGAAAAAATTAGCATCCATGCCCAGGCCTGGACTGGACGATTTCGATTAATATCAAGTCCGGTTGCTATAATTATAACAGCCGGGCGGGGCGGGTTTACCAATGTCTGCACTACTTTTTCGAGATTTCGGTGAACCCGCCCCAGCAGGAATATTGATGTTTTTAATCATGGAATGAGTATAAACTCTGTGTGGGGTTCATAAGATAAAATGAGGACACAACAATGTTGTGTCCCTACCGAATATCTATATTCCCAGCCGCCAACTAAATTGAAATAAAATCACTAGCTGTTAGCGGACTGCTTGAAAAGCCGAGAATATTCGCAAGAACTTCGCCGTTACTGACAATTTCGATCGTCGTTGAAAAATCGCCTTGAGTAACTCTCAGTTGGTTGAAGCTCAAACCTCGGCTCAAACCAATTAAATCTTGACCCTTTTGAAAGTCTATAAATGTATCTGTACCGGCGCCTGCTGCTAACACCAATACGTCGCGTCCAGTGCCACTAATTAAGAGATCCGCACCCCCTCCCCCAATGAGCGTATCGTCTCCTTCTCCACCGTTCAAATTGTCATCCCCTTTGCCGCCGAATAGCTGGTCGTTGCCGGCGCCACCGCTGATAATATCGTTGCCTTTGTTGCCGCTGAGAGTGTCGTTTCCCCCATTGCCAGTGATAATATCGCCCTCTGCAAAACCTGAGGCTGTATTGTTGGCATCGTCGCCTACTAATTGGTTAGCTTGCGATGAATCGAGAGCATTTATTATTGCCGCAGCGTTTCCTAAAAAGGAGCTTCCCGCAGCGGTTCTTAATTGCTCTAAACTGCTGCGCGATCGCAGCGATGTCCCAAAAGCCGGCAGTGCAAAGTCTAAGCCACCTAACAGCTCTAAATAATCTGAATCTGTGAAAGTGAAATCAGGGCGGTTCAACTGGTCTACAGAGATTTCTGTCTGAGTCAAACCGGGAGGAGGAGCAGTTAACAAACCGCTTTGGGTGTGCTTTTCCAAGACAAGTAGCGGGTTAATAATCGGGTTTGTATATGTTTGAAAAACTACTTTTCCAGGGAGAAAAGCTTCTCCTCCCAAACTAACAAAATCGCCGCTAACTATGTAGTGAGTTACATTTTTTCCGGAACCGGCTTTCTGCTTAAATGTATTGACTGTGCTCTGCTCAACTCCGGGAGAATTGAAGGTGACAGTATCCCCGATAGTAGAGGTAAATTCGGTGGCGGCTAGTTGCGTTATGGCGCCGCCCAAGCTGTGTCCGAGAAGATCTGGGGGCAAGCGCCTGGGGTTTTTGGCTGTATCTTGACTGATTTGTGTCAGCCAATTTCCTAAGGCTTGTTTGTTGGCTTCAAATTGGTTGAAACCGACACCTCGCGTGTCTGCGTTGGCAACATCGTCTATAAGCGAGTCGGTGCCGCGAAATACTAAAACGGGCGGTTTGTCTGGGGTGGTGGAAATTAAGCCGATCGCGTGAAATCCAGTCCCGGGATCGTCAAAGGTGCGATCGATTTGGTAGCCCGCAGCGCTCAAACCCGTTTGAACTAAAGTTTGAGACTGGGGGTTGTTATCTATGTAAACAAGTTGCTTGGCTATAGTTTCGTAAGCGGCGGGCGAGGAGGGCATATTTTTTTATTTCCTGTCGTTAGATTGGGAATTAGTGTTTAAGCTACGTAATTAAGTTTACTATAAACTACGTTTATTAACCATATTAATTGGTCATATTCCGTTTCTTTGTATGGGCAGATTTAGCCCAAAATTTTTCTGAACAAAAACAATTTGCCTACAAAACCCACCCCAGTTTCGCGCCGCCCAAACCGCAAACTTTTCTCCTACTAAAACTATTATACAAAATCTACCCGCGTAAGATCGCTTGCCACTACGCCTCTGAGAGTAGCCAGAATTTCCCCAGTAATCGGGATAGTAATTAAAGCTCCGTCAACACCTTGGGTTACTCTAATTTGAGGAAAAGTTAGACCCCGCGACAGTGCAATTAA
This sequence comes from Microcoleus vaginatus BM001213989, assembly GCA_036700245.1. Classification (GTDB taxonomy): domain Bacteria; phylum Cyanobacteriota; class Cyanobacteriia; order Cyanobacteriales; family Microcoleaceae; genus Microcoleus. The sequence continues at coordinate 26,318 of JAUBOM010000006.1, forward strand.
ATCTTCACTATCTTGAAAATCTACAATCACATCTGCTCCGCCGCCGGATTCCAATACAAAGCGATCGCGCCCCGCGCCGCCAATTAAAAAATCGTTGCCAAACTCGCCGGAAATCAAATCGTTTCCGTCGCCGCCCTCGAGATAATCGTTATCTCTGCCGCCGTACAAGAAATCGTCGCCATCACCACCGGTGATGCTGTCATTACCTCGATTGCCTCTGAGAGTATCGTTACCGCCGTTGCCGATAATGGTATCCTCTCCAGGGCCGCCAGTAGCAGTATTGTTGCGAGCGTCGCCTGATAAATAATTCGGTTGTAAGGGAGCTAAACCGAATTGCATTTGTCTGATTAACTGCACAAAAGAAAATTCTGGTGCTGTTCTCAAACTCTCTGCACCCGCTCTGGTTCTGATGGCTATTGACACATTGGGCAGGGCAACATTCATCGCAGCGATAAACTCGTTAAAATCTGAGTCGTTGTTATAAGCCAACTCTGGACTGTTTAATTGTTCTACAGAAATTTGCCTCTGGAAAAAATCCGCTGGCGGATTAGTTAACAAATTTTCAGTTCGATGTTTTGCCAAAACAGTTAAGGGATTAATACTAGGGTCTGTAAAACTTTGGAGAAATACTTTTCCCGGCAGAAATGCTTCGCCAAACAAGGTGACGAAATCTCCGCTGACAATGTAGTGATTGACATTTTTGTTGCCGACTCTGGTGAGATTTCTCCGAAAAGTGTTGAATGTACTCGCTGACACTCCCGGAGAGTTGAAAGTAAAGATATCGCCGGTAATAGATGTGTATTCAGTCGCTACAAGTTGAGCGACAGCTCCGCCCCAACTGTGACCGATGACATCGGGCAATAAATTGCTGGGGTTTTTACCAGTATCTTGACCGATTTGTGTCAGCCAGTTTTGGATATTATCTTTGTTCTTTTCAAATTCTGGTAAACCAATGTTCCGGGAGTCAGAAAATATAGCTTCGCCGTCGATAAAATCTGTACCTCGGAATACGAGGACTGGCGGTTTTTGGGGGTCGAATGAACCGAAGCCGATCGCATAAAAGCCGGTTTCTGGATCGTCGAATATGCGATCGATATAGTAGCCATTAGTATCCAGGAAACGCGAAACTTCATTTTGCGCGTTCGGTTTTTGATTCAAAAAAACAATTGACTTAGCCAGAGCTTCATAAACAGCAGGCGAGGCACTCATAATATTATATTTTGTGTTGGTTGGTATTTGCGATAGCTCAAGCTTGAGCTAAGTGTCCAATCAGCCATTATAGCTGACAAGATTTGTATGGTACACTTGATAATATCAACTCAAGAATCAAGTTTTTGCGGTTATGGCTATCATTCGTCAATACATTGCTCCATTCATAGCGATATTAGTATTTTTTGCGGCTCTGGTAGCAGTCAGCGCTCGCATCTTTTTGCCGGCTGACATGGCTGCGCCGGCACCGATTGAGGAAGCGATCCCCCAAAAGCAAGCGGCAGTAGTGAATCCAATTTTCTTGGGGCTAAATTATTCCGCTCTCAGTGTCCGGTGAGCTGATGTCTGCTCAACTAATACCGGGCTACGGGCTGCGCTCGGGCTCTGGGCTCGATCGGGCAAAACTGGTAAAGTTTATGCACCGGACTTACCGAGAGCTTTACCCGAATGGGGAATTGGGACATTTGGCTCAAACTGTCGAGCAGTATTTTTCTAACCAGACGCCGGTTTGGTGGGTAGAGTGCCAGAAAAACAGCCAGGAAGAGGCAGAAATTTTGCCGGTGCTTCCCTCGCAGTATCTCAATCCCCAATCTCAAGTCCAAAACCTCCAATCGGTTGTCGGATGTTTGTGGTTGGGAAATGCGATCGACCAAACCACCGGAGAACGCTACGCTCACATTTTTTTGCTGTACGTAGCACCGGAACATCGCCGTCTAGGAGTCGGTGCAGCTTTAGTTATTCATGCTGAAAATTGGGCGCGGGAAAGGGGCGATCGGCAAATTGGTTTGCAAGTATTTCTGAGCAATCAGCCTGCGGTGAATCTCTATCAAAAATTAGGCTATCAAAGTCATTCCCTCTCGATGCTCAAGTCTCTTTGAAAAATAAAAGGTACTGTTTGTAGTAAGGACGAAGAGTCCTGATACAGAAAGAAGCTGAAAATTTCGTGGCTTTATGGCACTTAAGTCTTGACTGCGAACTTTATGGAGGAGTGAAGTCCTCACTATGAACTACATGAGGACTTCACTCCTCCCTCGGAATACTTTTATTGGTATTATCCTAGTTGCTGTTGACCGTTGTCTGAGTTGCTGAGGAGCATCCTCAGTGCGGTAAAGTTTTTTTATGCACAATAACGACTACTCCAACGCCCTTGATACTGACACGGAACTGGAAAGCCCTTTGGATCAATTTGACGAATCCGAACCCCCGCTGCCAGATCCTGAGGAAATGCTGCCTTTGCTGGAATCCCCAGAACCTCAGCACCGGATGATTGCGGCGCGGGCTTTTTGCGAACTGCAGGACGATCGAGCAATTTCGCATTTAATTAATTTGTTGAGAGACGGTTGCCCCTTGGTGCGGGTAAGCGCGGCTTATGCGTTGGGGCGAAATCCCAGCCCCGATGCTGTGGAACCGCTGATTCTTCAGCTTAACTGCGACTGGAACGGTTACGTTCGCAAAGGGGTAGTTTGGGCCCTGGGAAATTGCAACGACCACCGCGCTTTGCCATCTTTAATTGATGCTCTCTCGACTGATATTTCGGCGGTGCGTTTGTGGGCGGCGAGTTCTCTGGGTCAAATGGCAAAAGTTGGTTACTATGTGGTGATTGCTGCGATTCCGCCGTTGATTCAAAGGCTGCGGGGAGATTCTGTATCTGCTGTGCGGAGCAACTGCGCTTGGGCGATCGGGCAACTGGCCCGCGAATTACCGAATAATATAGTGTACGCTGGGGCGATCGATGCTCTGATTGAAGCTTTAGAAGAAGATGAAGATATGGGCGTACGGGAAGATGCTAAATCTTCACTTTTGCGAGTTGGCGACCCGCGCGGATTGCAGATAATTGAAGACTTAGAAATGGAAGGACTTTTGTGATTTAAACGCCCGAATTACCAATTACCATTACTAATTATGCCTTTCATCAGTGCTAAAACAGATTTTGGTTTCAAAAAAATCTTTGCTTCGCCCCAGAGCAAAGACATTTTGATTAGCTTCCTCAATGCTATGCTCTATGACGCACAGCCAACCATTGAAGACTTAGAAATTATTGACCCTTACGCCGCGCCGAGCGTTACTGGATTAAAAGACACTTACCTGGATGTTAAAGCCAAAATTACAGGCAACAAAACTGTGATTATTGAAATGCAGGTAATAAATGTAGAAGCTTTTACTAAACGGGTAGTGTACAATGCCGCCAAAACCTACGCAACTCAACTCAGACCCAGGGAAGGATACTCTAAGTTAAATCCTTTGATTGCTTTAACAATTACAGATTTTATTCTATTTGAAGATACAGAAAAATTTCTCACCCATTTTGTCTTTAAAGAACTCGAAGAAAACTTCGAGTATTATAACAGAGAAATCGAATTAGTGTTTGTCGAACTGCCCAAGTTTAACAAAGAACTAGAACAAGTCGAAAACATAATTCAAAGCTGGATTTATTTTATCAAAAATGCTCCCCTATTCGATGAAATTCCGGAGAAATTTGCATCAATTCCCGAAATTCAAACAGCTTTTTCCATCGCCAGCAGAACTAATTTAACCGTTAAGGAATTAGAGGAATTGGAAAAGCGGGAAATGTTTGTTGAAGACCAGCGCGGTGCTATTATTAAAAGCCGCAAAGAAGGCATAATTGAGGGGCAAACAGCATTAATCCTGCGTCTACTCGTGCGGCGTACTGGTGAAATTTCGCCGGAAATTCAAACTCGCATCCAGCAGCTATCTCCCGAACAATTAGATGATTTAGGAGAAGTTTTGCTAGATTTTAGCAGTCAAGAGGATTTGATAGCTTGGCTGGAATCGGTGTCAACATAAATTTATAATATCATGTCCGGCAATACCCTTCTAATTAAGTCTGTAGTGAGGACGACCGTCCTCTTTTTAGCTTTTAGTCAATCAGCACTAAAGTTATTACTACAAACAGGGAGAGAATTTGAGGGCGGGCAATTCAACGTACATTATATGATGTAAAATTTAGCGAAGTAAGGACACGGCAGTGCTTTTTCCCTACAGATATAAGGACAGCGCAGTGCCGTTTCCCTACAGATATCATGTGCTAATCTAATAGGTCGGGTTCCCGGCGCACTATCATGTCATAAAGCGGTTGAAAGCTAAACCATCCCATGCGGGGAGACCCTACTTGCTGCTGTGTTAAACGCGCACATTCTGGCTTGATGAGAATTGGTTTTCCCGCGGCTTCGGCCATTAACTGCGCTTGACAAGAACGTTCCATCGCAATAAACCACCAAGCTGCTTCATCTACTGTTTGACCTACTGTTAACAGTCCGTGATTTTGTAAAATAATAGCTTTTTTCTCACCTAAAGTTTTGGCGATGCGTTTAGCTTCTTCGATTTCCAAAACAACTCCGGTGTAATCGTCAAATAAAGCTTGGTCTTCATAAAAAGAACAAGCATCTTGCGTCAGCGGGTCAAGCAGGCGGCCCAAACTCGACCAACTTTTGCCGTAGGGAGAATGAGCGTGGGCTGCTGCGATTACGTCGGGGCGGGCGCTGTGCACTTGGGAATGAATGGCAAATGCTGCTTCGTTTACGGGTTTATTTCCTTCAACTACTTCGCCTTTGTGGTTGACTAAAATTAGGTCGCTGACTCGAATTAAACCAAAGTGCATTCCAAAAGAATTGACCCAGAAATGGTCGAGTTGTTCGGGGTCGCGGACGGTGATATGTCCGGCCACTCCTTCGCTGAATCCGAAGCGGGCAAATAATCGGAATGCGGCGGCTAAACGCTGTTTGCGGTGGCGGCGTTCTTCTTCAAGTGAGTTGAATGTCGGGGGTTGAAAAGTGACTTTTGGGATTTTTAATGCAACCATATATTTTATTAGTGAAAAGACTGGAGGCAGAGCCTCGGAATCGGCATTCCCAGCCAGAGAATGGGAACGAGATCAAACGATATCGACGAGATAACTGGAGTTGGGAACTGTGGGGCAGGCATCTTGCCTGCCCTACTAAACTGCGATTTCACTGAGGCGCAAACCTGCGATGTTTTTGCAGTCGAAAGTGGCGTTATTGCCGGGGTGGCGCTCGATTAATTCGATAATTTGTCCGGCGGGGTTTTGCAGAAACCACTGAGTTAATGAGCCGTAATCTAAAGCTCGATCGGACATGGGTTTGAAGTTTTTATTTTGCCATATTGTAGCAGCATTCTGCACGTTTTCGACTCGAATCGCGACGTGGTGAACTGCTGCTAATCCTCTTTCTTCCTGGAAACGGTTTTTTTGGTCGCCGGCTGCGTGGGGCGCACATAATACTACTAAGCCACCCGCTGGCATTAATAAGGTCATTAAATGCATCCACAAATCGGAGGGAACGTTAATGTTTGTCGAACAAAAGTTAATCGGGAACAAGTCTGGGCCTTCGACAATTTTGGCGCCGAAGGGGTAAAAAGATTCGGCGTATTTTTCGAGTTCGGTGCTGCTGGGAAATGTGATGACAAAGTGGTCGCACGCAACTTGTTCGTCGTACAGGTGTGTTTCAAACGTCCAGGTTGTTAAAAATTCGGGTTCGATAAGTTTGGGGTTGAATTCCAGCAAGCCATTTTTTTCGATGAAATGTGAGTCAATATGGCCCTCAAGGTTGCGATCGAACTTTAGGGTTTTTAGATTCAAGTTTTTCATGTATCTCACCCGATGTTAACTCCGCAAAACTGCGAATTGTGTCTACAAGCTGAAGTTGACACACATTTGGTGCGCCTTCCTTCAAAAATAACACAAAATTTAATACAGGCAAGCAGAACGGGCGATCGTAAGTCCCAAACCTTTACACAGCAAATATTCCCCAATCTAAAATCTAAAATCTAAAATCTAAAATCGGATGGTTTGCCGATCGCGTTCCCGGCCAACCACGCTGTAGTCCAGGCACTTTGGAAGTTGAAACCGCCCGTCACGCCGTCGATATCCAAGATTTCGCCCGCAAAGAAAAGTCCGGGACAGCGGCGGCTTTCCATTGTCTTAAAATCGACTTCTTTGAGGTTGACACCGCCGCAGGTGACGAATTCTTCTTTAAATGCGCCTTTTCCTGCAATCTGATATTCGCCTTGAACGAGTTCTTGCAGGAGGCGATCGAGGGTTTTGTTAGATAAGTCGGCCCAGCGTTTTTGCTCATCAATGCCGATCGAACTTGTCAAGCGTTCCCAGAGGCGGCGAGGCACCGGAAACGGACAGCTAGAGACAATCAATCGGTGCGACAACTGCGACTTAACTGCTAGCAGTTGCTGCCGCAAAACTTCCGCATTGTACTGGGGAAGCCAATTAATTAGCACAGATGTTTTATAATGGCGATCGTGCAAAAATCTCGCACCCCAAGCCGAAAGTTTGAGTACAGCAGGCCCGCTTAAACCCCAGTGAGTAATTAGCAAAGGCCCGCTTTGTTCTAATTTAGCTCCCGGCAATTTCACCTTAGCATTAGGAACAGAAATTCCGGCTAAATCTTTGATTCTGCTGTCGGAAATATTAAAAGTAAATAGAGAAGGAACGGGCTGTTCTACAGTATTACCTAACTCTTTTGCCCACTTAAAACCCGACGGATTGCTGCCTGTAGCGAGAAGAATACGATCGCACTTAAAACTCTCCCCCGACTTCAACTCAATTTCAAAACTAGGGGGGGTGTCACCCTGTTCGCCCTCTGCGGTGTTGCCCGTTAATTTCTTTACTGAAACTACTGCATCCCCGGTGCGAATTTTTACGCCTACATCCTCAGCAGCCCGGATCAAACAGTTAACAATTGTCCCCGAATCGTCGGTAATCGGAAATATTCGCCCGTCTTCTTCTGTTTTCAACTTCACACCGTGACCTGCAAACCATTCTACAGTATCGCGGGGTTGAAATCGAGTAAAAGCACCGCGCAGAGCTTTCCCACCTCTGGGGTAATTCTGCACTAAAACACCGGGGTCAAAACAAGCGTGAGTCACATTGCAGCGCCCGCCGCCAGAGATGCGAACTTTTGCCAGGAGTTGCCGGCCAGCTTCTAGTAAAGTGACGCGGGCCTGCGGGTAGGTTTTGGCACAGGTAATTGCACTAAAGAAACCAGCAGCACCGCCGCCGATGACTGTAATTTTGAGCATTCGATCGGACAAATTTTTTCTCGCTTATTCTGGTTCAAAATCGGATTTTCCCGCCCCGCAAGTGGGACAAACCCAATCGTCGGGGATATCTTCAAAGGGTGTACCGGGAGCTATGCCTCCGTCGGGGTCGCCTACTTCTGGATCGTAGACGTAACCGCAAACTACACAAAGGTATCTTTGCATTTCCTTAACTCAATTTTATATTGTAAGCCTATAGATTGTACTGGACAACGCAACCTAGTGCAATATAGCAATCCTTGCAGCAGTCGTAAATTTTTTACCCCACCCCAACCCTCCGCGAACCCGCGGTCCGGGAGTAAGAAATTCACAAATGATTTAGGATTGGTATATCACTTTCAAAAAGTAATGAGACTTTCGGTAATTTCCAAGTCTTTACAAATTAAGTTTTGCACCATTTTTTAATCTAAAATCTAAAATCTAAAATCTAAAATCTAAAATCTAAAATCGTCAAAGCCTCTAGAAGCACAGTTCTAGAGGCGGGATTTTATTTTTTATTAGTTTACTGCGATTGGAAGACTAGACTTTCGCTAAAGGCTTACCCCAAACGCCGCTTTCATCTTCTTCGTACTGCTGGTGAATGGCGTCCCAAGCGGTGTGTTCCGCTTGTATCGAGTCGTTGGTTTCGTCAAATGCGGCGTTGTAGGATTCGATAAAGGTTTTTTGAGCTTCTGCCGACAGGTGCGATCGCACTTCTGGAGACAAGTCTGCCGGACTATTGCAGGGACCTTTGACGGCGCGCGGCAGCGTCATTTCGCTAACTGAAACTTCTTGGCCACCTGCACTTTCTAGCAAGAGTTGAAATTCGCCCGAACGATCGGCGGCGACTTCTGCCATCACGAGAAATTCGCCTGCTTCAACGCGGGTTTGATAGATAGTTGCTTTGTCTTCGGGCATTCCCAAAGCGACTAAAGCGGAAACTAGACCCGCACCGGCCGAACCTGCGATCGCCCCGCTAGCTGCACCCAACACTGCAGCACCCAGCGGGCCCGCCGAGACTACTGTACCGACAAAGGGAATAAACAGCATGCCGACGCCAGTTAGCAAACCCAAAAAAGAACCGAATAAGGAACCAAAAATCGCCCCGCTTCGCAGACCGCCTAAAATTACATTTTTTTTAGTAATAAAGCCGGCAATTCTAGTTTTAGACTGAAAGTTTTTTCCCATGACTGAGATGTGGTCGCGGGAAACTCCGCGATCCAGCAACCGCCGAATTACACCGTCTAATTGTTCTTCTTCCTTAAATACGGCTGAAACTGTGCGTTCGGCTAAATATTCTTCGCTCATTTTTCCTCCTTGATGATTTGTCGATTAGTTGTGCTTTTTTTAGTATAAGAAGACACGGTAGGGCGAGCGCATCGACCTTGAGATAGAGGTCTATTTATCGGATATAGTTTGAGGCTATATCAAAAGAGTTAAGATTATTTTTAAGGGGCGATAGCTCATCTATTACTAACAGTTATTCACATCTAATATAAGCTAGAAATTATTCCTATCATCTTCTATTGTCACGGCTTAAGTTTGGTCGTATACTCAGATTTTCAGCGCCCCCACTCAGCGTTTTCTGCTGCTAGATCGGCGTCTATTTCGTCTTAGTTCGCAGAAGAGTAGGGTAGTTCAGTATAAAATCGTGCTAAAGTCAAGTACGGTTTTTCATCAATGATTTGTTCTGGAGTCAGCCCAGCATTAAAATCAATAGCAATATTTTCTACGGTAATTCGGGTTTTGGCGAGGCGGGGGCGGCCGCCCCTTCCGGCGTGCTGACAATTAGCGTTCCCATATCAACGGTAGTTGTCATATTTACCTAGATTGAGTTAACTTTACTCTATTGTAAGGCAGCTTCATTTCTACCCGATCGCATTTATGAAGGTTAATCAATGCCACTAGCACCCCTGTTTCCTGTCGTTCATCCCATTCTCAAATCTGCTTTTCCCAGATGTCTGTGGACGGGAGATCTCAACAGCCGAGAAATTGCCCTAACAATTGACGACGGCCCGCACCGGCTGCACACACCTCAACTGTTAAAGGTTTTAGATAAATATGACATAAAAGCTAGTTTTTTCTGGCTGGGATTTTGCGTTGACAGGCATCCAGAAACCGCTAAGGAAGTTTGCGATCGCGGACACTGGATCGGTCTCCACGGCTACCAGCATATATCGTTTGCCAAACTCAAAACCCACGAACTCAAACAAAGTTTAGAAGACACGCAAAAAGCAATTGCCAAAGCTTGCGATATAGACCCAAAATTAATCCGAGACGTGCGACCGCCCAACGGAATTTTTACGCCGCGAACATTAGAGTTATTGCAACAGTGGGAATATCGCCCTGTAATGTGGAGCGTAGTCCCGGAAGATTGGGTGCGGCCGGGGGTTAAGAAAGTTATTAGTCGCGTCGTGCAGCAAACTGAAAACGGCTCAATTATTGTACTGCACGACGGCTATTGCGGCGGCGAAGATGTTGCAGCTTCGGCTGATAAAATAATTCCCTTGCTTTTGTATAAAGGTTACAAATTCGTGACAGTCGATCGCCTGTGGCAACAAATTTCTGTCTGATTGCGTCAGTGCGATCGCTACTCCGAACAAAAAAACCGGGTTTTTTAACCGAGATTAAGGGGTTTTAGCAAGTATTGCGATTAAAAACTCCGGTTTCTTGCCAAAAGTTAAATTTAGCAAAGAGGACGCGAAGATGGCACTAAAAGCAGACAATTTTTATAACCCGCCGCGCTTGGTAGGAGACGACACATCGGAAAATCTTACGCTTTCCGTGGGACAGCTTGCTAATTTTCCTGGTGGAGCCTGGTTGTTGGGCCGAGAGGATACTGTAACGGGTTCCTCAGATGCAGTATTGATTCTGGGGAATGCCGGTGACGATCGCATTTTTGGCAATGACGGCAACGATTCACTTTACGGCGGTAAAGGCGACGATTCGCTGTTAGGAGAAAATGGTGATGACTTACTCAAAGGCGAAGTAGATAACGATACTCTTATCGGTTTAGCTGACGACGACATTTTGCGGGGAGGCAAAGGTAACGATGCACTGTTTGGGGGCCTTGGCAACGATACTCTCAACGGCGATATTGGTGTAGATACTCTCACCGGAGACGAAGGTAATGACGTATTTGTACTCACAAATAAACTCGGCGGTTCTACTGTTGCTCTAGCAGATACCATTACTGATTTTGACAAAGGCAAGGATAAAATTGCCTTAGCAGATGGGCTGCTGTTTGAAAATATCAGAATTTTGCCGGACTCTCAAAATCCAAACGATACTGTAATTCAGCAAGATACAGGGGAGTTTTTGGCAGTTGTAAAAGATGTTAGCAGTAGCAGTTTAGAGCGATCGGACTTTCTCCTTCCCGGCAGGTTAGCTTTTAGCGCCAATGATTTCATAACCAATGAAAGCAATATTTCCAAAACTGTCATCGTGACTCGCACGGACGGCAGCGACACTGCTGTCAGCGCCACAGTAACGCTGGATTATCCCAATCCATTTGTTGGGGCCAGCCTTCGCCCCTCAAACTTAAATGCTGCCTTTTTTCCAGTCAACTTAGGTACGGTCAATTTTGCCGCCGGAGACACTACACCTAAAACTGTTAATATTCCTTTAATCGATGATGCAATTCGTCATTATCCTCGATCGGCTTTGCTGACGTTGACCGAACCTACGGGCATCACGAATATTAGCACGCAGAATACAGCTACATTAAAATTTCTAGACGATAGCAACCCACCCTCTCCGATTCAAACCTTCGATTTCGTCAATGCGATCGCAGCCGACGGCAATAGACTGCTCCTCGGAAGCATAAGCATTGACAACAAAGCTCCAGGATCTGCTCGCTTATTTGACACCAATACGGGGAAGTACCTCCAGACTTTTGGGCCACCTACACAATCTGTTTCCTTTGGTAACAACGTCGCTATAGCTGATAATAAAGCCCTGATTTCATCTGGCGGCAACGAATCATACCTGTTTGATACGAATACAGGTGCACTACTGCAAAGCTTCCGCACTGGGGATACCAAACCTTTTAGCTCCGGCACTGATAGAAAAGTCGCCTTTGTGGGTAACAACGTCCTGATTTCTCCCGCTCCAGACTTACCTTTCAGTTATCAAACAGTGGCTCCTGCATACGTGTTTGACTCCAATACAGGCGCGCTACTGCAAAGCTTTTTTAGTCCCATCCCTAGAAATCTTTTTCCGGTTGAATATGCAAATGCTGTCGGAAACAAAGTTGCGATCGCAGCCTCATCAAAACAACCGTTGGAAACATCCATTAATGCAGCAGTTTATCTGTTCGATAGCATAACAGGTCAACTCCTCCAAACTTTGCCAAGCCCCGATCCTGCTGACAATAGTGCTACTTTCGGCAAGGCGATCGCAGCAGTTGGTAACGATATTCTCATAGGAGCGCCATTTGCCGATCGGGGTAGGGGTGCAGCGTACCTGTTTGACGGCAATACAGGCTCATTAATCCGAAAGTTTTCCAACCCAAACCCCCCCGATTCCGAGTTATATACAAACGATGGTTTCGGAGGTAGCTTGGCAGTTACAGGCAATGAGATTCTGATGGGAGCCAGCTCCTACGAGTCTCAAGGCGCTGTATATCGCTTTAACAGTACAACAGGAAACCCGATCGAGACTTATTTGGGTACAGACTTTGGTTCCGTTTTGGGTAATGTTCAACCAGCTAGTTCCTTTGGGGATAACATCGCGATCGCAGGTGACAAAGTTGCTATCAGCTATTCTATTCCACGCTTCCGTGTATCAGGCGCTACTGCTGCTTTGTTTTAGCAGAGATAGTCAGAAACGAGGGTTTTTTACAATAGGACTTACGCATTCCCACCAAAGAAACCGGGTTTTTCACCTAATTTGAGGGCTACAGCCAAAGATTTTCGTAAAAAAAGCCGGTTTCTTTAATATGAGTGCATAAGTGCTGTAGGTTTTGGTATATTTGCGAATTATGAGGAGGCTGTTATATGGTTCGATCGCACAAACGTCAAGCTATCATCGGTTTACTGGTAGCCTTGGCGATAATCATCGGCAATTTAGTATTTCCGGGTTTGAATGTAGCGCCGGCATTTGCTGAAGCCAAATTTAAGGATGTTAACGACCATTGGGCGCAAGCTTGCATTGAGGAGTTAGCAGAGAAAAAAATTATCGGCGGCTACTACGAAGACGGCACTTTTCGCCCGGATCGCCCAGTCAGCCGCGCTGACTTTGCGGCGATGGTTCGCATGGCTTTTCCCGATGCCAAAACCGTCCGCAATCCGATCGACTTTGCAGATATTCCTACAAATTACTGGGGTTTTAAAGCTATTCGAGAAGCTTATCAGACGGGTTTTATGTCCGGTTACAGTGGCAGTATCTTTAACCCGACTTTGAATGTTACCCGCTGGCAGGTTTTGGTAGCTTTAACCAGCGGCTTGAAATATACACCTGCGGGGTCGGCGGCTGAGATTTTGGATGCGACTTTTGAAGATGCGCGGGAAATTCCCGAACTCGCAAGAAATGCGATCGCTGCCGCCACAGAAAAACAACTTGTGGTCAATTATCCGGCTGTTAAAAAGCTAGAACCTACACGCATTGCTACTCGCGCCGAAGTAGCCACTTTTTTCTGTCAAGCGATCGCCAAACCCGGCCAAGCTGGCTTAGTTCCTGCGGAATATATCGCCCAAGTTCCCTCGGATATCGGCCCGCCGAGAACAACAGAAATCTCGGAATCGGGGAAAGTTCGGGCGGAAGTTTCTTTCGTAAAAGGAGCAGAAAATGCTAAAAATATCCGCCTCAAAATTATCCGCAACGGTCAAAGTTTATTAGAAGAACCAGTGCTGATTCCGACTCGTTCTCTAGTAGACAATCCCGACAAGAAAGCCAGCGAAGAAGTATCTGAAGGGCGTTTGTTATCGCTGCGAATCCGCGATTTGGACGGCGACAAAGAACCGGAAGTGCTGGCAGATTTAGTGTCAATCAACAGCGGCGTCCGCTGCTGCAATTATTCGTTTATTTACCGCTACGACTCGGCAGCTAAAAAATACACTCATATCAAGCATTTCTGGGGCAATGTAACTTACGAAATAATCGATTTTGGCAAAAATGATATCCCCGAGTTCAAGAGTGAGGACGGGCGATTTTCTGAGGCTTTTACAAATTATGCTGATTCTCGCTTCCCGCTGCAAGTTTGGCAGTACCGCGAAGGTAAAATGCAAGATGTTACCAAGCAGTATCCGGTGGAAGTATACACGAATTCTGCTGAGCTTTGGCTGGAATCTAACAAGCGTGTGAGTGAAGATGGGGAGGTAAAAGGGGTGTTGGCGGCTTTCATGGCTAGCAAGTATGTCATGGGCCAGGATGCGGAAGGTTGGCAGTTGTTGGAGAGGGTTTATCAAGGAGGCGATCGCACTCAATTCTTTGGGAAGTTGCGCGAGTTTTTGGTGAGCACGGGTTATGCTAGTAAGTAGATTTGGAGGTTTTTAACCGCAGATTAAAGCGGATTAACGCGGATTAACGCGGATAGTATCTGTAGGGGTGGGTTTTACTAATAATATCTAATTCCCACTAACAATCTCAATAAACCCGCCCCCCACACAACAGATAAACCAGGTCAATTTTTACTTCGATACTAATCCCAAAAATGTACATGATGATTTACCGCTTTGTGGGGGCGGGTTTATTTAAATCTTTAGTTACAGCCACCTATTTTTGGTTTAACCCGCTCTTACAGATACCTGGAAAGTTGAGATTTCGATTTCAATCGCCGAGTGATCTCAAATAATTTGCCACCTAAGTTTAGTATTAAATTTCCAGATCGTACCGTAAACTCTATACTTTTTACCAGCTCAATTACCTATTAAAATATCTATCTAATTTATGCCCATATATTAGTTTCAACAAAGTAAATTTACTAACAAGGTGTGAAGAAATACAAAAAACTGTTGCTGTTTTAGATCCTGAGCTAAAATAAATATAAAATATCACACATTAAATCACTTAAAATGGTATATCCACCTGCACCTTGGAATCTGCAAGGTTATGCTGTTGGGACTTTACAATTGGTAGATGTGGCACGAGTGCGCCCCTTGGTTCCCTCTGAGTTAGAAATTGTCTCTGTATTGCCCGGAAAAACCCTAGGTGGCGTTTATATATCCTCCTACGGGCTGGGTTCGGTGATGGAGTACAATGAGTTAGTTGTAGTTAGCGCGATCGCCCATTATGCAGGAAAATGGGGCCCTTGGATTTCCCATATTTACGTAGACAATCCTAACTCGGTAGCCGGCGGGCGCGAAATTTGGGGACTTCCAAAAGAATTAGCTCAATTTAGTTGGGAAGGTAGTCATTCGGTAAAGGCAGCACCGCTAGGCTACCGCGTCACAGTTCGCCAAGAAAACCGTCCACTGTGCAGTCTCAATTACAGCCAGCAAAGTTTAGCCTTACCGCTGCCTTTGAGCGGAAATTTTTTCAGTGCTGACCGCAGCAATTTGCTGTTGTTTAAAGGAAGGTTAGAGTCTCGCATCGGTTTGATTAAAGGCGAATTAGAAGTGGCAGAAGAAAGTTCTTTTGCCAGTTTAAACTTAGGTCAGCCCTTGCTAACAGTTGCCTGCGAAGATATGCGTTTAACAGTCGGTGCGCCGGCAGTTGTGGGAAACAGATTCGTTGAATTCAGTTATTAGGTGTCAAGTGCGGATCTTCATCGTAAACCTAAAAAAACACAACAGCCAGAAACCCGGTTTCTTGAAGAAGCCGGGTTTCTCGCGCGGGGTATTAGTTTGAGCTACTTACTAATCTTTTTGAGGCCTTACGCATCAAACGGCTAAAAACCCGGTTTCTTCCTAGATGCCTCGTTGCTGCACCCAATATTCTCCGATAAACGGGGTTTTTTTTCGTAAGTCCTATTTTTAAATGCCAGCCCCTGGAGCGGCTTCAGCACCCATTTCTAAAACTGTACCGCGAAGGAAATCAATTTGCTGCTGAAAGTCCATCCCCTGAACCTTTCCTAATAAAGCTTTTCCTGCGTCAGGAAGTTGATAGTCGGGAGGCACGGGAATAATAGTTCCTTCGTCCATTCCTAATGCTAGGAAATACCAAAAAGCCAGTTTGGTTTCAGGACTCATCGAGCCGTACATCCGGCTGATTTCAGTATTGGCTTTTGAGGCAATGTCGCGCATTACTTGTAGTTGTTCTTCGTGGGGCAGCGCTTTGACTTGCTCAAACAAACCCTGAGCGATGTCGGAACCGGAAGCACCCGGAGCCGCTGGCGTTATTGACTTGCCCATTTCGGTGTAAACAAACCACAGCACACCTAATTGGTCGTCTACACTCAAGCTCTGAATATCTGCTTTTCCTTGGTCGTAAGCACCGGCAGTAGTAAATGTCATTCAAGCCTCCAAAATAATATGTATTGCTCAGCTTTCTTATTGAGAAAACTTCTTTTTGCTACTTAAGTTAATGTACCTAATAAATACTGATGCTAGGATCTTGCTTAAGGCTGATTTGATCCCCGACATAAATTCGGGGAGTAAATTGACCAAAAGTGGGTAAAATTGCAACCAAAGGATGAGGCCAATTTGATAAGATTGTTGTTACCTGTGCTCAGCAATTAGCATTGTTTAGCCGATCGACGATCGCCTATAATCGCAACAGACCTGTATTTAGGTGGGTGTTATGTCGATCGCAACTGCTAAACGCTTCACCATAGCGGAATATCATCGCTTGACAGAACTGGGGTTCTTTGGTGAGGACGATCGAATTGAGTTAATCAAGGGACAACTTATCCACATGGCTGCTAAAGGTACTGCTCACTCTGTTTGCGAGACACGCTTGGAACGCGAGTTATTTAAGCTGCTGGGAGAAAGGGTCACACTGCGGGGGCAACAACCGATTATTCTGCCGGATGACAGCGAACCAGAACCCGATCGCGCGATCGTGCAAAATCGCCCTGATGACTATCTATCCTCTCACCCCACAACAGCGGATATATTGTTACTGATTGAGATTGCGGATTCTTCTTTGAGTTACGACAAACAGGTCAAGTTGCCCCTTTATGCTGAAGCGGGTATCTGTGACTATTGGATATTTAACTTATTAGAAACTTGTTTGGAATGTTACAGCGATCCGTATCAGAATTCGCAAGGCAAATTTGGTTATCGCGTCAAGAGAATTTTTCTGTCTAACGAGACAGTTGCCCTCCCTCATTTTGGGGATTTGTCCCTAGATTTATCTAAAGTATTTCCTCCTAGTTTTCTCGGGGAATAGAATTCGCTACATCAGCAAAATCCGCCGCAGTTTACGTGGGACGACGTAGGGTGGGGCGAACTAAAAAAATGGCGTTGCACAATTTGAGGATGATTATTGTGGGGTGTCCCGCCTGCTTTGACAATACACCGGACGGGCGGGACGCCCATCCCACAAAACAATTAAAATCATTCTGCAATTATGCCGCACCAAACAAATGGGGTGTCAGTCAAAGAAAATAGGCTGGCAAACAGCCAGCCTAGAATCAGGAGAAAGTTAATTGAAACTCGTTTAAAGTCTAGCTAAACAAACCCGAAATCCCGCCTACTGCTATTGCTCCAGCCAGAGCGGAAACAACCACAGAAGTCAGAGCCGTACCAAACAGCCACCAAGCTGCTGCTGCTGCCGCTTCGCGCGCATCTTCTGCTTGCTGCTTGGTCTTTTTCTTGAGCTGTTTGATGCGTTTTTTGGCTTCATGTTGCAGGCGTTCGGCACGCAATAAAACGCTGTCCCGGGCTCCTTCGATTTGGTCAACAATTCGGTGAGCGTCTGTCTCGGAAATATCGGAACGAGAACTCAGCAGGGCAACTAAAGTACCGCGATCGAACTCACCTAAACGCTCCTTAATCGCGTCAAATCCGGCCTGCGGGTCGTCAAACACTTTGCGGAAGTCCCGCTTGATGCCTTCGTAGTTGAGCTCAGGTCGATCGAGCGAATTGAGGTAATCCCGAATTTTCGCGAAAATACCATCGATTGTTGACTGCAACTTGTCCTGAACCATTTGAACTTGTTCGACAAATTGGTTGCGGACAGATTCAATTTGGTCGGCAATTCTGTTAGCTTCCTCTTGGGAGATGTCTTCCCGCTGCGACAGCAGCGCTACCAGCGTATCCCGATCGAAGTGCTTCACGCGATCGCCCAAACTTTGCATCCCCATTCCCGGCTCGCTAAACAGCAACTGCAAATCGCGTTTGATGCCTTCAGGATTGAGTGCTTCCTTGTCCGTATTCCGCAAGTAATTTTCCAAACTTCCTTGGAAATCCCGGACTGTTTTTTGAGCGCGAGAGGCCAAGCGGCGGGGCGATTTCACGATGCTGCGAATCGAATCTTGCACGCGATCGATCGTCCGATCGATCTGTTCTTCGCTCAAATCTTCCCGCTGCGAAAGCAGCTTCACCAAAGTTTCGCGATCGACCTGAGAAAGTCTTTCCCGAACTGCCAAAGCACCCTCTTTCGGGTTTTCAAACAATTTGGTCAAATCCCGACTGATGCCTTCTGGATCGAGTTCTTCCAGATTTGTATTCCGCAGGTACTCGCCAATTTTTGCAGTAACTTCTTCGTACTGCTCCTTAGCTTTATCTGCAACTATTTGCGGCGCGTGGATAATGTTGTCGCGCACAGATTCGATCCGGTCGATCGCCTGATTTATCTGTTCTTCGCTGAGGTCTTGGCGCTGTGACAGCAACTGCACCAGCGTATCGCGGTCGAATTGAGACAAGCGTTCTCTCAGCGCTTTAAATCCCGCTTCCGGGTCACTTACCAGCGTTTGAAACTCGCGCTCGATAGCTTCAGGATTGAGTTCTTCCTTATTAGTATTGCGGAGATAGTCTTCTACCTTTTGCCGCAATTCTTGCGCTTTCGATTTCGCTTGCTCTTGCAATTCTTGAGCTCTAGAGATCACGCGATCGCGCGAACTTTCGAGCCGCCCGATTAACTGATCGGCTTCCTCGGGACTGAAATCTTCCCGCTGACCCAGCAACTGCACTAAAGTATCGCGGTTAAACTGCGACAGGCGATCGCGCAAAGCCTCAAAACCAGCATCCCGATCTTCCAAAAGCGCTTGGAAATCCCGCTCGATACCTTCAGGATTCAATTCTTCCTTGCCGGTCGATCGCAAATAATCCTCAATCCGGCTGCGCAAATCTTGAGACTGTTCTTCACCAGCAGCCGCTTGCACAATTTCCAACACTTCTTGGCGGACAGCTTCAAGCTGTTCGGCAATTTCCGTTACCTGTTCCGGAGCAAACCCCTCGCGGCGGCTGAGAATGCCTACAAAATAATCGGGATTAAACAGATCTAACTGGCGCAAAACTGCTCCCGGAGAAGCTTCCGGGTCGTAAATCACATCCCTAAATTCCTGCTTGATTGTCTCCCGGTTGAGATGCCAAGGTTGGGTATTCAGCAAGTAGTTTTCCACATCAGCCTTAGCTGTATTGAAAGGCAGCGCAGGCACTTTGTCGCCCACCTTAGAAGCCAAAGATTTAGCTTGTTGGGTCCCTTTGGCTGTCAGTTGCTGCAACTGACCAGAGATTTTTTCAACATCCAAATCAGACAAATCAGTTCGCGACAAAACAGTGTTCACAAGAGTTTCCACACCCAACTGCATCGCTCGCTTCATGCCGCCTGAACCCAATCCCGATTTGTTTTCCCTACTTTCGAGAATTTGAGACAGCTTCGCGTTGAGTTCGTCCGACTTCAGCAAATCCGGAGCCGCAAACTTGAGAAAATCAATCAACTCTAAATTCGGGTCTTTCTGCTCTTGCTGCTGGCCGAATGTTTGCTTCCAAACGCCTTCGAGTTGGTCGGCAACTTGATTTATTTCCTCTTGAGAAAAGTCTGTGCGACTCTTAATCAAATCCACAAAAGTCTGGCGGTTAACATTCTTCAGAACATCGCTTCCCGCAAGAGGTTTGATATCGACATCGCCCAGCAACTTTTCAAATTGACCGCGAATTTCCTTAACATCTAGCTTCGGTAACTGCAAAGAACCCACATAATCTTGTAGTGTTTCGCGAATGCTCTCCGGGTCTACAGCCGAACTCAACTCGCGGCGGACAGCGGCAACAGATGCCTCTACAGTATTGACCATTTGGTCGCTGGCCATCTTACCGCCGATCGCTGCACCCGCAGTACCCATGACCCCTTGAACGCCAGAAAAAGCAGTTTTTATCAAGGAACCGATCATAGAACCGACGGCGCTAGAACCGAGCCACACCAGGGTTAAAAAGTACGCAGCCCAGATGACCACACCAATAATTGCCGCTCCGTCTACGCTGGCAATTGAAGTTAGTTTGACTGCTAGAAAACAAGCCAAAAATAAAGCCAGGTTAACTGTGACTAAAATCCAACCCCCGACTAAACCTTCGATCTTCCGAACTTTACTGCCTAAAGTTTCGGACTCATCATCATCGTCATCGTCGGGTAAAGCCTCGTCCCAATTTGAGATTTTGGCTGCGATCGAGAAATTTGTTAACAGGAATTGGAAGCCGAAAGCCATAATGACTCCGGCGATTAATGCTACGAAAAACTGAGGGCTTAAAAACATCAGCCCTCCGATATCGGGGTGGTTAAATGGCACATCTATTTCTACTGGCATTTGGGAAATATTGAGTTTGGGACTGTACAGCGACATTAATAACTCGCTTTCTAACATAAATTACCTCCTACACTTTTATGCCGAGTTAGGCATAGCAAAACTTGACCCCTACTTTCTTTATTGGGGATTTTGTAATGTTTAGATGATGGTTTGTTTTGGTCAGGCTTAATCTTACGGAAGCCCTTATTAGTGAAAGTGGGATAAGCCGTAAATCACTTCTCTAGTGATCTCATCCTTACTGCTTATTATGCTTGGGGAAGGTAAAAAATAAATCCGTCTAAAGTCAGAAATTAGTTTTTCTGCGACTGGTAGCAGCAGAGTTCGCATAAAAGGGGCAAGTTTGAGGCGGGGGCGATCGCTACCCCTTATCAATAGTAGTAAAGCGATCTTTGGCGCACCCTAGATATCGTATAGTGCGTTACCGAGTTAGAATTCAGTTTGATTTTTAGGCTCAAAACGAACTATTAATTCCGAGCGATCGAGCTGCACAATCAGTTTTGTGCGTGCGTGCGAGGGTTTCTAGTTGAATCAAAGACTCGATTATTTGAGCTAATTCTTCATTAATATAGCCAAATTTTACTTGTTGTAGCACACTCTCAATTTTCACGCGCTGGATACGTTGCTGGATACCTCGCTGAGTAGCTCCTCAAAGTAGGTTCTAGAACTAAATTTCCTTTTTAATAATTTAAGAATTTATAGTTAAATTGCAGAGTACAATAATGACAATTATTAAATACCGCCCTAGCTTTTTGATAAAATTCCCAAAATTTATTTAGGGAATTTTATCAAATTCGGCTCACCTCTGATAATATCAGAAGTTAATCTGAGATTACAATCATCCGGTATTTTAAGGAAATCAGCTATGCGACTCTCTCAAATGCTTTTTGTCACCCTGCGCGAAGACCCCGCAGAAGCAGAAATTCCCAGCCACAAACTATTACTCCGTGCGGGATACATCCGGCGCATCGGTAGCGGCCTTTATGCTTATCTCCCTTTGATGTGGCGAGTTCTCAAAAAAGTCTCCCAAATTGTGCGCGAAGAAATGGACGCTACCGGCGCTCAAGAATGCCTCCTCCCGCAATTGCAACCGGCCGATTTGTGGCGGGAATCCGGCCGCTGGGACACCTACACTCAAGCTGAAGGTATTATGTTTGCCATGACAGACAGGCAGCAGCGAGAATTGGGACTGGGCCCAACTCACGAAGAAGTAATTACTACAATTGCTAAAGATATGATTCGTTCCTATCGGCAATTGCCTTTACATCTTTATCAAATCCAAACTAAGTTTCGCGATGAAATTCGCCCGCGTTTTGGGTTGATGCGCGGTCGCGAATTCATTATGAAAGATGGCTATTCTTTCCATACAAACGAAGAAAGTCTGAAAAAAACTTATCAGGATATGGCTCAAGCTTACAGCAATATGCTGCGCCGATCCGGCTTGCAATTCCGAGCAGTAGATGCTGATTCGGGAGCAATTGGCGGTTCTGGTTCTCAAGAGTTTATGGTGTTGGCTGAAGCGGGAGAAGATGAAGTTCTTTATACTGAAGACGGTCAGTATGCAGCTAATGTGGAAAAGGCTGTCTCAATACCGGCTGAGGTGGAACCGTCGCCCTTTGCAACGTTTGAAAAGCGGGAAACGCCGGGAACTGAAACAATTGATAAACTTTGCAAATTTTTGAAATGTTCTCCCACGCAAATTGTCAAAAATGTGCTTTACCAAGCTGTTTACGACAATGGCATCACAGTCTTGGTATTGGTAAGCATTCGCGGCGACCAAGATGTGAATCAGGTAAAGTTGCTGAATGAGTTGACGAAGTTAGCGGGCAATTATCAAGCTAAAACAGTTTTATTTTTGACTGTTCCCGATGCGGAAGCTCAGCGGAAATGGGCTGCTAAATCTTTACCTCTCGGTTATATGGCTCCGGATCTTGCTGATGATTATATCGCTGGGAGCAAGGAGGTAAACTCTAAGTTTTTGCGTTTAGTCGATCGCACCGCAGTTGACCTGACAAACTTTGTCACCGGTTCTAACGAATCAGGATACCACGTTGTCGGGGCTAATTGGGATAAAGAATTTCCGCTACCAGCAACGGTTGTAGGTGTCAGAACGGCCAAAAAGGGCGATCGGGCAGCGCACAACCCCGAACAAACCTTGCAAAGTGCCAGAGGCATCGAAGTGGGTCATATCTTCCAATTAGGAACAAAATACTCCCAAGCAATGGGCGCCACCTACACCAGCGAACAAGGCGAAGAAATGCCCTTTCTTATGGGCTGCTACGGCGTCGGCGTGTCGCGGCTAGCTCAATCGGCCGTAGAACAATCCTACGACAAAGACGGGATAATTTGGCCAGTGGCGATCGCCCCGTATCACGCCATCATTAGCATCCCCAATATTTCCGACGCCCAACAAGTAGAAGTCGCCGAAAAACTTTATGCAGAACTCAACCAATCTGGCATTGAAACCCTACTTGATGACCGCGATGAACGAGCCGGAGTTAAATTCAAAGATGCTGATTTAATCGGCATTCCCTATCGGATTGTTCCGGGTCGTTCGCTGAAAGCAGGCAAAGTTGAAGTTGTGGAAAGAGCCACTCACCAATCACATGAAATTCTCATTGATGAAGTCAATTCTACTTTGAAACAGTGGATTGATGCGGCCATCAAATAAGCCTTTATAATTGGTAATGTGCGGTGTGCATGGAGCCCTACATTAGCGCGGGACCTATAGCGTAAGGTGCGCAGTGCGCACCCTACATTAGCTTCCTTCTTCCTTCTGCTGTGAACTTTAAAGACAAATGTGAAATTCCCTAAAACTTAAAACTCGACATGAATCTGAACCTGAATCAGTTTCTTCGATTCCCCCAATCCCGAATTGGGCGATACTTAGCTCAAGTAGCTGTAGTTGGTGTCGCTTACGCCCTGGGGGCGAGGCTAGCAATGTCAATTGAAGGTGTTAGTCCCTTCGCTTCCTCGGTGTGGCCGCCCGCAGGAATTGCACAAGCTGGACTGTTATTGTTTGGGAGTAAAGTCTGGCCTGCCATAGTTTTGGGTACATTTTTACTCAATTTAGTTAACCCAACTGAACAGATATTCACGGTTTGGGTGGGAGGAAACGCCGGGGCGATTCTGCAAGCTGTTTTTGCAGTAACTGCCCTGCGCTGGCTCGGGTTTCGTCCGTCTCTCGCTCGCTTGAAAGATGTAGTTAATTTAATCTTGTTTGGCGGTCTAATTTCTACTCAAATAAGTTGCACTATTGGCGTTTTTTCCCTATATTTAGCGGGCAAAGTAGATGGGAGCCAATATTTGCAGGTTCGATGGGATTGGTGGTTGGGAGACACAATGGGAATTTTAATTTTAACTCCCTTAATCCTAATATTTTTTCGCCCTAAAGTAACTGCGGATCGTTTAAAAAGACAAACAGACGACCAGCAAAGATATTTAATTTGGCCGGGAGTCTGGTTAATATTATTAATAGGGGTGAGCTGCTTTGTCTTTGAGTCGAAAAATGACGCTTCAATTTCTCGTTATCCCTTGGAATATTTGCCGTTTCCTTTGATAATTTGGGCTGCGCTCCAATTCGGTCAACGAGCCGCTGTCCTAGCATCGTTTATTGTCTCAAGCATCGCAATTTTGGGCAGTTCTCAGGGAGGGGGGCCGTTCATAGCCAAAGCCGAAAATATTCCTCAGGCTATCTTATTTTTGCAAGCTTTTATGGCTGTAGTTACAATTACCTCGCTGTTATTGGCAACGACAGTAGCTGAACGCGCCTCAGCAGAGTATTCTCTGCGAGAGAGCGAAATTAAATATCGAGAATTGGTGGAAAATGCTAACAGCATTATTCTGAAATTAGACTCTGACGGCTATATTACTTTTTTTAACGAATTCGCCGAAAAATTCTTTGGTTACAAGGTGGAAGAAATCCTGGGAAAAAATCCAGTGGGAACAATTATTCCCCACACAGACCTAGAAGGGAATAACTTAGAGTTGGTTTATAATGAAATGTTACGCAATCCCGCTCGCTTTATCAGCTATGAAAATGAAAATATGCGGCGCAGTGGCGATCGCGTTTGGGTATCTTGGGCAAATAAACCGCTGGTTGATTCAGCGGGAGAACTCCTGGGAATCCTCTGCATCGGTACAGATATCACCGATCGCCGAAAAGCTGAAAGAGCCTTGCTTCATCTGAATGAAGAGCTGGAAATCCGAGTAGAAGAGCGGACGAATGCCCTGAAACAAAGCGAACTTCAGCTACAGAAACAGAAATCGGCATTAATTGATTTAGCCAAAAATAAAGCACTGAATCAAGGCGACTTAACAAAAGCGCTTCAAGAAATAACTGAAACTGCTAGCCGTACTTTGGAAGTTGCCCGATCGAGCGTGTGGCTGTACGATCGCACTAAATCCAAGATCGAGTGCCGGGATTTGTTCGATAGCGCTCTCAACCAGCACTCAGACGGTTGGGAATTAGCAGCAGCAGACTATCCTGTCTATTTTCAAACGCTGCAAGAAGAACGCGCAATTGCTGCCTTTGACGCGCAAAAAGATTTTAGAACTAGAGAATTTGTGGAATCTTACCTAATTCCGTTGGGCATCACTTCCATGCTAGATACGCCGATTCAAATAGGCGGACAAACAGCAGGAGTTGTCTGTTTAGAACACGTAGGAATGCCCCGCTTTTGGACGATTGAAGAACAAAGTTTCGCTGTTTCTCTAGCAGACTCTGTAACTTTCGCAATGGAAGCGCGAGAACGCCAGCGCGCTGAAGAACGGCTGCGGCAAGCTGAGGCAAAATACCGCAGCATTTTTGAAAATGCGATCGTCGGCATCTTTCAAACTACTCCAGATGGGGAATATCTCAGCGTCAACCCTGCTTTGATTCGTATTTATGGTTACAGTTCCTGTGAGGAGTTGATGGCAAATTTAACTGATATTAACCGCCAGCTATATGTATACCCAGAACGCCGCGCCGAAGTCATTAATTTAATGCGAACAAACGGCAAAGTATCAGATTTGGAATCTCAAGTTTACCGCCAAGATGGCAGTATAATTTGGATTTCCGAGAATGCTTATACTGTCTGCGACAGAGAGGGCAATTTGCTTTATTACGAAGGTACTGTCGAAGATATCACAACTCGCAAACAAGCTGAGGCAGCTTTGCGCTTAGAACAAGAAAAATCCGACCGTCTCCTGCTCAACATTTTACCGCAAGCGATCGCCGAAAGACTCAAACAAGACCAAAGGATCATTGCCGATACTTTTGCCGAAGTAACAGTATCGTTTGCAGATATAGTCGGTTTTACCCAAATTAGTTCCCAAATTTCTCCGCCCGAATTAGTTTCCTTGCTTAACGAAATTTTTTCCACATTCGATCGCCTAGCAGAAAAGCACGGCTTGGAAAAAATTAAGACCATTGGCGACGCTTACATGGTAGTAGGAGGATTGCCAATGCCCCGCAGCGATCATGCAGAAGCGATCGCAGAAATGGCTTTGGATATGCAGCAGGCAATTGCTGACTTCAGCAATACCCACAAGCAAGATTTTAGAATCAGAATCGGCATCAACAGCGGCCCGGTTGTCGCCGGAGTAATCGGTATTAAAAAATTTATTTACGATTTGTGGGGAGACACCGTTAACACCGCTTCCCGCATGGAATCCCACGGCTTGCCGGGGTGTATTCAGGTCACAGAGACAACTTATCAGCAGTTGCAAGAAAAGTATTCCTTTGAAAACCGCGGCGCGATCGAAGTTAAAGGCAAAGGCAAGATGACTACTTATTTACTCAAATGCAGAAAGTTGCTTTAGTGAACTACCCAACACCCATCTGAGTACAGATAGGGTGTGGGCTTCCCAATTCAACGGGGATTGCCTCAGTCTTCATGGATTTTTTACGTCCTGATGACTGTGGTCTTACATCCCCTCCAAGGGCAGAAGCGCTAGTTCCTAACGCCAAAACTCGCAAGCCTTCGTTTTTAATATTTATTGCAGCGTTGATGTCTCTATCATGCCGCTTTTGACAGTGCGGACAATCTACAAGTCTTACACCCAATGAATCATATCCTTTTTGCAGTATTGGGATTGGTAGTAGAGTCTCGCTACAAAGTTGAGAAGATGGGAAAAACCGCCCTATTTCTTGGTATGTGTGACCAAATCTCTCGGCTTTGTACTTGAGCATGGTTAGAAATATTCCCCATCCTTGGCCTGATATCGCTTTTGCCAAGTTGGGATTTTTAACCAAATTCTTAACTGCCAAATCTTCTACACAAATAACTTGGTTTTCGTGTGCTATCTTGCGAGATAGCTTGTGTAAATAGTCTTCTCTTACTCTAGCTATGAAGCTAGATACTTTGGCAACCAAAAGTTTAGCCTTGCGACGCTTGTTAGATGTTTTATCCGTCTTTCTAGCTAATTTCTTTTGTTTGCATTTTCTATTTCTTTCTAACTTAGCCAATTGCTTCTTAGGTAGGTCATATTTTGAACCCTCCGAAGTTATAGCAAAGTTTTTCAACCCCAAATCAACACCGATAGCTTCTCTAAGTGCGACTACGGGTGTATCTCCTTGGTTAAAAAGAATAGAAGCATAGTACCTACCATCTGTGTTTCTCGATATTGTTACAGTCGTGAATTTAGCATCAGGAAGGTTTTTGTGAAAGACGGTTTTCATCAACCCCAAATTACCAGGAAACTTAATTACAGAATCCTGTGGCATTAGTTTCACATTTTGGGGATATTGAATCGATTGCTTACCATGTTTAGATTTGAATCTAGGAAATTTAGCGCGTGCCTCAAAAAAATTGACAAACGCACTTGAAAGATTAAATGTTACTCGTTGTAAGACCTGACTATAAGCTTGTCCCAACCATTCATATTCCTTTTTCAAACCAGGAAGCAACTTGTCCATCGCAGCTTTAGAAAGACCTTTGGCAGTTTCTTTATACGCGGTAGTAGTGGCATTGAGCAGATAATTCCACAACCATCGAGTATTGCCAAAACATTGAGCCAAGTAGGATTCCTGCTCGTCGGTAGGATAAATTCTGATTTTTACTGCTCTGTACATGGTATCGACCTTACCGTGATTACATATTCACGGTAACATAAATAATTATAAATATGTCAACTCACAACAAATATTTTGCTCGTTTGGAACCTGTCAGAGAACCTCGCTATCGCATTGGTCAGAGGACTGTCGTCAACTCACGCGCAATTCATCAAGGGCACGCTCCCTGGGTACAGGTACAGTGTGAGCCTTCTTGCTGTTATAGGTAAAAAACGGGTTTTTGGCATCCAGGACTATCTAATGTTTAATTTCACACCGCGAGGCTAAAGCTTCAACAGCTTGAAGGAGTTGAATTGGAGTCCAATTTGCAGCCAAGCCACTGGCGATCGCACAGCCTCCTGCACCGACACCTTCCTTAACATAGCCGCGATCGTAAGCTTGCAGTTGCCCGTAGCGAGATCCAGCAAAACTTAGCTGCGCGGCCAACAGAGGCACACCGCCGATATCCGACGCAAGTCCTACAGTGTCTCCTGTAGGGTCTTGGGCCACCCAGCGCGTAGTTCCCACCGCAACTTGTTCGGGACGCCATAGCAGAGCATATTCACGGGCTAAGGCTTGCATCAAAGCGTACACTGCCAGCATTTGCGTGCCCCCGGCCAGGAGCACCCCGCAAGTCCGACTCGCGGCGATCGCCATTGCCGCCACCGCTATTTGCATCGGATCGCCCACCGCCGCTACCAATTCCAGGGGAGTGCTGTTTTGTCCGTTAATTTCCCACTCAGCATTATTGAGTCCCGCTGTCACCGCCGCCAATTTTTGAGCGTGATTGCAGCGAGGGTGAGAACTGTTAACTTTGCCCGCCGCTGCAATACCCAAACCCATTAACACGCCCAAAGCAGTAGTTGTTCCCCCAACTACGCACTCCCCTAAAATTAAATAGCTGCCATTAGTTTCAGCGGCCAATTTAGCTCCCCAAATTAATCCTTGTTCGAGCAAATGTTTGACTGTTTCGAGTTCTAAAGCATTCCCAGAAATCACACACTTTGCCGGAGTGCCGCCCAAATCAATTGCAGGTACGGGAGGCGGGAGGGGCAAACCAGCATTCAATAGGTAAAGGGGAATTTCCAAAGCTTCGACTACAGCGCGAGATATCAGTACCGGCGAGGCACCCGCTTCTAGGGGCGGCAAAGGATATTGGGGCGACGGTTGGGGGCCGTTATACAAAAATTCTGCATCGGCTAAACAAGTAAATTGTCGATCGTGCGGGGTTGCTCCTGCTGCTGAAATCCCCGGAATTAAGCCAGTAGCGGTAAAGCCTAACACGCAGGCAAATATCGGTTTTCGTCCCCGATAGCGATCGAGCCACCGCTGACCCTGTTCTAATTCTGTATAAATATGAATCATAATTAGTCATTAGTCATTAGTCATTAGTCATTAGTTATTAGTTATTAGTTATTAGTTATTAGTCATCAGTCAACAGTCAACAGTCAACAATCAACAATTCCCAATAACTACTCTTCATAATCGATCAAAAGTTGCACCCAGCGCGGCGGCCGCGGAATCGGATTTCCCAAACGATCTAACAGCAGCAAAGCTACTAAATGCACTACAAATAAATAGACAATATTGTTAACCAAAATCATCCCGGCGGCGATCGCCCCAATTGTGCTCAAACTCGGTACACTAAGCCAGCCCAGCTTCACAAAAACCCATTCCACTATCTCTGTTACCTGCGCTGTTACGTAAACCCAGAGGTCTTGGCCCACCAAAGCTGACAGCAGCCAAAACCGAAAAAAGAAGCCGACAGTACCAATTAGCGCGCCCACACTAACAGACAAAGACCAACTCGCTTTGCGCCTCCAAAGTCCTCCCAGCGCAACTCCCATAATTCCAAAAGGAATCACGTATAAAATGCTCCGCGTCGGGCCCATGAGTACCGACAGCAACAAACCCGAAACCAAAGCTGTCATCCAAGCGGCTCGGTTGCCCCAGCGCAGGTAAACTAGGGCGATGGGTATCGGGAAAAAAACCCGCAGCAAAGGCCCCAGCGGAAAGTAATAATTTACCAGCCAAATCAAGCTAGCGGTACTTGCCAAAAATGCCGTTTCTACGAGCCTTAAAGGCGCTTCCCCTAATTCGCGCCGCGGCTCGGGATTTGTGCTCTCGCCAGCCATTGCTGAAATATCGGCGGTTTGCGGGTCGTTATTTGTACTGGGTGAACTGCCGGAATTAGACGCAGCATCTGCTGACAAAAAATCACTCATCCGATTTTAGATTTTAGATTTTAGATTTTACGGGACTTGCGGGCTATACGGCTGATGCCCGGTTTTCCCATTTTAGATTTTAGATTTTAGATTTTACGGGACTTGCGCGCGATACGGCTGATTCCCCGTTTCACTCTTTGGATACTTCGCGGCCAAATTTAATCTTGCTCGCAGAAACCGGGTTTAGGTACGAACGCGAGTCTTATTTTAGATGGGCTTTCTCAGCAAAAATTTTCAGCAGCATCATTTTTCGGCTTTGACTTCCTGAAGTACAAAAACCGAACAAGATGCGTGGTGAACGACATAATTGCTGACGCTGCCGAGGAAAGCTTCCGCGAACCCGGTGCGGCCGCGCCTCCCCAATACTATTAAATCTGCGCCCCAATTTTGGGCGGATTCACAGATAGAATGCCCCGCATCGCCGTCCATTTTGCAGTCAAATTCCACCTGCAATCCTTGTTTGGCTGCGGCGTCGCAGTAATTTTTCAGCAAACCCGAAGCCTGTTTTTCCTGGCTTTCCAGCCGCAAATGTTGAGCTTGATAAGCTTGATTCATTAACTCGGCATTCATGCCCAAATCTACCGGAATTGGCACTGCTGTCTGGCCCAGCGAGTTGATAGTAACGCAGTTAAATAGCATCACCTGGGCGCGATAGAGGAGAGCTAATTCTAAAGCTTGACTGAAGACGCGGTGGCTCAGTTCAGAATCATCTAAGGGAACAAAAATTTTCTTAAAACTCATAGCTTTACCTCCGGGGGGAAATCATCAATATCAGTTACTTAACAGAGAGAGCTCGTGAATTAGATTCAATGAAAGCCAACTCTGATGCTTCTAGACTAACAGACGCTCCAAGGCGTGCAGGTCGGGAATGCACAAAACGTCACGTTCGCGCTGAATAGTTCCTTTTTTTTCCAGCTTGCTGAGCACTCGCGTTACTGTTTCGCGAGCCAGCCCGCTGAGGCTGCTCAATTCTCTGTGTGGCAGGTTGGGAATTTCTGTACCTCCTGTTGACATGATTTTCCCTTGCCCCTCTGCCAAAAATAATAGAATATCTGCTACTCGCGAGGTACTGTCCGACTCTCGCAAACGCAGGCGGCGGTTGACTTGTCGCAGGCGACGGGCCATCAGTTGAGCTAGGCGAATGCCTGCTAGGGGCTCGGTATGAATGAGCTGCACAAAATCTTGAGATGGCATATTGCCGATCAGTGTCGGCGCTAGGGTGATGACATCTGTCGATCGCGGTGCTTCTTCGATCGCGGCCATTTCCCCGAACAGTTCTCCTTTTCCTAAAATATTCAGTGTTACTTCTTTTCCGTCTAGGTTGTAGGTGCGAATTTTCACCCAACCATCCAATATAAAATACACTGATGTTCCCCAGTCATTTTCGAGTAAAATCACTTGATTTGACGGATGACTGCGGGTAACAATATGAAGAGTTGCTCTCTCGATTACAGGTTGGGGCAAGCCTGCAAAAAAAGGAGTAGAAACTATCAATTGATTTATATTAGACTGCGGATCTCGGGTGTTAAAGCGGTCTTCCATGAGGCCATCATTTGAATTTATGCGCTTGATCTGCGCTGGGCAGTTAGAAATAGCTTGCAGCCGAGTCATTCGATTTGAGATTCAAGATTTGAGAAACAAGTATCTAAAATCTGCAATTTTACCTCTAAAGTTTTGCGGTCAAAGGTCGAATATGGGAATTAATAGCCTTAAGCTCTGATTGCGAGCTAGAAACTAAAGAATATACCATAATTTTTTAGATACATACCACTGAGCAAATTTTATTAACAAAATTTTAGCCAGGTGGCAAGGGACTGAGCCGATCGAATTACCTTTGAAAGCACTTCGCGAAGACAAGCTTAACACTGCTGAGAGATTTGTTGTCAGCCGGCCCAGCAGTCGATCGCCAGAATCAGGAGATCACAAGCCTCTAAGCACGGCAGACCGATCCCAAATCCGACTGCAACTGCCCCGAAGAAGTCAAATGTCAGCACGATCGGCAAAATCCACAGCTATTGCCAGCCTTTAGGCTGGCGCTCTTGGCGAGCAAAACCGACGCAGTTGGCAGCAAACTTTTCTGCCCCCCAAGATTATTGTACCATTAGTATCTAGTCATGAATACATATAAAAGGCTATTATAAAAGGTTGCTCAAACCGACTGTAGGGGGACAATCCCGAATCCCGGCATCCCAAATCGCAAATTGTTTGAGGTTTTTTCTAAGTCGGTGAAACATCAAGAGAGAGTGGCGCGCCGCGACGCTAGCCAAACTCGGGGTGACGGGTGTGGGACCCGCCGTTGTTGCGGGTGGGGGCATTCATTTCGTGAGATCCCAGCTATCCCGAGCACTCTTGGCGGCCCTCCGGGCCCGCTTGAAACTCGAAAGCAGCCGCAGAATTTCACAGCACTTGCAGTTGATAGAAGCCGGCATTTGGTGCAGAAGTACCGGCTAACCTATCATAGGCAATAGAAGTTATCGGAAGACAAAAGGTTAATTAACAGTTGTCAGAAAATATTAGTGAATTATTGACGGACTCGCATTCAGATTATTCTATCTATTGGCATCGCTGCCGCCTGACTTCAGTCTTTTTTCGGTAAAGTTTTTCCCAAGCCGCATTCCCAGAGGTTCCGCCCTTGAATTCTCAGAAGTACAAAATTCAAGCATTGATTGCTGAGATTGACGAGGTACTCAGCAAGCCCGCCCCCCGCTTGCCTTGGACGGGTTCGATAGATACTGTCCACCAGCGCCAACTGTTAGAGCGAGTTCGCGCTTATCTGGTTTCCTCAGACTCAAACCTAACCGCAGGCTCGGGGCCCGCCAGCCCAAATGTCCGCCCGCAACCAGTTCCAGTGCCCAAAGTGCCGCTGAGTGTCCCTCGCCCCTCAGCAGCAGAACAAATCATGCTTGCCGTAACCGGAGAAATCAGCCACCTGCGTTCAAGCCTGACAGAGCCGCTCCAAGAAGACATAGAAGCTCTGCGGATGGAGCAGCAAGCTCTGATTCAAGAAATCAAACAGCTAGAAGCACAACGGCAGCAGCAACAATCGCTAGCTCAGCAACAAGCAAACCAACAGCAAATCATTTCTGAATTCTTGCAGGTACTGAGTGCGCGCTTGGAAGAAACCTTGACTAGCAATTTCTCCCAAATTCTAAGTTCCCTGGAAAATCAGTTATTGCTAAGCAGCGCAGCACCTTACTCTTTGGGCAGTGCACAATCAGAACAACAGGCTCTTGAGGTAACACTTAACCCACAAACCTCAGGAGAACACCCGCGGATGACGCCGGCTCAAAGGTTGGAACAAATGCAACTGTTCCAATCTCGTGTTGACACTCTGCTGATGAGTCTCGATTCTAGGATGGGTAACGTGTTCGAGGCTTTGCAAGCAAATCTGGAAAGCTATCAAGCTTCCTTGGGACAAGGACTCGAAAATATGCATGGTTTGAGCCAGCAGAGCGAGGCGATGTTCGTGGCTTTGGTCAACCACTTGGCTGCACAGTTGGGCCGAGAAGCGTCTTCCTACGTGCAGCAGCCGATCGATTTAGCAAATCTCGAAACCGTCATCCCACCCGGAGCCGATGGGTCTGATGCCACTGGCGCCCTCTCAAATACTCCGCACGAGCAGTCAGCCGCCGAGACTCAGAGTGGAGATTTGGTGCTGTCCAATCGCACCGGCGAATTCGGAGAACAAGACAGATTGCCCTACGCCGATACACAAATTTCTCCGCAATTGGGAGAGTTGAGGGGCGATGGCGACCGCCTTCAATCCCCAATTTCGCTCCCGGAGTTGGCAGATAATTTGTTCAGTTCGGCACCCGATAAATCTCAACTGAAAACTACGTTTTCCGGCTCTGAATCGGAAAATTTGTTAGCAGAAACAGGCGAAGATGTTGAGGATTTGTATGCAAGCTTGTTCGCGGGAGAAGCCGTCGCTGAAGTAGAATTAGAAGTCGAAACTTTCCCGATTGAAAATACAGGAATTGAGTTAAAAAGTGAAGCTGTAAAAGATCGAGATACAGCCCATAATGAAACGGCTCAATCCCTAAATAAGACCGAAGATTTGTTTGTAAATCTGCTGGATGACGGCGAATCGCTGGAAAATATTTTAGTAGGTGAAGATTCAGAATTCGTAATCGGTAATTCTGTAAAAGATCTAACTTTAGATACTGCCAATTTATTTGAACCGCAAGTTGCTGCAACAGTATCTCAGGTTTCAGAACCGCCAGCCTCAACCGCCTCGCGGCAAATTGACCCGGACGATCGAGAAAATCTAGAAACGGCTCAAAATCGAGGCGAGCCGGAAGATGCTGCTGTGCCTCAATCAGGCTCTTTGCCGTTGACAACCTCTGCTGAAATTAGCCGGAACCTCCCCACTGCCGAACCCCGTGTGGTGAGTTCTGGTGATGTTCACAGTGGCGAGTTCGACCCCTCCTGGCAGCGGCTCGATGATGCCTACATCCAAGCTTCGCCGGACGAGGATTTGCTGCCGCTCGAGGCATTAGAAGATGACCTCGATCAAGCTCTAAATTTGGATAACAATACTCTGGAACAGTTGGAGGCAGACCTCTACAGTCTGGAGGGCTTGGAAAATACTAGCTCGCGGCGATCGAATTCCTCAGCCGCTAACAGCTTGGATTTATCCGCGAGTTCCCCCGAGGGCGGTGCAACAAATCCCTTTGCTGTTGCTGCAGAGGAAGAACTCGGCACCCTGGAGGATTTGTTCGCCGATGTGTTGGAAGTCTCACTTGAGGATGAACCCTTTGTTTTGGAAGACGAACTTGAGGATGATTTGTTTGCTGAGGAAGACGAATCGAACTTGACGCTAGACGAGATTTTGGCTAGTTTCACCGAGAGCGATCGACCTTTGACTGATTCTCCCCCTCCAGAAACTGCCGAAACTAAGGAACTGCGCTCGAGTCGTCCAGAAAATAAAAAAAAAACCTAATTTCGACAGAGAGTAAAGCAGCAGTTGTTGAGAGGGAAACCGAGTTGAGCGAGTTGGCGCAGCAGCAGCAAGAGTCGCCGCCGTATTCTGTTGCAGGTGCGATCGCCCCTGCCTACCCTGACTCGGACACTCAATCCCGGGAACGCCCGAATTCTCGCTGGTATTTGGGTATTGATTTCGCCTCCAGCGGGCTGTCGGCGACTTTGCTCGATCGCGCCACCCGTCAGTTGTACCCGATTTACTGGGAAGCAGCGCAGGCTGAGGGTTCCGAGAAAAGCGCGACCTTTCGGATTCCCTCGGCTGCGGTGCTTGCGGAAACAGCCCCAGGGAACCCAGGGTCTCCGGTGACAGTCAAATCGGTGGGATTGGGGCAGTTGGCTTTGCCTGCAGGAGGATTTGTACTGCAAAATTTTAAATTGCCTTTAAAGGTGGGCATTCCTTATCAGCGGGAGGCTGCTGGGATGTACGAACCGCTGTTGCAGTGGTCGCCCTTGCAGGCTTTTTCGATCGCCTTGCCGCTGCAAGGTGTGCGGGCAATGCTGGCTACTTTGAATCCGAGGAAGCAAGGGCAAAAATTTGCCAGCGAGGGGGAAGTTTTGGGTTCTGCACCGAGGGCGATTTTTGCAGGATTGCCAGTTTCCAATTTAATCTGTAAGGCTTCGGGACTGACGGCCCAAACTCTCGATGCGGCGCTTTTAGACTTGCAGGGTGTAATTTTGGGGACTCCGGCCGGTTGGTCGGATGCTTATAGGTTTAACCTGCGGGAGGCTGTTTTGGGCGCGTCTCTGGTGGCTTCGGCTTCGCAAATTTTTGTGGTGGAAGATGCGATCGCCACTTTGATAGCTGCTGTAACTCCTGTGAAAAATGCCACAAAAGTGCAATCGTCGGCCGTGGATTCGGCTCAGAGTCCTCAAGAAGCTGCACCGCTGACTGTGAATGCTTCGTCTTTTAGCGGAGGAACTTTGATTTTGAATGCGGGGGCGACGACGGTGGAATTAGCTTTAGTTGAGTTGCCGTCCAATCTTGAAGATTTAACTCGTGCTGATTTTACTTGCCACAGTTTTGCTTTTGGTGGCGATGCTTTCGATCAGGATATTATCTGTCAGTTGTTGGCTAAAAATGAAACTTGGGGAATGTCGATCGATTTGCCACGCCCGGGGCATCCTGATTTGCCGAGCCGCTATCAATTGCAGCAGCGGTTACAAGGTTCTGCTTTTGGGCTGCAATTGTTAGAGGCGGCAAGGCACATAAAAGTTATTTTGCAACATCAAAAAAGTTTTGCTTTCGATATTGGCCAGCAGCATTGGGATGTGAAGCGCAAAGATTTGGAAAGTCTGGTTTTAGTGCCTTTTGTGCAGCAGTTGAACCGCGAATTAAATGCTTTGCTCAGCCGCGCGGGAATGTCGCCGGCGGGGATTAATCAGGCGATTTGTGCAGGGGGTATGGGTGCTTGGCCTGCGATCGCCCGCTGGTTGCGGCAGAAGCTGCCGAATGCTATAGTCGTTCAAGACCAGGAATTCGAGGTCGATCGAGATATTTTTGACATTCACAATTCTGCATTAAATGCTGTATCTCACAGTACAAATTTTTCAGGAAAAATTGGTTTAGTTGCCTGCGGGTTGGCGAGTTTGCCTCTCTATCCTCAAATTTTGGATGTGTCGCAGCAGCAGTACAGCGACTTTTTTCTGCTGTGGGAATTAATGCAGGTTTTGGGCACGGAAACTCAGAGCTTTCAGGAAATTTTGCAGTTGTTGGAGGGCATTGGCGTGAATACCCGCACCTGCGAGTCCCGGATTCTGCGGATTTTGGAAGGAAAATTGCCGGGGGGAGTTGTTCCTGCGGAGGAAGATTTCATGCTGCTGGGCGAGGAGTCGAGGCAAAATCCCGATTGGGAAGCAATTTTGACCGAGCCGCTTTTCTTTGAAGATGTCTCACGGGGTTATCGCTTGAATGTTGAACACGCCTCTGTTGTTCGCGAATATTTAGGCTTCCTCGCTTCTAGCAGCCAGCAAAAATTGTTAGAGCCGCTAACAATTGCTTGGGATGTTCGCACGGATATTTATCGCTAAACGGCAAAAAACCCGGTTACTCAGTGGAATCCTCGCTGTCTTCCGGGAACATTCCTTGTAGAAACCGGGTTTTTTGCGCGCCCGACTAACTGTTTTCTGTAAATGTAGTTAAGCTTACATAAATGTTATTATTTTTTAGAACAAATACACAGAAACTTTATAAAAGTGTTGTTGCTTTTTAAAGATTGTGCAAAGCTCAGTCTTTGAGGTTCAGCAGATTTAGCCAGGGCAATAAGATGAACGTGAGATATCGTTAAAGTTGACACAAATCACATGAAAGTTCCGATGGGTACCTGTAAATCATTAGTATTATCAGAAATGCTGTCCTTATTTTTTCAAAAATTTACTTACAAAGTGTGTGTATCAAAAGAGCAGGTTCACCGCTCGGTAACGTGCAAGGTAAAGCGGTCGATCGATATTTTGGGCTCGCTGCTGGGACTGGCAATTGCTGCAGTGGTGGCGGTGCCGGTGGCAGTGGCGATGCTGTTGGACGATCGGGGCCCGCTGCTGTACAGTCAAGTCCGCTGCAGCTTCAAAGGGCGACATTTCAGAATGTGGAAATTTCGATCGATGGTCGTCGATGCAGAAAAGCTCAAACATTTAGTTAGCAACCAAGCCCAGGGTCACATTTTTAAGAATGAAAATGACCCGCGAATTACCCGCATCGGCCGCTTCTTGCGGAGCACGAGTTTGGATGAGTTGCCTCAATTCTGGAATGTGTTAGTCGGCGACATGAGTTTGGTGGGGACTCGACCGCCAACTCCCGATGAAGTTGCTGCCTATGAGGAGTTGCACTGGCAGCGTTTAAATGTCAAACCCGGCCTGACAGGGGAGTGGCAAGTCCACGGACGGTCTGGAGTTAAAGACTTTGACGATATTGTGAAGATGGATCTCGACTATCAGGGCAAGTGGTCTGTTGTCTACGACATCACTCTGATTTGCAAAACAATTGGGGTTGTCTTGAGTAAAAACGGTGCGTGTTAGATATGTAGGCTGTTTAGGGTTGGTTTTTTATTTTAAATTTTAGTTGAGGAGAAAAGAGGGGAAAAAATATTTTGAAACGCGATTAAATATATGTTAATAGAATTAGCGATTGGTGACGCTTACGGTGCGGGTTTTGAATTTGTTGACCAGCAGACGATCGAACTGTACAACAATCTCAACGGCTACATCAAGCATCCCCGTCACGACATCGGGCCTGGATGTTACACAGACGATACGCAGATGAGTTTAGCCGTCGCAGAAGCTATTGTCAGCCGAGAACCTTGGACGCCGGAACTTTTAGCCACCAAATTTGTTGCAGCTTTTCACCGCGATCGCCGATTTGGTTATGCTGGCAAATTTTACAATTTTTTGCTACAAGTTCAAGACCCAAAAGAATTCTTAGAAAAAATACACTCCGCTAGCGATAAAAGCGGATCTGCGATGCGAGCAAGCCCCATTGGCATTTTTCCTACTATTGAAAAAGTCATCGAAAATGCTACCATTCAAGCTGCAATTACTCACAACACTCCTGATGGAATTAAAGCAGCTATAGCCGCCGCTTTGATGTCCCATTACTTTATTTATCAGCTAGGTTTAAAGAAGAATTTGGGAATTTTTATAGAAAAGTACGTCCCTGGTGAGTGGTCGATACCTTGGCAAGGAGAAGTCAGCACTAAAGGTTTGGTCTGTGTTAGAGCAGCTATTACTGCTGTTATGCTCCATGATAGTATGAGCAAACTGCTCCAAGATTGCATTGCCTTTTCCGGAGATGTCGATACAGTAGCAACTATTGCTTTAGCTGCTGGTTCCTGCAGCAGTGAAATTGCCCAAGACCTGCCAGAAAATCTGGTACAAGGATTAGAAAATCAATCTTACGGTCGAGATTATATCATAGAACTGGATCGACAGTTAATGAATTGCAGGAGCGACTTCTGACCGAAAGCATCCAGGATACAAGCCCCCCGATTCATTCCTTCGCAGACTCAGGACCCAGAAATAAAAAACGTGTATCCGATGAAACTTGCCCCCCGAATTTATCCGTGTGGTCAAGGCTTCAATCTAAAATCTAAAATCTAAAATCTAAAATCGATTGACTTCTTCCTGAGATATGTTATGTCCGTTAAATCCCGTACACTGCTTTGTTGCCGAACTTATTTCTATTATGAATTTGCCTAATTTGATTACTTTTTATCGCTTGCTGGGAGTGCCTTTTGTGCAGTAGTTTAACCGCGAATTGAATACTTTGGTCAGCCGTGGGGGAATGTCGTCGGTGGGGATTAATCAGGCGATTTGTGCGGGGGTTATGGGTGCTTGGTCTGCGATCGCCCGCTGGTTGCTGCAGAAGCTGCCGAATGCGATCGTGGTTCAAGACCAGGAATTGCAGGTCGATCGAGATATTTTTTAAATCCACAATTATCCATTAAATTCTGTATCTCAAAGTACAAAATTATCAGAAAAAAATAGTCTAGTTGCCTGCAGGTTGGCGAGTTTGGCTCTCTATCCTCTAGCAGCAGCAATGCCAAAAATTGTTAGATCCACTCACAATTACTTGGGATGTTCGCACCGATGGTTATCGGTAAGTATATAAACTTATCGATCGCCCTTAGATAAACAGCGTAGGGCTAAGGTCAACTGTCACACTTAAGTCAACTTGTATGGTGTGTCAGAATTCGTTATTGGGCGATTATCAAGGGTTTCAGGTTTCGGGCAACCCTACCAATTGTGCCAGTTGCGTAAGTTTTGAATAAAAAACAGCATACCCAGAACCCGCAGCACTTACAGCAGAATTCAGGAGTCAAGAGCGCTGCCCTGACGAATGCCATAACAGCGAATAGTCAGAATTAGTTTGTGCTTTTTCGAGTAAAAATACTGCATTTTTTTATAAATCTATGCTTTTTTAGCATAAATTTACACAATCTTTATAAAAGTGTGCTTTTTTTTAAAGATTGTGTAAAGCAGAGGATTTGCCGGTGACGGGAATTTGGGAGGCTCATAAGATGTAGCCAGATTCAGCAATTAAAAATATTTCAGTCTTTAGTCAGAAGTCAAGACCACTTTCTTCATGCTAGTCCAAATCATAAACTTTCATTTTTGGGTGACTACAAATGGTGGCGCAAAACTTCAGCAATCAAA
Organism: Microcoleus vaginatus BM001213989; assembly: GCA_036700245.1. Classification (GTDB taxonomy): domain Bacteria; phylum Cyanobacteriota; class Cyanobacteriia; order Cyanobacteriales; family Microcoleaceae; genus Microcoleus. Next base: position 65,604 of record JAUBOM010000006.1, read on the forward strand.
ATTTGGTTGGCAATAACTTTAGTGGGCAAAACCTGAATGGTTCCACATTCTTCAAAGCCCGACTGGAAAACGTCTTGTTCAGGCGCAACGCTCAAGGTACCCGCACTCAACTCAGAGGTACCAACTTTGAAGAAGCCTTTCTCCTGAATGTAGATGCAACGGATGCGATTTTTGTTCCCAATACCAACTTTGAACCGGCGACTTTTTATAAAGCGACCTTAGAAAACGTCAATTTCAGTCGCGCCAACCTAACTGGAGTAAATCTGTCGCTGATCGGCACAAAATTCATCAACCTGTCCAACGCCAACCTGACCAATGCTATTCTCCATGAGGCCAATCTCAGCGGCGAACAGTCGCAGCGACCGAACCTAAGGGGAGCAAACTTTACGGGTGCTGATTTCTTTAAGGCCAAGCTGAAAGCGGCTGACTTTACGGGTGCCAATTTGACGAATGCCAAATTCCAGGGTGCTGATCTGGAAGCAACCTTGTTGATCGATGCGAACTTTACTGGCGCTCAATTCGACGCATCGACTAATTTAACAGACATTATCCTCAGCAACGCCATCTTTGACCTTGCCAACCTGAGTGAGGTTAATATGACGGATGCCAACCCACCCGCTGGATTGACACTGACAACTTCTAGCTTTTGCGGAGCCAATATGACTGGCTTTAGTGCCGAAGATGTCAATCTGGCTGGTGCTGACTTCAGCGCCGATGAAAATGGTACGCGAACTCAAATGGGCGGTGCTAGTTTCGCAGATTCTAAGTTGAACGAGGCGAACCTGAGTGAGGTGATTGCAGAAGGCATAGTCCTGCCCGGTGCTGATTTGAGCAATACAACCCTGGTTGGTGCCGATCTCAGCAATGCCAACCTGGCTGCAGCAATTCTCGTTGGCGCTAACCTGACGGGTGGAGTCCAGTTAGACAACGCTCTTATTGAGAAGAGTAATGTGGCTGGAGCCAACTTTACAGGGGCAAACCTGGCAGGCGCAAACCTGAAAGAGGCGGTAGGAGATGACCTGACCAACTTTACAAACGCCAATCTGACAGGTGCCAGCCTGGAAGTGGGGAGTTTTATCGGTGCCAACTTCACCAATGCCAACTTGACTAATGCCAATCTGGTCAAAGCCAACTTCACCGATGCCACCATGGTCGGGGCGAACCTGACCGGGGTCAATGCAGTCGATGTCGTGGGTCTGACGATCGGGACTGCCAGTAACGATACCCTAACTGGAACCGGCAGCAAAGATAACCTCTTCGGGCTCGACGGCAATGACTCCATCAATGGCGGTGACGGGGCTGATTACCTGGATGGCGGTAGCGGTGCTGATGTCCTGACCGGTGGCCCGGGCAATGATGCGTTGTTTGGTGGTGCGGGAAATGACACCCTCACGGGCGGCGGTGGCAGAGATACCATTTACTACCGCAGCGGTCAGGGTTCCGATCGCGTCAATGGTTTCACCCTCGGCTCCAGCGGAGACATCCTATCCTTCAGTGGCATTGCAGCGATCGATGTGGTGCAATCAGGCGCGAACACTCTATTGCGATCGGGCAATGGCATTGCTGGCGATGCCGGTTTTGGCACAGGCGCGCTGTTGATCACCCTAGCTAACACTTCATTTACGGCAGCTCATATCAGCACCAATACCAACTCGACCAACAGGCCCATCTTCCAGTTCTCCTAACCTCAATTCGGAGTCTGTGTAATGGGTGCTCAGGGTTTATTTTTTCTATCCATGCCTCGCTCCCCCCCTTTTTCAAGGTTGGAACAGGGAGTTGTGAGGATTGCCAGCGGTAACGAAGCACCGAATTCTAGGGTGGATTAAAAACTTTAGGGCGATGTGCCAAGTTCACTTGATATAACTCACCGTCTCTTCATGAGCAGTGATGCCTTGACGCGACCTTGAGATGTGGTAGCGAGGTAGTCTTACCTTCTATCCACGTTTGTTTAGAGTCTCCCAATGCCCTGTGGCGACTTGTTTACATTCTAGCATCAAGCCGTCAAGCGAAGGACGGGGTTTAAGACCCAAATTTTCGATAACCACGAGAAATTTACATAACACTAGGAGAAAATTATGGCTGTCAGAAATGGAACTCCAGAACCCGATACCCTCACCGGAACCAATAACGCCGATACAATTCGCGGTTTTGGCAAGGAAGATCTGCTGTCTGGCTTAGGTGGTAACGACTTCATCTACGGTGGAGATGACAAAGACACTATATATGGTGGTGCTGGAGTCGATCGCATCTTCGGAGAAAACGGCGAAGACGATCTATATGGTGAGAATGGTAACGACTTCCTCTACGGTGGGCTGGAGAAGGACACCCTGCATGGTGGACTCGGAGCCGATCGACTTTTTGGAGATTCAGGCGAAGACTCCTTGTATGGCGAGGATGGCAATGACACCCTGTACGGAGGATCAGATGCCAACGATGTCAACGATGGCAAAGATTTCCTCGATGGTGGGGCTGGACAAGACCTAATCTATGTGGGTTTCGAGGATACGGGGTTTGGTGGTGCTGGCGATGACACCGTTATTGGTGGCTTTACCGATGACAAGATCTACGGCGATGATGAAAAAGGCGAAATTTTTGGGGGAGCAGATTCCCTAGTTGGCGGCGACGGTAACGACACCCTCTACGGAGAAGGGGACAGCTTAGCGAGCGGCGGCAACGATATCCTCGATGGCGGCAACGGTAACGACACCCTCTACGGCTATGCCGGAGATGACCTCCTCAATGGTGGCGATGGCCTTGACTTCCTCGATGGTGGCGATGGCAATGACATCCTTGATGGTGGCGCTGGCTCTAGCACCCTGTTAGGTGGCACTGGCTTAGAAACCATCAGGGGTGGCGCTGAAGGCGACTTCATTGATGGCGGAGAAGGCAATGACAACCTCAATGGTCTCGGTGGCAATGACACTATCTATGGCGACGACGGAGTTGCTGAAACACTCGCTGGCAATGATGTCCTCAATGGTGGTGCAGGCGATGACTTGCTCGATGGCGGTGTAGGTGTCGATCGTGTCATCGGTGGTGCTGGCATGGACACCGTCTTTGGCGGTGAAGATGCGGAAACTCAAACCGCCCGCGACACGCTAACCGGCGGGGCTGACACCGACTACTTCCAGTTGCTGTTCACCGATTTTGTGCCCGAACCAATCGATCCCGGTGAGCCGATCGTTCCTCCTCCTGCTGGTGACTACATCGTTGACTTCGTGAAAGGGACTGACTTGTTCTTACTGGAGGAGATTACCTTTGCGCAGCTATCGTTCCAGAACATCTCGCTGACAGTTAACGGGGTTGCTACTCCGAGTACTCGGATCTACGTCACGCCTGAAGCCGGAATTCCGATTTCTCAAGCGGAAACGCTAGCTGTGGTTCAAGGAGTGCGTCAATTTACCGCCTTGAATTTCGTTGAGATTTAATTAACGGGACTCAAACAAATTTTAAGCCCAAACCAAGGGCAAACTGGCTTTATACGCGGTAAATAAGTTCATGTTTTCTTGCCACCACCGCACAAATCTATATTCTGTCCCTTGACAGTTTTTATCTCCTGCTGTCTCTTTAAAGGCAGCAGGAGTTTAGTCTTTGACCGGGAATCCGCAGATTCTTTTTCTTCATGCCAATTTCCCTGCCCAGTTTCGCCATCAGGTAGCCGCGATCGCCAAAGATTACCCTGAGCTAGCGAACTCTGTTTCAGAATTTTTCTTGCCAGTTACGATCGCCAATCGGAAGTAAAAATCGAATTCGAGCGCGCGAGGCGACACAACAAATTGATCCGATAAATTATCCAATCTTGTGATAAGTATAATCAGAATGTTTTTAAATTAAGTAAATCTCCACGCTCAAACGTAAGAGACAGATGGCTAAAAAGCTTCCTTCTTCTTTCTTTCTTCTACTTCTTCCCGTTTCTTGAGGACACTTTATCTAAATAAAATTCTAAATCCTTTAGATCTCTAAGTTCTATATCAACCGAACTACTGTCAGGAAAAATTATTAAAATTTTCCCAAACTAAAGAAATTAAATTATTCCCGGTACTTGTTTGTGTTTGCCAAACGGAATATGTCGCCACTAATTATAGCAATCAATCTACAACAAGTGATATCAATTCCGGCAGTAAGGCCAGAATGATATCAAATCGGCGCTGCCGGAGTCGGGCGTAAAGTCGAATCAAGCAGCCAACAAATAATTCGCGCAATTTTCATTTTTTTGACCCCTCCTTCAACAGTCAACAGTCAACAGTCAACAATGATAAGGAGTGCAACCGGAATCGATATCAAGCCTAGCTTTTGAGCTTAATTGTCACCCGTCGGCCAAATCATCCTATTTACTTATTGACAATTGCTGTTCTCTGTTAAATTGTCAGGGAACGTATATATAAGGTTACAAATTGTATCATAAGCAACAGAAAGTACCCAATGTTTTATGTAGTGGCCTACAATTGAGAAAAGAAACAAGATTAAGAGGCGCGATCGCTATGGGTATCAATGAAAACTTAGACTGGGAAGAAGCATTTGAGTACCGAGCGGGCTTAACAGTGGAGTTGAAGTCGCAGCCAGGGGTTTTGCATACGATCGCTTACTATGAAGTGATGATGGTACCGCCCATCTGGTTAGAAAATGACCCGCGTCCCCGGTATTCTCACGAACTGCGAGTCGTTTCCCACCAGCCAACTGTCTCCAACGTTTGCCGGATTTCACACTGTCCTGTTTTAGTCGCCTCCTAAGTTTTTTCAGCGGGAAATATCGGCGATGGCATCTAGCCAGCAATCAAACCGATGCAGTGATTTTCGGATTGAGATTGCTTGAGTTTACTCTGTGGCGATCGCTTAAGATATAGATGGTGGCGAGAGTGCGATCGACTCAAATCACTTGACCTGTTAATGTTGCAAGTGAGGAAATAGCCTGATTAAGGTTAGCAACCCTTCTTGTTACATCATCCTCTCCCCTACAGACAATAATTCCAGCATGGTCAGACTGTAAGCTGTGCTGTCTGATAAAATAACGGCGATTTAGAGTTAAAACAGCTCGATTTTCACTGACTGTAAAAGCTAACACTTCTTCGTCCGGATTTTTTGGGTTATCCTTTCCGGCTGCTTGCACTGTCATAATATTGTGAATCATAAGGCGCAGCAATTCTACAGCCACTCTGGGAAATAGTTCGTCAGCATCAAGACGCGCCATTATTTCAATCCTCGTCATTCTCCCGGATAGCTATTTCAATTTCATCTGGGAAAGCTGCCGCATAAGCCCAGACATTTGCTAAATCAGTAACAGTTAGTGTGGGATATAGCAATCCTTGCAGGAGTCATAAATTTTTTACCCCACCCCAACCCTCCCCAAACCCGCGGGGAGGGAGTAAGAAATTCACCAATGATTTACGATTGCTATAGTTATCTAAGAGTCGAGACTCGTTCATACCCAAACGACGAAAACTTTCCAGTACCCAAACAGGAATGCGAGTATTTCTCATACAAGCATCACCGCCGCAGACACCGGGAGTTTTGCTAATTCCTTGCCAGGTGTTAGCTAATTTTTGCGTTAATAATTCAGATAATATGTATTTGCTATTATACGCAAATCCTTTCTCCTTCCTCTCTTCCTCTGCGCCCTCTGCGGTTCATAAAAAAAAAGCCCTTTCACAAATGAAATAGCATCGCTATATCTTTTTAAATTCAGGCTAAATCTCTCTCATTATAAAAAGTGCTCACCCTTTTACCCTAAGCTTAAACGAACCTAAAAAACTTTAACCTAAAACGAGTCATACCATTTTATATTTGAGATTAAAAAATTGGGAATGACTGAGTACATAAAGCTTTGGATATTGCCTAGAGTAGTATTTTTTTTGATAATTTGTATCACCCATCTGCAGGCAAAAAGTAAAATCAACTTCACCTATAAATCCTTATGACCTCTCCCTTGAGAAGTATCTTTTGCGGGACTTGCACAACACATCCCAGGACTCGCAACATATACGGATCGGTGCGCAGCGCACACCATACAAAAACTCCTGTGTAAATCCTATTTTCTATTGCTGAATTCCTTGAGCCCCGCGAGTTGGGTCCTTTCTTCCATCAGAATTGTGGGATGTTTAGCCAGAAATTAACATTGATTTAAACTTCAATGTAGGCATAAACGAGCTAGAATTCAAGAGTTTGCGTGAAAGACATGGAGTTTAAATACAAAATGTCTCAGATAACAAATTAATATCGATCGCACTTCTCGATCGCACTCTACAAAACCACCAAAACTCAGGAGTCAATCGCTGATGATGCTAGGAACAACCGAGATCCCGCAATTAAAGCCGCTTTCCGACTCAGAACAACATAAAATGAACGCCTACTGGCGGGCGGCAAACTACCTATCCGTCGGACAAATCTATCTCCTCGATAACCCCCTACTCAAAGAACCCCTCAAAATCGAACACGTCAAACCGAGACTCCTCGGACATTGGGGCACCACTCCAGGCCTCAACTTCATCTACGTTCACCTCAACCGCATCATCAAAGCCCAAGACCTCAACACCATCTACATCGCAGGCCCTGGACACGGCGGGCCGGGCTTGGTCGCCAACACCTATCTCGAAGGCACTTATACCGAATATTACTCGAACATTTCCCAAGATGAAGACGGTATCAAGCGGCTGTTCAAACAGTTCTCCTTTCCCGGCGGTATCCCCAGCCACGTCGCCCCGGAAACCCCCGGTTCGATTCACGAAGGCGGCGAACTCGGCTACGCCCTCGTTCACGCTTACGGGGCGGCCTTCGACAATCCCGATTTGATTGTGGCGGCCGTTGTCGGCGACGGGGAAGCGGAAACCGGCCCGCTAGCTGCTAGCTGGCACTCTAACAAGTTTCTCAACCCGGTTCGCGACGGGGCGGTGTTGCCGATTTTGCACTTGAACGGCTACAAAATTGCCAATCCAACCGTGTTGGCGCGCATTCCGCGCGAGGAATTGGAAAGTTTGATGGTCGGTTATGGCTACAAACCTTATTGGGTGGAAGGTTCAGACCCGGAAACCATGCACCAGTTGATGGCTGCAACTCTCGATACTGCGATCGGCGAAATTAAGGCGATTCAGGAAAAAGCCCGGACAGAGGGCTATTCCGGTCGCCCCCAGTGGCCGATGATTGTGATGAAAACTCCCAAAGGCTGGACGGGGCCGAAGGAAGTTGACGGTAAGAAAACTGAGGATTATTGGCGATCGCACCAAGTCCCACTTTCGGAAATGGCTTCTAAGCCGGGACACGTCCAACTCCTGGAAGATTGGATGAAAAGCTATAAGCCGGAAGAACTCTTCGACGAAAAGGGCAAGTTAATTCCCGAATTGGCGGAACTGGCACCCAAGGGCGATCGGCGGATGGGGGCAAATCCCCACGCTAACGGCGGCCGGCTGCTGCGAGACTTGAAAATGCCGGAATTTGAAGACTACGCCGTTGACGTGCAAAAACCGGGCACTGTAATGGCAGAAGCAACCCGCGTTTCCGGCCGCTTCCTGCGAGAGGTGATGACACTGAATCAGGAAAACGCGAATTTCCGCATTGTCGGGCCTGACGAGACGGCCTCAAACCGCCTCGATCCGGTGTTTGAAGTGACGGACCGGGTTTGGGCGGGCGAAATTTTGCCCGAAGACGACCACATCTCCCCCGACGGCCGCGTGATGGAAGTCCTCAGCGAACATCTATGTCAGGGATGGCTGGAAGGCTATTTGCTGACGGGACGCCACGGCTTTTTCTCTTGTTACGAGGCGTTTATTCACATCATCGATTCGATGTTCAACCAACACGCCAAGTGGTTGAAAACTACTAATGACATTCCTTGGCGCCGACCGATCGCCTCTCTCAACTACCTGCTAACTTCTCACGTTTGGCGACAAGACCACAACGGTTTTTCTCACCAAGATCCGGGTTTTATCGACCACGTAATTAACAAGAAAGCGGAGGTTGTGCGGATTTATTTGCCGCCGGATGCGAACACTTTGCTGTCAGTAACGGATCACTGTCTCCGCAGCCGCCACTATGTGAACGTGATTATTGCAGGGAAGCAGCCGGCATTGCAGTATTTGGATATGGATTCTGCGATTAAACACTGTACGGCCGGCATCGGTATTTGGGAGTGGGCCAGCAATGATAAAGGTGGCGAACCGGATGTGGTGATGGCTTGCGCGGGTGATGTTCCGACGCTGGAAACTTTGGCTGCTGTTGACATTCTCCGCCGAGATTATCCGGATTTAAAAGTGCGGGTGGTTAATGTGGTGGATTTGATGACTCTTCAGCCTGCTAGCGAACATCCTCACGGTTTGTCTGACAAGGATTTTGATGCTTTGTTCACGAAAGATAAGCCGGTGATTTTTGCTTTTCACGGCTATCCTTGGCTGATTCACCGATTGGCTTACCGCCGCACGAATCACTCGAATATTCACGTTCGGGGTTACAAGGAAGAGGGAACGACTACGACGCCGTTTGATATGGTGGTGATGAATGACCTCGATCGATTCCATTTAGTTGCAGATGTTCTCGATCGCGTTCCGAAACTGAGTTCTGTAGCAGCTTACGGCAAACAAGCTATCCGTGACAAGCTGATCGAGCACACGCAGTATATCACCAAACACGGCGATGATATGCCGGAAATCCGCGACTGGAAGTGGCCGCACGCGGGCCCGGTTTCGCCGGAACCGCCGCAGGAAACGAAAGATCCGGCGGCGACAGCACAACAAACGGTGCGATCGGGTGCGCCTGGATAGGTGCGATCGCTTGTAGAAGACAAGCTACTCATCCCTATGATTGTCAACGAGAGGGAAAATTAAGGATTTTGCGAGTATACAACCTAGGCACGATCGAGGTTTCACCTCAGTTTGACAATCATAGGGAGTGACATCAGTTAAATAAAGCTTCAGCAAGCCATATCAATTTCTAGGTATGCGCCCCGAACAATAGTGTCGATCGCGTTCCGAATATGGTCTTGACGCCTTTGAATACGCGGCCAAGATGCAGACAGCAAAACCACAATAGTAATTTGTCGGCTGGTCAGGTTTTGTTGATAACGCAATCTGCGATCGGTGGTGACCAGCAGATTATACCCCTCGCGTTCGGCTGTGTCGAGCAGATTGCCATTAGCAAATGTTGACCATCCACGTTCATAAACAGTATCTACTTTATGATCCAGCAACCAGCCGCGCAACGGTACTGGCGTACCTTGGTCGAACAATATCTTCATGCTTGCGCCATGTGCGTTAATGAGGCTAGGGCGCGATCGAGTAATACCTCAACTTGGGCGCGAGTTACTCCCGGAAACCATTCGAGAAACTGGTCAATAGAGGCTCCATCTTTAAGGTTATCGAAAAAGGCGGCAACAGGTACGCGCGTTCCCCGAAATATCCATGCACCACTCACCTTGGTTGGATCGCGTTCAATGACTTCAAAGAGGTCTATATTCTGCATGACGTTCGTTGCTTGTTGCGGCTCAAGTAAAACAACTAAGAGAGAATTAATCTTAGCATAAATCAACGGTGAGTTAGGATTTGTACATTCAAAAGAGGCGGTCATGCTTAAAGAAATAGAAATTCAAAATTTTAGGTGCTTTGAGCAAATCAAAATTTCTGGGTTTGAAAGAGTCAATTTAATCGGCGGTAAAAATAATGCTGGTAAGACAGCCTTGCTAGAAGCACTTTTACTGACTGTGGCTCCACAAGCTAGAACTCTAACAATGCTAAGAGATTTTAGAAACGAGTCGTCAAAAATCTTACCAGCTATGCCTAATAGAGCATGGGAGACATTATTTAATGCACCAGAAAAAAATAAATTTATAGTCATTTTTAGAAAAGAGGATAATAACCCCTATCAACTAGAAATATCGCTCAATAGCTCCGTGAATCTAAATCAGGTTTTGACTGGTGAAGGTGCAGAAAAAATAATAGATTATTTGTCGAGGGACGACTCACGTTTCTCTGGACTAACTACTAAGTTAACAAGAAACGAACAGGAACTTGCTACGTCCTCTTCTATAGCTGTTTCCCGGGGTCCAATAATTAGTAATAGCATTTCTATTACTGACGGATTACCAATCATTCCATCCTTTCTCAGAATTTCAGGAAAAGAACTCACAGAAGCATACGATCGAGCGCGTTTGGATGACAAAGATAGCGAAGTTTTGAAAGCTTTTCAAGTTTTAGACTCTTCTATAGAATCAGTAGAGAGTTTTTCGATAGGGGAACCGACGCTCTACTTGAGAAGAAAAGGCGAAAAGCGTTTGCCTTTATCATTGTTTGGAGATGCCATTAACAGAGTTGCAGAAATTATCCTTAAACTGGTAAACAATGAATATAAAATATTGCTAGTCGATGAGATAGAAAACGGCATACATTATACAAGTCAGCGGGAGTTTTGGAGAGTGTTATTTCGGTTGGCGGTTGAACTGGATACGCAGATTTTTGCTACAACGCACAGTTTAGAGATGCTTCAAGCATTTGCTGATGTTGGTTTAGAACCCAATCAGGAATGTAGCAGCGCATATTTTGAACTAGCCAAGAAACCGAAAACAGATCAAATAATCGGCATCCGGCGGGATTTAGAAACCTTGAATTACGCACTAGAACATCAAAAAGGAGTGAGAGGTGAGTAATATTGTCATAGTAGAAAGTAAAAATGATGCAATTTTTATGCAGGCAATGGTTGACAAACTTAACTGCAATATCCAGGTAGATCCACCTATTTATATAGATAATTATAAAAGTTTGGAAGGCTTGAGCGAAACCAAGTTAAGAATTACGTTACAAGATTTAAAAGCCGACCTTCAAAAAAAAGATATAGAAAAGATTGGGATTATTATTGATATTGACAACTATTCCGAGCCAGATCGGTTAGAATGGGTAAATAAATGTATACAACAGGTGTTTAAATCAGAAACATTGTCAAGCACTAAACAATTTATAGATATTTGTGGAGATAATGAAACAAAGGCAAAATTGGCTTGTTACTTTACAAATGTTGAAGGTAAAGGCGAACTGGAAACGCTTTTAAAGGCAATAAAGGCTAGAAAATCACCTTATGCTGATTGTTTGAATAGCTGGAAAAGTTGCATAGAAGAAAAGGAGGGAAAGAAAATCAAGCAGAAAGATTTTGATAAATTTTGGATTAGCAACTATATTAGGTATGATACTTGCTCAAAGCAGGAGCAGAAACAAGCTGAAAAATATTGCAGTATGTCTCGGTTTGATTATGTTATGGAGCACAAAAAAGATATTTGGAATTGGGATCATCCAGCACTCGATGATTTGAAGGAGTTTTTTACACTCTTTTGCTAACATAGTAAAATTCACACACAATTAACTCATGAGCTTAAAAATCTACTTTCTACGACACGGTGAAACGACTTACAGCAAAACAGGCGGCTTCTGCGGCCATATCGATCCAGAATTAACGGCCGTAGGTTCTCAAATGGCAGAACAGTTTGCCGCCACTTACGCAAAATTGCCTTGGAATGCTGTTTATGTCAGTCCGATGAAGCGCACAATTGCTACTGCAAAACCTTTGTGCGATGCTGTGGGAATTGAAATGCAGCTTCGCGACGGACTGAGGGAAATTAAGTACGGTGAGTGGGAAGGCAAAACAGTAGAAGAGGTTAAAAAAGACTACGAAGAAGATTATATTAACTGGCTGACTGAACCTGCTTGGAATGCACCGACGAATGGCGGCGAAACTTCCGTGGAAATTGCTAGCCGATCGTCCTTAGTTATCGCAGAAATTGAGGAAAAGTACAAAAGCGGAAATGTTTTGGTTGTCTCGCACAAAGCGACTATTAGAATTATTCTGTGCAGTTTGTTGGGGATTGATTTGGGACGTTATCGCTATCGCATTGGCGCTTTAGCAGCTTCTGTCAGTATTGTCAAATTTGATGTGCGCGGGCCGCTGCTGGAAGTTTTGGGCGATCGATCGTACATGGATGAAAACCTCCGCAATTTGCCCGGTACTTGAGGTTGAGTCTGCTATGAAAATATTGGTGTTAAATGCGGGCTCTAGCAGCCAAAAGAGCTGTCTTTACGAGTTAAACGATGTCCTCCCCGATCGCCCGCCGCAACCCCTCTGGGAAGCGCAAATTGACTGGAATCACCGCGAAGGTGTGGCCCAGTTGAAAGTCGAAACAGCCTCGGGAACTGAACAGGAGGAAGAACTCGCCTCAGACTCTCGCGAAGCGGTCATTTCTCGAATGCTGGAGACTCTGTGGCAGGGTAAAACTCAAGTTATTAATAGTTTAAAGGAGATTGATATTGTCGGCCACCGCGTCGTACACGGCGGACAAGATTACCAGCAAAGTACGTTAATTTCGCCGGATGTTAAAGAGGCGATCGCCCGTTTATCGGTTTTCGCCCCCGTACACAATCCCGTCAACCTCGAAGGCATCGAAGCCCTGGAAAAAATCCTCCCAGATGTGCCACAAGTAGCAGTATTTGATACAGCTTTTCACGCGCAATTGCCGCCCGCTGCGTTTGTTTATCCCGGCCCCTACGAATGGCTGGAAGACGGGATTCGCCGCTACGGTTTTCACGGCATTAGCCATCAATATTGCGCGCGCAGGGCGGCTCAAATTCTCAACCGTGATTTGACTAATTTGCGGCTGATTAGCTGTCATTTGGGCAACGGATGTTCTCTGGCGGCGATTCGCGGGGGCTGGAGTGTTGACACAACGATGGGTTTTACGCCTTTGGATGGTTTGATGATGGGAAGTCGCTCGGGTGCGATCGATCCTGGGATTATAATTCATTTGTTAAGGCGATCGGATTTAAATTCAGAAAAACTTGACAATATTCTCAATCGAAATTCTGGTTTAAAAGGGATTTCTGGGGTATCTAGCGATATGCGGCAGATAGGAGAAGCCATTACCCAGGGTAATGAGAGAGCTCAACTTGCATTGGATATTTACATACACCGTTTGCGCGCCGGAATTGGGGCAATGCTGGCGAGTTTGGGAGGGTTGGATGCTTTGATTTTTACGGCGGGAGTCGGGGAAAATTCCGCTGTTGTGCGGGCTGCAGCTTGCGAAGCTTTTGGATTTCTCGGTTTGAAATTGGATGGGGAAAAGAATCAACAATCGCCAGTTGATGAAGATATTGCGGCAGTGGATTCAGCCGCCAGAGTTTTGGTAATTCACACGCAGGAAGACTGGGAAATTGCGCGAGAATGCTGGAAACTTTACTCGCATTTGTAATAATTCGATCCCCCATAGCCCCCTTAATAAGCGGTAGGGGGAATCGAGAAGATTGTAGACTCACAAACAAGGCTTAGAAATCGCACTAACAAACTACGCGCGATATTTCTCTACATGATAGCATCGCCCAATAATTCCCCTACCTGATCTGCCGCTACCCGATATGGACGATCGACAACTCGAAGCTTATCTCAATCTGATGCGATCGCTACTGAATTGCCCCAGCGGGGAAGAAGCCCAAATTTTGGAGGCAAACTCCGAGTTAGTTGATGCCGGGTTGGTGCAGGTAATGCTAGAGGAGGCAAACAATCTGAGAATTGATAACAACCTGGATGATGCTAATTCTTTAATGACTCTTGCAGGGCATCTCATGGGTACTTATGGCAATGCAATGGTAGAGAAAGCGTCACCCTCTACTTACCTTACATTTTTAACGGAAGTGTTGCAGGTAACGGCAGACAGCAAGGGCGATCGTAATGTAATTTATCCCCTGCTGCGCGATAATCTCAACTTGGTTAATGATAATTTGGCTGTAGCGTTGCAAAATTGGGTGAGGGAAACTTTACCAAAGTTAGATGAAAAAAAACAAATTTATATGATAAGAGCCATTGGCAGTTTTAGTAATGCAATCCAGGAATTTTCTTTAGGCAGCAGAGCGAGTAATTTGGAAATTGCCATTGCAGGTTATGAAGTTGCCCTGACTGTTTTTAACCGTCAAGAATATACCAAGGAGTGGGCAGCGACTCAAAATAATTGGGCGACTGCCTACAGGTACAGAATCAAAGGCAAAAAAGCGGAGAATCTAGAAATGGCGATTTCCGCTTATCAGGCATCACTGGAAGTTTACAACTGCGAAGAATTTCGCTTTGAATGGGCAAAGGCTCAAAATAATTTGGGGAGTGCCTACCTCGACAGAATTACAGGTGAAAAACCACATAATATTGAAATGGCGATTGCTGCTTACCGGGAAGCGTTGAAAGTTCACACCCGCGAGGCGTTTCCTAAAGATTGGGCAGCGGCTCAAAATAATTTGGGGATGGCCTACAGCAACAGAATCAGAGGCGAAAAAGTGGATAATCTCGAAAGGGCGATCGCTGCTTATCGGAAAGCGTTGAAAGTTCACACCCGCAAGGCGTTTCCTAAAGATTGGGCAACGACTCAAAATAATTTGGCGAATGCCTACAGCAACAGAATCAGAGGCGAAAAAGTGGATAATCTCGAAAGGGCGATCGCTGCTTATCGGAAAGCGTTGAAAGTTCACACCCGCGAGGAATTTCCCTTTGTATGGGCACTGATTCAAAATAATTTTGGGGCTGTATACACCAACAGAATCAGAGGCGAAAAAGCGGATAATCTCGACATGGCGATTTCCGCTTTTCAAGCAGCATTGGCAGTTTACACCCACGAATTACTTCCCTTTGAATTGGCACAGACTCAAAATAATTTGGGGGCTGTATACACCAACAGAATCAGAGGCGAAAAAGCGGATAATCTTGAAATGGCGATTTCCGCTTGTCAAGCAGCTTTATCAGTTCGCACCCGCGAGGAAGTTCCGATAAATCACGCCGAAACTTTATATAATCTCGGACTTGCCTACCAGGATAATTCGCAACTACCAGAAGCTTACAAGAGTTTTCAAACTGCGATTGAGACAGTCGAATCAATGCGGAGTGAAATCATTATCGGCGGCGAAGCTGACAGGCAGAAATTAGCTGAAGAATGGAATAAACTTTATCAGCAAATGGTAAAAGTTTGCCTAGAAATGGAAAACAAAACCGCCGCCCTAGAATTCATCGAACGCACCAAAACCCGAAACCTAGTAGAATTGTTTCACAATGCCCGCAGCCTCCCACAAAATTTACAGCGGATTAGTTTTGAGGAAATTCGCAGTCTCTTAGGTGAAGATGAGGCAATTTTGGAATGGTACATCACCTTTAACGGCTTTAAAGTTTTTATTATTACCCACGACTCCACTCAACCCGATGTCTGGCAATCTTCCGATGCAGACTGGGAAGCATTAATAGATTTTGCAATCGAGTATATCGACGACTACATCTATCAAAATGATAACTGGGAAAAACAGCTAGAAATCCGCCTCGGAAAATTAGCTAAAATCTTGCACATCGATGAAATAATTTCTCGCCTCCCCGAAAACTGCCAGCGGTTGATATTAGTTCCCTTCCGATATTTGCACTTATTACCACTTCACGCATTAACCAGCCGAAGACTAAAGCAAAATATAGAAGAAACTGGATGTCTACTCGATCTTTTCCCTGGCGGTGTGAGATATACTCCCAGTTGTCAGCTATTACAATTATCTCAGCGGGTAAATCCAACTGGGGAAGAGTCATCACCCACCAGATTGTTTGCCATTCAAAACCCCACAGAAGATTTAGACTTCACCGATATCGAAGTTGAAGCAATTGCCAAATCCTTTAATCCTGCGGAAGTTTTGATTCGGGAAAAGGCAACTAAAGCAGCTTTGCAGCAACAAATTGAAGGCTTGCAAAATCCCTACATCGCCCACTTTGCTTGTCATGGCAGTTTCAACTTTACAAATCCCCGAAAATCAGCTTTAATCTTAGCTGGGGCAAAAAGTGCCACCGATAACGTTAACTCGGACGGCATCACAGACTTGACGCTGGAAGAAATCTTTAATTTGCGGCTGAGTAAGTGCAGCTTAGTGACGCTTTCCGCCTGCGAAACTGGGTTAACGGATATTAGAGATAGCACTGATGAGTATATCGGATTGCCTAGCGGTTTTTTGTATGCCGGGGTCACAAGTATAATTAGCACTTTGTGGGCGGTCAATGATGTATCTACAGCGATTTTAATGATCCGATTTTATGAGCTTTTCCTGTCGGAAACTCGCCCGCCTGTGGCGATTGCTTTGCGGGAGTCTCAGTTGTGGCTGCGGAGTTTGACTGTTAAAGCTTTGCTAGAATGGGTGGAAGGATCGAAGTTGCTGAGTAGCGAACATAAAGGGGTGATTAAAAAGGAATATAAACGCGGTTACAAACAGGATTATCAGCCTTATGAAAAGCCGTTATACTGGGCAGCTTTCTGTGCAACCGGACAATAAATGTTAGTGGGTGGGGGCGGGTTTATTTAATTTGTCGATTTTATTTAAGGTGATTCGTGAACCCGCCTCTACAGGTTTGTTGAAAATGGTGTAAAATCTCAGGTTAAATAGATATAATTTTTGTAGGGCGGGTTTTACCAACCATAATTCCCTCAAATCAATAATCTCATAAACCCGCCCCGGCTGAATTTAAGTAAAGGAAAAATTAGCAATGACAGACGACGAAGAATTTATCGCAGGCTTCCTAGAAGTATTTGAAAAGAACCCCCAAATATTTGTTGAACAACCAGGCGCAGTTGACGCTTTAAAGAATCTCAGCAATACGATATCCGATATGACGGATAAATCTAATGAAGAAGTAGCCGATGCTATTGGCAAGTGGTGCGAGGAATATCCTGCTATAACAAATGAGATAAATGAGATAA
This sequence comes from Microcoleus vaginatus BM001213989, assembly GCA_036700245.1. Taxonomy (GTDB): domain Bacteria; phylum Cyanobacteriota; class Cyanobacteriia; order Cyanobacteriales; family Microcoleaceae; genus Microcoleus. The sequence goes on from JAUBOM010000006.1 coordinate 82,317, forward strand.
ATGAGATAAATTCAACTAGCAGCCGAAGATTGGAACCGAAACCCATTAAGAAAGAAGGGCAAGAACCTATGCTATCAAATCGCTATCCAAGTTTGCCCGAAAACCTCAGAAATCGGCTTGCTAAGTCTCAGCCGCCACGCGAGTAAGCGGGTTTTGCCACAGTCCGGCAGTCCGGCAGGGGTTTCAATCGCTGCCTCAAAGCTAAAGTCCTCTTGCATAGGACTGAAGAACTCATTAATTAGTCCTCATAGCGAGGACTTTAGCTATTAGTCCGGGAATGAATTCCCTGGCGGTATCTGGGTTTAAACGGAATTAATTATTTGCCAGCTTTTCGGTTTAAATTGACACTAATTCACGTTTACTTGCACCTACTTCTATAAATACAAATTTAACATGAACGATCGCATTTCTGCACCCAATGTTTACTTATACGCTTTCCAACTGTACAATGACAGCCAGGGCCGCGATAATCCTCTGTGGCAACAATGCGACAAGATTATGGCGAAAATTACCTATACCTATGAAAGACTAACACCGCATCTAGTTTTCCCAGCAAACTCTCACAGCAACTTCCAGGATTTACTTTCAAATACTCCCCTCCACTTTAGCACCCGCAATCCGCTAATCGAAGGTTTTGTTCAACCGATCCGAATTGACGATAGTTATGGTTTATGCTTAAATATAGGTTGTCGGGAAGATGGCAGCGCCGATAATATAAAGGTAAGTTTCATCAAGAAATTTTACCCAAACCAACCCTTACTGATCGGCGGCAATGACCACTTTTTAGGGCAAACTCTGATAATTACCGCATGGCTTACCCAGACCCCACCGGATAACTTAGATTCCCTCAAACCCCTCGCCGATAGATGCCGCGATAGTTTATTCTCCGGTGATTCTCCCCCTACATTCTATCGATCGGGTAAACTATTTGGTAGCCCGATTTTTGAATACGGTTCAGTTAGCGATATTGCCAATTATTGCCACGTGCTTGTCTGGCTGCTTTGCGACGAAAAAACGGACGCAGATTTTAACACTTGCCAACATGAAATCTTTAAGCTATTATTTCACCGCAACAAAATCATCAAAGCTTTTCAAGACAGCCGCCAGATTTACCATGAACTTGATGCAGAATTTCGCACCATTGAGAAAAATATGGATAATTTGCAGCAGCAATTTGCGCGAGGAACTGTATTAACTGCCTCCCAATTGCTGGAATTGCAGGAACAGTTAAAGCAACTCTTTAGCAAAGCTGTAACTTATACTCGCCTGCTGCGGAAACTCGAAGAGTTTGATAATACAATTGCGATAAATCTTTACAATTACAGTGAGAATTTACAAAAAATATGTGTTATAATTGAAAGCGACGAGGAAGAACTATCTATATTAAATCGCTTCAGTATAAAAAGTGCGCCTTATATCCGATCGCAAATTGCGGCGTACTTAGGAGATTGCCGACACGGAACGAGTTTAATCGAACAGGCGATCGCCTCAATTCGAGGGATAGTAGAAATAGAACAAGCGCGGATCGATCGCGAAAACCAAATCAAACTCGGCAAAAGCGAGGAAGCACAGAAAAAGCGAGCCGATCGCCTAGAAAGAAATATTGGGGCAATCGGCGTAGGTTTAGCAGCCGGCGGTATCGCAGCATCCAGCGGCACAGACAAACTCTTTGAGACAGTAAAAGGCCATCAAATCCCAGTTCTAGTCGAGTGGCATCCGTTTGCATTCTCCTTTTTTCTGAGTTGCGCCATCGGTATCATCGCGGGTGCGATCGTTTGGTGTTGGATTCGGCCTAAAAAATAGTGAAAAGGGCGATCGGGTGAGAATGCTGGCAACTTTATCGCAATTAGGATATGCAACATCCTTTACTACATAAGTCTTCACAATCTAACTTGTGATAATTTTCTGCTTCCCACTAACTATTTGTACGGTTCTTTTGTAAAGATTTGATGAAGCAAATTCTTCCCTCGATTCCCAAATTATATACGTTTAAGTTATGGAAACTTTGTCATATCTTGACAAAAATGATATTAAAGATTATTTAAACTCACAGAATGTGACCAAAACTTAATGGCGGAACCATGTCCTTTAAGTTATTGATAAATTAAAGTAATAAATTTTTTTTTATGATAACATTTTCTAATGTTTTATTTTAAAGATTTGATGAAGCTTGGCGATTGCGGATTTCATTACTGACAGTAAGAGTGTAGGATGTTGGCACAGAAACTTAAAAAGCAATTATTTTAAAATAATCGAGAACCCAAAAAATCTCCAAGTAAGTTTCTTGATATTTACATGGGTTTATTTAGCGACGAATAAAAATGCAAAAAATAAAAATTCTTAATACTTTTATTGATAATTTATATACAGAAGAACTGTTGCAGCAACTTGAGGAAAGAGGTGGTATGGTTTTTACCCCAAATATAGATCACCTAATGATCCTGCAAAAAGATCGAGAATTCTACAATGCTTATAAAATGGCAGACTACAGAGTTTGTGATGGACAAATATTAATGTATTCCTTGAAGTTTTTAGGAACACCCATTAAAGAAAAAATCTCAGGTTCCGATCTTTTACCAACATTCTATCAGTATCATAAAAACAACCCAAATATCAAAATGTTTTTGCTAGGAGCGGCGCCCGGAGTCGCTCAAAAAGCTCAGAAAAATATTAACTTAAAAGTGGGAAGAGAGATTGTAGTTGGGGCACATTCGCCATCCTTTGGATTTGAAAAAAAAGAAGAAGAATGTTCTCGGATAGTTGATTTAATTGAAAAATCTGGAGCGAACGTATTAGCAGTAGGGGTTGGTGCGCCCAAGCAAGAAAAATGGATTATTAAATACAAAGAAAAGCTCAACAGCGTCAAAATATTTTTAGCCATAGGTGCCACAATTGACTTTGAAGCTGGTCATAAGAAAAGAGCGCCGAAATGGATGAGTAATGCCGGACTTGAAACTCCCTATAGATTGTTAAGTGAACCCGGACGACTTTGGAAACGCTATTTAGTCAACGATCCACCTTTTTTCGGGCTGGCTTTAAAACAGAAAATAAACATTTATCAAAACCCGTTTACAGATTTGTAAACTTACAAGGAGTAAAAAAATATGTTACACCCCTCAGCAAATCTCCCAAAAACTCGTGTAGAAAATGTCCTAACAATCGATATCGAAGATTGGTTTCACATTTTAGATATTGGTTCAACGCCAAGCATCGGAGAGTGGTCGAAACTGGAAAGTAAAGTTACCAAAAACACACAGGTGATTTTGGATTTACTTAACAAACATGACACCAAAGGAACATTTTTTGTTCTGGGGTGGGTTGCCGAACATTTTCCAGATTTAGTCCGAGAAATAGAAAGGCAAGGTCATGAAATTGGTACTCATGGGTACAGCCACGAACTAATTTACAATTTAACTCCCAACGAGTTCCGTCGAGATGTAGATCGCTCTCTGGAGGTGTTGGCACGAATTACTTCACGACCGATTTTGGGATATCGCGCTCCAGGTTTTTCGATCGCTAATTCATCTCTGTGGGCATTAGACATTCTCGTAGAATTAGGTTTGCAGTATGATGCTTCGATATTTCCCATGAACAGAAATCATGGTGGCTTGCCGGGGTTTTCAGGAGAGGCAGTATGGCTTACCACGGCCCTAGGAAACAAAATTCTGGAAATTCCAGTAACTCCGACTACACTCTTCAATAAAAAAGTGTATTTGTTTGGAGGCGGTTACTTTCGCCTCGCGCCCTATCCTGCGATCGCTGCTGGGATCGCGCAGCTCAACAATCAAGGAAAACCAGCATTAGTTTACCTACATCCTAGGGAATTCGACCCGCAGCATCCTAAGCTTAAAATGAAACCTTCTCGTTCCTTCACAAGTTATGTGAATCTGCACAAAACTCATTCTAAATTTGAGCGCATGATTCAGGATTTTAAGTTTAATAGTATTGAGAAAATTTGGCAAATAAGTAGGGATGGCAAGGAGCAGCGACGGGTAGTTAATAATTTCGTAGATATTTGTCCCAGAGAGCGGGAAATTTGCTTGGTAAGCAAAACCTACGGAAAAACATCCAATACCGAAACCGAAATAGCAGAAAATTTGCTCAGGCTTACACAGTAACTAAAAGACTTGATTGGGAAAAATCTCGATCGCTCTCCAGCTTTTTCCCGCATTCCATCGGTAGGGAACTCCACTTGCTCAAGTCTAAGCCTGGTTATGGGAGAAAATTTTGATGTCAGAATCCCACAATCTCCAACTTATGCAAATTTTGGAGTAATTAACGCCTTCAGAGAGGTGGTACACGCACTGCGCGAGCGAAATAAATTGGACGCAAGCTGCTACTGGTCGATAGGAGAAAACACGTCGCTTGGGAAAAAGCACTGGGAATTACTAACTTGCCCACACCTACTTTTATCCAAGGAGATATCTGCCATGCAATTCTCAAGTCGTAATCTTACGATCTCGTAGTTTCTTTGTCAACTTTCGAGCATTTGAGCGAGCCTAAAATTGCTCTACAAAATGCGGCTCGAGCGCTGCGACCCGGGGGAGTATTGTACATCGGCATTCATTTATACACCTCAAATAGCGGACATCACGACCTCCGCGCTTTTACTGGTTTTCCGCTGCCTTTCTGGGCGCATCGGCGCGCATCAACTAGCCATTCGATCCAACCAAGTTCGTATTTGAATGAGTGGCGGCTGTCTCAGTGGCGATCGCTTTTTGGACAAGAAGCCAAAGGGCGCGAGGAATTTCTCGAATCTTACGGTTCCGAACAAGACTTGACTAACGACATTAGAAGCGAATTAAGCGAGTATGCTGATGAGGAATTGTGTACAGTAGATGCGTTCTCTGTGTGGCAGAAACCAATAGCTTAATCACACTTTGCTATAAAATAGAGCATTAAGGTATTGGGAAAAAATCGGGGCGAACTCTATCCGATATTCCCAATCACCAATCACCAATCACCAAGGACTGCCAATCATCACAAAAGCCGACCAATAATAAGGATGGGACAACTTTAAATCTACAAACCTTTGCAGCGAAGTCGGCAACTCCACCCCCTCACCCCGACTCGAACTCCGCAATCTGCCGCCCTCCAAACGCACCTCTCCCCGCAACATCGCAATTTGCGCTTGTCGCAGCGCCGCCCCCTTAATTCCCGCCGTCTTCAACTGCTGGTAAAACTCACTCATCAATCCCAAAGTACCTTCATCTGAAACGTACCACAAACTCCCCACAGCCGTTTGCACCCCGGCTTGCAGCGCCAACCCCCCAAAACCCAACTCCGCCTGTGCATCTCCCACCGCAGTCCGACAAGCACTTAAAACTAACAGATTCACCTGCGGATCATTCAATCTCAAATCCCCCAATTGATCCAGTCGCAGCCGACTATCCCACAACTGGATAAAAGAATTATTCGGTACTCCCGGTCGAAATTCGCCGTGAGTAGCTAAGTGAATAACCCCAAAAGGCCGGCTTTGATGCTGTCGCTTCAAATTCTCCAAAGTGAAACCCTCATTCAGAAAACTAACTCCCTGCCACTCTCTGGAAATAGCTGCTATTTCAGCAGGAACCGCAGGCAAAGGATTCAACTCGGGAAATTGCGACGCACCCATTGCTAAAACTTGAGAATTTCTGATATCGACGTAGCGAGTATCTGTTAAATTCATGCTGGGCATGAGGCTGAGACTGAACTTTTCCACCAAAAATTGCTGTCCGTCGTGCAAAGCAGCAAAGGGCATACTTCTCAAACCCCGATCGACAACAAAGGAAATAGTATCGGTTTCGCACTTTTTCAAACTGTCCTCTAAAGGCGCAATCATCCACTTATAAAGCTGTTGAGAAGATGGTAGATAACTCGTAGTGCTCCGCGCGCCCGGTTTAGTTATCTCATTCCTGAACTCACTTACAACTTTCAGCAGTTCTTCCCGGTTCGCTGACGGCACGCTTTTGTAAACCATCTCACCGCAAGAAGTTATTAAAACTAAATTTAATTTTTCCGGCTGCGAGAACAGATAAATTAAGCTGGGTTTCGTGCGCGTTTCTGCGCCGACGGATGCTAACTTTTTTTTGATTTCATCCGGGGATATCAACTCGTCGCTGATGTTACTGCCGAAATATTCCAGGAATTCTTGGCTGAAAGATTTGTCCAGGAGAGACATAGCGGCCGATATATTGCCGACCTCTAAGTTCCTCTCGATGTCCCTGCGAAATGCTGACTGAATAACTGAATCTCTGATATTTAAATTGATGAAATTTCTCAGTCCTCTGGGAGATTGGATTCTTTCGGGCGGCATCCTGTCTCTGGGTTTTCCTATATCTAGCGATATTCTGTTTTGGTTCTCCAACTGTTCGGGCGTCAAGGGTTGGTTGCGTTCGCGAAAAAGCGATTGCCCTCTATCTATGATGGGATTAGATGGATTTTCCCTCCGAGAATCTGGCGGACGATTTCCTCGATCGCGCTCGTTGACCGTTGGTTGGTCGGTAGTGACGATCGCACTATTGCCTTGAGTGTAAGAACTTATGAAAGATTGCCCCTGAGTAATCGTACCCAAAGCATTGCTGACGATCGCCCCTGCAGTACCGTTAGTCGTCGCATCTCCCACCGCAAAAGGCGTCGGCGGATTGATACCGCCGCCGCCGTGGGCGATCGTAACTGTACCGGATCCAGTGTCGCTAAGAGTCGAGATGCTAACATCAGTGCCGTTTTGGTCAAAAGTACCCGTCACTCGAACTAAACCCCGAGTTGCGATATCAACCTTACCGCCCGGAGCATTGATCCACGCAATGCTAATCTCATTTTGAGCGTTAAGATTTACTGTAGAAGTGCGATCGGCTCCCACAGCATTAACATTTATTCGTCCAATTCTGATTTCGTTTCCCCCTAAAATTCCGACACTTTCGGCAGCATTTATATTGCCAGTGCTGACAGTTCCTCTGCTGCTAGTGATATCAACTCCAACTCCCAGCAAATCTCGTGAATTTACATCGAGCGGCGCTGTTAAATTGACCTTTCCTGTGGTGGCTTCCGTATTGCCCCTAATATTAATACCTCCCGAATTGCTGTTTACATTAACTCCCACTCCCCGCAAATCTCGTGAATTCACATCGAGCTGCGCTGTTAAATTGACATTTCCTGTGGTGGCCTCCGTATTGCCCCTAATATTAATACCTCCCGAATTGCTATTTACCTGAACTCCCCCTCCCCGCAAATCTTGTGAATTCACATCGAGCTGCGCTGTTAAATTGACATTTCCTGTGGTGGCCTCCGTATTGCCAAAAATATTAATACCTCCCGCATTGCTATTTACCTGAACTCCCACTCCCCGCAAATCTTGTGAATTCACATCGAGCTGCGCTGTTAAATCGACATTTCC
>JAUBOM010000006.1:89791-107362 GCA_036700245.1 Microcoleus vaginatus BM001213989
CTTGTGAATTCACATCGAGCTGCGCTGTTAAATCGACATTTCCTGTGGTGGCGTTTGTATTGCCAATAATATTAATACCTCCCGAATTGCTAATTACATTAACTCCCCCTCCCCGCAAATCTCCTGAATTTACATCGAGCTGCGCTATTAAATTGACATTTTCTGTGGTGGCTTCCGTATTCCCCCTAATATTAATACCTCCCGAATTGCTGTTTACATTAACTCTTCTTCCTAGCAAATTCTCTGCTCCTATATTCTCCGTAGCTATGACATTAATATTCCCAACTGATGTAGTATTGCCGATCTGAATATTTCCCAGATCGCTCTTGAGCTCCACTGCTCCCCCCCCCAAACTCCCTGTATTTAAGTTACTGCCGGCTCTCAAAGCAATCGTAGCCCCAGGAGCATTGATGGAATCAACGATAATATTATTTTGGGCGTTCAGATTGACTGTGGGAATGATGGGATTAACTGGATTTGTGGCGACAGGATTAACAGTTATGACCCTTGTGTTGATGTCTTGTCCCGCTAGAATTCTGACATCTCCAGAAGTAGCGATCGCCCCCGTAACGACCCTCCCATTGCTGCTGCTAGCATTGACAGTCGCAGCATTGAGATTGCCTACCGTTAAATCCCTAGAAGCTTTCAAGCTGATATTTTCACTTGCTGTAATATTGACTGGTGCAGTATTGAAGACTATAAAATTCGGATCGCTCAAAACTCCCAGTTCCCCGGAGATACTGACAATATCAACATTAGATCCCTGCAAATTCCCAAAATTAACACTGCCAGAAGCTCTGAGTTCGATCGCCCCGGAAGTCCCAGTATCGATCGACATCGTTTCTATATTGCCCCCATCAGTCTTCAGACTAATACTGCCGTTGATATCAGCACGAGAAATGTCACTTGTCAATATAATATTGTTGAGAGCTTGAATATTAATAGTCGAGTTGGATATCAATCTGCCCGCCACTATCACTGACCCTTCCCTGCTTTCCAGACGAATTTGACCGCCGTTAATATCTGTAGTTGCGATATTTCCCAGCGCTGACAAAATCACCGGCCCGCCTGCAGAAATATTGTCAACAACAATAAAATTGTTCGATAATAATGAATCTATAAGTATTACATCCTCACCTAAACTGTCAGTACCAGGATTAGCAGGATTTGCCAGATTTTCCACTCCAGCCCGCAGAATTAAAGCCGGACTGCTTGTTAAAATAGCAATATCCTCCGCATCGGCACTCACATTTCCAATACCCAATGAAATATCAGGACCCGTAATTGTAATATCCTCGCCAACAATACTCCCCTTCGCCTCCACTTTCAGCGAAACACCAGTATAATCTCCAAAAAAAACATTCCCTTCCGAACTGATAATCGGGTCAAATAAACTCACAAAATTTCCCCGCATTCCCGACAGATTCCGCACCGAAAAATTGCTCCCCGAAACAAAGTGAGAATCCCCCGAAATAACACCGTTGCTAACCAAACTCAAATTCCCGCCGCTTTGGAATTGTGCCGGAAGAGACAAGCCGCCGATCGCGTTTTGAGTGAGAATATCAATAGTGCGATCGCCCTGAATGTATAAATTCCCTCCAGCCCGCGCCAAAAAAGGATTCTGGGCGCTGTCCCTGACCCGCAGCGCATCGGAGCCCAGCAAACTCAAATCCCCCATAGTTTGCAGCCTAGCGCCCGCTAACGTGAGATTTCCCGCAGCCCATAAATTCGCACCTCCGGCATTCAACTCCCCAAGCCCAGAATTATTAGCAGAAATCGCCACATCCCCAGAATTCACCGGCAAACCAGAACCCACAAGCCGCACAGAACCGTCATCCGCAACGGCAACACCCGCCGCCTGATTTTGACCCGTACCTGTCAGCAACTGCGGCAAAGAAACAGGATTCAAAGTCTGTTGAGAATTGCCAGAATTCTCGCCAGTTGCTATTTCCAAACTCAACAAATGCCCCGGTTGACTAATTCGCAAAACCTGAGATCCCGGAACCGCAGCAACAGTAATTTGCCCGTCCGGGGCCGACAACTGCCCCGTACTAACAACCGTACCGCCAAGCAAAGCCAAGTTTTGCCCCGGAGTCACAGCTAAATTGCCAGCATTAACAATACTGCCCGGTAAACCCGCACCAAAATAAAAAGCATTTGGCGTACCAACCAAAGCGCTAAAATTATTTGTACCCGCAGCATTAAACAAATTAGAACCAAAACCGACACCAGTAGCGGTAGTTGCAGTGAAAGCCGCCGGCACATTCAAACCCGCGTTCGGGCCAAACACAATCCCCGCAGGATTAATTAGAAAAAGATTAGAATTGCCGCCCGTGACAGTAATTAAACCGTTAATTAGCGAAGCGTCCCCGCCAGCAATTCGAGCTAAGATATTTTGAATACCCGAATTAGTCAGAAAATTAGCAATTTGACCCTCATTCAAGCCGAACTGCCCAAAACTGTGAAAAAGATTCGCCCCGTCTCCCGACAAACTGCCACCGTTGATATCGTAGCGGTTGCCGCTGGGGGTGACAACAGTACCCGTACCGTCAGCAGCAGGCACTATTGGCTGTGCTTGCGCGAAAGTATTAAAAATTAACAAAGAAAAAGGACAAATAAATAGCCCGACCTTTTTAATCTTTAAGTTGGCGTTTTTCATGGCAGCAAGTAAAACTATTGCTATTCCCCTCAATTATGGCACCCGCCAACAACTTACCTCTAAATGACAAATTAATTCGCTCATGACAATTCCCCAAATCAAAAGCTTGTACACAGACGGCGCTTGTTCCGGCAACCCGGGCCCCGGCGGCTGGGGTGCAGTAGTTTGCTTCGCCGACGGTAACTGTCACGAACTCGGAGGTGGAGACCCCCAAACCACCAACAACCGCATGGAAATGCAGGCTGCAGTCGCTGCCCTCGAATTTTTTGCCAATTCCGGTCAAACCGAACCAGTCACCCTTTACACCGACAGCGAATACGTTAAAAACGGCATCACCAAATGGATTCAAGGCTGGAAAAATAAAGGCTGGAAAACCTCGGCCGGCAAAGATGTCGTCAACCAAGACCTCTGGCACTTGCTAGACAGGCTGAATTCCCGGACAGTCAAGTGGGAACACGTCCGCGGTCACTCCGGCGACTTCTACAACGACAGGTGCGATGAAATCGCCCGCAGCTTCTCCCACAATCTCACTCCCGAACTGCAACAGCAGAAACCAACTGTAGGCGAGACTCAGGCGGGCACTTTTGCCGACGTGGCGACACTGCCCCTAGGTTCGGAAAACACAATTGTTTGGGAAGAAACGAGCACAACTGGTAACAAAACGATAGAATCCTATGTCATAACTTCTGACCTTCCGATCTCCAACTCTACCATGATGGATTCAACTGCCGATACCCTGGAGAACTTGCCCCGCGAGGTGAGGGTTCAGGAACTGCGCAATCTGATCGAAACCTTGCACATCGCTGACGAGGTTGCGACCAAAGGCTACTTGATTACCAGTTCTGAACTGGCTGATTTGATGGATGTAAATGCCAGCGCTGTCACCAGTCGTGGAGACAACTGGGTTTGGCGAAATTGGGTAGTTTCGCGGGTGCGGCGCGAAGGCAACCAAATTCTCTGGCAATTAGAGAGAATCGACCACGTTAGTACAACTGATTAGTAGTTAGTCATGAGTTATTAGTTGATTAATAACTGATGACTAATGACTGTCTCAAAGCAAGATTTGTAAAAATTCCGTAGGGACACAACATTGTTGTGTCCTTTTAGTCATTAGCCATCAGTCATTAGATTTGAACTACAGGCATTCGCTCTCCTCTCTTGAAAAGCATCTGCGTTGCATCTGCGCTTTGCCTATTAGACATCTCCAGCAAAGAAACTAGGAGTGCGATCGCTTCCATATTATCACAGAATTTTTCCTTAACTTTCCTGAGTTAACTTCGGGAACACATAGAAAAAAATCCCTCAGAAACCACGAGACTATTGGGTCTAAGCTATGACTAATGTCACCTGATTGATAGAGTGCGGTAGCGATGCCAGCCGACTAAACTTGAATTCAAACACAAACACAATCTGCATTGGAGTCAAAAGGCGATGAGTGTTCATATTGGCACTTCAGGTTGGAGTTACGACCATTGGGAAGGTGTGCTTTATCCCCACCAGCTACCCCCTCGCTCTAGGCTCGATTGCTATATCCAGCACTATCAAACCGTCGAAGTTAATAGCACCTACTACCGCTGGCCACCAAACACTACCTTTGCTAACTGGCGAGAGCGCCTCCCCGAAGGATTTCTGATGACCGTAAAAGCGCCCCGCGGTCTAACGCACTCGAAGCGTCTTTACTCGCCAGAACAGTGGTTGGAACGGATGAGTGAGGGACTTCAATGCTTGGGCGATCGATTAGGTATTTTACTCGTCCAGCTTCCTCCCCAGTTCGGCTGCGACTCGGCCCGCCTAGCCTACTTTCTAGAACAGGTGCCGCGCTGGATCAAAGTAACTGTCGAATTCCGGCACCCAAGCTGGCACACAGAAGAGGTATTTTCGCTGCTGGAACGCTCTGGAGCGGCTTACTGCGTGATGAGCGGGGCCCACCTTCCGTGTATCCTGCGTGTAACGGGCTCATTTGTCTATGTGCGCCTCCACGGCCCCGACGTCAACAATCTCTACGGTGGCTCCTACTCGGATGATGATTTGCATTGGTGGGCCGATCGCATTCACGAGTGGGAAAGTCAGGGGCGAAGTGTGTTTGTCTACTTCAACAACGACGGAGAGGGAAATGCAGTGAGGAACGCTTCAAAGCTAAAAACCTTTGTGGAGAAGGGTACTTCCTGACAAGCATAGATTGAGAGCGTTCGCATTCTTGGGAGTACATTCAAAAATGCTTGGCAGTTCCCTGAAGCTGAATTAGTTCGCCGACTGCGTTTTTGGTTGGTTCAATTCCCTGCACTTAGCATTTGCCAGCTCGATCCCGTTTTGGTAGTCACTTCTACCCAACATCAAATCCCCATAGTAGCTGTCAGGAGCACCGTTTTCCCCTAGCGCCCGATCGATCGCAAGCTGGCGTTGGTTGTTCGAGGTCGCAGGACTTCGAGATTCAGCTCTAGTTTCTGTCCCAGCCACAAAGAATGTTTTGTATGGTCGGCCAGATCATCGCCTGTTTCGGGATGGGCGAGAATATCTAACCCCTCGCGATGCAGCATTAACCAAGGAACGACTTTGCCAAATTGCGAGGGTAAAAATGCAACTTGATACATCGCTTGGGGGTGGGGGCCAATGGGTTTGTCATGCCAGCGCCCGAGCTGCACCTCAAACTGACTCAATCCTTCGCGTACACGCGCTGCGACATCGCGATTATCAGCGTTGAAGTAAATATGTGCGTGAAAACCAACAATTTCGATGGTGTCTTCTTTCATCATTTTCAGTGGGGTATTGAGGGGACATCTGCACAAAACTGCTGTTAATTTCAGGCTAACTTGGTGAACGCCACTTAGGAGGTGTCAGTTGCGGGCATACAAGAGGCAGCGATGGCTCCGCCCCGGCTTACGCCTACGCACTCTTCGGGATTTGGGGCATGGCCGGTGCGTTGGGGTTTGGGTTGCGTTCTCCCAAAATCTGGGCGTTGGTGGCGATCGGCAACAAGTTTGGTAATAGATTAGTCATGGTGACAAGAGAATCCGCCAAGCTTGACACTCGCTTCCTTCCCGAACTTATGTTAACTGTGAATAAAAACTCGAACAAATTCTCTGCTTTCTTACCCATTCTAGCACTGGGCTTTGTTCTCGCCCCTGCACTAGCCGGGATAGTTGAGCCAACATCTGTTTTCTGTGGCTGTTGACTGTTAACTGTTGACTGTTGACTGTTAACTGTCTGTCGAAAAACTGAATGATGGTTGAGTGTTGACTGTTGACTCGATTTTACGCCCGACGATGAAGCGCGGATTTTATATAAGCTATGGGCGGCAGCCCGCCACCTAAAAACGGATTTCTAAGGCAGAACGGTCCAAGCGAGCGAGCAAAAGTCAGCCGACGATTTCCTGCGTACAAGTACAAAATAAATTAGTATACTGGCGAAGGATATTCTGATAACAGCAGAATTAGATAAATGTTTACAGATATCAAGGAGGAATAGCACTCGATGCGAAAGTTAAACACTTCAAATTTTGTCGCATTACTAATTGGCACAGCAGTCATTTTTTTGATAGTGGTAACATCAGTTAGCGCTCAAGCGAAACTCACAGAGCGATCGAAACTAGCAATTAATGGAATTGGATCAATTCGGGTTGGTATGACAGTTGATGAAGCGTCACAATCGGCTGGAATTAGATTAATTAGAAGTGGGAGTGGCGATCTTGACGAGTATCAGTGTTTCTACGTTCAACCAAAAGGAGAGCCAAAAGGAGTTGCCTTTATGGTAACAAAGGGTCGCATTGCCAGAGTGGATATTAGCAGCAAGCGCATTACTACCATCAGTGGAGCTAGAATCGGGGATAATGCAAACAGAATTTTATCTTTATACCCAGGCCAAATTAAAGCAACTCCTCATCCCTATGTAAGTCGCGCACCTGACAATGGAAAATATCTAACTTTTGTCCCTAAAGATGGGGCTGACAAAAACTACCGCATAATTTTTGAGACTAGCAAAAATCATGTAGATAGGTTCCGTTCTGGTAAACTTCCTGAAGTTGAGTATATAGAAGGCTGTTCGTAATAGGCTCAAAAAACTCTTGATCCTGTGACATCTACCTCAACAGCCGACAGCACTTTGGGTTCCATCTCGTAAAATCATTCAAAACAAGCTTGACATCGGGAAACACGAAATACTCCGTCAAACGATTTTAGATTTTAGATTTTAGATTTTAGATTTTAGATTTTAGAATTGAAGCATTGACCCCACGGATAAATTCGGGGGCTTGTTTATCAGATACAGGTTTTTTATTTTTCCGTCCTGAGTCTGCGAAGGAATGAATCCGGGGACTTGTATCCTGGATGCTTTCGGTCAGCGTGCCCAGGCGGTAATTAAACGCTTTGTAGTCGATCGCCCAATCCTTGAAATCTCGATTTTGATCGCCCGCAATAGCCAACAGATGCAAAAATAATTAGAGACTACTTAACATCAGTCCCAGCTAAAAGAAAAAATCCAACTGTAAGCCCGTACTCCAAACCCTCATAAAATCAGTGATTTCCCATCGAAAATCTCAAATTGAAAATCGAAAATAGCATGAGTCCCAGCTTGCGAACAGTCATTGCTACCAGGTATGTCACTCCCTTGCGCGAGGGCGGCTCGCTGCCGGCGATCGTCGAAGCAGATGATGATGGTATGTACGTGCTCAAATTTCGCGGTGCGGGCCAGGGAGCCAAATCTCTGATCGCCGAGCTAGTGGCGGGAGAGATTGCTCGCGCCTCCGGGCTCCCAATCCCCGAACTCGTCTTTGTTGAACTCGATCCCGAACTGGCTCGCACTGAGCCTGACCCGGAAATTCAAGATTTGATCCGAGCAAGTGCTGGCCTCAACCTCGCCCTCGACTATCTCCCGGGTTCGATCACTTTTGACCCGATAGCGGGTAAGTCCGATGCGGATCTCGCCTCAGAAATCGTCTGGTTCGATGCTTTCGTGACCAACATCGATCGCACGTCGCGCAATGCAAATATGCTGGTATGGCACCGCCGGCTTTGGCTGATCGATCACGGTGCAGCCCTCTACTTCCACCACACCTGGAAAGATTATCTCTCGCGCAGCCGCGATCGTTTCCCCCCAATCAAAGACCACGTTCTGCTGCGTTTTGCCAGCACTCTGGAAGCGGCAAATTCAAAGATGACTCACAGGCTAACCCCGGACATCATTCGCAACATCGTTAAACTAATTCCTGATACTTGGCTGGTGGGAAATTCTCCTTTCAGCGATAGCAACCAACATCGGGATGCTTATATCGAGTACCTGCTAAATCGGCTAGAATCACCACATATTTTTTTGGAGGAAGCGATTAGTGCCCGATCGATTTCTTTATGATTATGCCATTATCCGCGTCGTTCCCAAAGTTGAGCGCGAGGAGTTTATCAACGTGGGGGCGATCGTTTCCTGCGGTACGAAAAAATTCCTCGAAGCCCGTATCGAAATTGATGAACAGCGCTTGATGGCGATCGACTCAACGTTGGATCTGGAAATGATTCGCAATCACCTAGCAGTCATTCCCATCATTTGTGCAGGCGGCTCCGAATCTGGCGCGATCGGTCAACTTCCCCACAGAGAGCGCTTTCACTGGCTCGTAGCACCCCGCAGCACGATCGTTCAGACATCGCGGGTACACACTGGTTTTTGCCAGAATCTACCGGGTGCGATCGAACACTTGCTCGATACAATGGTGCGATCGTCTTGCCGAAAACCCTCTGTAAAGGCTCAGTTGCTAGCGGTTGGAATTGACACTCACGAGATGCGATCGCACTCTAGTTAGCGTCAGCTTGTCGGTTAGATGCTGCTTTGAGGTTGGTGAGCGATCGGCTATCCATGTCGAAAAACAGCCAGAATAGAAGCATCCTCAAGCTGTTTTAGCTAAAAATGAGAACGCCTGAGCAAAAGTCCTGACTGGTAATATCAAATCTGTTAGCATCGGAATTATTCCTATCTCTCTTCTCTTAATCTGCGTAAATCTGCGTCAATCCATTGTCATCTGCGGTTCGAGAAATTATCTTTTTTTTAACCGCAGATACAGGCAGATTAACACAGATTAACGCAGATGAATTTATCAATTATCTACCGGATTTGATCTAACTTTTCTAAAGTCTTAGCCGTAGTTTCGCAAGGTAGAAAGATGATGCAAATTGAACAGACAAATATGACTTTTCCTCTCTGGGGTTTAGCAATTTTCATTTTGTGGACGATCGCAGTTGTTATCTTGTTGCTAGCAGTCAGGATTCGGCATCTATCTGCAGGCGGATCTGTAAAAGATTTCGGCACACAAAACGACGACAGCTTGCTTTGGCGACTATTTCGAGTACAATCCAACTTGATAGAAAACCTGCCTTTGTATTTGGGAGTTGTTTTCCTTCTAACCGTTAGGGGTGTTTCAGGAACAGCAGTAGATTTGCTGATTGTTGTGTACATCCTATTTCGGCTTGTACATTCAGTGATTCACATCGCTGGCCTCGATCCAAAGTTTCGGTTCTTCAGCTTAGTAATTCAGTTAAGCTGCTTGGTCGCCTTAACTATTATGGCAGTTTTCTAGTTGAGGCCTTACGCAATTGACAGTTATATATAGTAGGGTGCATCAGGGGCAAACCTTAATTGTTTCGTATGCAGCCTAAGTCAGGGGCACTTTACAAGTCGATCGATCCTGTGATATTACTGCCTGTGATTTGGCTAACTTATTGAAGTTTATGAACCGAATATCTCGTGCGATCGCTGTTATTTTAATTGTATTTGGCTGCATTACTTCTGTTTTAGTTCAGACGCCGCAATCAGCCTTAACCGTGCCACCTCCTGTGCAAGAATCTCCGCCTCGCGGAGGAGATGTTGCTGAGACAATTAATTTTGGGCGGCACTTTCAAGACCTAGGAGTTGAAGGCTCGATCGCAATTTACGATTTGAATAGCGATCGGCTTTATCAACACAACCCGCAGCGTAACGCCACAGCTTTTTTACCTGCATCTACATTTAAGATTCTCAACTCTCTGATTTCCTTAGAAACAGGGGCGATTTCAGATGAGATTGCCGTTCTAACTTGGGATGGAACTCAAAGGCAAATTACCGCATGGAATCGAGACTTGAATATGAGAGAAGCCATGAAACTTTCCGCCGTTTGGTTTTACCAAGTTCTCGCCCGCCGCGTCGGACACGAGCAAATGCAAAAATGGGTAGCTAAAGTCGGTTATGGAAACCAAAAGATCGGTAGCAAAGACGATATTGACAAATTCTGGTTAGAGGGAGAACTGCGAATCACACCCAACGAGCAAATTCAATTTCTCCGCCGTCTATACAAAAATGACTTACCCTTTTCTGAGCGCTCGCTGTCTCTGGTTAAAGACATCATAATTGTTGAACAAACTCCCGATTACACAATTAGGGCAAAAACAGGCTGGGCAAATTTTGGAGAACAAACAAAGCCTCAAATTGGCTGGTATGTAGGTTATTTAGAAAAGGATAAAAATGTTTACTTTTTTGCTACAAACATTGACATCCGCAACAAAAATGACGGATCTGCAAGAATCGAGTTAACGCGCCGTTGCTTCAAGGAGCTGGGGCTGCTGTAAGTGCGTTATTTGTTCTCTAGTATTCGCAAAAAAGCCAGCGGATCGGCTAGCGGTGATAGCCAAAACACCCATTTATGGGATGCCTGAGTTCGATCGTAGGAAGCGAGTCTTTTAAATCTTTTAGGACTTACGCAATTGGCACATATATATAGTTGCTATAGTGCTATATATCATTTCTCGCAGCAAGGCGACAATCATCTAACAGAGCATTAAGTTCTTCAACGACTAGCCAGGGGTTTCGACCTTTCAAACAAGCTACCATCGCTGCTTCATAGGGATTTCTGCCAGTTTTTTTTACTGCTGCGATCGCCTGTTTGTTAGACAATCCCCGCCCGCTGACCAACCAAGCAGCCAAAACCTGTCCTGTACGTCCGATCCCCCCAGAACAGTGAACTACCGCCCGTTCGCCTTTGCTATTTGCAGATTCCAAAAACGGCAATATTCGATCGATTAAAATATCGCCCTCGACCAATTCAAAGTCTGCAATCGGCGCCCAGCAAACTCGATCGCACCCAAATATTTTCCCATATGTTCCCAGTAAGTCACAGTAGCGGATGAGTTGCGTCTGAGCAAGCAAGCAGCAAACTTGCTTGATATTATGCCCCTGCATAAATTCAATCCAGCGAGCAATTTCTGCATCGCGGTATCCTGGTCTGGCTGCACCAAACACAATTAATTCATTCTCTGAAGCCGCAGCGAATTTGTGCATACTGTTTTCAATATTTTTACTTATAATTAAGAAAGACGCAGAAATCCTGAATCAACAGTGAAAAACAAGAGCTCGATTGGTTTAATGAACTGGCTGCAACCCAAACCAGACACCGTTTTGTTATGCGACTCAATTGCAGCAGCTTCTGACATGGCATTTATGCTCAACGGTGAGTGGGATGGGTGTAATAGTTTGGTGCTCCCTAAATGCGACAAGGTAGCAATTGAAGCAGCCGCTAGTTTGCTGGAGACATCGTGGTGCTACCAAAATACTTGCGAACCAGTTTTAATTCGGCTGGAAGTTGACGAATTGTTGCGCCGTTATGCGATCGGAGACAGGTTTTTTATTAATGCTAACTTGCGATGCGCGCAATTGAGCGAACTTTGCTTGGAAAACATTGATTTGAGTTATGCTAAATTGAATTTAGCTAACCTCAGCCGCACTAATTTAAGCAAAGCAAGCTTAATGGCAGCACAGATGCCAGCAGCAAATTTGAGTGGCAGCAATTTGAGTAAATCGCAACTTGTGAGGGCGAACTTATCAGGAGCAAATTTATCAGATGCTAATCTCAAAGGTGCCGATCTGAGTTATGCAGATTTAAGCAATGTTTGCTTAACAGGTGCTGACTTAAGAGGTGCCAATTTAGCCAGAACAGACTTAAGAAAAACAAGCTTACATGGGGCGATAGTTGAGTGATACCAAATCCCGCTTAAATACTCTCCCTCACACCCCGTGGGTAATCCTGTCAACATTTATCTGCGTCCATCAGCGTATATCCGCCACCATCTGCGGTTAAAGTTCCAAAGTAACTAACTGAGCAATTTCGTCAGTCTGAAAACCCAACGCCATCGGCTTTTGCACTGCCGGAATCACCTGCACATCATAGAGTTCTGTGACAATTCCTTCAAAGCGCAACCAGTGAACGATCGCCCCCGTATTCAAATCAATCACCATCATACCACAGCGAGGCTCAGCATCCTTGGCCAGCAACAACTCATCCAATTCTAAACCGCTAAAAGTGTTGTCACCTCCCCGAGGTTTCGAGAGTCCAACAATTGCCCAATTTTGCCAAAAAGCTAGTCCTCGCACATATCCCGGACAAAACGTAACGGCCTCAAATTTCCCTGTATCTAAATCCACACAACCGAATTCCCCTCTCCCCGAATTCAGCAACCACAATTTATCTTGATACCAGCGCGGTGAGTGGGGCATTGACAATCCTGTGACGATAATATCATTAGATTCAATATCAATAACTATACCGCCGTTTCGTCTGCGATCGCGCCAGCCATCCACCACATCCGACTGACTCGACGCTGTGACATATTTCGGTTCTCCTTCGACCATTGCCAAACCGTTGAGGTGGCAGCGGTCTTCGTTGATATATTGTGAGATAAATTGCGGTTTCCATAAAGGTTTACAACTGTGGCGATCGCTCAAAGTAGCGATACAATTAAACAAAGTGCTAAGGAAAATGATTTGATTATTTTTATCAACTGCGATATCGTGAATGTCGATATCTCCTGTAGTATAACCGATTCTTGGTATATATAATTTATCGTATCCTTGGTATAATTTACCTGATTCTAAGACATTATCTAATTGCCAGAGTTGATATTTTGAACTTAAATAAAGGCGTTCCGGCGTGCAGAAAAGCCCCATTGCGCGATCGAAGATTCGCCAATATCCAGAAATAGTATTAGTTTCTGGATTGCTACCAATAAGTATTAACCTGCTGGTTTGATAGGTAGTGCAAGCGAGGCTGATTTGTTGTTGGGTTAACCACGACGGTAACTCGCGATCGCCAATTAAATCCTGTGACGAATCCGCACTAGCATCCCTTGTCTGATTCTGACGGTTATCCCTATTTCTATCCCTTAAATTTCTGACTTTTTCCACTTGACCGTTGCCTGAATTCCTAACTAAATTGCTTGTTATATTGGGTTTTAAATCTGTTTTTAACCTTTCCTGTGCTTTTTTTTCTATTCCTTCTGCCTTGGCGATCTGTATCGCTTCCGGCGGCTGACCAGATTGATACCTTTCCCAAATCATTTCATATCCTAATTCCAAATATCCCACGGTTTGAGGTGTATTAAACAGTGGCAATTGGCGGCGATTTTCATTGAGATAATCTTTCAGCTTTTGTAACTCTTGAGGATGAGTAGCTAAATGCACCGCCAACTTTTCATACTCTTCTAAACTATTAACGATTAACTGCGGTAAATCAACCGCATTTAATAAACTTGCTCCCACCCGCGACGCAAAAGTTTCTCCGGGGAAGGTAATAAAAGGGATTCCCATCCACAAAGCATCGCTACCTGTCGTGTGAGCATTGTAATATAAAGTATCCAGGAATAAGTCAATCCAGATGTGGCGTAATAGGTGTTCTTCTTGTAATAATCTCGGTGCAAATATTAGGCGATCGCCATCGATTCCCCGCAATTTAGCCTCATTTTTTAGGTTCCGAGTTGCTTCTGGATTGCTCTCTAATAGCCACAGTAGACTATTAGGCACTTGCTCTAAAATTCGCATCCACACGCTAAACATGACTGGCTCAATTTTGCGACTGTGATTGAAGCAGGCAAAGACAAACATCTCTCCTGGTAAGCCATATTTGGATTTGGGATTCTTCTGTTTAATTTGCGCGTCTTCTGCAGGGCAAACTCTCAGATAATTGTTAATCTGATAGCTATGTGGCAGGCAAATAAATTTTTCAGTAAAGAACTCGGCGAGGCGGGGAGGTGTTACGATATTATCTGTGATAATGTAATCAATAAATTCGGCTCCCATCGTGTTTGCGTAAGTTAGATAACTAATTTGAATGGGAGCGGGGCGCATTGCTAAGATTTCTGGGTTAGAATATTGGGTATAGCCTCCCATGTCAATCAGGATGTGAATATTATCATTGTATATTTTTTCTGCGGCGGCTGGGGTAACGATTCCTCGCAAGTCGGTAAATTTATCGCAGTCTGATTCTATTTTTTGACGCTCAATACTGCCGTCATTTGGACCGAGAGAGTAGGCGAATATCTCAAATTGGGCGCGATCGTGCAAGGCGAATAATTCACCCATTAAATGCGTTAAAGCGTGGTTGTAAAAATCTCCAGCGATGTAACCTATTCGCAAGAGTTGGGGGGTGGTAGCAGGAGGGATGTGAGGGGGAAAATAATTTTGAGGGACTTTACTGCTGACAAATTTAGCGAAGTAGCGAGTAATGGCTAGATGTATGTCACCCTCAAATGGCGAGTACATAACAAAGTCAAAAATAGATAAGTCTTTCAATATATCTTGTTCTATTAAATTTCTGCCAATTTGCCACATTTTTTCGCTTTCGGCTGCTAAATTATCCCACTGGCATATCCCCTGGTAAATTTTTATCAAAGCTGCCATTGCATTGATGTTATTCGAGTCTAGCTGCAAGATTATTTGATAATTGGCAGCAGCTTCGCTGTATTCATAGCAGCGGTATTGAACATTGGCTAAGTTTCCCCGGTAGGGAATAAAATCCGGTTGAATTTCTAAAGCTTTTTGATGGCAAATTTTCGCTTCTAGCAGTTTTTCTTGTTGGGCGAGCAAGACTCCTAGACTATTGTAGGCGATCGCATAATTGGGATTGTATGTAACAGCTTGTTTGTAGACAGCGATCGCCTCCTTGACTTCCCCCATATTTTCCAGCGCTGTGCCTAAATTATACCAAGCTTGAGAGTAACGCTGTTCGCAACTTAAAGCTTGGCGGTAAAGGGCGATCGCCTCTGGCCATTCTTTCTTAACTAACTTAGCATTTCCCAATTGAAAATAAGCAGGCGCATAATTAGGTTGCAGCGCAATAATCTGTCGATATTCCCTCCCCGCTGCCTCCCAGTCGCCTTGTTTTTGCATAGCCAGGGCTCTATCATAGAAGCTTTCTACAGAATTTTCCTGAGACATATTATTAATCGCTTTCAACCATTCTTCCCATTCTAATGCACGCACCCTCCAAGTGCAATATTTATTAAAATAATCTACCTGTCTTTGCAAAGATTGTTCCGTTTTTTGAGAGTTAGCGCCTGTTAGCACTTCTAGCACCTCCAGAATTGCTGCCAGAAATTCTTGGGCATAAGATTCTCTTTCGGAAATCGAACTAAAGGGAGCGAGCGAATTTGAAGTATTGGACTGGGACAGCGAAATTAAACGCGCAAAACCTGCCGTTGTTTCGGGCAAAGCTCCCCAGTTGCTAGTCACGACAAAACAACCGCTAGCTAGAGCTTCCATCACGGAGATACAAGAAGTTTCTGCAAAGGTATTTGGGTACGCTAATATATTAACCGAGCGCAATTCCCTAGCGAGTTCTGGCTGAGTTAGCGAACCGACATACTCCACTCCTGCTGTTTCTGCACAGCGGCGGTATAGCGGCTCCCATTCATCTCGCTCTTGTGTTACTTGATAGACTTTTAAACTAGAAAATACCTTTAATCTCACATCGGTAAATCTCTGCCGAATTTTCGGGAAGATATCTAAAAGTAAATCTAAACCGCGAAAGGGAGTGCTGGTATAAGTTAAAACAGGAGGTTGTATTTTTTGGCTAAAAATTGCTTCGCCTTCAGTGAAAATTTTTTCAAAAGCAGGAGCGATCGCATTTTTTATAACTCCTAATTGCATATTGGTCATATTGAATTGTTCTAAATATAGCTGCTTTTGCCACTCGCTGACAAAAATTAGGCTATCGTAGAGCAATTGGATTGATAAACTCCGTAAAGGCTGCGCTGCCGGCTGGTCGCAAGCGTGTTGCATCCAGAGAATTAACTTAGTTTTTTCCCCCAATAGTGGCTTTAACTGCGTTCCTGTTTCCGGGTGATTTAGGACAATAGCAGCATCAAAACTTTTTAACAAGTCTTTAGAAAGATTAGTCAAAGAAAAGCAATAAACTCCCCGATACACTCCTGGTTTAGAAGTGTTATTGTACAACCATACTTCATGTCCACTAGCTGCTAGTGCTACTGCTAAATAGCACAAAGCCGACTGAGAGCCGCCTAGAGGTTGGCGGTAAGGAGTTTCTATATCGTAATCCCATCCAATCGCATCAAAAAAGCCAATTTTCATAGTAAATCAAGC
Organism: Microcoleus vaginatus BM001213989; assembly: GCA_036700245.1. Taxonomy (GTDB): domain Bacteria; phylum Cyanobacteriota; class Cyanobacteriia; order Cyanobacteriales; family Microcoleaceae; genus Microcoleus. The sequence goes on from JAUBOM010000006.1 coordinate 105,831, forward strand.
CAAATTACGCCAGTAGGAAAAATATGAAGCTTTCTTAGAATAAATAACAAAAAAAATCGATAGAGGTGACTATACTAGCATACACATCATCAGTCACGGTCGCCAGGGAACTATATCGCAACCGCGCCTGACGGAGATGACATTCTTAATTGCTGAAACCATTGCTATTATTCATTTTTATATTTATTTTATTCGTGATTCTTCCGGATGCAATACAACTCGGACATAGGGCTTTGCAACCGGGGCGATCGCTCAGACACAGTATCGTTATTAACAGAATCTGGAGGCAGATTTTTATATATCCCAAATGTAGGGCGATCGCAATTCCTGTAAAGGGCCGATTTTAGCGATCGTAATTGCCTAATATCAATAATATAATAAACTCCCCCCACCTCTACTTTGTCGAGTTTATGTAATCTACCCAGAGGAATATAAATTTTTGTAAATGAGCGAGTTGAAGCACACACTCTGCGATGGAACATCTGCTAGGTTGTCTTGGGTTAAAAGTCTACGGTGTCATCAGTCCTCAGGTATAAGTACCATCTCTTAACTCAAATCGGGCGATCGACGCAAACCAACTCAACAAATTCTTCCAGGGGAAGCAAAAGCAGATGAAAACTCTAGTTCAAATTAACCACAAAAAAGAATTTTCCCTAATTAATGGCATCAGCAACCAGCTCAGGGAAATAGTCATCCTTGACCCCACAATACCAGATAGCCACCACATAGCCTCTGGCATCAAACCGGGCATTGCAACCTACATCCTCGAAAGCCAGCCGGATGCCCTAGAGCAAATCACCACAATCCTAGCTCAACATACAGGCATCACTGCCCTCCACATCATCTCACACGGTCGGAACGGCAGCCTTTACTTACGCACAACAGAACTAAACAGCAGCAACATCCACAACTACACCCAACAGTTGCAACAGTGGCAAAACAGTTTCACATCTAATGCCAGCATCATCTTATATGGATGTAACTCCGCAGCCGGGGAAAGAGGCCAGCAATTCCTCACTCAACTCCACCAACTCACCGGCGCCAACATCGCCGCCAACCCCTACCCCACAGGCAACAGCAAAAAGGGCGGCACCTGGGACATCCCCCAACTCATCCCCCCATCCCCTCGCAAACCCAAACTTGCCCTGACAGAAACCACCCTCAAAACCTACAGCGGCGTGCTAGGCTTCGCCCCCAAAGTAGACTTCCCTACTGACAGTAGCCCCCAATCCGTCAGCATCGGCGACATCAACGGCGACGGTTTACCTGACTTAGCTGTGGCGAACTTCCTCAGCGACACCGCCTCCATCCTGCTCAACACCACCCTCACAGGAGCCACCACCCCCACTTTTGCCACCAAAGTTGACTTCCCTACTGGCGATGGCCCTAGATCCGTCAGCATTAGCGACATCAACGGCGACATCAACGGCGACGGGAAACCTGACTTAGCTGTGGCGAACTTGTTCAGCAACACCGTCTCCATCCTGCTCAACACCACCCCCACCGGAGCCGCCGCCCCCACTTTTGCCACC
>JAUBOM010000305.1:0-2631 GCA_036700245.1 Microcoleus vaginatus BM001213989
TTAAATCTAAAATCTAAAATCTAAAATCTAAAATCGACTGGCTGTTGACTGTTGAACTAGCCCAAAAACTGATACTTGCCTGAAGACAGGAGCCGCCCCGATCGCAAAATGTTAGATTAAAGTTCAGCCTCCAAGATTCATCTGTGGAGTCGATTATTCAAATCTAAAATCTAAAATCTAAAATCTAAAATCTAAAATCTAAAATCTAAAATCGACTGGCTGTTAACGGTGCTTTCGGCTTAAGCTGCTTAGGTTGCACCTACAAAATATTCACATTTGGTTGAGGATGGCTTTAGAAGAATCAAGCCACATAAATTAGCTCAATTTATTATTAATAGCCTTGTTTTTAGGCTTTGACTGCTGGGGTAATTGCCTCGATCGCACTTCGATCGCCCGATCGCCGATCGCACTCAAAGGCAACTCCAATTCATCAATATGGTTGCGGAACTTCACCGCAATATCAGCACCGTTAATAATCGCTCCCAACAACTGCAGCCCAGATTTATGCGACTCCTCCTCGTCAGATTCCAGCAACTGATCGGCAGCCTCAGACAACATACTAGACACAGTGTAACCAGGCCGCGCCACCAAAATCATACCGTCCGTGTACGGTTCCAGCGTCAGCGCGTCGTTGCACTCGCTCAACGCCGGAGAATCGACAACCACAAAATCAAAGCGGTTGCGAACATCCTCAAACAATCTCCGCATTTCGCTCGATTCGAGTACGGCAGAGGCCTGCCGCAAAAAGCCCGGACTCGGCACGACGTATAGGTTTTCTACCTCTGGAACCAAAAGGACGCACTCGCTGATATTGCCGTAATAGTGCAAAGGTTCCACCGCCGCCAGAGGATCGGCGGCAATTTTCAAAGATTCAACATTAGAAGCCGATCGCAAATCTGCTTCAATTAACAAAGTCCGCTTACCCGATCGAGCCGACGCAATGGCCAAATTGTAAGCGCTAAAAGTTTTCCCCTCCAAACCAGTCGCCGAAGTCAGCAGCACCACCTTCACCGGTTTGTCCCCGATCCGGCGCAAATTAGTGCGCAACCGCTCGTAAAATTCCAAATAGGGAGAATTTGCCTCCAGGACGAGCGGCATTTGATTCCCGTAGGAATCAAACACCCTCACTTGAGGCAAAACTCCCAGTATTGGCACCTCTTTTTCCACCAAAGCGGCCCGCACTTCTTCCCAACTGTAAAACTTGCCGTTGAGCATCCCCAACAAAAATATCAACCCGCCGCCCAGCAGCAATCCCACAAATCCCCCCACCGCCAGCATCACGGGCAAACCTCTCTTGTTTGACTCAACGTCATCAGTTTTGGGAAGTTGGGCGATTGTCAAACTTCCCGTTGTCTCAGCTACCCCCGCCTCAGCATCTACCAAAGCCGACTGCATCTTATCGTAGAGAGCTTTTTTCAGCACCACTTGCTGGGCCAACCGCGCTTGTTCTAACTGCTTGTTGGGAATTGTCGCGTGTTCCCGGCGCAATTCTTGTTCAGTTTTCTCGATTCCTTTGAGTTGCTGTTGCACACTATCCCGCTGGGTTTGCAAAGCAATCAAACTTTGAGCTAACTGCTGTCTGGCCGGGTCTAAAGAAGAGTCTACCCGAATTCGAGCGGCACTTCTGAGCGGAGCCGCCACCCCGTTACCGCCGAGCACCTCAGACTGTCGCTGCTGCAACTGCTGCTCAAAAACAAGTTTTTGTTTGACCAATTCTACAATCTTTGGGTGCTGCTCCTGCAAGTCGCTGCGGAGAATTTTGAGCTGAGATTCGAGGGAAAACAATTGCACTCGCAGTTGCGCAATAATTGGATCGGCAGAGAGTGCTTGAGCGACGTAAGCTTGCTCCACATTCAATCCCAAGCGCTCCTGCAAACTGTTAATTTGAGCTTCAATTCCTCCCAACTGCACGCGGAGTTGCCGCTTCTGCTGTTGGCTGTTGGTAATCGCTTGCGGCAGTACACCACTCTGAGCTGCTAAAATTGAAGTTGCTTCTCGTTTTTCGTAGGCTTCAAGTTTTGCTTCCGTGTCTCTGAGTTCCTCAGTTACTTTCGGCAAGCGCTGGTTAATTTGGGCGATCGTTTCTCGCAGTCTAGAAGTATTAATAGTTTGACTGCGAGCCACCATTTCCTTCATCAGCGCCTCTAGTACCGCTTCTGCTTTTTTGCGATCGACATTTTTGTACAATACTTGAATCAAACCGCTGCCGTCATTATTCTTACTCGGCATCTTTACCTGCACGGTCGCTGCCAGCTTTTTAGCAGAAACCTTTACTTTTTTCGCTGCTGCTTCAACCACCCTTCTATCCAGCAGCATATCTTTAGTTATTTCTTGTCCTTCCTGTTGAATTTTAGTAGTAGTCGATGAAAAAATCACGCTCGGTCTGCGGTAGGCCAGCGTACCTGCTGCAACGTAAACTGGCGGCGGAGTTGGCTGCAAAGCCACTACTCCGGACACGCCCACAGTTACCGCCAGAGTAGCCAGTCCCACCCACTTGTATTGGTCGAAAGCAATTAAATAACGTTTAACAACGGATAAAGTCATGACGATTTTAGATTTTAGATTTTAGATTTTAGGTAAGGATTCAGGTCTTTGATTGGGGAATAAGAGAAGGCATAAATAAGTCACAAG
>JAUBOM010000070.1:0-40623 GCA_036700245.1 Microcoleus vaginatus BM001213989
GGTCATCAGCAATCACCCAATCCCCAACCTGAATATCCTCAATATTCTTAATCCCCTCCGTCGTCAGAATCTCCGTACCAGCAACAAAACAATTCCCAACTTTTGTTATTGTTGGAGATTTGAGGGCAGGATCAGCACCCAAAAAACCCTTAATACCCTTAATCGCCGCCAGACCAAAAGGCACGTAAGCAGTCAGATTCCAAGCATCCTCAATCTCAAACTTACCATTATTTTGCCAACTCTGATTAAGATTATTAGTAGCAATCGCCGCCCCATAACCATCGAATGCCGTATCTACCGCACCTAGCCCAATACCTACCCACTTCAAATTACCCATCGCAGTAGTAGCCCAAGTAGCAGCCTTCATCCCAGTCAGAAAAGAAACCCCAATCCCAGCCACATTTCCAGCATTGTAGAGCATCGCATGATTCGGTTCAATCTTAGTCCCTGTAGAGTATTCATAAACATCAGTTAAATAACCACTAGATACACCGTTGGCAAAACCCGCACCCCACTCTCCAAACATTCCTAAAACTTCCTCAACACTAGCACCATTCGCCACCGCACCAGCGATATAACCGCCGCCGAAACCAATACCGCCAATTGCCGCCAACTGCGACGCCACAGCAATAGTCCCCATCACATCGCCCATCGTGAAATAGCCGCTGGGTTCAGTATTACTAACCGGATTAGCATGAGCATATTGGTAATCATGCTGACTCCGAGGGTCATCTAAATAGCCAGGGAAAGCATCCTTAGAAATAAACCTTCCCAAACTAGGGTCATAATACCTTGCTCGTAAATAATCCAATCCAGTAGCGCTATCCCGCTGTTCCCCCGCAAACTGAAAAGAATTACCAAAAGTCCCCGTTTGGTTTAACAATCCTCCAAAAGCATCGTAAGTATAGCGGTCAGTTACCAAACCAACATTATCCGTAATTGCTCTGGTAGAACCCAATCCATCAGTGTGAACAAACCCTTCCCTACCATCATGACGCGACCTGACCAATCCCACACCCTGAGTATAATCAGCCTTAACCGCTCCCGTCGCATCGTACTCCATCAACACTTCAGGTAAACTCCAAATCGGAGCCGTCAAATAATTCGTCCTGACCTCATTATTAATAGCTGCGACACGGCTACCAAAAGCATCGTAAACAAACTGCGACTCTGACGTACCGTTGTTCACCCCAACCAAGCGATTCTCACCATCATTAATCCAGTCATAAGTAACAGTTTCACTCCCCGACGACCGAGTTTTAAGGGAACCATTCTTATCGTAGGTAAAGTCTGTTACCTTCGGGCCTTGCGTTGTACTATTGAGGCGATTGTTCTTATCGTAGCTATAGGTAGTTGACCCTTCTAAAGTATCAGTTTTGGTCAAGCGATTCCCCACCAAGTCATAGCCATAGCCAAGAGTCCGATTTCCGACAGCAGCATCAGCAATCTTTTCCTCCTTCAACCGATTGAGTTCATCGTAGGTGTAATCGACAGTGCGACCGTTATATTCTTCAACCTGCTTGCGATTACCAACAGCATCAAGAGTGTACTTAAAACCAGAGAAAGGAGTACCCTTGACGTTTTTAGTTGTTAACTCAGTTAATCGGTCGCGGGTATCGTATTGGCGCGATTCTACCGAACCGTGCGCAAGTTTAGTCTGAATTAAGTTACCAACTTTATCGTAATCGTAATCTGCTAGAGTGCGATTTCCCTCCTTGACTGTATCCAAGCGATTGAGTTGGTCGTAACCGTAGGTAGTGGTTCCCGCCCCAGTTGTCAACGAAGTAATATTATTTAACAAGTCATAGCCGTAACCCACGGTTTTCAAGTCAGGCGTGGTAGTTGTTTCTAATCGGTCGCGAATATCGTAAGCGTATTGCGTTACACCGCGTCCATCTTTCACAGTCCGCAATTGCGATGTAACAGGGTCATAGGTATAAGAAACGGGCGAGATTCTGGGGTCTGTGAATGTTTTTGTGTCTAAACGTCCGAGGGTGTCGTAGGTATAGTTAATCCTGTGACCGTTAAAATCAGTTTCGCTAAGGATTTGCCCGAATTTATCGTAGACTGTTTCATTCCGCTGTCCCATTGGCAGAATAGTTGCTTTTGGGCGGAAAAACTCATCGTATTCAAATTTGGTGACGTTTTTGTTGGCATCTGTAATCTCGGTTAATCTCGCCCAATTGTCGTAGGTGTATAGAGTTTTAGCTTTATTTGCTTCCTCAACTTCCGTTAACAGACTGAGATTGTCGTAAGTGTATTTAGTTGCGTGTAAATTCTCATCGGTGACGCTGGTGATGCGACCAAATTTGTCGTAACCCATCAATATTTTATCGCCATTATGGAAAGTTGTTTCAACTTTCTGTCCGTATTCATCGTATTTATAACGGATGCTGTGATTGAGTGCATCGGTAACTCGAACTAAATTGCGACGCTTGTCGTATTCAAACTCCGTGCGTTCGTTCAGGGCATTAATAACCGCTTTGATTTGACCGTAATCATCGTATTCGTAAGTTGTGGTTTGGTTGAGTTCATTAGTCTCGGTTTTAACCCGTCCTTGTGAGTCGTAGGTCAGCGATAACCTAGAATTGTCAAAAAAGATTGTTTCTTTAATTCGGGCTTTGTCATCGTAAACATAGCGAGTTGTACGATTTCTGGAAGTGACTGACTCAACTTGTCCGCCTTGGTTGTACGTGTAAGTGGTGTCATTACCAAGAATATCCTTCGAGCGAATTAATTGACCGCTATCATTGTAAAAATACGCCTCATTACTGCCGTAAATATCTGTTTGAGATTTGATACGACTGGCTGCTGAGTATTCCGTTTTGACTCTCTTGTTGTCATCCCAAGTTACGGGCGTCAAATCCGGTAGAATTGTTTCTGCTAGACGACCTAACTCATCGTAGATATAGCGGGTTTCTAATCCAGTAGTCGAGACTTCTGAAATCAGATTATTGGCTTGGTCGTATTTTTTAATGACTTTGGGATTGTCGCTGCTATTATTGGGTGTATTGTCGGGTAAGGTAATTTCATCAATGCGAGTTACAACTGAACCAACAGAGGATGTAAGTGAATTGTTATTTTGACCGGATGTTGGCGGCAATTCGTAGCGGTAGGTCGTGACATTGCCAAATACATCTGTTAGTGATGTAAATCGTCCCAACTTATCGTAAATCATCGATTGAGTGTTGCCTTGGGAGGTTCTGCTAGCAATGGTTTTACCTTCCGCATCGTAGTCATACTCCATCCATTGCGTATAAGTTTGACCGTTCTGGTTAAATGTGGTTGTTGCCTTCTTGATTCTGTTATTGAGGTCGTAATCAGTTTTAACCTCATTACCTCGGCTATCCACCATGCGGTTGATGTTACCAAAACGGTCATAGTCAAATTCTGTTACCTGACCATCGGGTGCTGTTTGGAAGCGCAGTTGACCTTGGGCGTTGTAGCTGTAAGTTGTTTTTAGTCCATTTGTATCAATGCTTTCGATTATATTACCGCGACTGTCATATTTAGCATTAGTTTTTAGACCAGTTGGTGAAACAATTGATGTGGCACGACCGCGATTGTCGTAAGTCATGCGAGTGATGTTACCCTGTTCATCCTTAATGGTTAGCAGGTTGTTGTTGCCATCATAGGTATATAGAGTTGTAACACCATCTGCATCGGTTTCACTTAATAGGTTGTTGGCGTCATCATAGGTGCGGGTAATAGTTCCAGCTTTGGCATCGATTTCTTGCAGGACGTTACCCCGCGCGTCGTAGAAGTAAGTAGTTGAATATCCCCGCGTATCTTTGACAACTTGTTTGGAGGCATTGGGGTTATAGGTCATTTCAACGGCTTTACCGTTGACATCTACTATTTGTTTTAACCGTCCAGTAACCTGGTCATATTCTGCTTTTGTCCCAGTCCTTCCCAAGGGGTCAATTACCTCAGTTAAAAAGTGAGGTCTGTCTTTATCTTCGTACTTAAATTGAGTCCGATTTTCCTCCCTGTCTTTAACCGCAACCAAATCCCCTTTAGCGTCGTATTCGTACTTAACTTTCTTGCCATCCGGGTCAACAACGCTGACAATCCTCCCCGCAGCATCCCTCTCAAAAGTTACCGACTTACCCGTATTGCTAGCAATCCCCGCATCGCTAAAAGTCAACTTATTCCCATTCGCATCAGTCGCAGTCAATAAATCCCCAGTTTTAGCATCAACCTCGTAAACCAGTCCTTCCTTCGTAGTCAACACGTAGATGCCGCCAAAAGCAGGATTTTCAGGATTGAAAGGCTGCCCGTTCACCCCATAATACTCGCCGTACTCATTCCTGACTAAATTCGCATCTTTAACCGTCAGAGTCATCGTAGAACCCTTTTGAGACTCAAAAGCCGGCTTGTACATTGCAGCCCCCGGCCCAGCAGCCCCCAAATACTGATTCAGATGATGCGATTGCGGCTTAAACGTAAACGTTTCTCGCTTTCCACCCGGTAAGGTAATAAACACCTTAGTCTTGCTGTCAAACGGTACAGTGTTTATCCCCAACTCCTCATAAGTCGGGTCAGCTTTTAGCGAAGTCTTCAAATCCGTATCCCGGAATTCCATCCGCCAGCCGTAGCCGAAATCATCTGTTGCATTCGCATTCAAAGAATCATAAGTCCGACTCACGCTAATCGGAATTCCCGCCACCGGAACGGTTAAATCAGTAAACGACAGCCGGAAATTGCCCAACTTCAAATCCCCTGCAACATTCACCGTCCTTTCTGTAGTCGAACCGTTGCCATTAGCGTCGAATGCAGTGAATTTGAGAGTGTAAGCGCCGTTAGCCAAAACAGTCGGGTCAAAAGTCGCAACCGTTCCATCATTGACAGCGGTTGTTCCCCGATAAACCTCCTTAAACTCCCCGCCACCAACCGGGGCTACTTCTAAAGTATAGTAAGCCAAATTGCTGTCATTAATCGTGCCGGTGATGTTGACAGGCGCGGTGATTTCTGCATCATCTTCTAAACTGATATTGATAGTTGGCGCGTTGACATCGCTAGTGTCAATTGCAGCTACAGTTTGAGTAGCTGTTCCCGCATTCCCTGCCGCATCTAGTGCTGTCGCAACTGCTGTAAAATTGCCGAAGTTATTTATCTTGACATTTGCTTGACCTTGTGCATCTAAAATAACCGGAGTGCCGTTAACAGTTAAGCCCAAAGATTCCACTTTTACGTTATCGACAGCATTCACAGTAAAAGTGACAGAATCTCCAACATTAGCTGTATTTTTGCTGGCAATAATATTGACCCGAGGCGCTGCTGTGTCGGCAACCACGCTTAAATTGTAGGCGACAGTAACAGTCTTGCCAAAGGTATCGGTGATAGTAATTTGAACTGGTTTAGTCGTACCGACATCATCCGATTTAGGAACCCAACTAATGCGGCCGAATTCATCAACAGTCATGCCCGAGGGAGACTGCAACAAAGAATAAGAAAGCAAATCGCCTTCAGCATCACTGGCTTTCAAATCGTAGCGGTAAGTAGCGCCCGTTGCTACAGATTGCTGCGCCGGTACGGTAGGAATAACAGGTGCCGAATTCGCCCTCGCAGTTAATGTAAAACCTTGGGCTGCCCCCAAACCACCAGCATCAACAGCGCCGACTGCGATTTGATGGTTTCCAGCAGTCGGATTGTCCCAAGTCAGCAATCCAGTTACAGCATTAATTGCCATCCCCGCCGGTGCTTTGAGTAACTGATAAGTCAAACTGCCACCATCGGGGTCAGTTGCTTGCACCTGATAGCTGTACTGACTGCCCAAAGACGCAGCAAACACGGGTGTCGAGACTACAGTCGGAGACTGATTGATGGGGGCCGTTCCCACCTGCACCGCAAACCTTTGATTCCCCACCGCCCCCTGAGAATCAGTTGCCAAAACTTCCACTTCGTGGGAACCTACAAAGTTAGCACCGGGAGTCCACTCGATCGCACCTGTGTTCTGGTCAATCTTCATACCCTGGGGCTTAGTGCCCAAACTGTAACGCAGGGCATCATTTTCCGGGTCCGTGCCCACCGGTTGATATCTGTAAACTCCATTGACCGCAGCAACAGTCACCGGAGTAGAGACAATTGCAGGCGGCGTGTTAATCCCCGTCACTTTCAAGCTAAACTCTTGACCGACATAGGAACCGAGGGCATCAGTCACCCGCACCGCCACAGTATGTTCCCCAACTTGTTCCGGCGCGGGCGAGAAACTGAGACTACCAGTTTTAGCGTCTATTACCATACCCTTAGGAGCATTGTCAAGACTCCAGAGCAAATAATCTCCATCAGGGTCAGTAGCAGCCAACTGGTAGCGGTAAACTTTCTCTAAATTAGTAACGGTATCAGGTACCGAAGTAATGCTGGGAGCTCGGTTAGCGGTCGAATTCGATACATTGACAACCCACGACTGAGTATCGGTTCCCCCCTGACCATCGCTAACCGATACCGACACGGATTGCGGGCCGACTTGCCCCGGAGTCGGAGTCCAAGCCAGCAAACCCTCCGCATCAACAGTCATCCCCACCGGCTTTCCAACCAAAGTAAAGGTTATCGGGTTGCCGTCGGGGTCGGTTGCAGCGAGTTTGTAGAAATAACCGCTGCCGGTGCGGGCGGTAGTGCGGGGGGTGGAAGTAATGTCAGGGGGGCGGTTGGGAATCGCCTCGATTACCTGCAACGGGACTTCCAGCTTGGCTGGCGAACCCTTACCGTCGCTAGCTAGTACAGTGAAAGAAGTAGGTCCCAACTGTCCCGCTGTCGCCGTCCAAGTTACCAATCCCGATATTGCATCGATCGCCACTCCTGTCGGCGCGCCCGGTAGCAGGCTATAAGTAATATTGTCGCCATCAGCATCAGCAGCTACCGCGCGATACTCGAACCGCTTGCCCAATTGAGGCGCGAGATTGGGCGGCACGGCCTCCGTGAAGACCGGAGGATTGTTGGGCGGTATCAGTTCCACCTCAATGTACTGCAAAGCTTGACCGCCCTTGCCGTCAGTTGCCCGCAAGGCAACATTGAACTTCACAGTAGAGGGTGCGGAGTCTCCCCGACCGATCGCCATCAAGCGATCGCGCGTCGTCTGCAACTGGGTATAATACTCCTGGACCTGAGTCGCCGTCGGAATCCAAAGCACGGTGCCGTTTTTCGGGTCAACGCTCATCCCTGGGGGGTTGAGAACCAAGCTATAAGTAACCTCGTCGGCATCCGGGTCAGAAGCCAAAGCCCTGTAAACTAAGGATTCTCCAGCTTTTAGCCCAAATTGGGGCGCTAGCGTCAGGAAAGTGGGGTCAGAGTTCGGCAACTCTTGCGAACCCTTGTGTACACCGAACAAGTGAGTAAAAGTTTCCCCCGCAGCCGTGACGGTATCTGTAAAAACCGACGTACTGGGGGCAGTCTGCACGTAACCCTCGGGCGGTACGGTCCGCACTTTGTAAGTACCGGGTACTAAGCTGTCAAAAGTAAACTGATAGTTGGTTTTGCCCAGAAGCGAGTCTGTATCGTCCTTTTTGGTCAACTGCTTCGGTTCGCTGGGGTCTAGTATGCCGTTGTTGTTAACATCCAGATAGACCGGCACGTTTTCCATCAAAGGCTCGATCGTGTAGCGGGGGTCAAAACCGCCAAAAACGCTGCTTAACTGGTCTACATCGGTCAAGATCACCGCTTCTGGGTCGAGTTTTTTGATGGTATCCAGAGTCGAATATTGGCCGATTCCAAAAGCTGTCAAGCCGATGCCCTTAGCTTTGAGGTCGGCCCCCACCTTCGCTGCTACGGTCGAGTCCAGAGGACCGTAGCCGTCGGACATGAAGATAATGTTCCGGTCCCCCGGCATCAAATCGATTAATTGGTCGATCGCCTGCACAGCTTTGGTAAAGTCATTGTGACCGTCAGGCGAGTAACTTGCCAGAATTTCTCGGATATCAGGAATTCCGTTGCTGTTTTTATCTGCGTTTGGAGTCGTGTACGCCTGAACTCCCGGTGTAACGGGATCCATATCCTGAATCGTAGCGCTATATTGGTGGGGAATCAGCCCGATATTAACTCTATCGCCCAGACCTTGAGCTATTAATGTATCGATGAGAGTCTCAGTAGCGGCAACTTGAGCTTTGAGAACATTATCTACCCCCACAGGTCCATCAAAGGGAGCACCCGTACTGCCAGAAACGTCGATCGCCACCACAATCGCCGGATTGTTGCCCTTAACCAGTTTAGAATCTCGGAAGCCGTTGCCGTTCAAATCGTCGAATACTGCCCCCTGGATTTTACCCAAAGAACCGTAAGCATCCACAGCAAAAGTCTGGGAACCCTTGCCACCGCGTCCGTCTGCCACTTCCACTGTAAAATTAGCCCGCTGCCCCGGCGCCACAGTTTCCGGGAACCACAGCAACTCTCCGCTATCGCCGTCAATCAATGCCCCCAGCGGGCCGTCAACCAAGCGGTATTTGAGTCGGTCGCCGTCTGGGTCAACCGCAGACAACTGATAGCGGTAAATTTTATCATCCAGTCCGAAGCGCCGCACCGGTTCGCTGACAATAACCGGATTGCTGTTAGTCGGGTCGGGCCACACCCGAATACTGTACTCTTGAACATCCTTGCCGCCTTTCGAGTCTTCCGCTGCCAGTTTGACAGCATACAAGCCCGTCGAACCCCCCGCATTGCTGCCCGTTTCCCCCGTTCCTGGAGTAACGATATCTGCTGCCGTTTTCTCGTAGCGAAAAGCCCGGAATTCGTAATTGACCGGAGTAGTAGCAGTTCCCCCCTCAATTAACAAAGCGTATTCTCCAGTAGCCGGCAACTCCAACTCCAAGTTACTGTTAAGCCAAGCATCGCCGCCGGGTACCACTTTATTGTCCGGGCCGATTAGCTTCCAGCGATTTGAAGTATTGCCAACAATCGAATCAAAGAACAAGCGATCGCCTTTGGTGCCTTCAAACTTGTAGAATTTGCTTTGCTGCCCGTTTGACAAAGAACCTTTTACTGGAATGCTAAACGGCATTTCGCTAGCAGAGGACAGTTCTAAAAGTTGGAACGAGTAGTTTTGGTTGCTGGCTTGTTCCCCTTCTATTACCAGTTGATACAAACCTTTTTGAGCGAGAGTGACAGGTGCTACGTCGCTGGAGTTGAAATTGCTTCTAGTAAATACCGCTTCCCCAGTCGGGCTGTATAAAGTTGCAGAGACATTACTTCCCACCATACCGTTGAAAGCCACTCGCAGACCTTCCACCCCGTCAAAAGTATAAACTTTAGCTTCAGTTCCGTTTGTCACCGACGATACGACACCGCCAATTTCCAAGTAATTAGTTGTCGGACTTCTGAGGCTGCTGGGTAACTCGGCGACCCGCAATTGATAGCTACCAGTTGAAGAGGGGTAATAGCCGTATATTTGTAGAGTGTATTGTCCTGTTTGCGGCAATACTTTTGGCACAGTATTGTAGCGGGTATCGTGGTTGTCGAATACCTTGCTCCCGTCAGGGGCTATCAGCCTGGTCCTGATTTCCCAGTTATTATTATTAATGCTGTCTAAGAAAATTTGAGTTCCAGCCGACGCGGTGAATTGGTGATTGTTAACGCCTCCGGCGGTCAGCGAGCCGCTAATTGTAGAATTTAATCCCGTGTTAGTTGTGCGTGCTGGCGTATTATCACTCGCGCTAAAATTGTAGCTGACGGGTGAAGAGTTGTTTCCTTTAATAGCTAAAGTGTACAAACCTGCAGTCGGCAGCGCCACCTTAAAATCTGGCGAGTTCGCAGAGGGGGAAGCTATTACTTGGCTGTCAGGCCCGTAGAGCACCCAATTCCCACCGCTCAACGCAGCATCATTCAAGTCAAAGTTTAACACTTGACCTTGACGCCCAGTAATTTGATACAAGTCAACTTCCCCTACTTCCGCAGTGCCGATATTTGGGGCCGCCAAATTTAGAGGGCTTACTTTAGCTAAATCGCTTAAAGTAAAACTGTAATTGCCAGTGTTATTGTTGTTGGCGTCAACTACCAGACGGTAAGTCCCGTTGGCACTCAAAGTTTGTGGCAGCCAGTCATTGCTCGTATTAACACTCGAATAACCCGACGTGCCAACAACTGCATTTCCAAAAGGATCGTAGAGTTGCGCCAACAAATTGCTGTTTCCAGCTAGACCATCAAAAAACAGCTTTTGTCCGACCTTACCCTCAAAAGTATAAGTATCTTTTTCTCCCGCCTCTAGGATGTTTTGACTGATAGTTTGACCGAGAGTTAAAGGTACTGTGGTTAACTCAGGCGTCACCGCTTTAAACTCGTAATTGTTATTAAGTCTGTCCTGACCGCTTAAAACTAATGCGTACTCGCCAGTAACGGGTAAAGCTAATTCGTAGTCAGAAGTCAAACCTTGATAGTTCAGGCGCTTGCCATCAGGACTGTAAAGATAATAGTAATTGGATGGATCTCCGGCAGTCACATCAAAGTATAAATAGTTGCCTTCTGTGCCTTGAAATTTATAAACTTGAGTTTCGCGCTTGCTGCTGCCGAAGTCGCCCGAAATAGGAGCATCCCAAGTCAATGGTTGGCCAGCGGCTAAATCGAGCAAGCGGAAACTGTAACTATCTCCCGCACTGTCATTGGAACCATCTATTATTAGTTTGTAATTGCCTTCTTTGGTAAGGGTTACAGGTTCGCGATCGTCCTTTGCATATTGAGAGTTATACCAGTCGCCAAAAACCGTTACTCCATCCGGGTCTACCAGCTTTAGTGTTAGATTTGTTGGTGAATTTTTCAAACTGTCAAACCACAGCTTTTGGCCCAGTTTTCCTGGAAAAGCATAGATATCCTGTTCTCCAGCTTCGCTAATCGTACCGCTGGCAGTATCGCCTACATTGTAAGGAGTTGTGACGATATCTGGCGTTACTATTTGCAGGTCGTAGTTGTTATTAACGGCGTTTTTGCCCGACAAAATTAGAGTGTATTCCCCCGAAAAAGGCAGGGCTGCAACCTCGTAACCCGAACTTAAATATTGAGAGGGAAAAACTAACTTTCCGTATTGGTCGTAAAGGTGATAAAGGTTGGGATAGTCGCCTTGGGTGCGGTCAAAATAAACAGGTTGACCTTGAGAACCAGTGAATCGATAGGCAATCGCTTCCCTCTTGCTGGTGCCGAAGTTACCCACAATAGGAGTATCTAAAGAAATAGGAGTTGCAGCAGCAGAGTCTAAGAAACGGAATTGGTAAGCACCCGTGCTGTCACCGGAGGCGTCTACCTTTAAGGTGTAAGTCCCAGCTTCAGTTAAAGTCACTAATTCTGAAGAATCGCTATCAGTGCCAACATTATAATTGTTCAACAAAACTTTGCCAGTTGGCGAATATAAATAAGCGCCAATGTTGCTGCTCGGCAACAAGCTATCCAACCACAACTTTTGACCGGGAGTCCCGGTGAAAGTATAGGTATCGTATTCTCCCGCTTCGCTTATTTCTCCGTTAATCGAATTGCCAATTGTGTGCGGTTTAGTAACGGCTTCGGGCGTTACCATCTGCAGTTTGTAATTGTTGTCTGATTGCTCCTGACCGCTAAAAGCTAAAGTGTATTCGCCCGAACTTGGAAGCTTTACTAAATCAGAGTCGCTGTAAATATAGTTGAACAATAAGCGCTGACCGTCTGGGCCGTATAGGTAGTATGAGTTGTAAGAATTGCCCTGGGTGCGGTCAAAATAGACTTCCTGACCCTCTGTTCCTGCGAATTTATACAGGTTAGTTTCGCGCTTAGAAGTCCCAAAAATACCTTCAATATTCGCATCTAAATTTGTGCCTGTTGCAGTTGCCAAATCCAGAAAGCGGAAACTGAAAGTTCCGGTGGCATCCGCAGCACCGTCTACTACTAAGCGGTAGTCGCCTGTCTCTTTGAGAGTAGTGGGTTCGCGATCGGTCCCAAGGCCTTGTTGATTCCACACCAGCGCCCCGGTCGGGCTATACAAGTTAGCATAAATGTTACCCGCACCAGCGAGGCTATCAAACCATAAGCGCTGACCTTCTGTCCCACTAAAAGTATAAGTATTTTTCTGACCAGCTTTAGCAATTTCCCCAACCGCAGTATTACCAATTACTAAGGGAAAGCTAACATCTGTTGGAGTTATTATCTGCAGACCGTAATTGTTATTAGATTGGTTGCTACCAACAAAAGCTAATACGTACTCACCGGAACTTGGCAGCTTTTGTTCGCCATCATAGCCCGCGTATTGAGATAAAAGGAGGCTGCCGTCAGGATTGTAGAGCTTGTAGTAGTTGTAATAATTTCCGTCAGTGGAGTTAAAATAGAGGGTTTGGTTTTCTGAGCCTTGAAACTTGTACAAGACAGTTTCTCGTTTGCTCGTGCCAAAGTTGCCGGCTACATTTCTATTATCCAGGCTCGTTAAAGGGGTGGCGCCTGTATTGTCAAGCAGCCGGAAGTTGGCTGTAGTTGCTGATGTACTATTTGATTGCAGCACTAAATAATATTCACCATCAGCTTCTAAAGTCTCCAATTCAATGTCGCCTGATAAATCTCCTCCATAAGCAATTTGTAGCCCGCTCGAATTCAATAACTTTGCCGTGACGTTGGTATTGCTAGTATTCAAGCCGTCCAACCACACTTTTTGACCGACTTGGCCCGTAAATTTATAAGCTTTTGTCTCCAGAGGATTCAAAGGGACACTGATTGGGGCTGCCGGATTTAAACTCAACGAAGGCGCAGCTTTGAGGTCAACCAGTTGGAAACTGTAATTGCCCGCAGTGTTGTTATAACTAGAGACTTGAAGCTTGTAATCGCCTGTTTGCGTTAGCCCATAAGCACCGGAGTCGGCTTGAGTGCCTAGGTAGAAAACCTCTGTGTTGTCGGGGTTATAAAGCCTGACTTGCTTTGTTGAGTCATTACTCCGGCTGTCAAAATAGATCAAAGTACCGGCTTTAGCAGTGAAAAATAAGTCTTTCACTTGACCCGGTGTTGACAGCGTACCGCTGTGCACCACTCCCAGCCCGCTGTTGGTTGTTGATGATGGTGGCGGGCTGTTGGCAACAACGTTATAGCTGACTGGGTTTGCTGAAGGATTCCGCAGCGCTAGGAGGTAAGTGCCGTCAACCGGAAGCGTGCGCGTGAAGTCGCTGTTAAGGTTTGTCCCGCCGACTCTGTTGTTTTCGTAATAATAGTTTTCAGGTTTCAGCAGGCTTTGAGGACCGTACAGCACCCACTCCGCGCCGGGTGCCGCGCTAGAACTGTCGAACGTTAACTGCTGTCCGGCCGTACCGTTAATTTTGTACAGAACGGTTTCTTTTGCACCCAGACTGCCGCTGAGGGGGTTTCCCAATGGCAGGAGGGGCGCCGTGTCTTTGAGAATAAAGCTGTAGTCCCCAGTAGTATTGTTATTGCCGTCAACAGTCACCTTGTAAGTGCCCGGTTCGGTGAGGGTGAAGGGTTCGTCGTCCGAACCGGTGTGGCCGCTGAAAACTTGCTTACCGCTGGGACTTTGAATTTTAACGGTGATATTGCTGTCGCCAGTGCGGGGGTCGAAGTACAGGGTTTGACCGACTGTGCCTGTAAAGGTGTAGACATCTTGTTCTCCCAGTTTGCTAATCCTGTTGTTAACTAGGACATTGGGCGTTAGCGGGGTAGGGGACTCTCTTGTGGTAACTAGCTGAACTTTGTAATTGACGGGCGCGCTGTTTTCTCCTCGCAGCATCAGGTAGTAAGTACCGTCTCCCGACAATACCTGTTCAAAGTCGCTTCCCAGTGCTACTTCGCTGAGTTCATCGTGATTGGAGTTGTAGAGGTGCCAATTGGTGGTGGGGGAGTTTTCTTGACTGTCGAAATAAATGCGATCGTCTTTCGATCCCGTAAATTGATAAAACTGTATTGCTTTCCCTGGATTCAAAGTGCCGGATGTAGGGTTCAAGGCATCTTTTTGCAAGACTGGCGCGACACCGACATCTATTAGGCTGAAGCTGTAGTTATCCGTTGATTCATAAGAGCCGTCTACCTCCAGCGAGTACGTTCCAGACTCCGGCAAAATGACAGGATTCCGCCAAGTGTCTGCGTACATCTGAACGCTGTTGATGATTTTAGTACCGCTGGGACTAACTAATGTAGCTAAGTTATTGGGCGTGTCTGTCAGAGTATCGAGGAACACCCGCTGCCCTTTGGTGCCAGTAAAGGTGTAAACGTCCCGCTCGCCTTTTTCGCTAATGGAATTCGACACTGGGGCATTAAATGCCAACGTCTCTGAACGGACATCGGGAGTAATCACTTTGAACGAGTAATTAACTGGGTTGGTGCCGTTGTTGCCGCTGATTGCCAGCGTGTAAGTGCCGGAGGTAGGCAGCACCTCTTCTATGTCAGTATTCTGGCTAGCGTGAGAGATCTGGTTGTTCCCGGAATCGTAGAGAGTCCAGGTTGTATTTGCAGTTCCGCCTGGTGTATCAAAAAACAGGCGCTGGTTTTTCTCGCCTGTAAACTTGTACAAATGCGCTTCTTGACCGGGGGTGAGGGTGCCGCTGATATTCGTATCTAAGGAGATGGGCGTTGAGGAATCCAAGTCCAAAATACTAAAGCTGTAAGTACCCGTGTTTTCTAAGGCCGCGTCTATTTCTATGCGGTAAGTGCCGCTTTCTTTTAATGTAAAAGGAGCTCCATCGTCGCCGTACTCAAGATGGCGAACCGGCAGGTTGATGCCGCTGGGGCTGATAATTTTTACTGTGTCCAGCCAGTAGTAGTTCGGGATATCTTTTTTCTGGAACAGGCGATCGAAATAAATGCGCTGTCCCGGCTCTCCTGTGAATGTGTAGAAGTCTGTTTCCCCTTTTTCTTTGAGTTCGCCGTAAATGCTGTTGGGTGTGGCGTTGTTGCCGGGGACAATGGGTAGTGTTACTTCATCGGGCGTGATAATCTCGAACGAGTAATCGACGGTGCTGGTAAAGCTGGACTTGCCTTGCAGCGCGAGTAGGTACTCGCCGTCGGACGGCAAGTACAGTTCCATGTCCTCAAAGTTATTTGAAATGGCAGTTTTGTTGTCGGCCGTGTAGAGTACCCAGTCGAGGCTGCCGCTGCTGGTTTTTTTGTCGAAGTAGAGCTTTTGACCCTTGCTACCGGTGAAGCGAAATACGTCGTCTTCCGAACCGGGACTTAGAGTGCCCTTAATGGTTGTATCGAAGGGGATGGCCGGTACCAAACCGGTGTCAATAATGCTAAAGCCGTAGCTGCCGGTAGTGTCACCGATGGCTGATGTTACTATGCGGTAATTTCCTGTTTCGTTGAGGTCGAAAATTCTGTTGCTGTTTAAGCCGCCTGTTGATATATTCTGACCGCTAGGGCTGATGATATCGAATCTCCAATCCCCCGCAGCGCCGCTATATTGCAGCGGATCTATGTAAATTTGCTGCCCGGCGCTGCCGCTGAAGCTAAATTCGTCGCTCTCCCCTGGCAAGCTAATTTTACCCAGTACCGTATCTCCCAGCATGAGAACGGCTGGCGGTGTCCATTCTACCAGCCCCGTGTTTGGGTTAACTTTCATGCCCTCTGGGCCGATAACTAGGCTGTAGTTGACTGTATCGCTGTCGGGGTCTACTGCGTTAGAGTCATAGGTGTAGGGTTGCTTGAGCCACGCATCAACAACTGGGGTGGAAGTGAAAATCGGCGGTCGATTTGGCGGCGGATTAATAGCTGAAAGCGTATATTTTTGTTGGCCAACTCCACCTTTTCCATCGGACGCTTCCACTGTCACCGCATGATTTCCAATATCTCCGGCAACCGGATTCCAACTAATAATGCCTGTTTTAGCATCTATCTCCATCCCCTGGGGTTTTTCTAACAAGGAATAAGTCAGCGCATCCCCATCGGCATCGACGGCAATTGCTGAATAAACGTAGCCTTTCCCCACCAAAGCTTCGGTATCCGGTGTTGCCTTAAATTCGGGAACTTGATTTAACTGACTTAAAAATACTAAGTCGTAACTAAACTGAACTTTTTGAGGATTGTAAAATTTTAAGGTGTCGGTTGATGTCAGTTCTCGCGGCTCTAAAATGCCGCCGCTAACCAGTTTGGTAATGTCGTAATAAGGAATTCCTTCTGGTGTTATTCCGTCCGCATCTAGCAGCCGTACGGTTGGGTCGCTGATGTTGTTTATCCCTACCAATACTGTACCCCGCACCGGATACTGTCCTGTATTTTTTACCGCTAAATCCGCGTAAAGAATATTGCTGCCCGAATTGAAGGAAGTCTGTTTGTATTCTGCTTCCAGACTGCTCGAAACGTCCCGCAGGCTGGCAAAGTTGACGGGTGCGTAGGTGGATGCACCCTCGTCGGGCGATACTGTTAATTGAGCTGTTGGATCCCCTGAAGGTTTGATGCCTATTGAGGTGATGCCGACTCTGGTTGCTGTATCGCTGTCGTTGTTTACTAACCGCACTTGCAGTTGTGCAGCCGTACCTGGAGCTATTTGTGATAGGTTGACGCTGATATTAGAGCCGTTGAAAGTAACGCCTGCTGCTAGTTGGGGAGGCTGTCCCTCGGTGAAATTGAAGAAGCTGTTGTGTCCCGTTCCTACAGTGTGAACTAAAGAGCGGCCGCTGGCATCGACTAAGGCTATTTCAAAAGCGTCGTTGATGGAGTCGGGGTCTGAAGCGTCGAAGTTGAGACCGGTGATGTTGACGCTAAGGGTTGACGGCGCTGCTGGAATTGTAATAGACCGTTCTAACTTTTCTGTGAAGGATGTCCGTTCAGCCAGCCATATAACGTCTGAGTCAGTAGCGTTTGTGCGGGTAAAAGTTCTGGTGGCGGTACTGGAGTTGCCGGCCTTGTCTGTGGCAGTGGCGGTGAAGCTGTTGCTGCCCATAGCTAATGTTACTCCTGCAAACTCAAAGCGTCCCGTAGAGTCAGCAGTAGTTATAGCTTTTGTCTCAGCTAGGATAACGGTACTCCCGGGGTCGGTTTGCCCGCTTAAGGTGACGGTGGAGTCTAGGGTTTGCCCGTCTCCAACGGGAGGGGTATCGAACGCTGGGTTTAAGCCGAATGTTAGTTCTGGCGGTGTCGTGTCGAGGGTGAAGGGGAGTTCAAAGGTGCTGGTATTGCCGTGAGAGTCAGTTGCAACCAGGTATAGGGTGTATGTGCCGTCTGCTAAAGTGTTGCCGTTTAACGCCGAGAGTGCGTTGCGGGTGAGTGCAAAGCTGCCGTCTGCGGTTAGCAAGTTTTTAAGTTCAGTGCCGGTAGCCTCCCTCGAAAAGCTGGCGCGAAAGCTAGCAATGTCGCTGGCATCGGTAACTGTTCCCCTGACGGCGGGGTTGTTGGTGATGCCGTCGGCACTGTTAGAACCGGTGTCGTCAACTAGCGCGGATGCTATTGCGGGGGGGACTGTCTCCGGCGGCACTTGGCTGTTGGCGTATTCTATCAGTTGCTTTCCCAGAGTCGTATTGCGCCATTCTTTGGCAGGATTGATGACTGCATCCAGCAGCGGTGCGTTTCCTTTTGCTCCGATTACTGTAAGGATAACGTCGTTGTAGTCGCCGTCGGAGTTAGCGGCCGACATATCTTCCATCGCGAAGGTGTTCCCCGTACCCGTTGCGTCGGCGATCGGCAGCACGTATGATGTATTGTCGGGGTTGGCGCTCTTGATGGAGAACAAGGGACGCAGTTCGGGATACAAATCCCACAGCCAGGAGAATTGCAGCGATGACTGCACCGTACCGCTGGGTACTAACATGATGGCAAAGGTATCCTTTGGCTTCATGTTGAAGGTTTTGATACCCTGGTACGGGCCGCTGCCCCACGAACCTTCTGGCGGCATCCCACCGGTGAATTTTGCTCCTTCTATCTTGTCGCGGATGACGATGTGCCCTTCAGTGGAATTGGTGAGAACTCTCCTGGCAGCTTCGGCAATAAATTCTGGACTCCCTGGCGTCAGCCCTTCCATTCCTGACAGGCTGAAAATGCCCAGCTCACCTTCATAGTAGCCACCGTCAAATTGATAGTCAATTTTGACTTGTCCGTTGGCATTTTCTACAAGGAAAGTGCCGGGTATGGGTGAATTCGCTGCTGCTGTTATTGGCAGACTTGCTCTGGGATTAATGTTGCTTTGCGAGTTGTCGGCCCGCTGTTTTAAATAGGCCTGACTGTTTGCAACATCGTCAGGATTTTGACCTGATTCTTCTGTTGTGGCTATCTCTACTGTACCTGCTGCTGTTTCTGATGAATTTGAGGAAAGTGTCGCTCTGGGAAAATCGGTTTGTAAGCTTTGATTTGAGTCGGAAATTATCGGTTCAGGTTCGAGAGAATTAACACCAATTGCGGGGGGGTTTTCAGTTTCTAATTCTTCTGCTGTAAACTGGACAGGGATGTTCGTATTATTTGTACCTGCTGTAAATTCTGTAACAGCTAGAGTCTCGGTTGATACTGGCTGTTCTATTTCCGAATTTGATTCGGTAGGGCTAACACTCGGTGTCTCTGGGGGAGAGGCTGTTTGTTCTGTTTGTTGCGATTCTTGACTCTCAGATTTGTCAACAATTGATGTTTCTGTTTGTTGGGATTCCTGATTCTCGGATTTGTCAACAATTGATATTTTTATCGGTTCCGATTCTTGACTGTCAGATTTGTCAACAATTGATGTTTCTGTTGGTTGCGATTCTTGACTGTCGGATTTGTCAACAATTGATGTTTCTGTCGGTGAGGATTCTTGACTATCAGATGATGTTTCTGTTGGTGACGATTCTTGATTGTCGGATTTGTCAACAATCGATGTTTCTGCAGGTTGCGATTCTTGATTGTCGGATTTGTCAACAATTGATGTTTCTGTTGGTGACGATTTTTGACTATCAGATGAGGTTTCTGTTGATTCCGATTCTTGACTATCAGATGAGGTTTCTGTTGGTGACGATTCTTGACTATCGGATTTGTCAATAATTGTTGTTTCTGTCGGTAGCGATTCTTGACTATCGGATTTGCCAACAATTGATGTTTCTGTCGGTGACGATTCTTGGCTATCAGATGAGGTTTCTGTTGGTGACAATTCTTGATTATCGGATTTGTCAACAATCGAGGTTTCTGTTGATTGCGATTCTTGACTATCGGATTTGTCAAGAATCGAGGTTTCTGTTGGTTGCGATTCTTTGCTGTCTGAGTTAGCAACTGTTCCTGCTGTTGACTGAGGTATTTGTTGGTCGGTATCAGCAGTTATTAAAGGTTTTTTTACCTGGAAAGTATCGCCGGAATTAGTAACAGTCGATTCTCGGGTAAATTTCTCCTCTGATTTATCCGATTCACCCTTGACTTTTTGAACTAACTCGGAGTGAATTGATGCAGAGGAGGAACCCGCTAATTGGCTGAGGGGAACAATTTGGGATGTAGCGCCCGTGACACGGAATGTGATATCATCGTAATCGAGATTGCTTCCTTGACTCAGCGCCATATCTTCCATGACAAAGAGTTGGCTTTCGCCTGTTATATCGGCAATTTGACCGATACTGAAGCCGTCGTTGGGATTGTCTGTAGCTATTGAAAATAGAGGTTTTTTGTCGCCCCCGATTGCGGGATTGTCGTATACTTGCTGTACGGTGCCGTTGGGTACTAGCAGGAAGAATAATTTGTCCCCAGGCGTCATGGCAAATGTTTTTATGCCGAGATATTGCCCGGAATTGAAGTTTTCTGAGCTGTTGGGATTGGTGTAATATGCTCCTTCTAAATCGTCAGAAATTGCGATGTAGCCATTTGTCGAGTTGCTTAAAGCTCGACTTGCTGCTTCTTTGATGAAGGCCTCGGAACCAAGAACAAATTTTTCCATTCCTTTAAGGCTGACAATGGCTAGTTGTCCGGTATACAAACCTCCGTCGGATGTGAACTCGATGCCGATTATTCCTTTTTCATCGACAGTGAAGGCGTTTGAGTCAAAGTTGCTGCTGGTTGAAGGAGTTGAGGCTGTATCGGGTTCTAGATTAGTGGCGGTATCTAAGTTGTTGGCAGTAGAGATTTCGGTAGATGATGTTTTATTTGATTCTGATTTATCAGTCGTTGATGCAGTTGCCGGTGATATTTCGTTTGGTTCTGACTCGCTTTTGAATGTAGTCTCTGATGATAAGGGTGTTTGGTGTTCTTTTGGTTCTGAAGTCGTTTCAGCAGTTGTGACTGATGTTGTGGAGTTCGTAGCTTCTTCGCTGGTTGTGTCGGTAGTTACAACCAGTAATTTTTGGCTGTTTTCTCGCTCTGATTGGGCAACTGAGGCGGAGGGTAATTGTGCGGTGTTTTCCGGTAATTGAGCGCTGGCAGCGGTTGTATCTGCTGTGGTTGTATTTAGTTCTGAGTTGTCGATTGATGTGTCGATTGCCTGAGTGTTTGTAGCGGGTTTATCTAAATCATAATTAGGGTCATTTGATCCGATTGGATTGGGGTTAATTAGGGGGTCTTCTAAGTCGGAGTCAAGTTTACCAATTAGGGGGTCAACTTCTAAACTGGATGAATCCCTGGGGGCGTTGTTAGTTATTAGAGGGCTGGTGTTAGCAGAATGTATGCTGTTAATATCAGATGCTTTGTTAATAATAAAAGCATCTGCCTTGGCTCGACTGAATTCCGATGCTGGTTCGCTTGCGGTTTCTATTAAGTTAAGCTGTTCGGAGTTTTCAGATTCGCCCGGAGTTTGGTATAATAAAGTTTTGTTAGTTTTAATTTCCGGCACAATTGAGTGCTTTGTCGATGCAAGTCCGGGTATTAAGGATTCCAGTTCTTCTATTAAAGGTTTTTCACTCGGGTCTGGTAAAGGCATTCTCGGCACTCCTGATTTTAAGATTCAATAATAGTTGTGGTAAGCTTTGATGCGGAATTTATTGCGGAGGCATAGTCATCGCAATTATGTTACTAGGCTTGGTACGATAGCCGATTTAAATAAAATTATTAAGGTCGTGACGCACTCCTTAAATGAGTATTATTGGCAAAGTTATTATCCTGCGCAAAGCTAAGCTCCGCGAAGCTATTTATTCTCTGATTTAACGAGTCAATTTTAATACTATTTGTAGTGGTAAGGCGGGGAGCGACGCATCATACAAGTAGGGTCTATGGGTCCAGGACTATTATTATTGATTGTGGTGCTTAATGTTAGAGCTGGAAAACTGTCTGTTATAGGATTAGCAATCAAGGTAAGGGTTGTCAAATTTGTGCTTTTGCTACTTTTTTGGGGAAAAGGCAATCGGAACGGCTTTGTTAAAATCATTACTGCACCCTTGATTTTTAATTTATTTAGCGTTGAGCGAATTTGAAAAATCTTACTTAGGTTTACTTGTAAAACTGCGCTCACCTTGTTGCTAATCCTTATTATTGGCTAGACTCGATTATAAATGCATTAGTGATCGTACTGAATTCCATAGTTTTTGGTGGTGCAATTCAAACAAAAGCTTCTGTATATTTACTTAGACTTGTTTAATTTCTGTTACGTTTTTTCTATGAAAGTAACTGTTTTTATGCGAGGAAATAATGTTTTCAGGCAGGAAAATACTTAAATTAACGAATCGATCGTCGCTTCTGAAAGCTCGTTTCCTCTCGCTCAGCAGCACCGCTTGGTTCGTCATGCGCTGCGAGGACACCCGACCCACTTGGCGCAAAGAGAGGCAGTTCTGCTGCGTCAAGAACCTAACCTCCGCAAACAAAAAGTCGCGATCGCGTACAGCACAATATTTATTTAAGTCGTATCGGTGACTTGCGCGTCTTCAACTATCCAGTAAAAGCCCGCAGGTTTCTTGAATCGGTGAAGTATTACTTACACACTGCCGGATTATGAACTATCAACGCACTTTTCGAGAGAGATGCACTAATGAAACCTAAAGGTTGCATAGCTCAAGCTTGGTTCGTTGCCGAAGTTCTACGCGCTTGGTTGGGCACTGAAAAGAAAAACGGGCGGGCGTTGCTGATTCACGGATGCTGTGAATCAACTTTTCGCTTGAAGTTACAAAACTCAACCTAGTTAGGCTATAGCCATCCCGAAATCTTGAATTTATACCTGGATTCAGCAACGTCCTAAATTATCTAATCATGACAAAGATACGACTTTTCCTATTGACAGAGACAGCGACCTGAAGCTAGGATACGCGAGAGATAGGCAAGTCAGCCGACAATTGCCGAAGATCTGTGCGCTTGGTTGGCTAATCAGAAGAAAAATGGGCGAGTGTTACTGATTTACGGTATGAATCAACTTTTCGCTTGAAGTTACAAAAGTCAACTTACTTAGCCTATAGCCATGCCAAAATCTTAAATTCATACCTATATTCAGCAACGCCCTAAATTATCTATTTATGGCAAAAATCCGACTTTTCCGGCTTTACGATCCGACTTTTCCGACTTTTTCTATTGACAGAGACAGCGGCCTGAAGCTAGGATACGTGAGAGATAGGGAGAGTCAGCCGACAATTGCCGAAGTTCTGCGCGCTTGGTTGGCTAATCAGAAGAAAAATGGGCGAGCGTTACTGATTTACGGTATGAATCAACTTTTCGCTTGAAGTTACAAAACTCAACTTACTTAGCCTATAGCCATGCCAAAATCTTAAATTCATACATATATTCAGCAACGCCCTAAATTATCTATTTATGGCAAAAATCCGACTTTTCCGACTTTACGATCCGACTTTTCCGACTTTACGATCCGACTTTTCTTCTTGACAGAGACAGCGGCCTGAAGCTAGGATACGCGAGAGATAGGGAAAGTCAACCCACAATCTCTAGATTGTAAATATATATATCGTAAATGGACGTTGGTGAATTGGGTATGAAATTTGTTGTACCATCACTCCCGCGATGGTTGCTCCACCGCTGACGCGGCAAGCACTTAGAATTACCCCTATAGGCAAATTCATATTTTGATTCAGCAGAACCTAAAAACTTAATTAATGTCAGCAAGCACTACACCTCCAAAAAGCCATGACTTCAATTAAAGAGACAGCGGAAGGAAAAAGAGTAGCAGAAAGACGCCAGAATAACGTAAGTTGGAAGAAGTGGGGACCGTATCTGAGCGATCGCCAGTGGGGAACGGTGCGGGAAGATTACAGCCCTGATGGTTCTGCGTGGGACAATTTTCCTCACGATCAATCTCGTTCTCGCGCCTATCGTTGGGGTGAGGATGGTATTGCTGGGATTTCGGATAATCGCCAGAATATTTGTTTTGCGATCGCCATGTGGAATGAAAAAGATTCCATCATCAAAGAAAGGCTATTTGGGTTAACGGGTCCCGAAGGGAATCACGGAGAAGATGTCAAAGAATATTACTTTTATACAGATAATACTCCCACTCATTCTTACATGAGCTGTCTGTATAAATACCCCCAACAAGCTTTTCCTTATGAAAAGTTAGTTGCAGAAAACCTGCACCGGAAATCCACTAATCCTGCTGCGCCGGAATACGAGCTAATTGATACAGGTATTTTTGATGACAATCGCTACTTTGATGTTTTGGTAAAGTACGCCAAAACATCACCAGAAGATATTCTGATCGAAATTTCGGTGAGCAACCGTAGTCAAGAACAAGCAACGCTACATCTTTTGCCAACCCTTTTGTTTCGCAATACTTGGTCTTGGGGATATCCAAAGCAGAACAAAGAAGATAAATCCTTAAGGACTGTTAAGTCAGAACCCGACTTAAGCGTAATAGAAGTTTTGTGTAACACTGAAAGCTTAGGAAAAAGATGGCTGTATTGTGAGGCGCCAAAACAGCTCCTATATACAGAAAACGAGACTAATAAAGAAAGATTCGGTTGGGGGCAAAATTCCTCCTATGTCAAAGATGGCATTAATGATTATATTCTGTCTAAAGGTGATAAAAAGACAGTAAATCCCAATCAGGTAGGAACAAAAGCATCAGCGCATTATGAATTAGTAGTACCCCCTGGCGAAACTAAAATTGTGCGTCTACGCCTCACTAACATAGAAAATTTTGATTCTCCATTCGGTGATGAATTTGAGGACACCTTTCGCCAGCGAAAGCAGGAAGCTGATGATTTTTATCAGGCTGTTTGTCCATATCCAGTTTCCGATGATATGCGTTCAGTCCAGCGACAAGCTTTTGCAGGGATGTTGTGGAGCAAGCAATTTTATCACTATGTAGTATCGGACTGGCTCAATGGCGATCCAGGTCAGCCGAAGCCACCAGAAAATCGTAAATACGGCAGAAACCACGAATGGACTCATTTATTTAATGAGGATATTATATCGATGCCCGATAAATGGGAATATCCTTGGTTTGCTGCGTGGGATTTAGCATTTCATACCCTTCCTTTTGCGTTGATAGATCCAGAGTTTGCGAAGAAGCAACTCTATTTATTCACGCTGGAATGGTATATGCATCCTAACGGTCAAATGGCCGCCTACGAGTGGAAATTTGGGGATGTCAATCCGCCAGTTCATGCTTGGGCTGCATGGCGCGTTTACAAACTCGAAGAAAAAATGTACGGCCAAGGCGATACAAATTTTCTGGAAGATGTTTTTCAAAAGTTATCTCTCTATTTTACATGGTGGGTCAATCGCAAGGATGCAGAGGGAAAAAATATCTTCCAAGGCGGATTTTTAGGATTAGACAATATTGGGGTAATTGACCGAAGTTCGATTCCGATTGAAGGCACAAGTATCCAGCAATCAGATGGGACGAGCTGGATGGCAATGTTTTGTCTTAATATGCTAAAAATTGCCACAGAATTGGCAAAAAAAGACAAGGAGTTAGCGAGAGTTTATCAAGAACTTCGCGGAAAATATGAGGATAAACTTAAGACTGAAAAAGATGATAAGCTGATTGCAACTTATCGAACCCTGGTGGCTAAAGTTGACAGAACTAACTACGAAGACATGGCATCTAAATATTTTCAACATTTCCTGTTGATAGCGGATGCTATGAATAAAGTGGGCGGCAAAAATATCGATATATGGGACGACCAAGACAAATTTTACTACGATATTTTGAACGCTCCTCCGGGTAAGGTAGAGGGTGCTGACAGTTCGGGTTCACTCTCAATGAAAGTGCGATCGCTAGTGGGCTTAATTCCGCTCTTTGCTGTGGAAACCATTGATGAAGAAATAGTGGAGGGATACTTAAATTCCGATTTCAAAGATCGCATGAATTGGTTCCTTAAATATCGTCCCCAGCTTTTACAACACCAAAATATCGAAATTTTTGTCACGCAGGACAAAACCAAGCACTCCCTAGAAAAAGACTTGTATTTGTCTCTGGTAAGTAAAGAGCGGTTGCAACAAATTTTGAGTAAAATGTTGGATTCAACCGAATTCTTGAGCGATTACGGGATCCGTGGTTTGTCAAAATACCACGAAAAGAACCCTTATGTATTACGTGTCCAAGGTCAGGAACATCGCGTGGAATATGAACCCGCAGAATCGAAGTATCTGATGTTTGGCGGAAATTCCAATTGGCGCGGCCCGATTTGGATGCCTGTGAATTACCT
The DNA here is from genome assembly GCA_036700245.1 of Microcoleus vaginatus BM001213989. Classification (GTDB taxonomy): domain Bacteria; phylum Cyanobacteriota; class Cyanobacteriia; order Cyanobacteriales; family Microcoleaceae; genus Microcoleus. The sequence continues at coordinate 25,395 of JAUBOM010000070.1, forward strand.
ACTTATTGAGTCCCTCCAGAAGTTTCATTCTTACTGGGGAGATCAGATAAAAGTTAAGTGTCGCACCGCCAATGGGGAAATCAAAGAGATGAACCTACTGGAAGTATCAATCGAGTTATCTCATCGGCTAACCAGTATTTTTCTTAAAAAACCCGGTCCCAATCCCTCCCATCCCTCCTCCTCTGAAGATTGGCGACCTGTTTATGGGGGTTCAGACAAATTTCAAAACGACCCGCACTGGCGCGATTTGATTCTTTTCTATGAATATTTTCATGGAGATAATGGTGCTGGAATTGGTGCCAGCCATCAAACTGGCTGGACTGGGGTAGTGGCTAATCTAATTCAGCAGTTGGGAGAAAACGCTCAATCAAAGCAGGAAGATGCAAAACCTTAAATAGGCTCGACGGGGGATTGTTTAAATCCCCCAACATGGCGGAAAATAGGCTACAGCATATAAGAACTTTGATAGCCTTTCCAGTCAACCTACTAATCAAGATAACTAAACATGGTCAGACGACTTTGTTCCTAAAATTTATAGGAATGAAGTTTAAAATCCTGTGACTTTTTTTCCTAAAATGTATAGGAATGAACTTGAAAACCCTGTGACTTAAACCCAGGGATGAAAGGTCATGAAAAACTTTAGTCTTTCAGTCAAATCCTATAGCAAAACCCAACTGTAAAGTTTCTTTAATTTATGACTGATTTTATATCAAATAATATAACCTAAAAACAGGAAACAAAGCGATGCTAGTTTTTGAGTTCAAAGCTTACGGAAACAAGAACCAGTTCAATGCGGTAGGTGAAGCAATTCGTACCGCCCAATTCATCCGCAATAGCTGTGTATGCTATTGGATGAATAAAAAAAAGTGGGCGGTACAACCTGAATAAATACTGTGCTATATTGGCTCATGACTTTCGGCTTGCTTCGGAACTAAACTCAAGGGCTCGACAATCCAGCGCTTAACGAGCATGGTCTGCTATCTCTTGATTTTTGGACAAGTGGCTAACAGCTTAGCCACTTGTCGGCCTGTATTGACTGCTGCAAAGCGCTGAAAAAATCTTCACTAAGGATAAGTTTGAAGCTCAATTTATTCTCTGCTTTGAAGATATTTACCAATTCATGTTAAAGAGCAATTCTTAAGGAGTAAGCAATGAGTCAAATCCCGGAACATTTAATATCTGTTGATTGTGAGACGGTCTCTAAAACGTTTTATGATGCTGTCATCGTAGGATCTGGTGTTGCTGGAGCTATTGTTGCCAAAGAATTGAGTCAACAAGGAAAAAGGGTTTTAATCCTGGAGGCAGGACAAGCTAAGGATTTAACCCTTGCAGGCTTTCAAAGTTACATTGACACCTTCTACAGTGCGGCAGCGAAAAACCCAAACGCTCCCTATCCCAAAAATCCTAATGCTCTAAGCCCCACGGATGACGATAACTATTTTGTAGAAAAAGGCCCTATGAGACTTAGTGGGTCTTATACAAGAGTTCCTGGTGGAACAACGATGCACTGGGAAGCGAAAACCCCCCGGATGTTACCGGAGGATTTCAACTTACGGACTCTGTACGGACAAGGGTTGGACTGGCCGATTAACTATGAAGATCTGATGCCTTACTACCGTAAAGCAGAGTACGAAATTGGGGTTTCTGGGGACGTAGAGGAGCAAAAAAAACTAGGCCTTCCATTTGAGCCTGGCTATGTTTTCCCGATGGAAAAGATGCCCCCTTCTTACTTGGATCAGAAAGTTATTGAGAAAGTTGAGGGGGCTAAAGTAGAACTCTATGGGAGGCCTTACGAGTTAAACTTCTCGACTTTTCCTCAAGGTCGCAATGGTGTACCGAATCCTAAATATGCTGAGTACGATAAGGGTAATCTCTTTGTTCCCGAAGGCGTTAGCAGTACCAGTCCGGTCCAGTATGGGGAACGTTGCCAAGGGAACGCCAACTGTGTTCCTATTTGTCCGGCTCAAGCAAAATATGATGCTCGCAGAACTTTAACTAAGGCCTTCCAAACCGATCGCGTTCATTTACTCTCCCAAGCGGTGGCTTCTAAGGTAGTAATAGATCCCGAAACTGGTAATGTCACTGAAATTCAGTATAAGCGTTATGAAGACCCCCATTCTCCTAAATACACGGTAGGAGTCGCCAAGGGTGCTGTATTTGTCTTAGCGACTAATGCGATCGAAAATGCTCGGCTGATGCTCGCTTCTGACCTGCCTAACACCAGTGGAATGATAGGCCGCCATCTCATGGATCACCCCTTTACATTAGCTTGGGCTTTGATGCCTGAAGTGACCGGCACTATGCGAGGACCTATTGTTACATCAGGAATTGGAACCTTTCGTAATGGTCCGTTTCGTGATAAACAATCCGCCTTCGCGGTAGATATTCACAATGATGGTTGGGGATGGGCAACCGGATCGCCCTCCGCTGAAGTCCTTGATGCAATTGACAACAAAAACAAATATGGACAAGAACTGCGCCAGACATTGATGAGTCGCATTTCACGACAACTGCTGCTGGCTTTCATGTGCGAATTACCTCCGGACTACAGTAACCGAGTGACGATCGATTCAAATTACACGGATCAACTGGGTAATTATCGTCCCGTTATTAACTTTAATCTCCCCGACTACAGTATCCGAACTCTTGCCTATACCCGAAAACTCTCTCGTGTAATTTTCCAGCGTTTGGGAGCTGAAGATTATACCCACTACGATTCTACAGACCCCGCCTATTTTAAATTTGAGGGTGAAGGTTTATTCTACCGAGGGGGAAACCACTTTTCTGGAACTCATATCATGGGAACAACTGAACACAACTCGGTTGTTGATTCAGATCTACGTTGTTGGGATCATAAGAACCTCTTCCTAGTAGGTGCAGGAAGTATGCCAACGATTGGGAGTTCAAATACAACCTTGACCCTTGCCGCACTGAGTTTTAGGGCTGCCGAAAAGATGCTTGAGGATTTAAAGTCTCCCGCTTTGCAATTAGCGTCGTAGTCCTGAAAAAATCGAGAACACATTGCCACCAGAGGTATTATGATCACAGACGAAAGTACAAACGACGGTTATGAACTGATTACAGAGGTAGAACATTTGCATTACTACCTCAAACAAGCCCTGAAGCTAGAACACGCAACCATTCCCCCGTACATCACTGCACTTTACTCTCTCAAACCCGGAACTAATTTAGAGGCTTTCCATATTATCCGGGCGGTAGCTGTAGAAGAAATGCTACACCTAACCCTCGTAGCCAATGTTTTAAATGCGGTGGGAGGAGATATTAAATCCACCCTAACAGCTCCTGATTTTGTTCCCAAGTATCCTGCTTATATACCCACGGGATCGAAAGATTTTCAAGTGGATTTAAGAAAGTTTTCTCCAGAAACGGTCAAAACTTTCATGAACATTGAACGAGCAGAAGAACCCGAGGAAGGCAAGCCATTAGTCGTGTCTCGACCCGTACAAGAAAAATATCACTTTCTGACAATTCACAATGGTCAGCCCTCCAATACTTTTTACAGTATTGGCTTATTCTATTCAGAGATCGTTCGCGGTTTGTTTGCGCTCCATAAAAAGATGGGTTCCGATCTGTTTTGTGGCGATCCTCAGCGACAAATCACCCCACAATACTACTATAACGGTGGTGGCGATATTATCCCCGTGACGGATCTGCGTTCAGCAATGCGAGCCATAAGAATGATTCAAGAGCAGGGAGAGGGGTCAAGACCCAAAACTATCTATGACGCAGAACGAGAACTTGCTCATTACTATCGTTTCAAACAACTCGAATTAGGACGCTACTATACGATCGACAAGGATAATCCGGAAAATTCCGATTCTCCTGAGGAGCCAACTGGTGTGTCTTTTAAGGTAGATTGGGACGCAGTTTATCCGCTGAAAACCAATGCCAGCCTTAGCGATTATCCTCAAGGCACAGAAGTGTATGCCGCAGCCCAGGAATTCGAGTCCGGCTACCGTGAATTCCTCGCAAAGCTTGAACACGCTTTTGATGGACATCCTGAAGCTTTGATTCCCGCAGTTGGGGGAATGTTCCGCCTTAAAGAACAAGCTAATAATCTAATTCGTAATCCTATCTCCGGTATGGATGGGGATCATGCCGCTCCTATCTTCCCAGTACCTCCTCCTCCTCCTGTCAGTCCCTAATCCAGATCCATTTCTCACCCCTATTTTTCCTCAAAGTCTTTAAAGCCTTTGACTAATTCCTAGCACTACGCTCAAAGAGTAGGACATTACCAAACGGGATTGCTTATCAATAGCAAGACTTTTGCTAATGCTCGATGACTTAGTGCTAGAACACTTACAACACACTTGCCACGCTAGAATTTTTTTTGAGGTAAACAACACATGGAGACTAATGCGCCTAATTATATTGAGTATTTTCTCGATTTGTCAGTGGTCTTAACGGGTTTTTCTCGGTTTCATCTACAGGGAACCGGACAAGCTTCTCTTTACTTTTGCACCATTCGGGATATCATTGGTGAAGATATCTTTGCGGAAGTATTACAAACCTTTCATCGCCTCAAACTCGAAGCACAAAATAGCAATGATGAGTCTATCTTGACTAACGGACTTCGTTTTTATCTTTTCGGATCTGAAAAATTAGGACCGATCGCCCGCAATATCATTAAGCTTTGGTACATGGCTACCTGGTATGAACTTCCACAAGATTGGCGGGATGTTTTTGGGGCTAAAGAAAACGATAAAACCTTTATTCCTAGCCCGCAAGCCTATCCAGAAGGACTATTGTGGCCGACTATTGGTGTTAACCCACCTGGTGCAAAAGGTCCTGGATATGCGACTTGGAGCGAGCCCCCTTCAATCACTTTAGTAGAGGCTAAGAGTCATTCGGCCTAGCGGCTATTGACCTGGCACCATGCCTCAGTTAACCTGTAAAAATTTCATCTTTGAGCCGGACACACTAGCCCACCCTTTCTAGTTTTCACGTTGAACATGAATATTGCTTCTTGGTTTCGCAGACTTTCTACTATTGCCCTGTCAATTCTTCTTGGCTTAACGATCTTTAGTGCTCCCGCTAACGCTTTTGTTGCGACAGATTACGAGAAGTTGCGTTTGACTAACGCCTGTGCTAGCTGCGATCTATCGGGACTGGATTTATCGGATAAAGATTTATATGGCGCAGTACTCACTGGGGCAAATCTATCCCAGGCTAATCTCTCCGATTCCCTACTCGTTGAGACAAACTTTGAAAAAGCTACTTTAACGGGAGCCAATCTATCCGGCGCTACACTGATGGGTAGCAGGTTGTCCGAGGCTAGCCTAACAGGAGCTAATCTTTCTCGTGCAGATTTGTATAATGCTCTCATGATTAAAGCAGATTTAACGAGCGCGGATTTAACCGATGCGGATTTAACGTCTGCCGTTATTTCTGATGCAAATTTGTCTAAAGCTGTGGGAAAAGGTGCCAACTTACAAGGAGCAATTCTTTCTGGCTCCAATTTATTCGGTGCAGATTTTGCCAGTAGCAAGATGAGAAATACAAAGTTATCCAAGGCCACTCTGACTGGCACTAATTTGCGGGGAGCCGATCTGTTGAAGTCGCTGATGCCTGACGGGACTACTTATAACGGAGATGTCTCCAAATTTGGGGCTTATCAATGAGATATGAATCCTTAAGGATTCTTTTAATGACGAGGCAGAATAAGATTTTAAAACCCATTTTCGCTAGGGTACCTAAATCTATCCCTTAAGCATTTTCTTCGTCTCATCCCTAACTCTCTGCTGATGTAGGGAAAAAGAATTTCAGTAACTCCACTTCACAGGCTAGGAATCCTAAGTCATGTTGACCAAAAATGAGCGCCAGATGAAAAAATATCCAATTTTCGAGCAAATGAGAGCTATTCGTCATGTATCCGTGCTGTTAGTTGTCTTTCTCCTTGGGATAACTAGCTTAACGCTTCCCGCCACTGCTGGTTCTACAACGGGAACCAATTCGAGCCTCGTGTGTCAAGGCCCTAAAATTTACGATCGCTTAGACCCAACATTCGGGCCCAAAGTGAAGTTTGGCATTACCCCAACAGGTTGGAGTAATAGTGACGATCTTTCGATCGATCTCGTCCCCCCGATCCCTTACCAGCAGATTTTGAGTGAAATAACGCTATCTGGCTTCGTAGGGACGCAAATGTCACCTAAATATCCAAAGGATCAAAAGACTTTAAAAAGCGAGTTAGCACTTCGTAACGTGGAAATTTCTGAACCTTGGGTCGGAACTCACTTTACTCAGAAAGAGCAGAAGGAGGAAACTATTCAAGAATTCGAGAAGCAATTAAAATTCATGAAGGAGATGGGTGGTACAAAGATTGTGGTAGCTGAATTAGGGGGTGCCGTTCATCAACAAGCCCCAGGTGTGGATCCTTTAACTTACAGACCGAAATTTACTGACGACCAATGGTCGGATTTATTAAAAGGGCTGAATGACCTTGGTGCAACAGCTACGAAGGAAGGTATGCAGTTGGTCTATCATCCCCATATTGGGACGGGAGTAGAAAACTTAGAGGATATCGATCGCTTAATGAGCGGTACCGATCCTGAAAATGTTAAGCTGCTGCTTGATACGGGTCATTTGTACTACGCAGGAGTCGATCCGTTGGCAGTCACTAAAAAATATGCCGATCGCATCGAGCACGTTCACTTGAAAAATATTCGTCAGTCAGTGTTAGATGACTCCAAAAAAATGCATCGTGGCTTTTTAGATTCCATCCGCGCAGGCATATTTACCGTTCCGGGAGATCGTGACGGCAAAATTGATTTTAAGCCAATTTTACAAGAGCTTGCTAATGCTGACTATGAAGGATGGCTGATGGTGGAGGCAGAACAAGACCCTAAAAACACTAATCCTTTGAAAGATGCGCTAACTGCTCGCTGTTATCTACGCGAAGTGACTGGTTTGTAGCAAAAACAGAACCCAGATCTTAACGAAGTAGGCCTGGGTTCTTCTCTCGTAAAAATCTACAGTTTCTCAACCGGAGTTTACCCATGGATAACGATAAAGAGCAGATCAAAGAGGTTTTTGAAGTAGTCTATGCAGCAAATGTTAGGGGACGCGACTTAGAGGGTTATGGAAAGATGTACACCGACGATGCTCTCTGGATGCCACCAGATCAACCCGATCGGCGCGGAATTCCTGACATTATTGAAGGCTTTGCCGCTCAGATAGCTGACAAAAATATCGATCCAACCTTCAGCGCTCAAGAAATCGAAGTGATAGGCGATTTTGGTTATGTCGTCGGTCCATCTCATGCCACGATTTACCCCATGGATGGCAGTGCATCTAAGGAAGTCCACTTTCAAGCACTATGGTTAATGAAAAAAGAGGGAGACATCTGGAAAATCGATCGCCAGATTTGGAATGTAAAGCCTTCGTAAGGCTAAGCTTTACCTAAAAAAACTTAGCGGTAGAGTGTCGGGGCGCGTTTAGTAAAAAGTTCAGCATCAATAATGATTCTTTTTCCTAAACGCGCCCTGATTACTGGATGATATATACACCACGAAGGAATCTTAACATGAGTGACAAGATGCTTGTTGACCGCGATATCTATCTTAGCTTTTTCATGTTTACAACTAATCTGAAACCCCATGACTCGGAGTATACAAAAGTTGTAATTCAGCACATGAAAGAGCTGAAGAAGTTCGGTTACACGGGCTTTGAGTTTCCGATCGCCCCGCCACAGGAGCCTAAAGATTACCTACAAGAAATTGAGAATTACGCCAACCTGCGTTGTGCTATGGACGATGAAGGATTGAGTGCTGTAGCAATTGCAACAAATGTCGGTACTACTCCGACATTCGATCCGAGTTCACCTTCCCCAGAGGTACGGAAAGAAGCTTTGGAGTATCTTAAGGCTCGGGTTGACATCACTGCGGCGCTACGGGGTGAAATTATGATGGGTCCGTTAATTGTACCTTACGGATACTTCAATAATTCCATCTGGAGTGACCAACTCCAAGATGAGCTTGCAGTTCGCTATACTAATGCGCAACCGATCCTACAAGAGTTAGGTCAATATGCAGAGCAGAAAAAAGTCAAACTGGCGATCGAGCCAATAACTCACTGGGAAACTCCAGGTCCTAACAAGTTATCACAATTAATTGAGTTTCTTAAGAACGTTGAGAGCAAACAAGTTGGTGTTGTGATCGATAGTGCTCACGAAATACTTGATGGTGACGGACCGGAGATTTTTGAAGAACAAGTAACTTGGCTTGCAGGTGAGGGGCGGCTTCATTACGTCCAAGTTTCTCCACCGGATCGAGGATCTGTGCATACAAGTTGGATTCCTTGGGAGTCTTTGTTTAAACCTATTCTCCAAGTCTATAACGGACCGATGGCGATCGAGATTTTTAATGCTATCCCAGACTTTCATCAGTCCCTTCGTCTGACTCGACGCAAGTTTTGGATACCTGGAGAAGATCCTAAGAATGAATACCCAAGTGCCTACGACATTGCCAGAGATGCGATCAACATCACTCGAGAAAAATTAGGGCAAATAACCTCCACCCAGCATAAATAAAACTGTTATACAACTTTGAGTAAAACAGTTCTATTTTTGTTAACCCAAGTTAATTTCTGAGCTTGCTAAGACAGATTCATTTAAGTCGGACAGATGTGTTAGTTCTTTTGGCGCAGGAGAGCTATCATTGAAGTTTGTTGTAGATAATGCCAATATTTTGTTGGACAATAAATCTTCCTATGAAGAGAACATCAAAACGTTGACAGACTACATTAGTTCGCTACATCAGTAATTAGGTTATAAAAGAGTGATAAGCACTCTGAACACTCGTGGGTTTAGGCTTTCCACTCCATTAACAATCACTCAATGTTGTAGAACTTGGAGCAAAACAGTTCGACAACATTGAATGCAACTGAGAGCCTGAAATTATTGAGCATAAAATAGAACTAGAGTTTCCTAAATCAAGCAGGTTTTTCAGGATTTCGGAAAATTCGACAAAAGGCAACTATGATCCTCAACAAATCAATTAAAAGCACGACGCTTATCTCGCTTTTCCTGGTTTTGATCTTAACTGCAACTTTTACCATCTGTGGAGGTAAGCAGGCGATCGCATCTCCCCTAGTCGATCCTAAAGAAGAAATGGGAGAATGGGAAACCATCCCACTCGCTCCTCCAGAAAGCCGGATGCAGTCTGTTCATACCGTACTCCTTCCCAATGGAAAGGTTTTGAGCGTTAACGGCAGCAGCTTTCGGAACACTCTAACTAAGAATGACAAAGGGGAAAATGTCTTTATAGAAGGAGTGGGAGCAGGAGACTATGATGCTATTAATAATGCCTCCCTTTTCGATCCTCAAACCAAGCAATTTGAGCGCATTGTTTCTCCACCTGCAATGCAATATACCGAGAGCAACGATTTATTTTGTGCTGGTCATTTGCAACTAGACGATGGCAACGTTCTTTTTATTAGTGGAACTGGACGCTATTACCCTGGTGGACGCTTTACAGGATCGAGGCAAGCCAATATTTATAATTGGAAAACAGGCAAGTGGTCGCCTGCGGGTCAACTTAAAGAGGGGCGTTGGTATCCAACTTTAGTGTCCCTAGCCGATGGCAAAATCGTAATTTTTTCTGGTCTAAAACTTAATGCCCCCAACCAAATTAACCCCAGTATTGAAATCTACGACCCTAAAAGTGGAAATTTTCACTACATCGACCTTACAGAAATCGATGACAGTCCCTTCAACACCTACATCGAAGGGGCTGATAGTTTCGATACCATTGACCTCTATCCTAGAGTTTTTCCAACTGCTGACGGTAGACTTTTGATTACTGGGGATGAAGCTGGCATTGCTAATGTTTTAGTCCCTTTTAAAAGCAAGAAAAGCTATTTAATGTCCGTCTATGAAGACGAAGTGGGTAAATTATCTGTCCGCTTTGAAGTTGGTCCTGAAAGATTTGAAACTTCTAAAGCTTACGGAACTGCCATTCAAGTTCCCAACTCTGAAGATGTATTGCTAATCGCTGGGATGATTGGTACCAATGATATTAATTTTGGCCGTGGGGGTAAAACAGGTAACTATCCAGGAGCTAAAGTTGCCTCTAGTTTACAGCGTTGGGTGTCTCCTGAACAAAGCAAAGAAAAGAACGGCAAGTGGGAAACTGTAGAGAAGTTTTTAGACAAACCTCGCGCCAATGTGGAAGCAGTGATTCTGCCTAGCAAGGAAATTTTAGTAACCAATGGTGGCGAATATCCAGAATACAAGCCTGTCTATGAGCCTGTACTCATGACTCCTAATTCCCAGGCTCCAGGAGGCTACAGCATCAAGTCAATGAATCCGGCCAAACTACCCAGACTTTATCATAATGGAGCTATCTTGTTACCAGATGCTCGTGTTTTAACGATTGGTGGTAATGGTAATCGGGTAGCACGGGAAAAAGATGGAACTCTTCACGTTGACATCGGGCGAGATGCTGCAAACAACTTTATCCTAGCAGAGCTAACTGACAAATCAGGTCAGGCTAAAGAGTTTAGCCTGGAAGAGTATTACAAATCTCCTCAAGGTTATTTTGCTCAGGGTGACACAGAACCCTTTGTACCTGCTGAAATTTGGCAAGCTGAAATCTTTAGCCCCCCCTACCTATTTAAACCTGGCTCTCGACCTGAGATTGTAGAAGCTCCTAGCATTATCAAATACAGTCAATTAGACAAGATATCAGTCAAGGATGCTACTCAAAACGGTTCTTTAGTCTTGGTTAAACTGGGTGCAGAAACTCATTCTTTCGATTTTGGGCAGCGATTGGTTGAATTGCCGATTGAAAAAATAGCTCTGGGAGACCAGTCTGAAATCGACTTTAAAACACCAACAAACCCCCATCTTTATCCGCCCGGCTACTACATGATTTTCTACCTAAATGATGTAGGCAAACCTTCCCACGCCAAGATGGTGAAGCTAGAAGCTACTGCTTAAAAACATTAGAGCTTACGTTGGACGAGGCTAGAACTCGGATTTCTTTACGTAAGCTCTAAACATTCTCAAAATTTGTTATCTATTGCGATATCAGCATCGCAGCAACAGTCCGCTCTAAACTCTAGAATAAGGGAGTCAATACAATGACACTAACAGACGAAGATTTGCAAAGCCTACCTGGAGATGGCGAAGGTATTGACCCAGATAATCCGGGTAAATATAAAGAATTGCTTGAAGATTTACAGGGCAACATTCTCAATTCTCACGGACGAGATTATAGCGTGTATCTGTTTTTGCAATTCAAGCTAGACCAAACAGATATGGCAAAGCAGTGGATTCGAGATTTCGCCCAGAAGTATGTAAAGTCTGCTAGCCAGCAGGCAGAGAGCGCACGTCGGTATAGAGAAGCTCGCATCAATGGCGGTGTATTTAGCAACTTCTTTTTATCATGTAAGGGTTATCAGTATCTGCAAATTCCTCCCGCCAAAATCCCTAGCGATCAACCTTTTCGTTCCGGTATGAAAAATTCTGCTATTCAGAATTCCTTAGGCGACCCACCTTTTAAGGAATGGGAACTAGGGTATCAAGCTGACATTCATGCCTTAGTAGTAATGGCAGATGATAGCTTAGTAGACTTACTACAAACAGTTAACAAAGCGATGCAAGAAATCCGTCAGGTTGCCGAAATTGTTAACCGACAAGATGGTTTTATTCTCAAAAATTATCGAGGACAATTTGTTGAGCATTTTGGGTTTGTTGATAATATCAGTCAACCTTTATTTCTCAAAAAGGAAATTCAACTCACAAAAGAAAAGGGCTGTGACTTCACCAAATGGGACCCTAGAGCGTCTCTCGATCTGATCTTAGTTAAAGACCGCAACGGTAAAACAAAAGACAGTTATGGCAGTTATTTAGTGTTTCGCCAACTCGAACAAAATGTCAAAGGATTTCGTGAAGACCAGCGAAACCTAGCTAACAAACTAAATATAACTGACGATTTAGCTGGTGCGATGGTTATTGGTCGGTTCTTCGATGGAACGCCACTCACTCTAAAAGATCAACCTCTGTATGCAAACCCGATACGACCGTTGGATACCCTCAACGACTTCGATTACAGTGATGATACACAAGCAACAAGGTGTCCTTTTCATTCTCACCTCCGTAAAAGTAACCCGCGAGGAGATACAGGACGTGTTGAATCTTCGGTTAGTTATGAAGATTCCTTACAGTTAGAAAGGCGGCACCGCATCGTTCGTCGTGGTCTTAGTTATGGAGAAGATGACCTTACAAAGGAACCTGAAACAGGATCAGGATTGCTATTTTTGTGCTTTCAAGCTGATATTGAAAATCAATTCAATTTTATCCAATCAGCATGGGCTAATCAAAAAAACTTCTGCCAAATCAATGTTGGACCAGATCCGCTATGTGGCCAGGTTAGCGGTAAGGCATCTGGTCAACCCATAGGAACTCATAAATGGCCGAAAAAGTGGGGCGAATCGGAAACCGAACAATATGACTTTAGCCTGTGGGTTACTATGAAAGGCGGTGAATACTTTTTTGCTCCTAGTATCAGTTTTATCAAGAATATAGGACTTACGTAAAGCCTCTATTTTCAGGGCGTGTTAGTGGAGCAGAAGTCGGGTTATTTGCCATATAAACAGGCAAATCTTAAATCTTTAAGTTACGCGCTCGCCCTCTCGATAAATTCAGCAAATAGTGAAAAAAGTTTGAGATGTTTTGGTTTCAAACTTATTCTTAATTAGAGAACTTTAGCTAAATACAAAAAAGAGTTAGGTATGGTTAACCTCAAAGAAAAAATTACCCAGATTCCGGAAATTATCACTTTTTTTGCAAGTTTTACTTCCAAAAAATTGAAAAGTTTCTCTTCTCTGAATTTGAAGTTAGTAACAATTGGGTTATTACTAGCAAGTTTGGAGCTATTAGCACCTATGAGTGCTAATGCTCAAGGCCAGATCGTGGCTGAGCCTGCTCAAGTGACAGTGTCAGGGATGCGTGGAACTATTGCAACTCGCAATATCGTCCTGCAAACAGAGACGCCAATCAATAATTTGCAGTTAATCCCCTTGGATTTAAATAGGAGTGATGGGGATAGTATTTTTCCGGCGCAGGCAATTAGTGTGGAAAAACCTTCGGTCAGTTCAACCAATCCGAATCTCATGATGACTTTGGTAAAGTTTGACCTGAATAAAGTTTTTAGGAGTGGAGAATTTAGCGGCAAACTTTGGTTAAGTTACCAAGATGGAGAGCAAGTTATCCCTGTAATTATAAAAGTGAAAGACCATTGGTTGTTACCTTTACTCATTTTATTGGTAGGGTCAGCATTAGGTATCAGTGTTTCTATTTATCGGACTCAAGGAAGACCGCGGGATGAGATTTTAGTCCGAGTTAGCCAAGTTCGCATCCAAATGCAAGATGATGCAGATTTTTTTAAATTTGAGGCATTTAAGGCGAGAGTGGAAGCACATTTAATTGATGTAAAAATGGCGCTTCAAGGAGAACGCTGGGACGAGGCTAAAAATTCAGTTCAGCAAGCAGAGTTAGTTGAGAGTAAATGGCTCAAAGGTCGTGCTGATTGGTTGGCACAGTTAGGTTATGCTGATGAAATCAAGCAGCAGTTACAGGATCTGGAGCGGAGCGTTCTTTTTGTACAGACGGTGCATCGCAGTTTGGAAGATGCGCTAAGAGATGCTCCTGATTTAAACAGTCCCGTGCAATTGCGCGATCGCCTCCAAGGATTAGCTGAACAAGTGAATTCTTACCTTTCACTGCAAGCTAAGATAAAACAACTTTATAGTTTGAGCGAGGAGTTGTCTGTTGAACAGGCTAAAAATTGGCAGCCTAAAGTACAGAATTTAGAACAGCGGATAGAAAGCTTACAGCCTGCCGATTTAACAAAAGATGCTAATTTAAGGGATGAGGTAGAAGGGGCGATCGCGGAAATTACAGAACTGCTTTCGCAGCAAACAGATATGGTAAACTCGACAGAACTCGATTTCGGAGTAAATGCGAGGGGGGCGATGACCCAAGGATCCCAAATCCGAGGTATAATGATAAATTTACTGGGAGCCGCACCCTCTACTAGCTTATGGAGTTGGGAAGAGCAAGCGTCAGGTGCGAATGTACGTTTGAAGGTTTTTACTGTGACTAGCTATATAATTGCGATCGTGTTTTTAGCCGGAGCAGGTTTTAGCCAACTTTATGTTGATAAACCTACTTTTGGAGATAATCCTTGGAATGATTATTCTGCACTGATGGCTTGGGGTTTTGGAGCCGAGGCTACCAGAGATGCTGTTACGAAGGTGGTGCAGGGGTGGAGTTTACCTGGATTAAAATAATGTTAAACTCGTTTGTATCAAGGGATAATTTTTCGTTCGATTAATTGTTGAAACCAGTAAATTTATTGGTGGAATAAATGGAATAAACTCAATATCTTTATTATCATAAAACTCTTAAAATCTGCTTGCGTAGTAAGGAAGAACTATAATATTTATAAGGGTAAATTAATAAAGAAGTCTATTTAAGATGGGGTAGCAATTAATATGTTTACCTCTGTATTCTGTATTTTTTTACCTCCCAGAATGTATGGTCAAAAGTTAAAAGTATTCTTTGTGATCATAGTACGATAACATATAAAGCATTGTCGAAGGTTTCTGGGCGATCGCACTTGAGATCTCTTGGCGCACTAGACCTCTCTCCTTTGGTTTACCCACTTCTGGTATTAGACCTCATGTATCTGAAAAAAACTCTAGAAATATTTACGCTCTGCTTTGTCAGCTCTGAGAACAGCTATATATTATAGATTTGTGCGCTGGCTGCAAGAAAATATAGATATATTTACTATCTATAAAGCCAGTTTTTGCTTAATTGGCTCTTAAAATTTGTTTAAGTTCTGTTAGCCATAAAAAAATAATTAAATATGTATGTTTTTCGGTTCTTACCTGATTAGGTTCTACCAGTTTATATTTAAGTTATAATTATTGTTAATTCAGTGTTAATAACGACAGATTATTTGTCATCTAACCATAGAGAGAGCGAGAAATAATGAGAGGACAGGACGCATGAACGTCTTTGAGTTTGAAATCACCATCCAGAGCAAATCAGGTGAGAGTAGCTGGCCGATTGTTGTCAGGTGTAAGAAACCGGACGGACTAACAATCCATTCAAAAGAAACTCTCCAGCTAAATCAGGATGACTTCAACAAACTCACTCAACAGCAAGAAAACGAGAGGGAATACGGGACTCTACTAGGCA
>JAUBOM010000306.1:0-2601 GCA_036700245.1 Microcoleus vaginatus BM001213989
TCTTTCACATCAACAGAACATAGCTTAACCCGCTCAGCAAAAGCTATCACTTGCGTGTCAGTCCCTCGAAACTCTTTATCTGGGTTTAAAAACTCCATCACTCCCAATTTCTTAAGTGCTTCCACCTTTGCGGTAAATAAGCGTAAATCTTGGGGACAAACCTTACCTTGACCCCTTTCCTGATGTCCAGCCAAGTGATTTTTATCTCGCAACCTAACAAATTCAGGGTCATAAGTTAGATAATAATGCAGGCTAATTTTTGGCAACCAGCCCTCATCATCTCTGAGTTTTAGTTCTGGCGTAATAGGCACTCCATAAGTATCCCACAGTTGATATTTACGCTGCTTGTCTAGTTCTGCCTTTGTCTTAGTCCGCTTGTCCTTCAATTTCAGGTATTCAGAGAGAGTAATGTTTTGAGCATTGGCAACTCCTGAAGCCTCAGCTACCTTATTCTCTTCCCTGATTACTTTAGCCTCATCACTAAGACAATTAGCTACATTTTCTAATTTTTCCAACTCCTCTTCTAATTTTTGCGATTGCTCAGTTAGCTGTTCCAATAAATCCCTGTCTTGGCAATTGTGAGCCGCCAATTGTTGCATTTGTATAACTTTAATCTCCTGATGTAATTGAGTCTCTCGACACAATGTTATCTGATGCCCTTCAGCCTTCAATCCCTCCAAAATAGCCTCTCTGTAGTTCCACATTCCAACGTTGATTCTAGCTGCCATTAAAGCCCAAGTCCGCAAGTGGACAGGGTCGTGAGCGATATCTATGTCAAAATCCACACCGTGCAACAGTTTGATATTAGTTTTAATGACTTTCTGCTGAGATTTAATTATTGCTCGATAACTAGCGCTGCCATTGCCAATTTTGCCGAAACCAAATTGTTGAGTCCAAACAAACCAAGGCACATTTTCATCCCTTACACGGGCTAGAGCTTGCAAAGCGTCATTGACGGCTACCGCCCCTTTAAAGATGCCAAAAACTGCTGTAAAGTAACCTCGGATATTGATGCTCACCCCAGTGCCAATCGTAGGGCTGGCGATGATAATATCGTAGTTCTTTATCTTAGCATTGAGTTGCTCAATGCAGCCATAAGCCGGATGATTGGGATCTGCTACTGATTCGCTATCAATCCTAAGAATTCGATAATTTGGAAAGCGTCGTTGCAGTTGGGTCTCAAGGTTGCGACAAGACCATTTTCCTGTTACTTTTTGAGAGTCTTCTACAACCATAATACGCGGTCGGTATTGCTCTTTAGGACAAAATTCTGCACGACTTTCAATGTCGCAGCAAGTGACTTCTTGAGAGAGAATTTTGTCCATTTGAACATACAGAGAAGCCGGGTTAGAAGTGGCAAAAAAAGTCACATCTCGCCCGCGTTTTGGCTGCCACTCATTGATAACAACCCAAGGGGAAATAGGAATGCCTGCTAGGGCTATTAGGTAGTCTATGCTGTAATCCGATAAATCTGCATCTTGGGCAACAACTAAGCCGCCAGTTGTCAAGACGTTGTGGATGAGTTCTTGCAGAGTTTGCAAGATGGTGATTCGGTTTTCGCGGCAAGTTGAACTGTTTAAGGCGTGCCAGATGACTTGTTCGCACTCATCGATGATGACGATCGCACCGGACCAGTCTTCTGGATTAAATTTTGCTTGAGAGAGGGGGTGGAGGCTGTCTATGCACAAGCCGTATCCGAACAGTTTACCAAAGTCTGAGTCTCTGGTTTCGTCGATGTAGTTGATTCCTAAGCTGGCACAGATCGCCCTGCCTAGTTGAATCCTATGGGTAATTATCAGCACGCGGCGATCGCCTGTGGAAAGGGATTGTGAGACTAAGTTGGTCAGGGCTTGGGTTTTGCCGGTGCCTTTGGGGGCTTTGATGCAGGCTAACCCGGACTCTGGATAGGGGAGTTTTCCCAGATAGCGAGAATTTAGCTTTAAAGAGGCGGGATAGGTTAAAAGCCATGATTCCCTAGCGAGCCAGAATTGGAAGCCTTGCGCTTCATTTTTGAGGGCGCTGAAGGCATCTTCGCCCTTTGATAGCACAAAATCGTCAACGCCTTTTTCTGGCCCTGGCAGGTTGATGACTTTGACGGGGCATTTGGCGGCTGTGAAAAGGCGACCGAGTTTGCCAATTTCCCGGTTGACGTTTTGGATGGTTTGGCGTTTGCTGTCGCGGTCGAAGCAGATGTAGATTTCACGTTCCTCTGTGGCAAAGTGTTGCAGTTCGGGGATGAGGTAGGGGTCGCATTTTTCCCCTTGAGAGTTTTTGGTTCTGACACCGCCTGTGACACCGGGGAGGGCGATGGCGGCGTAGCCCAGTGTGAGTAGGCATCCGGCTTTTTTTACGCCTTCGACGATGATGACGGGGATGTTGTTGTCCCACACCCATTGCCAGAACAGAGGCTGGTTCGGGGATGAGGTAGGGGTCGCAGAGGGGCTGCACGGGCTAGGGGCAGAGGAGAGATTTTCGTCTTTCCTCTCCCCCTCTCCCCTGCTCCCCTGCTCCCCCGCTCCCCTGCTCCCCCGCTCCAAGTCCTCTGGGTCGATGGGGACACCGTAGCGTTCTGCGACTTTTGCCCAGATGTGATCTGGGACT
>JAUBOM010000071.1:0-23237 GCA_036700245.1 Microcoleus vaginatus BM001213989
CCTCACGAGTGAGTGTCAGTAACATGATACCTCATCTTTCTGATAAAGGCTATATCCATAACTTGGGCGATCGCATCCCCAAACCCAGCTTGTCCGACTATCACATTGCTCAAGCCTACTTGATTGGGAAGTTCCCAAATCTGATGTTGAACAGGACAGTGCATATCCGCATCTACCAGCAAAACCTTCCGTCCTAATTGAGCTATAGCTACAGCCAAATTAGCGGATACAGTAGACTTGCCTTCTTGCGGTAGCGAACTACTGACAACAATCACTTTCAGCTCTTTATCAGAACTCAGGAACCTCAGATTTGCCTGAAGCATTCGGTAAGCAGCACTGCTCGAAGTATGAGGAGTATCTCTAACCACAATCTGTCGGGGAGATAGTTCTAAATCCTGGGCCGCAGACTTAAGCGGCCAGGAATTGCGCCGAGGATTTTTTTCAGGCTTTCTATGAAAAGGAATCACCCCCAACAAAGTAAACCCAAATAATTCCCTCGCCTCTTCAATAGTTTTGACAGACTTATCTTGAGACTCTAAAAGCAGCGCCGCAGCTATAGCAAGCAGAGTTCCCAACAAACCGCCCGATACCAGCAATAAAGACTTGCGAGAACGCGCTGGTTCCTCCGGAACACTCGGCTTTTGGATAATCCGAGCATTCCCCACTTGCTGATTTTCTGTAATCCGAATTTGCTGGAGTTTTTTCTGCAATTCTTCATAATCAGCTTCGGCTTCTTGGAGTTTTCTTTCTAGTTCCCGCTTTTCCTTCTCTAGCTTCGGCAAAGCTTTTACCCGCTGCTTGTAGCCAGCTAGAGAATTTGACAGAATAGTAACTCGCTCAGCCAAACCCTGGCGTTCTACATCTACCTTGATAAATTCTTCGATCAGTTTTGGTTTCACGTCTCCTATCTGTAAACTTTGATTGGGCAACGGCTGTTGACCACCTAAAACTTGTTGTATTTGTTGGTCGAGTAAAGCTTTTATGGTAGCTTTTTTAGTTTCTAACCTAGTTATCATAGGCGAACTATCCAGGTAGCGATTTTGCTCAATTGCTAACTGACGCTCTATTTGTTTGTACTCTTTCAGAGCTTCCTGCACAGTGCTAGATTGGCTGAGAGTGCTGGCGGTCAATGCTTGCTGGGGATTCATTTGTAATTCGTTTTCAAATGCTTTGGACTTAGCACTAGCATTAAGCAAATCCGACTTAGCTTGGTCAATTTCACTTTCTAGTTCCGCCATAACTGCTACTGCTGATTTAGCTTCTTCTTCAAGATTTACAACTTTGTTATCTTCTTTAAACTTCCTCAATTCGGCCGCTGCTTTCCGCATAGCTTGATCCGAGTTAGGCAGTTTCCTTTCAATAAACTGGCGAACAGACACAGCGTCTAAGCGATTCATTTTTTGATTGTTATCTATATAAAACTTCATCATGGTTTTTACGACATCTGCTGCTATTTTTGGGTTGGGGTCTTTGTATGAAACCGTTAGGATATCAGCGCCCTTAATAGTAGCTACGCTCAGCTTTTTAAAAAATTTTTTGGTTTTCAGGGGCTGATTTTTTTCGTCTTTTAACTGAATAATACTTATAGTTTTTTCGATAATTTCGACAGAACGAATCAGTTCTATCTCGGTAGTCAGAGGGTTGCTTTGCTCCGCCGCAGGAGTCAACTCTCCCATTTCTTTGCCCAATTCTGTTAGAGCAGATCCAGGAGTCGTTTTCTTAAATAACAGCTTTCCTTCTGCTTCATAAATTGCTTTTTCCTTCAGCGTGCCATAGGTCGTGAGTGCAACAACCGAGGCAAATACAGCTAAAGCTGGCAGCCACCTGCGCTTCAAAATCTGCCAGTATTCCTGAAATCCCATACCACTTTCAAAAAAAACAGCAACACCCAAACAGATATTACTCGGGTGACAGCCTTTATGGCCGATATTCGCTTTCGCGATCGCTTAGAGTACCTTTTTCTAAAAATGAGACCAGACATCATTTTTCATGCGGCTGCTCACAAACACGTACCCATGATGGAATTAAACCCGCCGGAAGCCATTACTAACAATGTGCGGGGGACGAAAAATCTGCTGGATATGGCGTTGAAATACAATGTGGAACAATTTGTGATGATTTCCACAGACAAAGCGGTGAATCCAACTAGCATTATGGGAGCTAGCAAAAGAGTTGCCGAAATGCTGGTGCTGCAAGCAGCCAAAAAAAGCAAAAACCCGTTTGTAGTGGTTCGTTTCGGTAATGTTCTGGGCAGCCGCGGTAGCGTCGTACCTACTTTCAAACGACAAATTGCTGAGGGCGGGCCGATCACAATTACCCATCCAGATATCACTCGCTATTTCATGACAATTCCCGAGGCGGTTCAACTGGTTTTGCAGGCGGCAGTCATCGGCAGTGGCGGGGAAGTATTCATGCTGGAGATGGGGGAACCAGTCAGAATTTGTGATTTAGCAAAGGATTTGATTCAGCTCTCAGGATATGAAGTGGGCAAAGACATAGAAATCGAGTTCACAGGGCTGCGGCCTGGAGAAAAATTGTTTGAAGAGCTGTTTATTCCGGGCGAGAAATACAACCGCACTAAACACAAAAAAATTCTCAGTCTGGGCAATGCCAGCCGCCTAGTGAAAGAAAATATTGACGAGGAAGTAGAAGCCCTTTGTCAAGCAGCCGATCGCAATGATGCCAATTTAATTCTCTCAATGCTACAGCAGTTAATACCTGAATACATACCAGGATATTCCACAGCCGATTTGCAGGCAAATACAGCCACAGAAACAACCGATACGCCAAAGATTAGCAGTGCAGCATCTGTTCAGTTAGAGAAGAATTTGCGGGTGGCTCTTGCCAATGAGGAGTTTCGGGTTTACTACCAGCCGATCGTCTGTCTGGAAACCGATCGAATTAGTGGTTTTGAAGCGCTGTTGCGGTGGCAGCACCCGAATCGAGGTTTGCTTTTGCCAGACGAATTCCTACCAGCGGCAGAAGAAACGGGCTTGATTGTTCCTATTGGCGAGTGGGTACTGCGGCAAGCTTGCCGCCAGATGCGGGTTTGGCAGTCGCAATTTCGTCTTAAGTCTCCTTTAACAGTCAGTGTGAATCTGACTAGCAAACAGTTTTTCCAAGCTGACTTAATCGAGACGATAAACCAAATATTGAAGGAAACAAATCTCGATGCTTCTAGTTTGAAGTTAGAAATTCCTGAATATGTTGTGACGGAGAATTCCGAGTTGGCTGGGTCTGTTTTTCTCAAACTTAAAACTTTAGGGGTGCCAGTACAAATAGACCACTGCGGTCTCAGTGATGTATCCTTAACTCAACTTTATCAATTGACGCGGCTGAAGTATGGGAAATTCGACAGTTTGAAGCTAGATTCCTCTCTAGTCAGCGGGCTGGATGCTAGCAACCCCAACTTAGAAGTTCTTCAGAAAATTGTTGCAATCACTCAGGAGTTAGGTATGGGGATGATTGCCACAGGAGTAGAAACGAAGTGGCAAATAGCTCAGCTAAAATCCATGGATTGCGTCTACGGACAGGGATATTTTTTCTCGAAGCCTGTGGAATGTGTGGCGGTAGGGAAATTGATTGGGGCTAAGGTTGCTAAACGCTAATGGGGCATTTATGAATAACGTTGAAATGGGAAACACACCATAGGGAATCCACCAATTAGTAACCAGGTAATTAGCTACTAATGCAACAGTTGAAACCACTAACATTACGCCGAAATTTTTTATGGACTTTCACGGGACACCTCGTTTATGCGGCTTCCCAGTGGGGGATGTTGGTGTTGCTTGCTAAATTGGGCAGTCCTGAAATGGTGGGTCAATTTACCTTGGGCCTGGCGGTTACAGCACCTGTGATCATGTTTACCAATCTCCAATTGCGTCAGATCCAAGCAACAGATGCCAAAGGGGAGTATGTTTTTAGCGATTATCTGGGTCTGAGGTTAATTGCAACGGCGCTAGGATTGTTGATAATTGCCGCAATTACGCTCAAAGCTGGATATCGGTGGGAGACTTCGCTGGTGATTTGGGCGATCGCCCTGGCAAAGGCTTTTGAGTCGATCAGCGATGTGTTGTACGGCTTGATTCAACAGCACGAACGGATGGATCGAATTGCGATCGCCTTGATGATTAAAGGGCCTTTGTCGTTATTACTTTTAGGCATCGGAGTTTCTCTGACTGGGAGTGTTGTAGGGGGATCCCTCGGATTAGCAGTTGCGTGGGGTTTAGTCCTATTCGGCTGGGATCTTCGCAATGGTAAATTAATTTTAAATAATTCTTCGCAGGGGAGAGAGCGAGAAGAGTTATTAGTGGTCGATGCTGAACCTGCAAACAGCCAAAATCCCTTGTACCCGCGCTGGGATAGAAAAACTTTGGGAAAGTTAGTTTTGCTGGCTTTACCTCTGGGTTTTGTGATGATGTTAATTTCCCTAAATACTAATATTCCTCGATACTTTCTCGAGCGGTATTTGGGCGAACGGGAACTGGGGATTTTCTCTGCAATATCTTACCTGATGGTAGCAGGGAACATGGTAGTCAGTGTCCTAGCGCAGTCTGCTAGTCCGCGGCTGGCAAAATATTATGCAGCGGGAAATAGCACTGCTTTTCGCACACTTTTGCTGAAGCTGGTGGGGGTTGGCTTGATGTTAGGTGTAGGAGGCGTTTTTGTCGCTGTTGTTGCCGGCAGGCCAATCCTAACTTTACTCTATAAACCTGAGTATGCCGAGCGAACTGATTTGTTCGTGTGGCTAATGGTGGTTGCGGGTATTGGCTATGTGTCATCCTTCTTGGGTTACGGGATAACTGCAGCTAGGTACTTTCAAGTGCAAATGCCTTTGTTTGCTTTAGTTACAGCGGCTTCTGGGCTCGCTTGTCTTTGGTTAATTCCGACGATGGGAGTGCAAGGCGCCGTAATCGCGCTGATCGTTGGGGCGATCGTTCAAGCAGTTTTTAGTTTTGCAGTCATTGCTTATGCACTATACAGACTCGACAGATATCAAGGAACAAAATCAAATATCGACTAAGCAGCGTCCCATCCGTATTCTTCATGTCGTCGGCGGTATGAATCGGGGCGGAGTGGAAACTTGGCTGATGCACGTTTTGCGAAATATCGATCGCGATCGCTTCCAGATGGACTTTCTAGTTCACACTGAGAAACCCTGTCCTTACGATGACGAAGCTAGGGCTCTTGGTAGCAAGATTATCCCGTGCCTCTCTCCGTCAAAACCTTGGCTTTACGGTCGCAACTTTAAACGAATTCTACGTGAATACGGGCCTTATGACATTGTTCACAGTCATGTCCACCACTTTAGCGGTTACGTCCTCTATTTGGCGAAACAAGCAGAAGTACCTGTCCGCATTGCCCACAGCCATAACGATACCTCTGCAATTGATGCCAAAGCAGGATTACATCGGCAGTTGTATCTAAGTTTAACCAAATGGTCGATTTCCTGGTGTTCAACAGTTGGTCTGGGATGCAGTTGTAATGCTGTAGCGGATCTATTCGGTGCAGCTTGGAAAACTGACACCCGCTGGCAGGTGCTTGACTACGGCGTTGACCTGAAACCGTTCTACGATCGGGTAGATTCGATCGGCGTTCGCGCTGAACTCGGAATTCCTGCCGATGCTTTTGCGATCGGTCATATCGGCAGATTTGAAACGCAAAAAAATCATCTGTTCCTGCTAGAAATTGCAGCAGAAGTTGCGAAACAAGAACAGAAAATGCACCTGTTGCTGATCGGAGACGGTTCACTGCGTTCGGATATCCAACAGAAAGTTGTGCAAATGGGTTTGAGCGATCGCGTCACCTTTGTCGGCAATAGATCTGACGTACCCAGACTAATGTTAGAGGCTGTAGATGTATTTCTGTTTCCATCCCTCCACGAAGGTTTGGGCTTAGTATTAATCGAGGCACAAGCAGCCGGACTACCCTGCATTTTCTCAGATGTTGTTCCAGAAGAAGCTGATTTAGTCAAACCTCTGCTGCAACGAATTTCCCTGTCAAAATCCGCATCTATTTGGGCAGAAGCGGTTAGGTCAGCAAGAAGCAACGCATCCGCAATTAGCCAAAGAGATGCCTTAGCTGTCGTTGAAAACACCCCTTTCAATATAGCAGCCAGCGTCAAAAAGCTGACAGAGGTGTACGAGGCTAATCTCTCAAAATCCTGACAGCAATCCCATCGGATAGTTGGTCTTAAATCAGTTCTTCAATTTATGCTAAGACAAGTCATTATAGTTATCGCGCTATCTGTGCTGTTTGGTGGTACATCTCTGATTAGCTTGGGCAGTTATAATATTCCCCTCGATCCAGCCGTCCTCAAATTGCGCTATCTGTTAGTTGCCTCAAGTTTACTGATTCTCATCTTCATGTCCCCCTTTAAACAGTGGGGTTTCCACCGTCAAGCTCGACCTCTCCTCTTGCTGTGGATTCTATTCGGCTGCGGATTACTCATATCGGGACTTGCTAACAATGACACAACTCTTTTTAGGGACGGGTTGTGGCAAATGATTGCTGTACCGTTAATTCTGTTTAATGCTGTCCCAAAGGCGATGAAAGAAAATGCCAATTTGCTAATGGGAATGGGACTTTTCCTCGGTCACATTCCCTATATTCTTACGTCTCTTGTGTCGAATCCTCCTGGTAATGGTACGCTGTATCGTGGCGTATTTGCCAACTCGAATCAAATGGGATTTACCTGTGCCACAATGTCGGCAGGCTTATTTATTTTGTTAATTGGTGCTTGGTCTGCCCAAAAAAATGCGCGGTATTTATTGCCGATATCTGCTGCTCTGTTGAGCCTTTTTGTGCTGATAATTTTAGCCAACTCCAGGACTTCAATGATGGTATGTTTTATCATGTTTTGTGTGTTTTTTAGGGAGTTTGTTAAAAATTCAAAAGCAGTAAAAAAAATGCTCGCTATCGCCACTGTGGCTGTGACAGCAGTCTTGCTATTTGGAGGCGAACAAATTGAGGCTATGAATAAGAATCTCAACAACAACTTTGAAGCTAAGGAAGGTTTGAGCGGGAGAGATCGCATCTGGGGACAGACTTTAGATGAATCAAATTTACTGGGTCACGGCAGCGATTACTTTCAGTTAAACTTTGGACTGGGAGGACACAACACAATTATTGAAGTCATCGGACAAAATGGCATTATAGCGGCAAATTTGCTAGTCGCTTTTGCGATCGCGAGTTTTTTCTATACTTACGCCTATTTCAAAACTTATGGCAAAGAAGATTGTGCTGCGATCGCTCCTTTCCTGATTACAGTATGCTTTTGGTTTTTATCTATGGCTGAAGGGATGTTTGGCTCATTAGGTAATGCCATGACACTTGCCTATATGCTGTCTATAGGTATTGCGATATCAAGGCCGCTCACCGGGAAAATGCAGCAGTAGGAAGGCAGAAGGTATCATTAAAAAAATATACTTCTGATTTGAAGGATCTTTGACAATCAGCCCTGAATAAAAAACGCCGACATGAATGACAGAAACCAGAAAAATAATAATAAATTGCGAAAATTAACGCTATTCGCATCTCTCTTAATATCGGGAATTATTTTGGCTTTAGCTTATTCTCAGATTTTAAAGGTTGGCTCATCATGTCCTGCTGCTGTTGCCGCACCTATCACTCAAACTCCCAAAAATCAGCGAATAGTAGAAACTAGGGTTGACGGAACTACGGTGATTGACAACAAACCATTTTTTCCCTTAGGTTTCTATCATGTTTCCTGGGAATCCACCGCCCAAGAGCGCAAGTCGGCACTCCGCGACATCGCTGCTGCTGGATTTAACACAATTCACGCTTCTGCTACCAACCTAGATGATTATGGAGAATTTTTAGACGAAGCAGAGCGGCTGGGAGTATATGTTTTAACAGAGCAAAGTTCCATCGGACTCCTGAACTTAATCAACGCCTTTAAGCAAAAAGCTGCTGTACTCGGCTGGAGTATAGCTGACGATGTTGACAACGGCAAATGGAGTGTAGACAATCTGTTGAAATCTCACCAGCAAGCGAAGACAGCAGATCCCAACCACATCACTTATGTTAGCGGCAACTCAAATAAACTCAAGCAGTTTGCCAATTGTTCTGATGTCATTGCGAGGCAATCTTATCCGATAAAATTGAGGAAGCCAGAAGAATTGCCTGCGACTTATTCTGACATATCAAATGCGCGGGAAGCCGCTGCTAGCTTCAAGCGCTCCACTTATGCTAATTTACAAACCTATAACTGGGAATCGCACCCTTCTAAAAAATACGAGGGTTCTCAATCCCCTACTTTTCAAGAAGTGCGAAATATGACCTATCAAGCTTTGCTTGCAGGGACAAAAGGGATTCTCTTTTACACTTATCACGATGAGGTTTGGCATTTGCCAGATCACCCGGATTTGTGGGATGGAGTTAAATCTTTAGTGCCTGAATTGAAA
Organism: Microcoleus vaginatus BM001213989; assembly: GCA_036700245.1. Classification (GTDB taxonomy): domain Bacteria; phylum Cyanobacteriota; class Cyanobacteriia; order Cyanobacteriales; family Microcoleaceae; genus Microcoleus. The sequence continues at coordinate 8,427 of JAUBOM010000071.1, forward strand.
TCAATTAGCCCGCTATTGCTTGATGGAGAGTTCCAAAAAATTGATACCAAGATGTCGAATATAGTAGCGGGGATATGGAGGCGCGAAAACCAAGCTGTGGCTGTTGTCGTCAACAGCAATTACGGGAAACCAAGAGAAGTGGCACTTGAACTTCCGATCGCAGTTAGGAAAGCGCGATCGATGTTTCAAAATCGACCTGCGGGTATGGAAGTCAAGGAAGGTAAACTTTCTGGGTCGATCGACCCTTTAGACGTTCACGTTTACAGACTTGTTCTGTGACGATACCAGAGTGCCATGACCGATCGATGCGATCGCTATTGGCACAATGAATGACAGCAAACAACTTATCAATTGTAGAAATGTTTTTGTTAAAGAAGTTATCGATTGTATGAGAGTAGTTGTAGCTGTTGAACACCGCTTTGTTCGCACGCCGGACGGGGCAGTGTGGACGCAGACAATGTTCGCCCATTCCTACTGGGAGCGTTACTTTGAGGTATTTGACGAGATCCTGGCAGTAGCCCGCGTGCGCGACGTACCTGATGTGCCTTCTGACTGGAAGCGAGCTGACGGGGAAAGAGTTTCCTTTGCAGCAATACCTTACTATATAGGCCCCTGGCAGTACCTCTTCAAGGCAAGGCAAGTTCAGCAGGCTGCCAGAAAAGCTGTCCGCACAGAGGATGCTGTGATTTTTTATCTTTCTTCTCAAATTTCGTCCTGTATCGAACCGATGTTGCGCCGGATTGGCCATCCCTACGGCATTTATGTTATCGCCGACCCTTACGACGTATTCGCTCCCGGTTCCGTCAAAAGCCCTCTGCGCCCGTTCTTGCGCTGGTGGTCGCCGCGTCGGCTCAGAGACCAGTGCGCGAACGCTAGCGCCGCTGCTTACATTACAGAAAAGGCTCTCCAGCGCCGATATCCGCCCGATCCAGGGGTTTTTACCGCTCACTATTCGATGACGGAATTGCCGGATTCAGCATTTGCGGCAACACCGCGATCGGGCTTTCAGGAAAAGCAGTCGCTGACCTTGATTACACTGGCGAGTTTGGCTCAACTTTACAAAGCTCCCGATGTACTCATCGATGCCGTTGCTGTTTGCGTCGCAGAAGGACTAGATATCAAGTTGGTTCTAGTTGGAGACGGCCAGTATCGTCAAAAACTGGAAGCGCGAGCTCAAGGGCACGGTTTGGGCGATCGGGTTTGTTTCAAAGGTCAGTTGACTGCAGGTGATGCGGTGCGAAATCAGTTGGATCTAGCTGACATTTTCGTTCTTCCTTCCCATCAAGAAGGTTTACCTAGAGCAATGGTAGAAGCAATGGCGCGCGCATTACCCTGCATCGGCTCGACAGTGGGCGGTATCCCAGAACTGCTCCCCCCGGAAGATTTAGTACCCCCCGGTAATGTAGCAGCTTTGGCGAGCAAAATCCGAGAGGTGACGACCGATCCAGAACGCATGGCTCGAATGTCGGCCCGCAATTTGCAAAAAGCTAAAGAGTACCGCGATGAAGCCCTCCGCGAGCAGCGGAATGAATTTTACCGCTACGTGCGAGAGATGACTGAAGTTTGGTTGAAGCAAAAAAACTAGCTAGGACTGTCTCAATTTTAGTGAGATTTAATAAGGATTAATTTTGTGCCGACTAGCGTTTACGAGGAAATTGAGGAGCCATCATGAAGAGCCTGCTAATTATCACCACTATTCCATCTACTCTTAAATTTTTCCTGCCTCTAACCAAGCACCTACGCAGTCAAGGCTGGCAGGTGGATGCAATGGCAAAAGAACTTTCTACTAGCGAGGAATATGCACATTTTTTCGATCGCGTTTGGGATATTGAGTGGTCGCGCAACCCTCTTGATCCGAAAAACTTGATCGCGGCTCCCCAACAAATTCGTCAGGTGTTTGCTCAGCAAGAATACAATTTAGTAAATGTTTCCACGCCAGTAGCTGCTTTTGTTGCTCGCTATGCTCTTAACAATTGGAGAAAGCAGGGAAAATTTAAGGTAATCTACACTGCTCAAGGTTTTCATTTCTACCAGGGAGGCGCACCCCATAAAAATGCTATATTCTTGGGACTAGAAAAGATTGCTGGGCCTTGGACAGACTATTTAGTAGTAGTGAATCGGGAAGATGAGTCAGCAGCAAAGCGCTATGGACTCCTTTCTCCCGAACGAGTTCGTTATATTCCCGGAACTGGTTTAAATCTCGATCGCTTTAATCCCCATGCTATTTCCGAAGCCCAGATAATGGGAGTACGTCAAGAGTTAGGATTAGCACCGGAAAACTCTTTGTTTTTGTCGGTAGCTGAATTTATTCCCCGCAAACGTCCTGGGGATATTTTAAAGGCATTTGCCCAACTCGGTCGGCCTCAAGTACATTTAGCCTTCGCCGGAAATGGACGAATTTTCCAGGAAATGCAACAACTCGCAGCTAAGTTGGGAATTCAAAACCAAGTGCATTTTTTGGGGCGACGCAGGGATATCCCAGTTTTAATGCGTGCATCTGTAGCTACTGTGATTGCTTCTACACACGAAGGACTTCCCAATTGCGTGATGGAATCTTTGTGCATGGAAACCCCCGTCATTGGTACAGAAATTCGCGGCACTCGCGATTTATTAGTAGATGGAAATGGGCGACTGGTAAAAGTGGGAGATATTAACGGAATGGCTGAAGCAATGGCATGGATTTTAGATCGTCCAGACGAAGCTCAAAAGATGGGCAAGCGCGGACGGAAGGATATGGTTAATTATGACGCACCGCAAATCATAAAGCTGTACGAAAGTCTTTATAGCGAGGCTTTGTCTGAGAACGCATTAAGTTCTACACGCTGGTAAAATCTTTGCGAATACGCAAAGATTCCAGAATTTTTACCGGAAAATCACCAATTTTATCAACTTATGGATCCTTTCAACATTCTTTTCACCAGTGCAGGCAGAAGGGTAGCACTAATTCAATGCTTCAAAAAAGTTTTGAGCGATATAGGGCTTCCTGGCATTATTGTCACGACAGATTCTCAGAAAAATTCTCCTGCTGCTTTCGCGGCTGATGTTTCAGAACTTGTTCCCCGCATTACTGATGCCAATTACATCAATATTTTGCTAGGAATTTGTGAAAAATATCAAATTAAGCTGCTGATTTCGCTGATCGACCCGGAACTGTATTTGCTCTCGCTTCACCGACAGAAATTTGAAGCGAAAGGCGTTACCCTACTCGTCTGTTCTCCTGAAACCAATGAGATTTGTTATGACAAACGTAATACTTTTAATTTTTTCAAGAAAAATGGTATCCCGACCCCTGAATTGTTAGATGGAAACAAAATTCTCGCAGATCCTAACGCCTGTTATTTTTTTCTGCTTAAACCTGCGAATGGCAGTTGCAGTGTGGGAGTAAATCAGGTCAGAAATGCTAAAGAGTTGGAATTTTTTAGAGAGTACATTGCTAATGCAATTATTCAGGAATTTCTCATAGGTGAAGAATACACATTAGATATTTTAGTGGATTTCCAAGGAAAGGTGCGATCGGTGGTTCCCCGGCTGCGCATTGAAACCAGAGCTGGGGAAATTAGTAAGGGCATAACAGTGAAAAATCCCGCCTTGATTGAGGCTGGAAAAAATGTGGCTGAGTCATTACCCGGTGCCATAGGCTGCATTACGGTGCAATGTTTTTTGCTAGCCAGCGGTGAGATTAAATTTATTGAAATTAATCCACGATTTGGCGGAGGATTTCCTCTCGCATTTCAAGCCGGTGCTAATTTCCCTCTCTCGATTATGGAAATGGTTTTGGGGAAGAACCTTGAAATTAAAATTGACGATTGGCAGGATGGAGTTGTCATGCTGCGGTACGACGAGGCAATTTTTGTAACCAAGGAAATGATCGCATGATTAAAATTATCGTCTTTGATGTAGATGATACTCTGTTCCCCGAACGCGAATTTGTGCGGAGCGGATTTCAAGCAGTCGGGGAGTGGATACTAAATAAATATGCGGTTCCGTGATTTTTTGAAATCGCTTGGAAGTTTTTTGTACCAGGAAACAAAGGCTAAATTTTCAATTTAGCTTTAGCAGAAATTAGCATTGAGGATGACCCTCACATAATTCAGCAGAGCAGCCAAATTTATGGAGAACATAAGCCGCAGATATCTCTGTATAGCGAGGCTCGGCGATCGAGTATTTTAAAGGTAACAAAAAACTAGGCGCGATCGCAGATGGCTACCTAACAACTCAACGGAAAAAAGTAGAAGGATTGCACATAGCAAACAGTTGTGATACTATCGTTTACAGCGATTAATACGGTAGAGAAAACTGGAATCCCAGCCCAGTACCCTACTTAAAAATGATGGAATTCAGGGGGTTTAAAGGCTCAAAATGCGTCGATGTAGGAGATAATCCTCACAAAGATTTCGTCACGGCTAAGAAAGTGAGTTTGCTCACTGTTCAAATCCCTCGTCAAGATGAGAAAGAGTATTCCAAGACTCCACCAGCACCGGGCTATGAAGCCGATCGCACAATTCTTTCCTTGACTGAACTAGAGACAATTTTACGATCGATTCATGAACTTTGTCTTAAGTGCGGTAATAATGCCGGTTCTGGATTTGGAGGCGATCGCGAATTAGAGTTCTTCTTTTAAGAACCTAAAGTTGAAAAATATTCGTGAAGGAATTGACAGATTTTTTAAGCTCAAAAGGATTGTAATCATGAATTCAGAAGTTGCTACCAAGAGTTTCAGTAAATACAGCAGACTGCTCAAGGCAGTATTAGATAGATTAGTGGCGGCGATCGCGCTGGCAGTTTTCTCTCCCGTAATGTTAATGGTTGCGATCGCCATTTACATCCGCATGGGCAGGCCAATCTTTTTGTGCCAACCCCGTCCCGGTAAAAACGGTCGCGTTTTCACTTTCTACAAGTTTCGCACTATGACAAACGATTGCGATGCTGATGGCAACTTGCTGCCCACCGAACAGCGCCTCATACCCCTAGGTCAAATTTTTCGCAAAACAAGTCTGGACGAACTCCCTCAACTCTGGAACGTTCTCAAAGGTGACATGAGTTTTGTTGGCCCTCGTCCTTTACTCGTAAAATACCTCGATCGCTATACTCCAGAACAAGCACGTCGCCACGAAGTTATGCCGGGAATTACGGGTTGGGCTCAAGTAAATGGTCGCAATGCTATTAGCTGGGATGCTAAATTCAAACTAGATGTTTGGTATGTCGATAATTGGACTCTGTGGTTAGACTTGAAAATTCTGTTTCTGACAGTATTGAAAGTCTTGAAAAGAGACGGAATTAACCGAGAAGGCTATGCTACAGCGCCTGAATTCAGAGGTCTTCTTGACGAGTGCCAAACTAGCAGTGAGGTCCGGTAGGGGTTCGTTTATTTAAGTCCGATACTGGGCCAAAGAACGGGGAAATGAAATTTTTCCGTAATCAATGGGTTTAAAGCCCCGTCCTTCTATGACGGCTTTTAATTGGTCAATAAAGTTTGTAGCAATTCCCAAAAGTTTCTACCAGGTAGTATAGTATAACATAGGAGGTAAAAATCTTTTTTTTGAGTTCAAAACCTAGGGAAAATCAAATCAGTTGGCTGCAGTAGACGAAGCAATTCGTACCGCTCAATTTGTCCGAAATAGCTGCATTAGGCTGTGGATGGATACCAAGGGTATAGGTAAAAACGACCTGAAAAAATACTGTGCTGTACTCGCTCGTGATTTTCCCTTTGCCGGCGAAGTTTTCCAATTCTACAAGTTTCGCACTTCGGACGAGCGATCGCGATGCCAATGGCAATCTTCTCCCCGACGTACAGCGAATCACTGCGATCGGTAAGTTTCTGCGCTAAACCAGTTTAGACAAACTTCCCCAACTCTGGAACGTTCTTAAAGGTGATATGAGCTTTGTTGGCCCTCGCCCCTTGCTGGTAGAATACTTGGAGCGTTATAGTCCGAAGCACGCCGTCATCAAGTTAAACCAGGTATTACGGGTTGGGCGCAGATTAACGGTCGCAATGCCATTAGTAGGCAAGAGAAATTTAACCTAGATGTTTGGTATTTCGCTCACTGGAGTTTGTGGCTTGACTTCAAAATTCTCTTGTTAACTCCCATAAAAGCCATAAAACATAGAGGTATCTCCCATCCCAACCAAGCCACTATGAATGAATTTTCAGGAAACATGAAGTCAAACGAGTAGAGGTGAGGCTATATGGATACTTATTTGTATGGTTGCGGCGGACACGCCAAAGTTATTATAGATATTTTATATCGCCAGAGACAATTAATTACGGCAATTGTTGATGATAACCCACCACCAGGAATTACTGAAATTTATGGTAATCCCATCTACTTAGCAGCAGAAAGATTGATGAAAATCAATATTGAAAACAGTCAATGGATTGCTGCTATCGGTAATAATCGTACCCGTCAGTATATAACTGAGAAAATCACAAATCTGGGATATTCTTTCACAACTGCAATTCACCCTTCGGCACAAATTGCATTAGGAGTTGAAATTGCTTCGGGTACTGTCATTATGGCTAATACTGCTATCAACACTGACACCAAAATTAACCATCACGTTATTATTAATACTGGTACAACTATTGACCACGATTGTATTATTGATGATTACTGCCACATCGCTCCTGGCTGTTCTCTTGCTGGTCAAGTTCGTTTGGGTAGAGGTGTTTTATTAGGTGTTGGTACTAAAGTTTGTCCAGGCGTAGAAATTGGAGACGGAACAACCTGTGGAGCAGGTTCAGTAGTTATTCACTCTCTTCCTTCCCATTGCTTAGCCTACGGTTGCCCAGCCAAAGTTGTCGATCGCAATTACTTCCCGTAATATTTATTCATATCATAAATGTTACTTTACTTGCGTTCTTTATATTTATGGGGACAATTTTATTGTGGCTGCTGTATTGCTATAAAATTGACCAAGGGAAAATAAGTTAAGAAATTAGCATTTTCAATAATTCATTATCAACTTAGCTGAAAAATGACAAAACAAATCCTCCTCTCAACACCTCACATGGGTTCCCTCGAACAGGAGTTCGTCAAAGAAGCCTTTGACACCAACTGGATCGCCCCCGTTGGCCCCCATGTAGACGCTTTCGAGCAAGAATTCTGCGAGGTAGTTGGCGCTAAACACGCAGCGGCTGTTAGTTCCGGTACCGCAGCTTTGCATTTGGCTTTACAATTAATTGGTGTCGGTTCAGGAGATGAGGTTTTTTGCTCGACTCTGACTTTTATTGCGACTGCTAGCCCGATTACTTATCTTGGCGCCAAACCAGTTTTTATCGATAGCGATCGCACTTCTTGGAATCTCAACCCCGATTTGTTCCGAGAAGCACTTGACAAACGAGCAAAAATTGGTAAATTACCCAAAGCTGTTGTAATCGTACACCTCTACGGTCAAAGTTGCGATCTCGACCCAATTCTAGAAGCTTGCAATGCTTATGAAATTCCGCTAATAGAAGATGCGGCAGAATCTCTAGGGGCTAGCTATAAAAACCGATCGCCTGGAAGCTTTGGGAAAATCGGCATTTTCTCATTCAACGGTAATACAATTATCACCACTTCCGGCGGCGGAATGTTAGTTTCCGATGACCAAAAACTGGTAGAAAAAGCTCGTTTTTTTGCAACACAAGCCCGTGACCCCGCTCCTCATTACCAACATTCAGAAATTGGCTACAATTATCGTCTCAGCAATGTTTTGGCGGGAATTGGTCGCGGTCAATTACGGGTTTTGGAGGAGCGAGTTGAAGCGAGACGACACAATTTTGAGGTTTACCAACAAGCTTTAGGAAACTTGCCGGGAATCGAATTTATGCCGGAAGCTGCTTTTGGAAAATCTACTCGCTGGCTGACTTGTTTAACAATCGATCCGGCCGCTTTCGGTGCAAATAGAGAACAAGTTCGCCTAGGGCTTGCTCAAGAGAAAATAGAAGCGCGTCCGGTTTGGAAACCTTTACACTTACAGCCAGTATTTGCTGATTGCGAATGTATTGAAGGTGCGGTGGCCGAAGAGTTATTTGAGTACGGCCTTTGCTTGCCTTCTGGCTCAAATTTAAGTGAGGAAGATTTAGATCGGGTGACAAGTGCGATCGCCCAAATTCACAAAGAAAATCGATGATATAGCCGAAGGAAGTTCGGCAACAGATTCTGTAACCGATGTAACGGATTTAACGGAGGTCAGGAAGAAGAAAGATGCGATCGATCGCTACTATATCCCCGACTTCTTCAAGAAGTTGCGGATTTGGGTATTCTGTCTTGTGATTAATTTTCCTACCATTCCTGTAATGCGATCGCAATTCCCTGTTTTAATTTTGGTTCGAGACTCTCTTGCTTAACTAAACTTTCTAATTGCCACCTCCCCTCGGCAGCAGCTAGCTGTTTGAGCGCTGCCATGCAGTGCAGCCTGACACTTGTGTCGGCGTCTGCTAACATTTGAATCAGGACATTTACCGCTCTCATATCCCCTAATTGCCCTAACCCTAAAGCTAAAGATTGTTTGATTTCCACAGACTCCACGGCGGGATGACCGGTTTTAAGCAAATTGAGCATAATTTCAGCAGCTTTGGCTTTTAATTCCGGCTTTTCTACTCGCCCTAAAACAGTGACAATCTCTTGACAAACAGGATAGTTTATGTTATCAGAGTCGGCGATTAAAGTTTGCTGCAAATATTCTAAAGCGGCTGCGGTTTCGCTCCAGCTTAGGGCGCGCACAGTTTCGATTTGCAATTCAACCGGAGTTATGGGCGATCGCAGCAATTCAAATAAAGCAGCCGCTGCAGCATCGGTTTTCACTCGCCCGATTGCGATCGCCGCCAGCTTGCAAACTTCTAATCGGATGTCCGAAAGTAAAGGTTTGAGCAAGTTAACTAAATCTAATTCTGCATCTAAATAGGCGCGCACCCCGAGAGCTCGCACGGCTTCTTTTCTGACTGCTGTCGCCGGATCTTTGAGTGCTGCTACCAGTACCGGCGGGATGCGGGAGTCGCGAAAGCTGCTCAGAGCCTCGATTGCGTGCGCCCGCACCGCAACTTGAGAATCTCCGACTACGCTCAACAGCGGTGCGATGGTTTCGGTGCGCCGAATTTGGGCAAGTGCTGCCGTTGCAAACTGTCGCGAGTCTTCTTGCTGCAAGAGAGTTGCTAGGGATTCTATGGCCCGAGGGCCGAAATTCCCTAGGGTTTCGGCGGCGATTTGGCTCAATTCTTCGTCGGAATTTTTGACCAATTCTACTAAAGCTTGAATCACTTCCGGGCGATCGAACTTTCCGAGGATGCGGGCGGCGAACCACCGCTGCTCCGTGTCTGCGTCTTCGTCTTCCAGAATCGAAATTAAAGGTGCGATCGCGCCATTGCCCAGATTGGGCAATACTTTAGCAATTTCCCAACGGTCTTGAAAATCTCCCCATTCCAAGGCATCTATTGCTAAACTGACAGCTTGCTCTAAAATGTGTTGTTCCTGCGGCTTACCGCCCTTGGCTGTCACTTGCTGCAAGCATTCGACTAACAAGGGCCAGTTTTGGCGATCGGCAGCGACTTGCGCTTGTTCTAAAAAATTAGACATAATTTTAGTTTTGCTTCGATCTAGAAGCGAGATAGTTTGCTGCTAGCCCAGACCGGAGGTACTTTTTAGGAATCTTTTGCTACCATTATCCATTTTTTGACATTTTTGTCAATCGAGTATAACTGGTAAAATCGAACTAAAGCATTAATTTCATGCAGTTAAGCCATCAAGCTATACTTTTTGTAGTTAAAAATACTCCCTATTCCCAATTAAGAATTAACAAATGAAGAAAGCTCTACTTTTAGTAAACCAGCACTCCCGAAAAGGGCAAAAGCTATTATCTCAAGCCACTGTAGAATTAGAAGCACTGGGTTTTGAGTTAATTATAGAATCTACCGACCACGCCCGCGAACTTCCCGAAACAATTCGGCGCTACCAAAAACAAGTCGAATTAGTAATAATCGGCGGCGGCGACGGCACTCTCAACGCCGCCATAGAAGGCTTGATAGACACCAAGTTACCCTTGGGTATTCTGCCGATGGGAACTGCTAACGACCTCGCTCGAACTCTGAAAATTCCTACAGCTTTATCCGCAGCTTGTCAAGTAATTGCCAGCGGTAAAGTTCGGCTAATAGACTTAGGTTGGGTGAACGGCCAGCATTTTTTTAATGTGGCGAGTTTGGGATTGAGCGTGCAAATTACCCAGCGGCTGACTAAAATCGTCAAGCAGCGCTGGGGAGTTTTAGCTTATGCTTTTACTGCTTTGCAGACAATTTTGTCAGCGCGACCGTTTCGAGCACAAATTAAGGTAAAAGATCAATCTTTTAATGTTAAAACTATTCAAATAGCCATTGGCAACGGCCGCTATTACGGCGGCGGCATGACAGTTGCCGAGGATGCCACAATCGACGACAAGCGACTGGATTTGTACAGTTTGGAAACAAAAAACTGGTGGGAAATCATTGGTTTACTCCCGGCAATGAAGCAAGGAAATCATACCAGTCGGCCTAACGTTCGCACCTTACAAGCTCAAGAATTTGAGGTTAATACTAGCAAACGCCGTCCGATTAATACTGACGGTGAAATCACAACTTACACCCCTGCAAAATTCCGAGTGATTCCTCAAGCTTTAGCAGTTATAGCCCCTTCATAACTCACAACTAATCTTAACTGGTTCCCAGGCTCCAGCCTGGAAACCCATATCTAGAGGCTCTGCCTCGCTCCCCAATATATCAGTTAACTGGTTTCCAGGCTCCAGCCTGGGAACCCATATCTAGAGGCTCTGCCTCGCTGCCGAATATATCAGTTTAACTTCCAGTCTCCAGCCTGGGAACGAGCAATTTTCTTGTGCAACAGGCCGGAGAGCCTGTTCACTTAATAATCGCCTCCAGCGCCATATTGCCACGCTTCAACTAATCGGTGAAAATAGTATTGCTGCTCCGGCGCTAAATTTTTTACCTGCGGTTCTACGGCTTTCCCCAAAGGCTGCAATCCCGTATAAATTCCTAAATTCAGATAATGAACCATCCAATCGAGCAAATTAGCTATTCCAACCTGCGGGATAATTTTCATAACTAATCCGGGATGGCTAATTGCTGTTTTAAACAGGGTTTGGGACAAAGCCGGAAACAGCACGATATCTTGAAGAAACGGTTTGAGTATCGGTTCTCCCAACTCTTCCATTACCTGAAATACGGCAGCCAAAAGTTGATTGATTTGATTGGGGTCTATTTTTTGATTCATCGCAGCACTCATCGAACGCTGAAACAACCAGGTAACTGATAGATTCGGCTGGTAGGGTTGCAAAAGTGCCAGAGAATTTTTGCTGAGACTATCGCTTGTCAAAGCTTCCTCAATTCCTAGAGTCAAGCGTTTGAGGTGGCGCACCATTGCGCCGAAACCGCCAAAGCTGAGGGGAGATTGGCTACCGCTGCTGTCTCCGACTGGGAGTATGCGATCCCAAGGCGTTTTTAGAGGACTTTGGCGATAGCAGGGGAAGAATCCGTAGAGTGCTCTTTGGAATTTTAACTGTTCGAGTTCGACGTTTTGATATTGGGGAAGCAACCGTAAATACTCTTCAAATAATGTTTCTAAACTGAATCTTTCTGTGTCGGCGTCTATGTAGGTAAATAAATAGGTTGTGCGGCCGTCTCTGGCTGGAAATGCTTCCCAAAAATATTGGCACTGATTTTGCATTGGGGTGAAGGATGCAAATAAGTCGCCCGTGTCGTTTTTGGGAAATCCTTGAGCGCAAGTGCCGACTACTAAACATACGGCGTCGGGTTTTTTGCCTTGTCTTGCTTGGCGGACAATGGGCGAGAAATGTCCCATAGCGTCTAAGAATAATCGGGTTTTAAATAAATTTTTAGCAAGTTGTAAATCGGTATTTTCCGATTCTATAAGGACTCCATCTGGGTGAATGGTGGCTATTTTAAAGGGGGTGTTTTCAAATAGTTTTCCTCCCGCTTGGAGGAATCGCTGCTTGAGGGTTTCGAGGAGGTAAACTGGGTCTATTCCGATGTTGAGTACGTCGCGCACCCAAATGTCGGGGGTGTTGGCAAAACTGATGCGGGCTGGGTTGTATTCGGTGGCTATGGCCTTTTCTATCTCTTCAACAGATAGCAGATTTAGTTCTAAGAATGCGTCTAATTCTTTGCGAGAAATGTTCCATTCTTGATCGCGACCTCGCAGGCTGCCGCGTTCGAGCAAGGCTACTCGCCAACCCCGCACGGCTAAGGCTGTACCGATTAATATTCCTAGGGTTCCGCCGCCGATAACTATGTCGAAGTCGAGGGTTTCCAGGGGTTGTTGGCTGTGTTTGACTGCTTGGGGTGTTGGTGCGGTGTTTTGTTTGAGGTTTTCCCAGAGTCGATCGACTTTTCTCAGGCCTCCGAGGGCATCTGCTGGCAGTTGGGAGAGGATTTCTTCAGTGAGGGACATCGGATTTTAGTATTAAACAGTGGTTGATTTTTTATAATTTAGCTTAGATCAACATTTCCGGCAGTTTCAGGGCTTACGCATGGGGTGGCGAGAAACCCGCTTTCTATCTTTTTTTAGCATAAGCTGACGAAATCTTTACTCCATCAGAGTTTAAGGCGGGTTGTCACCCCCCCAACCAATCCCACTAACTACCACTACATAACCGAGGCTAACTCCTAGGAGCAACCCTTGCAGCTTGGGTTGAATTGTCCAGTGACCCCCTTTGAGATTACCTAGTGAGCCATTACGGAACTTACCCAAGCGATTTAGGGGATTTAATATCTTTTTTATTAATCTTGATAGTGAATACTTAACCTGTTGCGTGCGTCTCTCCGAGGAAGTTATCTGCTCCATATGAAAACGAATATAAGTTAAAAGAATTAGGGACTAGCAAGTTCTATTCTGCAACTGGATTCATAATCTTATACGCCAATAAAAGATGGTACTTAAGCTAGTCAAAAGCCAGTAATTTTTCGACAAGTGTAAAAGCTTGATTCTACCTATTTTTGATAGCTTTTCAAAAATGAATATGACTTTTAAATATTATAGGTTAACACGCGATCGCTTTTCATGAAAGGGACCACCTGTCTGTACTGTTCAAATATTTATTTAGTGACTATCGATAATTTCAACTTAGGATTTTTTTGGTCAACTTAAGTCAATAGCTTGTGCAGCGTGCATCATTTCGATTCCTAAAATGTAAGAGAGGGTATAGCGGTTCTCAAGCGTGGTGAGGTATGGGGGCGAGTCCTATGCCTATGCCCTATGCCCTATGCCCTATGCCCGCGAGAGCACCTCATGTTACTGAGAAAGGCTATATCAATCTGTGTCCTAACACGCTGCACAGTTCTGGGAGCATTTGTTGGCAAATCTTCAATATTGCCAGCCCTAGCAAAATTATCAAGTATTGGCGCTGCTAGTTCCTGATTTTCTATAGCTAAGGACACTCAAGTTTTCTGAATTGCACCACAGGCATGAACGGTATTTTCCGTTCCTAAAAATCGAAGTGGGTAAAATGTGGGTCACCAAGCTTAATTGTTCGCTGGGCAGATGCGTTTGAAAGGTGAAATGGGAAAAAGGGAAAAGGGGAAAAGCTATTTCCCTTTCCCCTTTCCCTTTAAGAGCCAGTAGCGGTGATAACTAGCAACTAGCGTTAACTAGCAACTTAGGTTATGCCAACACTAGATAGGCTGAGTCCCGAAATTTCCGGTGTTGTTGTAGTAATCGAGCTTGCCGTTGATCACTTCGCCCGTAGGCAATCCGTTGTAGGTGTTATTTGCGTTTGCCCAAGCTGGGGAACTCGCAGCAATTTTGTAGGTTGATGCCTGCAAGGAGAGATTCCCATCTCCCTTGCCATCGCCGTTTTCGTCGGGAGTGTATTTTTGCAACCAAGAGATCGCCTGGTTCATATCTCCAGTCGGCGCGGGGTTGACGGCGAGGAAATTCAGCCAAGAGGCAACCAAGGAGCGATCGATCGTGTAGCGAACGTCCTGCTGGACTTTCTGATTAGCGTTGACAAGGGTCTGAGCTTCCTGAAGGGTGTAGAACAGGGTATTTTCACCTGCATCCGTCTGTCCGTTCCGGTTATAGTCACCAACCAGAATGCCCAAGGTAGGCTGTCCTGTGATTGGATCTACTGTAGCCGCGGAGTAAGGCGGGCGCAGGATGTCGCTGGTTGGGAAATCTGGCTTGCCGGCAAACGAGGAATCGGTGCTGGCATTGCCATCCCACACATCAGTCCAACGCTGCCAGAAGCCTGGTGTCCGCGCTCCCAGAAACCGCACGCCTGTGTAGGAGCTAGCATCGGATGCTGTCGGGGTTGTGGGGTTGTTCAACTCGTCGGTGTAGGAACCTGTGGTCGTACCGATATTTTGATAGCCGCCCGATATGGCAGTGCCGCTGGCGCTGTAAACCCAGCTTTCTGTGAGGTCGAGCTTGCCGTCTAGGTTGGTGTCACCACTGCTGTAAACAGGAACCACACCTTTGTCATCTGTGACTTTGACATTAGAGAGAGGGACGTTGCCGGTGTTGGTGACAGTATAAATCCAGCTTATTGGACTACCTTGCTGAATTAACAGGCCATCCCCTTGCACAGAAGAGTTGTCCGTTACTTTGTCGATCGCAATTTTGGGGTTAGCGCCGAAGTAGTTGCTGGGGTCGGTGGCGCTGACGTTTGTGCTATTGCCCACACCATCAGTGTAGGTATTGCTTGCCGTGCCGATGTTTGTGTAGGCGCCGGCAACGGCGGTACTTGTTTTCTGCAGAGTGGTGCTCTGACCGGAGGCGAGGCTGGCAATGGTGCCAACTACAAAGTCGTCACTGGTGTTAGCTGGGGTGC
>JAUBOM010000071.1:23337-39346 GCA_036700245.1 Microcoleus vaginatus BM001213989
TTGCCGGTGTTTTTGACTTCGTAAGTCCAGGTAATTGGCTGACCTGCCAAAATTTCCTTGCCATCGAAGCCGTTGGTCAGTTTGTTAACTGTCAAGGCAGGATTGGCACCGAAGTAGTTGCTGGGGTCGGTGACGCTGAGGTCTTTGCTATTGCCCGCACCATCGGTGTAGGTATTGGTTGCCGTGCCGATGTTAGCGTAGGCGCCTGTGATGGCGGTACTTGCTTTCTGCAAGGTTTGGTTGCTACCCACGGGCAGGCTGGCAATACTACCAACTACAAAGTCGTCGCTGGTGTTACCGGGGGTGCCGTTGTCATCTTTGACCTGCAGGTTGGTCAGATCAATGTTGCCGGTGTTGGTGACTTTGTAAGTCCAGGTAATTGGCTGACCTGTCAAAATATCCTTGCCATCGTAGCCGTTGGTCAGCTTTTCGATGGTGAACGCAGGAGCCGCACCGAAGTAGCTGCTGGGGTCAGAACTGGTTACAGGTGTGCCGTTGTAGCTCCCCGTAACGTTACCAGTGTTGCTGTAGTTGCCAGCCTGGGCAGTGCCGGTTTTCGTGTAAGTCCAAACTTCGTTTGTATCCAGCAAGCCATCACTGTCCGTGTCACCACTGATGCGGTTGGTGATGCTTCCCTCTTTGTCATCGGTGAGGCTGACGCCTGAGAGTGGGACGTTGCCGATGTTGCTGACTTTGTAAGTCCAGGTAATCGGCTGATTTACGAGAAGGTTGACGCCGTCCGCGCCGTTGGTTACTTTGTCGATGAAGATGCTTGGATTTGGAGGTGGTGGAGTCTCTCCACTAGGAATCGTGCCGATAAAGCCGCCCGTTTTGGCACTGCCACCACCGCCATCAGTAGACTGCAAGCGCACCCACCAGTTGGTGTTTTCGATCAGCGACTTGTCAAGATTTGCACCTGGTTTGCGGATCACAAAGCTCGCTGTCTGGACGATCCCTTCTCCCGATCCTTGCTCGCTGAATTTGATGCCCACATCGTAGGGTTCAGCCGAACCGTCACCAGTGGTATTAAAGCCAGGATCGAGGGGTCCACCATCGCTTACCTGATTGGCACCAATAACAACTGTGGGGTTGAAAGTGCTCAGGGTTTGAGTATTACTTTGCTCAGACCGAGCGATATTCACAATCTGCAAGCCACTGAGGGCATCGCCTGCAAGATGGAAGGCAACACCGAGCAGATCCTCAGTGCCAGAATTAGCAGCTCCGTTTAAGCTGAGCGTGACTTTGATATCGTTAAAGCCATCGCTCGTGAAGTCTTGACCGTATTCAAAAAATGCATTAATCGGCTCATTTGTCGCGCCAATTTGCTGATTAAAAAGAGTTGAATAGCTTGCCATTTGTAGTTTCCCTGTGATTAAATTGTTAGTTTTTCTGTGTGGTACTTTAGTAATCCACCTAGAAGATACAATACGCTTTTTACCCTGCAATCAGTCGAGTCTGATTAATAATATTGCTCTATTCAATTACTGCAAAATAGCTGATTCGAGAAATTTGAAAACCATGTATCAGGGCTCTTGGTTTCTGTCATAACGCTTTTTACTTCCTTAACAACTTACTATACTAAGTTTTCCCTGTCAAGGATTTCGGGAACTTTTTTCTGATTTATTTTCCCCCATTTTTCGTTTATATTTAAGCAGGAAAAAGCCGCCGAGCTGCTTGTGAAAAATGATAGCTAAAAGCTCTCGCTTGCTATTATAAAAAAAACAAGCGTCACTATTTAGGTAGCCATTCTGAACGAAGCATCAGCAATAAAAATCGCTAAACTGCGTTAAAACCGCGTTTAATCTAAATCCAATTTATTGGCAGGAAAAAATTTTTTGCTCGTCTGAAGCTGAAGCATTAGCCTTATTTGAAATCAAAAACTACCACTCGACTGCAGCAAGAAACCACGTCTAAGCGATGCCGTTGAGAGTAGATTTGCAAATAGTAACTTTTCTGGCTCTACCCTTTTTTGCGGTGATTTGTCTAGGGAACTTTCCTAAACCTTGGGCTGTCTTTGTTTACAATTGTGACTGAGCATCACAGCAAAGAAAAACTTGGTTAGAGGCTGTCAACCCGACTTGAGGAGCCCGTTTCAGGCGAGAACCTATAAAATAGCTTAATAACGGCAAAGCGTTGATTTTTCAGTCGATGTTACCTACCTCTTGGTTGTTAGCTGCCCGCCACCCTCAGCCGAGACTGTGACTGTTGCGATCGAGACATTTGGGAAATAGAATCAATGCCTGCCCTCTGCTCCTTCGGCGCGGGCAAGCAAATTTTCTGTGGCCAATAGAAGATTAATATATCTTAAGATATCAGACCTGTCAAGTAAAAATATATCTCAAGATAGATTCCAGCCAACCCGTAAACGGATGAGGCGGAGGCAAGCTGACAGCATCTAAGTAGATCTTCGGGTATCATGGCTTGTAAAATAGGAATCTATCTCAAGATAGATCCCAGCTAACCTGTAATAATATATGGCAGAGGGAGGCGGAAGCTAAAGATGGGAATTCCTACTATAGGAGTGAAGCTCCCTCAATTGACACTCCCGGGTGTAAACGCACTCTTGATTCTTGGCTCAATCAGTCAGCTTGCTCGTGGATGTCACCAGCAACGAGTAGAGGTCAGTGTGTCCCCAAGCGTTAATTCCGGTGGGGCACACCGTATTTAAATCTGCTGTTGCTTGCCTCAAACCTTTCGCCCGAATATTTAAAGCTGCATTGTGGTCACCATCTAAGACTGTGCCGCAACTGCAAATATGAATCCTAACTGAAAGCGATTTCTTGACAGTATTGCCACAGGTTGAACAATCTTGGGAGGTGTACTCAGGAGTAATGGCAATTACTGTTTTGCCGTACACCTTTCCAAAATATGGCAATCACTGGGCAAATTGTGACCAAGCTGCATCACTGATTGATTTAGCAAGTTTGTGATTTTTCCCGATATTCCTCACCTAAAGCTCTTCGCAGGCTAGGAAATCGCGCTGATTTGACAACGCACAACGCCGTCAAAATAGCTAAGTCTTTGCGTTGCCTACTAACTTTCAAATGTTTTATTCCCAACTTATTTATAGCTTTTTGGCGATTACTCGAACTTTTTTTTTCCGAGAAACTCGTTTCTGTAACTGTTTTAAAGCTTTTTTAATTTTTCGGAGATAAGGAGGATTTGGAACCGTTGCTCCGGTACTATGGGTGTAAAAATGGTTTAATCCCACATCCAGATTAATAGCTTTACGCGTAGGAGTCACTTCTTCTGTTCGTTCTATGTCAATACAGAACTGAACATAATAACCATCAGGGCGAGGAATTGCCCTTACTCGCTTGATTTCGCTGTGTAGAAGTGCAAGTCTCGGCTACCGAGTAACCTGAAAGTTCCGGCAGCGAAACTATCGGTAAAAGTTAGACATCTTTTATCAGAAGGAAGTTTCCAACCTGAAGTCTTATATTCTACGGAACGAGCCTGCTTCTTGAATGGTGGATATCCCTTCTTCCCTGGCTTTTTAGCTTTGCAAAAGGAGAAAAAACGCCCGATCGCAAAAATGGCACGTTGGACCATCGCTTGACGCGCCATTGAGTTAAGTTTACCTGCCGATTCAAACAATGCGGCCATAATGGCGCATTGCTGGTAGAGGTAAGACAACTTAACACCGTATATTTTGTTTTGGTCAGTCCGAGGGTAAAAAGTGCGATCGCGAACGGAGTTTTTATCTAAAATTGGGGTCTAAAACCCCGTCCTTCTAGGACTGCTTTATGCTAGAAGGTAAAGAAGTCGAGATATGGCATTGCCACCGCTCGCTTAGGGACGTGGAGAGAGAGTAAGACTGCTCCGGTAGCATCACCCTGTGAAAAGTCAAGAATTACCGCAGGTTCGATCGGGCGGTGAGTATGTCAAAATCACACAGATAAAGCCGGTTTCTGAAAAAAAAACCGGGTTTCTACCCCTCGTCGGTAAGTCTGGGAAATTATCTTCAATCAGCCGTGGTTAACTCTTCAACTCGCAGCCGATCGCACAAAGTTCGCTCGCACACAATACCACCTGTCTCCGTACTCCTGCAAACTTCTAACTGAGCTTCCGGCAGCGCTTCAAACAAAAAACGTTCCCCTGGAAAAACTGTCCGCTCAAAATACCAATTAGGAATATTTGTAATCCGAGCGATTTGCACTTGGCTGGTAGTATTTACATACCAACACAAAATGCGCGCATGACGTTCGGAAATTACCTCATTTAGTGTCAAATTCATTTTTTTAACTTGTTTGTGAAATTGTGCGATCCATCGGCGACTGGCCTCAACTAAATATACCATATATAGCAGAGCACCAGTTAAAACAAAATTTTTTCTAAATTGTTTGGGTTAATTAATTAAGACCCCAGGGGAAACTTTGGCGCATTCCACGTATTCCCAAGAAGGTGCAAAAGGCGGCATTGCTAAAGCGCAAGATTTCCATCCTCCCCGAACAGGTGCGTTCAACAATTGACAGTGACCCACTGAACCTCTTTGCATTTTGTAGTGACCGCAAAAATTACACTTTGAAGCCTGATTGCAGCCGCGCTCGCTAATTACCTGATTGGGATTGCTGTGGATGTTGTTGCGTTCTAAAGTTAGAGTTTCCATCAAGGTATTTTTTAAATTGTTACTCTTAAGTATGACAGCCGGATTCCAGTCGTTGCGTCTATCTCAAGGCTTAGTTCGCCTTTAAGATTTGTTTAGGGATCGATAGAAAATAGGTCATTTTTGACAGCATAAAGCTAGGGCTCAATTTCATTTGCTGGCTGTCGCATTTGCGGCCTCGGCTTTAGGGCCGATCGCGCTTGCCTGGGGGTGTACTTCCTCAGACAGAGCTAATTATCCTCGCCTAACTTGCTGAACAAATCGGCTAAAATTGTATTAGAAAATAAAAAACCTTCGGGATCGCTCAACCTCAAATTGCCCGAAAGTGGCAGTTTCGCGCCCTCGCCTAAAGTTGCGTGAAGCGGAGCTATCCCGTAGGGAATCGCCCTATCCTCGGTGATAATTTCCACCCATCCTTGCCGCCAGTAGGGCTGCAAACAACGCCAAATTTTATCGACGGTTTGCTGAGTAAACTTTTGAGTCAGCGCCGACAGGCTAACTCCTTCTGCTAAACGCAAACCTAGCATCAGCGTTTCTAACAAAACGTCATTTTCTGAGACTTGAAAATTTTGCTCAATTTCTCGATCCCTATCTGGCTGGGTTTCCCCTCCAAGTTTTGAGGTAGCAGGGGAATTGAGGCGAGACATCGATCGCACCCACTGATAATATTCTTGAGTTTTGCGAGGCCTTGTAAACCTCCGGCCTTCCACGTAACTCGCCGCCCCCATGCCCAAGCCATAATAAGGGCGATTTTCCCAATAAACGCGGTTGTGGCGGCACTGATAGCCCGATCGAGCGTAATTAGAAATTTCATAATGTTCGTAGCCAGCACCGGTGAGAATTTCCCGCGCCAAACGGTACATACTAGCAGCGGTTTCATCTGCTGGTAGTGGCTGGGCGCCTGCTTGAAAGTAGCGCCCGAAAGCAGTTCCCTGCTCAACAATTAAGTCGTAACTCGACAGGTGAGTCGGGCTAATTTCCACCGCCGATTGCAAGGAAGCTTCCCACTGTTCTAAAGTTTGGTGCGGCAGTCCCGAAATCAGGTCTAAACTGAAATTGACGATACCAGCCGATCGAATTATTTTTACCGCTTCAAAAATATCAGCGACAGAGTGCGATCGCCCGCAAGCTTGCAGCAATTCATCCTGAAAAGCTTGCACTCCCAAACTAACTCGATTTACTCCCGCCGCTGCATATCCCCGCAACTGTTCTAAAGTAAACGTACCCGGGTCTATTTCTATAGAAATTTCCGCCTCAGCAGCAATCCCAAATTTGCCGTCGAGAGTCTCTAAAATATTGCTCAACTGACTGGCAGAAAGCAGCGAAGGCGTGCCACCACCAAAAAAAACTGTTTTCAGAGATGCGCCTAAATTTTTAGTTTCTTGAATTTCTTGACACAGTACAGCAACGTATTGCACAATTGTGCCGGAATTCTCGCCATGTTTGCGATCGCCCACCACAAAAACCGGAAAATCGCAGTAGTAACAGCGGCGGCGACAAAAAGGTACGTGCAGGTAAGCCGAACTGGGAATGGCGGAATTTGCCACTTGCGCACTTTTTTTTAATTCAAATGTTAAATAATCTGTGGTAGGGTTCATTACCTCTGGAGCCGCAAGCTCAACTTCAAATCTAAAGTTTTAATTAAACTGTTATGAATAATTATGTATATTATGACATTTTGTTAGCAAAAAAGCACTGCGAACGATCGGCTCTTTTAGTTGAACATCGTACCAGTTTCGAGCTGTCACAATTCCCGGGCAGCCCGCAGGGCGGTCTATTCGCACCTTGTGCCTGCTTTCGGCGGGGCGCGGTAAATGCAGATCGACTAGGTGGCACATCCCCCAAAAGGTACAACGGCGAAATATAAGTTTATGAAAAGCCCAGAGTAAAGATAGCGATATCCGACCAAAGCATGAAAACAAGTATCAGCACTGAAAAGATATAATGTGAATAAATTCATTAACCTAGAACTAATGCTAGACGCAATCATAATTATCTCATTCATAATCGCAGGCGGAGGCATCGGCTATTATGGAGTCGAACTGCTGCCGAGCAATCTGCTGCAGCAAGTTACAAATATACAAGGTTTAAGTTCTGTACTAGGGTCATTTGGAGCATTAATCGGCTTCGTGATGGGATTAGTGGCTCAAACAACCTATCGGCGTCTGGAAAAACAAGTCCGCGATCTGCCAGTGGAGATGCTGCTGACGCGGGCGATCGGCTTAATCATCGGACTGCTAGTAGCGAACTTAATGCTGGCTCCGCTGTTTTTGCTGCCAATTCCCCGCGAGTTCGGCTTCATCAAACCTCTAGTCGCAGTCTTGGGTAGCGTCATGTTCGGCTTCACAGGCGTCAGTTTGACCGACACCCACGGCCGCGCTTTCTTGCGGCTGATCAACCCCAAAAGCTTTGACACGGTGTTGGTAGCCGAAGGTACCTTCAAACCAGCGAGTGCCAAAGTTGTCGATACTAGTTGCATTATTGACGGCCGAATTGAAAACCTGCTAGAAACAGGTTTCCTCGAAGGTCAAATTATCGTGCCGCAATTCGTGCTCCAAGAACTGCAACTAATAGCTGATTCCGCCAACGATCAAAAGCGAGTGCGCGGGCGCCGCGGCTTAGATATTCTCAACCGCATCAAAGAAACATATCCAGAACGGATTCAAATTCACTCGGCTGACTACGAAGATCTTGCCACAGTCGATGCGAAATTAGTCCGGTTCGCTTTGGATATCGACGGCATTTTGCTCACCAACGATTACAACTTATCGAAAGTAGCTACCGTCCAAAAACTGCCAGTTTTGAATATCAACGATTTGACTCATGCGGTGCGGCCCACTTATTTGCCGGGAGATACGATCGAACTAAAAATCCGCAAAGAAGGCAAAGAACCCTCTCAGGGAATCGGTTACTTGGATGACGGCACAATGGTTGTCGTAGAAGCAGGAAGCAGCTATGTCGGCGGCGAAGCCCGAGTCGTAGTCACCAGCGCCCTGCAAACCAGCGCCGGCCGCATGATATTCGCCCGCCCTCAAGAGTCCGTTATTGTTTGAAACTGAGTAACAATGGCCAGGACAATCAGAATCAAATATTGCGATCGCTGTTCCCAATCTGCCCCGACTCTCTACCGTGCCCGGTATGACGAGTCGGGGCAGTGGTTTTTTTTGTGTCTTAAATGTTGGGAATCGGTAAGTAAAAATAATGCTTTTTACTTCTACGGCGGCACTTGGAAAGCTAGCAAGAAAAAATAGCGATTACCAGCTTGTTCTTCTTTTCTCTTCCTTCGCGTCCTAGCGCTTACGCGCCGCTTCGCTAACGCGTCTTCGCGGTTCAATAATCTCAAGATCTAATTCCGCATTATTCCAGTGATTCTGGAGTAATTAAAATCAACCAATCTCGATCGCATCTTCATACAATGTCTCGATCGCACAGCTAAAATTAACGCTAGCAAACTGAACTTCTTCTCCTTGACTGTAAGGATAAAGCACCCACAAACCCTCTGCATTCCGGCGAAAACAGTCTACACTAACTCTTTCTCGATCGATTAAGACATACTCTTGCAAACTTTCAGAAGTGCGGTAATCAGCAAATTTATCGCCTCTGTCAAAAGCCGCTGTTGTCGGCGATAAAACTTCCACAATTAAGCACGGGTAGCGAAGGAAATCTTCAGCAGTATTTCTGTCCCGTTCATCGCAACTCACCGCTACATCGGGATAGTAAAAAAAATTAGATGTCTCATTCCGAACTTTCATATCTGCCATGTAAGGCATACAACCACTTCCCCGAAGATGGTTCCTCAAAAGTACAGATACGTTCCCCGTAATAATGACATGAGGTTTGCTTTCCCCTGCTTTTGCATAGATTTTACCTTGCCTGTACTCGTGTTTTATGGGGCGGACTTTCTCGGCTTCTAAATAGTCTTCGGGGGAGATAGAGGTGCAGCTTTTACTTGCAGTCATCTAAATTTGAGGTTGGTGAGGATTACACTATTATAGCCCAATACGCTTGGGTTAGCGCTTTCAGACGAATTTTATTTCACACATTTATGAGAGTTCCAGACTTGTGAAAGGAAATCAGATTATTCTTATCTGAACCTTATTGTTTAATGTGTAGGTTTTCTCGCCACACATTCGATTCATGGGGAAATTGAATGCGATCGCAGAGCCATCAAACAAACAAGTTTGTGGGATTAAAAGATTTCTGTTAATGCGTAAATTCTAGCTTTGTTGATAGCCTGAGCTAATAAGTCTTATAAGAAATTCTGTATCTAAATATACACTTTTTGTATAAATCGTGACATTTATCAAGTTATCCTGACATTAAGGGCTAGATTCCACACCTTACCTACAAAATTTTTAAGCTCCAGAGTTGAGAAGGTATTCCCAGCTTTCACCACTCCATCGCCCTTGATTGTTGGCGTTGGCACTCCAGCTAAGTTCTCAGATTTTAGTCGTCCGTGAAATGTGATATGAGTTGAAATCTCTTAAATCCATGCCGAAACTAAAAGAATCTTTTAATCCCCCCCATACCGAACCAGCCGATCCCGCGATTCGCCTAAAACAGCATAAAGACCTGTTTTCCTGGCTCTCGATCGCTGCAGGGCTAATTTTTCTACAGGGGTACATGATTGCTCCCCTGATTCCACGTTTGGCTGAAGTTTTTAATGTTCCGGTTCAGGAAATCGGCTTTATCGTTCCGGCCTATATGCTGTCCTATGCACTGATGGCATTGTTCTTCGGCCTCCTGTCCGATCGCTTTGGTCGATGGTCTATTATTCGCATCTCGCTTGCTCTTTTTGTCATTTTCACCGCTTTAACTGCCACTGCTCAAAATGCTTCGCAGATGGCAACCTGGCGGCTATTAACCGGCATTGGAGCAAGTGGTGTGATTCCCCTTACCTTCGCCTTAATTGGCGATTTATTCCCGTTCGATCAGCGAGGTGCCAAGCTAGGATTGGTGTTTGCAGCAATGGAAGGGGGAATGGCAGCAGGCTCTGCGGGGGGAGCGATTCTTGAGCCATTTGTAGGTTGGCGATCGCTCTTTCTAGGTACTGCTGTGCTTGCTGCTGTTGTGCTTTGGCGGCTTCATCCTTACGGCTCTTTATTTGATACACCAAAAGTCACCGAATTACCGCCTATTCGGCAAATATTTAGGGGATACAGCCAGATATTAGCAACCTTTCGGGGAAAGCGTACATATACTTATGTTCTGTGGAATGGTATCTACCACTCTGGGGTCTATACATGGCTGGGGTTGTATTTATCGGAACGGTACAACATGGATGCCTTGAGCATTGGTTTAAACATTCTTGGGTACGGCATTCCCGGTTTATTGTTGAGTTCTTTCATTGGTCAAGCCGTCGATCGGTGGGGACGGCGTTGGCTCGTTCCCGCAGGGTTGGTAATGGCTGCTGTGGCTGGGATTGGAATGATTTTTGAGATTCCGCCAATTGGAACGACGATCGCAGTTCTTATTTTGTCTTTAGGGTATGACCTGACTCAACCGTTGTTTGTCGGAATTGTGACGGATCTCGGAGATGACAACAATTTGGGGCAAACGATGGGACTGAAGGTATTTACTCTCTTTACTGGATTTGGTGTAGGCAGTGTCATATTTGGAGAGCTACTGCGCTTTGGATTTGGACCTTCTCTCGCTATCTTTGGTGGCATTCAGTTGATAGCTGGTTCGATCGCAGTCCCACTATTCTGGCAGGAAGTCCCCTCTCGATTACGGGGTTAGCGACTGTTGCCCAAACCAATGTTGCCTACATCAATACTGCTCAAATCATTGCGCTCAGTGGTGGTGAGAACGCTCTTGATACTGTTCTGTTGTAGAGCATCTATAGAGCAATACGCTTGGGTTAGCGCTTTCAGACGAATTTCATTTCACGCATTTATGAGAGTTCCAGACTTGTGAAAGGAAATCAGATTATTCTTATCCCAAGCGTATTGTATTATAGCCGTAGCTTGCGGTGCGGGACGCCATCGCCCTTTTTCAGCTTTCCCCCAAAGTTTTAACGTCGGCGCGGGGCCGGAAGCCTGGCGCTATTGCCATTTTGCGGTTGCGGTTTTTCTTGCAGCTTCATTGTCAAACTAACCCGCTTTAACTTCTCATTCACCTCCAAAACCCGCACTTTCACAACTTGTCCGACTTTAACAATCTGGTTGGGGTCATCTACGAATCGATCGGCTAATTGAGAAACGTGAACCAAACCATCTTGGTGCACTCCCACATCCACAAAGGCTCCAAAGTTAGCTACATTCGTGATTATGCCCTCTAATTCCATCCCAACTTGCAAGTCGGAGATTTCTTTGATTCCTGCTTGGAAAGTGGCATATTTAAACTCGGCTCGCGGGTCTCTTCCCGGTTTTTCTAGTTCGGAAATAATGTCTCGGAGTGTTGGTTCTCCCACTTTTTCGGTGACATATTTCTTGATGTTTACAGTCTTGATTTTTTCCGATATTTGTGTTATTCCTGTCAGCGGCAAGTCTAAATCCTTGGCGATCGCCTGCACAACAGGATAACTTTCGGGATGAACTGCTGTATTGTCCAGGGGGTTTTCGCCGCCGCGAATGCGGAGAAACCCCGCTGCTTGTTCAAAAGCTTTTGGCCCGAGTTTGGGAACTTTCAGGAGTTGGCGGCGATTTTTAAAGGCGCCCTTTTCGTTGCGGTAATTGACGATATTTTTGGCAACTGTTGGCGTCATTCCTGACACAAATGTCAGCAGTTCTTTGGAGGCTGTGTTTAAGTCAACTCCGACATAATTAACGCAGCTTTCGACTGTTTCGTCGAGTTTCTTTTTGAGTAGTTTTTGGTCAACATCGTGCTGGTATTGACCGACTCCTATTGATTTCGGGTCGATTTTCACGAGTTCGGCGAGGGGGTCTTGCAAGCGCCGTCCGATGCTGACTGCGCCGCGAACGGTGATGTCGAGGTCGGGAAATTCGGCGATCGCCACCTCGCTTGCTGAATAAATCGATGCACCGGATTCATTCACCATGACTTTAATCGGTTTTCTTTCCATTTCGGCCAAAACTTCCGAAACAAATTCGTCTGTTTCCCGGGAAGCTGTACCGTTGCCGATCGCGATTAATTCAATTTTATATTTTTCAATTAAATGCTTGACAATTTTACCAGCTTGCTGTCGCTGAGCGGCCGCTTGGTGGGGAAAAATTGCTTGATATTCTAAAAATTGCCCGGTTTCATCGAGGGCGGAAACTTTGCACCCCGTGCGAAATCCCGGATCGATCGCCAGTGTCGGTTTCATTCCCGCCGGCGCCGACAGCAGCAACTCGCGGAGGTTGGTTTCAAAAGTGGCGATCGACTCGATATCAGCGACGGCTTTGTTGTGCGATCGCACTTCTGTAATTAACGAAGTCTTCATCAGTCGGTTGAAGGCATCCTTCAAAGTCGATCGATAAAACTCTTTAACTTCCGGTATCCTAGTTCTAATTTCCTGAGCTTCCAAATAAGCCATCACTGCGGATTCATCAAACGCCAGTTCCAAATCTAAGACTCCTTCCGTTTCCCCCCGAAACAGCGCTAACATATTGTGCGACTGAACGCTTCTCGCAGCAACTTGGTAATTGCGGTACATTTCAAATTTAGTGCTTCCTTCCGGGAAATCCTCTTTAATTTTCGAGAGAAAGACTCCGGTTTTCATTAAAAACTCTCGCAAATAAGCCCGCAATTCTGCTTTTTCCGAAACCGCTTCCGCCAAAATATCCGCAGCACCTTTGAGAGCTTCTTCTGCTGTTTTAACTCCCTTTTCTTCCGAAATATATTTAGCTGCTTCCGCCTCAAACTCGGCTGGTTTAGCCGTCGGTAAGTTCAGAGACTTGATAAATTCTGCCAGCGGTTCCAAACCTTTTTCCCTAGCAATTGTCGCTCGCGTCCGGCGCTTCGGTTTGTAAGGCAGATAAAGGTCTTCTAGTTCGTTTTTTTGCAAACACGATTCGATTTTAGCTTGCAGTTCTTCAGTGAGTTTCCCCTGAGAGCTAATCGTATCTAAAATCGATTTTTTGCGGTCTTCTATTTCCGTCAGATACGTGAAGCGATCGGAGATGTCCCGCAACTGAATTTCATTCAGCAAATCCGTGCGTTCTTTGCGGTAGCGGGCAATAAACGGAATAGTTGCTCCCTCGGCTAAAAGTTCCAGAGCATTATTGACTTGAGACAAATGAATGGAAAGTTCTTGAGCAATCAGTTGAGGAATGTCGATCATAGTGCAGAAGTTCGGGTCAGTCGATTTTAGATTTTAGATTTTAGATTTTAGATTGACTTCACGGAAGAGACGAAGAAAAGTTTGAAATAAACGTTTTACAGGGTGTTGGCGCTCGTCCTGCAAGTATAAAAATGATGTTAGCATAAATGGAGTCATTTCTCAATATTATATGTTGCCTTTTAAATATCCTGTGCCGCAAACCGATCCGCCGCGATCGCCCAGAGAAACGCTGCCGACGATGTACGATTTACCAAGCGAAGACCCGGAGGAACCTGGTTTGCCTGACGAATTTCACGATTTACAGCCGCAGTTGTTGACCCTGACGTTTCGACCTCGGAATTATCCGGCTTCTGAGATATTTAGCGGCACCGACATGAACCTTTATTATGACGTGCAGCACACTCTGTGGCACAAGCGGCCGGATTGGTTTGGAGTTGTGGGAGTTCCCCGACTTTACGATCGATCCGAACTGCGAATGAGTTATGTTACTTGGCAGGAAGGAGTGAATCCTTTTGTAATTGTAGAACTGCTTTCGCCGGGAACGGAAAAAGAAGATTTAGGCGACAATACCGATGAAGAAAAGTTGCCACCTCAGTCGGGAAACACTGCGGGTAACGGGCAAATTTTGCAGCCGGAGACGAAGGAGGGACCGCCGAGAAAATGGGAGGTTTACGAGCAAATTTTGCGGGTTCCTGTTTATGCCGTTTTCAGTCGCTATACTAACAAATTGCGAGTGTTTGAATTGAAGGGCGGACACTATCAAGAATTAGAATTGCCCGAGTCGCGAGTGTGGATTCCTGACCTAAGTTTGGGCTTGGGTTTGTGGCAAGGGGAGTTTCAGGGAATCGATCGACTGTGGTTGCGCTGGTATGATGTTGATGGCAATTGGATTCTGACTGAAGCGGAACAGCAACGGCAGCGGGCCGAGTCAGCGGAAGCTCAATTGCAGTCTTTAATTCGGCGGCTGCGGGAATCTGGCATCGATCCCGATCGATTTTTAAACGGTTAGAGAGGAGGGAAGTCCTGACTACAAACTGGTTCGCAGTCAGGACTTTAGTTTTTTTTTGACTTCAAAAGAAGACTCTCCTTCCTCACTACACACAGGCTTTAAGAGTTGATAAGAACTTGATTAGTTTTCGCTTGTTTATCCCTGGTACTCTTTGCAGTCAATTGATCCGCGTAGGGACATTGATGCAAATAAGCTTTACCGACAGAACCGAAAAGTTGCAGTTTGTCAGAAATGACCGATCGCATAGCATCGATCGCCTTTTCCATTACTTCCAACAAATCTGGATCTGACAAAGAACTGCTAGTTTTTAACACGTCCATATAAGCTTCGCGAACTTCCGTATTCACATTAAACTTAGATACTCCTAATTTAATAGATTGATTAATCATTGATTCCGGCAAACCGCTAGCACCGTGTAGAACTAACGGCACTGGAACAGAAGCGCGGATTTTTGCCAAACGCGGGAAATCGAGTTTGGGTTCGCTGAAATATTTGCCGTGAACGTTACCAATTGTTACTGCTAAAAAATCAACATTAGTTTCTTCGATAAACTCTACTGCTTCCAATGGATCTGTCATTTTGGCGGCTTTTTCTTCGATTGTCAAACCGTCTTCAGTGCCACTAATTCTGCCGATTTCTGCTTCAACTACCGCACCGTTAGCGTGGGATAATTTAGTCATTTCGCGCGTAAATATTAAGTTTTGTTCGTAGGGCAAAGGAGAACCGTCTGCCATAATTGATTTGATGCCGGCGTCTAGGGCGAGATGAATGTCTTTTTCTGAGGTGCTGTGATCTAAGTGTACTGCGATCGGCACTAAAGATTTGCGCGCGGCTTCCATGCAAAGCGCGACTAAAGGCGATTTTCCGTATTTGAGGGCGCTGGGGTGAAGTTGCAGCATAGCAGGACTTTGCAGCGCTTCGGCGGCGTCGATGACGGCTTTTACTCCTTCGAGGTTGTAGACGTTAAAAGCGCCGATCGCATAAGCGTTTCTCCGGGCCGTGTTCAGCAATTCGCTAGTTGACGCGAGCATAAGTACCTGGCTTAAAACTTTTCTGAATGTTAATCATCCTATCAAAGTTCGGTTGCAAGCTTATCTTAATTTTTATTACTTGTAATTGCGAATTCTTAGGCTACTATCTGTGGGATCCGCCTTTATTCTTGAGTAAGGTGCGCGATCCGGCGCACCCTACCTACTATTTATGTGATGCGCCTTTATTCTTGCGCGCCCTACGACTAATCCCTTTACTATTTTTGTGCGTTACCAGCGTGCAAACCGCACTCTTTTACGGTCGCTTCTTCCCACCACCAGCGACCTTCGCGTTCGTGTTGGTTCGGCAATACCGGCCTCGTACAAGGTTCACAACCAATGCTTACAAAACCGCGTTCGTGCAACTTGTTGTAAGGCACCTCCAAAGCGCGAATGTATTCCCAAACCTCTGCCGAAGACCAGTTTGCTAAGGGGTTGAATTTAATTAATTCATGGTCGGGAGTTGAGAATGCACTGTCAACTTCAATGACCGGAATACCGTTGCGGGTACTGGGACTTTGGTCTTTCCGCTGACCAGTAATCCAAGCATCGAGAGTATTCAGTTTACGGCGCAGCGGCTTGACTTTCCGCACGCCGCAGCATTCTTTGTGGCCGTCTTCATAAAAACTAAACAATCCCTTTTCTTCTACTAGGGCTTGTACTTCGGCTGCATCGGGAAACATTACTTCTAATTTAATGCCGTAATGTTTTCTGACTCGATCCAAAAACTCATAGGTTTCTGAGTGCAAGCGTCCCGTGTCGAGGGTGAAAACGCGGAAATTTTTGGTAATTTTTGAGGCCATATCGATCAGAACTACATCTTCAGCCCCGCTGAAAGAAATTGAGATATTGTCAAAATTTTCTAGGGCAAATTTGAGAATTTCTCGCGGTGTTTTTTGACTGTATTCTGCTTCTAGGGCGGCAATGTTGAGATTTCTTTGGATGGCAACCATATTTTCGGGTCTTCAGTGTTCTTTTCCTCTAGCCCTTTATTATAGCCTATCGCCGTCACTCTCTCACCGATGAATTTGACAATCAAGCAATTTGGTTCGGAACCCCCGGATTCATCCGTGAAGCGAGAAAAAAGCTTTGAATCCTCATCGCCAGCCCCCCGGGTTGATCGGTGAGGTCGCTTTCTTCAA
>JAUBOM010000307.1:0-2591 GCA_036700245.1 Microcoleus vaginatus BM001213989
TCGCACTTTCAGGGCAAATGCACGGTGTTGTCCTAGCTTCGGAGTCGGGTCAGCCTCTGCGTCCTGCTATCCTCTGGGCAGATACTCGCTCTAGTGCCACGCTTAACACTTATCATTCGCTCGATGCCGCTATTCTAGAGCGCTTGGGCAACCCGGTTACGGCTGGAATGGCGGGCCCCACTTTGTTGTGGCTGCGAGAACACGAGGCTACTGTCTACAGCGAAGCGCGTTGGGCACTCCAGCCAAAAGATTGGCTGCGGTTACGGATGACTGGAGAAGTCGCAACCGAACCATCTGATGCTAGTGGTACTTTGCTTTACGATGTTGTGTCGGACAACTGGGCAAGGGAAGCAATCTGGGCGCTGAATCTACGCGGTGATTGGTTACCAAAAATTATCTCCTCTAGTGCGATCGCAGGTTATCTAACAACTGTTGCTTCAGAGCATCTTGGCTTAAGAGTTGGCTTACCTGTTATCGCTGGTGCTGCCGATACCGCAGCCGCAGCGCTTGGTAGCGGATTACTAGAGCCTGGTTTGGTTCAACTAACCATCGGCACAGGCGCTCAAATCATTACACCTCGATCGCAACCAATAATCGATCGTCATGGTCGTACACATCATGGATCGGCCAAAATTCCTAAGTTTGTTTTGGGATCGCTCCGCGATCAATTACAACTGGGAGGTGCGATCGATTACCTAAGTTTGATAATTGCTGCTTGGTGTCAGTATCTCAATGGTTATGACGACCAGAACCGTCCTATCCCCATTGATGACCCCTTAGCTGATATCCTCACTCAACAAGCCCGCTCAGGTAAAACAGATCCCAGACCCTTGCTCAGCCTGTTTGAGATTTTTGGAGATTTAGTACAGTCGCCAAGTTTCGTCGAGACTGTTGCTGACAAGTTGCGTAGTTTGCATGAGTTTGGTGCTCGAGGAACGCTTGTCAGCTTCTCGCAAGCACACTAAGATTATCGTGCAGATTCTAAAAAAACCATCTATAGTGTAACCGTTAGAGGAAATACCGTATAACACGCCCATGCAGCAGTCCGCTCAGAGGTGATCTGTAAGATACAGAGGTGATCTGCGGCAGGTGATGGACACCGTTAGGCAGAAAATTATGAAAAGAAATGACGTTATACATTTGGCCGCTAGCCATGGACTCCAACTTTGCGGCGATATATTCTTTAACGAAATGGGGATTGATTTCAAAGTGGCATTTGCCACTGATATCAACGGTGAAAAGTGGGTACTACGAATACCTCGTCGTGAAAATTTAGCTGACCAGATTGAACAAGAGAAAAAAATATTAAATCTAGTAAAAAAACACTTATCTATTTCAGTCCCCGACTGGAAAATTGCAAGTCCAGAGCTGGTGGCATATCCCTTATTGAAGGATAAGCCCGTTATAACTTATAACTCTGAAACACACGAGATTATATGGGATATTGATCGGAAAGATCCCCGTACTGTTGTATCACTAGCTAAAGTCCTTGTTGAACTCCATCAAATCCCAGTCCAGAAGGCTGCCTCAGTCGGTTCAAAATTACTAACACCCCAAATGGCTCGACAAGAAGTTTTGCATAATATTGAGACTGTCAAGCGAGAAATAGGAATAGGTGCGGAACTGGAAACCCGATGGCGAACATGGGTAGATACCGACAACTTTTGGCCTAATTTTTCTACTTTTATTCACGGTGATTTGTATGCAGGTCATATTCTGGCTGATAAAAACGGGGAAATCAGCGGTATTATCGATTGGTCTGAGGGGCAGGTGGGCGATCCATCTGTTGATTTTTCAGGACACATGGCTGTTTTTGGAGAGCAAAGTTTGAGAGATCTAATATATTGGTATGAAAAATCCGGAGGAAAGGTGTGGAGCGGTATTTTTGAGCATTCTGTAGAGCGCTACTCAGTTTCACCCTTAAATTACGCCATTTTTGCCATCAAAACAAAAATAGACGAGCATATCAATGCTGCTAAAGTCCAGCTTGGGGTTTTTTAATCATAGTTAGGTTATCAGAATCAAAAAATGAAGAAGGAGTCTAACAACCCCAATGCACACCGACCGCCGAGAGGTTATTGGTTCGAGTTCAAGGTTGTCTGCGGCGGGTGATTGGGAACGTTAGGCGGCATCGTACCAGGAGCGGTGCGCTGGAGTTCGCCATGATTCGACCGATTAGGCCCGATGACACGACTGCGCCGATCGCCCTGGCCGACGCGACCGGCATATTCGGGCCGAACGAGCTTGAGGAACTCGGCGAAGTGTTCGCCGTAGCCGGTGCGGGTAGTGCCGGAGCGACGGGCGTGGCGGCTGGCAGCGTCGAGACCGAGCAGTCATATTCGTGGTTTAACTACCTGAAAACTGCTGTTAGCGGCGATTTTTAGCTTTATTTTGCAACAAATCTAATTTTGGATTCTTAACTTTTAAGTATTTGAGGATTAGCCTAATGCTGCTTGGCATAGATTTAGGAACAGGCTCTGCTAAAGCATTGCTCCTAGCGACAGACGGAACCGCAATAGGTGAGGCATCAAGCTCCTATCCTGTTCATGCACCCCACCCTGGATGGGCTGAGTCGGAACCAGAAGATTGGT
>JAUBOM010000072.1:0-39096 GCA_036700245.1 Microcoleus vaginatus BM001213989
TACCCGATGCCCCATGCCCGATGCCCCATGCCCCATGCCCAATTCCCCATTCCCCATTCGCCATGATTAATTGTCAAATTCCTACAGGATTAATTGTTTCTTGTCAAGCACCTGCTGATTCGCCGCTGCACGATCCGATCGTAATTGCGGCAATGGCTCGAACCGCGGTCAATCGAGGAGCGGCGGGCGTGCGCATTGACACTCCGGCTCACATTGCGGCGGTGCGAAAACAGGTATCCGCTCCCATAATTGGGATTTGGAAGCAGCAATTGCCGGGATGCGAGATTTACATTACTCCTCGGTTTGAAGACGCGCAGGCGATCGCCGCTTCAGGAGCCGATATTATCGCCATTGACGCTACTCTGAGAAACCGTCCTGCTGGGGGCGAAGATTTAAAGACATTAATCGCGCAAATTCACAGCGAATTGGGCAAATTAGTGATGGCGGATGTAGATACGATAGAAGCTGCGATCGCGGCAGCCCAAGCTGGTGCAGATACTGTAGCAACTACTCTTTTTGGCTACACTGCTCAGACGGAAAATTTCTCGCCGCCCGGATTTGATTTGCTGGCGGAAATGGTAGAAAAGCTTAAGGTTCCCGTTATCTGCGAAGGCGGGATCGCTGGGCCGGAAATGGCAAAAAAAGCATTGGACTTAGGAGCGGTGGCTGTTGTTGTCGGCACAGATATTACTGGGATTGATATTAAGGTGACAGCCTATAATTCTGTGATTAGGAAGTAAGTTCGGCAACAGATGAGTGTAAGTGATTTAACGAATTTAACAGATAGAAGGAAGTTCGGCAACGGATTTTACGGATTTTACGGATCGAAGGAAGTTCGGCAACGGATTTTACGAATTTTACGGATTTTACGGATAGAAGGAAGAAGGAAGAAGGGAGAATAAATATTCGGCGATAGAAATCCCTTGTAGGCCAACGAAACGCGCAAGGTAAGGGTGGGAAATATCGGGCGATTTTAATCGCCCTTTATCAAGGGAAGTTGCTAAATCAGCGCGCCGTTGATAAAGCTGCTAACTGCAGCCAAGGCGATCGCCCCCAGTACCGCGCTCCAAAGACCCATCCGCAAGCTAAATCCTTCAACTAACTTCGCAGCCGAGGCAAAAACAATCACGTTCATTACAAAAGCAAACGCGCCGGAAAGCAATCCCAGCGTCAGCAGGTTCGGTAGGAAAAAAACTGCTTTTAGAATTGGCAAAATTAAAACATTCAAAATTCCCAAAACCGCAGCGGAAATTACTGCTTTCGGTGTGCTGTCAATTTGTACGCCGATCGGCAGTTGAGAAATTAGCAGCAAGCTGCTGCCCGTCACCAGCCAAGCAATTAAAAAATCTATCGGTTCCACAGCGCTCGTAACTCCTTAACAGTTGAATTGTCATAAAAACCAGATATTTAATATTTATTTTAATCAAACAATCCGGCGGATTCGTCTGCCAACCGGCAGAATTTATGCCTGTCCCTAAAGAGTTAGAAGTTATAATCGCTGTATCCTCCGCAAAATAATCCGGATGGGGACCATATCAACCTGTTAGTTGAATAAAAAGAGCAGATTAATTAATATGGCTGGCGATTTTTCTTTTAACTCTAAAGTCCGATTCGACAAAAAAGGCTTAAACAATCCTGCACGGCAAGGCGGCAGATCGTTCCAAGCTATGATTTTTCTGGCGCTAATCACTACCTTGGTGACACTACCGACATTTCGTCTAGCCGAACTGCAACTGGTACAGGGAGCATACAACCGACAGCGGGCGGAAAATAACCGCATTCGCCCTGTTTCAGTCCCAGCGACTCGCGGTCAAATTTTAGACCGCAACGGCCAAATTTTTGCAGCCAGCCGCGTATCTCGATCGGTGTATTTGTGGCCAAAAGAGCGATCGGCCAAGGAGTGGCAAGAGATCGCCGCTACACTGAGCCCGATCGTCAAACTTCCCGCACCCGAAATTATCAAAAAAATCGATGGAGTTGGCTACAGATCGGCGCTACCAGTGCGAATTAGTAAGGATATCGATGTCGGTACTTTCGTCGCGTTGGGAGAGCAAGCTAATACTTTGCGGGGAGTTGAAATTCGCGTAGAATCGAGCCGAGACAATCCCAACCAGCAATTAGCAGCTCACCTTTTGGGATACGTCGGCGAAGCTAGTTTAGATCAATTAAAAGCTAATCCTGCATATCCGATGGGAATGATCGTCGGTCAGATGGGAGTTGAAAAATTAGCCAATTCAACTTTAGAGGGCGTTTGGGGAAACCGTTTAATCGAGGTGAATGCTAAGGGCGAGGAAATCCAAGATTTAGGTGTAAAAGACCCTATTCCCGGCAAACCGGTGCAGCTAACTTTAGATTTAGATATGCAGAAAACTGCGGAAAAAGCTTTGGGCGATCGCCTGGGTGCGGTTGTGGCGATCGACGTGAAAACCGGAGCTCTTTTAACAATGGCTAGTTGGCCGACATTTGACCCCAATATTTTCACGCGCAAGGTAAGTCAAGAAGAATGGGATCGGCTACAAGGGCCAGAAAAACCATTTTTAAATAGGGCCGTTCAAGGCTATCCAGTCGGCAGCACTTTTAAAATTGTCACTGCTATAGCCGGGATGGAGTCGGGCAAGTTTTCTCCTGACTCGACTTTGGGCACTTCTTCTTCAATTACGATCGGCGGAATTACGTTCAACGAACACAGCGGCGGTTACGGCGTTATCGGTTTCCGCGATGCTTTAGCCTACAGCAGCAATACGTTTTTCTATCAAGTAGGCATGGCTGCAGGGCCGGAAGAGATGGCGAAATGGGCTAAGAGAATGGGCATTGGCGGTACTATTAATTTAGATCTTTTGGGGTTAGAATCCGCCAATCACGGTCAAGTTCCCATACCAGCAGAGAAAAATAAAATGTATGGTGAAGATTGGTACGTTGGGGATACGGTAACAATGGCGATCGGTCAGGGTTTGGTACTTTGTACTCCCCTAGAATTGGCTGTGATGGTGTCAACTGTTGCTAATAACGGTTGGCGAGTGCAGCCGCATCTGTTGGCTTCTCAAACCAATACCCCTATAACTCAAAAAATTCAAACAGGTATTAAGCCTGCAACTTTGAATGTAGTTCGCCAGGGATTGATTGACGTGGTGAAAAAAGGTACAGGCCGCGCATTGAATGATGGTACTATTCCTTTAAGTGCTGGCAAAACTGGGACGGTGGAAATGCCCGGTTATCCTGACAATTCTATGTATGTGGGTTTTGCTCCGGCTGACAAACCGGAAGTTGCGATCGCAGTTATAGTTGAAGGCGGCGGATTTGGTTCTGTATCGGCGGCACCAATTGCTCAAGAGGTATTTAGAACCTATTTTAAAAAGCAGGGTTTTAAACCTACTAATAAGCCTCTATAGTCATTAGTTAATTGTTAACTGTTGACTGTTGACTGTTGACTGTTCACATTTTGTCCCATAGTTTCGATCGCACTATCCTGCATATCTGGGAAAAGTGCGATCGATCAAAATTTTTCCCCTACCAATCGTCTCACTTCCACGGTCGATAAATTCATCATTTGCGCTACCTGTTCCAGACTCATTCCAGAATTTAAGAGTTGAGTTACGAGCTCGCGCAATGTTGACTCCGCGGCCAGTCGTGCTTGCTCAGATTGTTGAAAGGCTGACTCCGCTGCCAGTCGTGCTTGTTCCTCGGCGAGTCGTCCCAGGTTTTCTTCCTTGTGAGTCTTCAAAAACTCACCCGTTTGAGGAACTCTAAACCTCAATTCTCCTGAAATTATATGCAATTCCAGTCCCAGCACTTCACTGAACAACCACAGGGTATCGAAAGCGATATTGTTGGCTGCAATCGGCTCGTACTGATTGTTTATTAGACGTACTCCCTGTAAAATCGGATTTAGGTAATCTCCCGACGTATCGTACTGAAAATATTCCCTAACTCCCAAAGCCCGATAAATTTCTGGTTTTGTCTCTTGGTCTTTCGTTTGAGTTGTTGCCGAAGTAATTTCTAACACAAAATCGGGAGTAATTCCCCCTTCTTCCCAAACTTTATAATTATCCCTTTTGCGGTTGGCCACTCCAAACACCACATAAACATCCGGGGCCACAACTGCCTGGTTGTTCCCTTCTTCATAATATATGAAAGAATTGGCTGACACGTAAACATCAGAACGTTCTTGAAAGTAAAGCTTGACAGCTTCAACGCTGTAAGTCATGTAATCGCGCGTGATGTCGCTTTCAGCCATCGGCTTTCCGTCGCTGCTGGGATATTCAATTTCTACTTGTTCGACTTGAGTTAAAATTGTCATTTTTCAATTTTCCTCAAAGTTAATTAATTTAATGTCCGGTAAATAAGCGTACTAAGGTTTCTAGTTAGGACTTCTTTCCTAGTAGTTTTATGAGGACTGAAGTCCTCACTACAAACCTATTTGATTGTGGTCGTGACCGCCGACATGATATAATTTAATTCTAGTATTCGGTCGGAGTTTTGAAAAGTTCGAGATTTCTCAAAAAAATTAACAGCGGTAAGGTGCGCACTTCGCACCCTACATAATTAGGTTCTGCGTCCTGGACTGTAAGGCTGGTCTGACGTTTGACAGATACAGACAATTTAAATTCTAATTAATCCCTCTGTCCAAAATAATCATTTCCGAGCCAACCACTGGACTTCTAGCTAGTAACTTCCCTTCCCTATTCGCTATTTCTAGCTTGCTGAAATCGAGGGAATTAGCTTCTTTCCACATTTTAGTTGCTAGTTGATTTTGCTCGACTTCGCTGAGTTTGTACCAATCTTGAGCGACTTTTACTGTCAAAATGCTGCTAGAAAAATTAGCTTGAACAGACTCAACTAAACCGCCGCCCAGTCGATTTGTAATTTCAGCAACTTGATTTTGAATCGAAGCAATCAGAGACTGTTCCGGCGTCAGCGGCGGCGGTGGGATAATTTCTACGGGTTGCGGTTTTTCCGGAGCCACTAAATCGGGCAACTTGCTTTTGAATTTAGCAGATATTGGCTCAGACGGTGCGATCGCCTCTGGCGATTTCGGCGTTCCCGACGCCATAAAATCGTCAAAGGTTGCCGGCGACTGCTGCGCTGCTGGGAAAGGCACTTTTGCTAGTTTCTGGGGCGGTTTTGCCGAGAAACTGTTGAGAGTTAAACCGACTGCAACGATCAGAATTGCTGCTATGGCGGCGTTTAAAATTGGATCGGACAGCTTCTGGTTCGCAGAGGGCGGTAGCAGATCCCGCACTAGCCGCACAATACTTCGCCAAACTACACCGACTGTCTCTAAAAAACTCCCCTCGGTGCGTTTTGATACAGGCTTTTTATCAAATTTTACAGCAACTTTTGGCGGCACGCTGTTAACTTCCGCAGCAACAGCCGGAGGAGGAGTTGTTGCTGAGTCAGAAGCGGTGGGCGCGATCGGCTTTTGGGCCTGCAACGGGGGTTCTGCTGCTAATTTTTTCCCTTTTTTTCCCAAATTCGCAATCGAGGCAATCAAAGCATTGATTCTCTGATTTTTGGGAACAGCGCTGCTGGCATTTTGAGTTTTGCTACCAGTGGGGGCAGGCTTTGCAGGCGAGTCAACCTCCGGTGTCGGAGATTGAGAGGGTTCTGGAATTGACTGGTTTAGTTGTTCTTCTGACATTTTCTCTGCCTTGGGGCGTTGCAAATATATCTAAAAGCGATAAATTTTTAGTTGAGCCATCTCAACCTTAATTTATCATTTCATTAGTTGTAACTGAATCAAAATGAGTATCAAACGCCGTCACTTTCTTGTTTTA
Organism: Microcoleus vaginatus BM001213989; assembly: GCA_036700245.1. Classification (GTDB taxonomy): domain Bacteria; phylum Cyanobacteriota; class Cyanobacteriia; order Cyanobacteriales; family Microcoleaceae; genus Microcoleus. Next base: position 5,775 of record JAUBOM010000072.1, read on the forward strand.
GGCAGTCTCAGCAGCTTTGGTTTTGCCGGAGTCTGGAAAATGTTTCAGCTTCGGACTTCCTCGGGTACAGACACCCATGCTGCTGTGCCTTCTAACGTTGAGGCAGAAAGGACGATCGTCCCATTGCCGGCCTCACCGCCTATTTTACGCTTTATTTCGGTGGCCGACACCGGTACCGGCGCTGAAGGTCAGTATGCTGTGGCTGAGGCGATGGCGCAATATCACCGGAAAAACCCTTTTAATATTGCTGTTCTCGCGGGCGACAATATCTACAATAACGGCGAAATTGAAAAAATTAATGCTGTTTTTGAGCGGCCTTATCGGTCGTTATTGCAGCAAGACGTAAAATTTTATGCTTGTCTGGGAAATCACGACATCCGCACTGCTAACGGCGATCCGCAAGTTAAATATCCGGGTTTTAATATGCAAGGTCGCTACTATACTTTTCGGCGCGATCCGGTACAGTTTTTTGCTTTAGATACCAATCACAATGCTGACTGGGAAAATCAGCTTGTTTGGCTGGAAAAAGAGTTGAGTCAGAGCACCGCACCTTGGAAAGTTGTGTTCGGCCACCACCCGATTTATTCCTCTGGCGTCTACGGATCGAATCAATCTTTTATTAAGACTTTCGCCCCTTTGTTTCAAAAGTACGGCGTGCAGCTTTATATCAACGGACACGAGCACAGTTACGAACGCACTCGCTCGATTAACGGTACGACTTATTTAATTTGCGGTGCCGGCGGGGGCACTCGTCCGGTGGGGCGTTCTGAGTGGACGGAGTATTCTGCTAGCCGCCTGAGTTTTGCGACGTTTGATGTCTATAAAGACCGGATGTTTGTCAGTTCTATCGGTACTGACAAACTGGTTTTTGACAGGGGAGCGATCGAAGTGCGATCGGCTTAATTCAGATTGTTTTCCCAGACATATCAGATGAATAGATTTATGTCAAGGTGCTTTTGTCGCTATATTTAACTGCGACTTACACCTTGAATCGATATCACCATTGCCTCTTGACTTGAACTAAAATTCAACTTAGAATGTATAGTTATTTGATAGTAGCGTTAGAGGCATCTGAGTGAAAAGTGATACGTTAGTAAGAGGGAAAAATCCGTTAGTAAGACCTTTCTTGAAATGGGCAGGAGGTAAAAGACAATTATTGCCAGAAATTGTTAAGTATGTTCCCAAGCGGATAAGCAAACATACATACTATGAACCTTTCATAGGTGGAGGTGCACTCTTGTTTGAGTTACAACGCCCAAAAGCTGTTATCAATGATAGCAACACAGAACTGATTAACTGCTATAAAGTAATCAAAGACTCCTTAGATGAGCTGATGGAGGAATTAAGCAAGGATAAATATAGCAATAGCGAAACGTCTTATTATGAGATGAGAGACTTAGATCGTTCAATGAAAAAATATGCAAGTTTGTCGGAAGTGGAAAAAGCAGCACGAATCATTTATCTAAATAAAACTTGCTATAATGGTTTGTTTAGGGTTAATTCCCAAGGTCAGTTTAATGTTCCGTTTGGTAGATATAAAAATCCCAATTTTTTAGATGACGCTGTTTTAAGAGCTGTGAACAAATACTTAAATAGCAATAATATCACGCTGTTAAATCAGGATTTTGAAGAGGCTGTTAAAGATGCCAATAGAGGAGATTTTGTTTATTTCGATCCTCCTTACGATCCTGTTTCGGAAACAGCTTCTTTTACTGGATATGATGTGAATGGCTTTAATAGAGACGAACAAGGACGACTAAAAAAAGTTTTTGACGAGCTCACTGTCAAAGGTTGCAAGGTGATGATGAGTAATTCTTGTACGGATTTTATTCTGGACTTGTACAAGGATTATAAAAATACAACCAAAATAGTTAGGGCAACGAGAAGTATAAACTCAAATGCCTTGAAAAGAGGTATGGTTGATGAAGTATTAGTTTTAAATTATGAAGCTCAGGATAAATAAATATGAGTAAAACTACGAAGACTGCCAACGATAGAGCTTGGAAAACACTATTTGAAAGGCATAATATATTAGAAGAGGTAGCTGAAAAGGGTTTTTTTGAAATAGAATCGGCTCAAATTAATAAGGAAAGAGAAAGCAGGCTGATGGCAAAGTTCGATCACTTTGTCAATTTGCCAGATATATTTCGAGAAAATCATCTCTCAATCTTGCCAATCTCTCGCTCAAAATATGTTATCGGTAAGTTTGATACACACTTGAAAGTTAAATATGATAGCGAAATTGAAGTGATTCCTTTTGAGTTTCCTCCCGGGATAGAGAGTATAGATTACACAAATTTATATTCTGAAAGTTCCGCCTTGCTCTGTGCATTTAATATCGGTATTATAGATGATTTATTCGGCGAAAAAACAGCTTATACTGTTTCTGGGAGAATGTCTACAGAGTCCTTTGATTTTAATATTATAAATTCCCTCACTAATAACCCCTATTCAATCAAGGTTAAAAATTCTCAGTGTGAGATAGATGCGGGATTTGAAAGTAACAACTATTTTGTCTTGATAGAAGCTAAGAACTATGCCATAGACGATTTTTTGATTAGACAACTTTACTATCCCTACAGATTGTGGTCAAAAAAAATGGCTAAAAAAGTGATTCCCGTATTGATGACATACTCTAACGACCTTTTTAGCTTTTTTATTTATGAATTTAGCAATGATGAAGATTATAACTCTCTGAAACTGAGAGAACAAAAGAATTATACGATCGCTCCCGAAGAAATACAACGGAGTGATGTCGATCGGGTCTTCAATAATATTAAAGTAATTGAAGAGCAAAAGGTTCCATTGCCACAAGCTAATAAATTTGAGAGAGTAGTAGATTTATTATCCTTGTTATTTGAAAAAGATTTAACCAAAGATGATATTACAGAAAACTATCAATTTGACCGCAGGCAAACTGACTATTATACTAATGCTGGTCTGTATATTGGACTGATAGAAAAAGATACAAGTTCTATAAGAAAAAAACCAATCTTTCGCTTGACAAGTGAAGGAAGGTCAATTTTACATAAAAGACCTAAATTTAAATATCTAGATTTGATTAATAAAATTTTAGAAAAAAAAGTTTTTTATTTAGTATTTGAATTAACTCTTAAACATGGAGAAATTCCCCCAAAAGATGCAATCTGTCAAATAATTTCAGAAAATCGTCTTGATATTAATGATACAACTATAAAAAGGCGTAAGTCTACTGTCCAAGGCTGGATTTCTTGGATTTTGTCCCAAATCAAAGACTAAAATTCGCATAGTGTGATTCTCGGGGTTTTTAATATCTTCAACCTAGTTTTGCCTGCGGGCCATTGCAGAAAGGGACGCGGCAAGACTTGAAAAGGTGCGGAAGCAGACATTTATCTAGAAATAACGGCACTATAATATTTATCACAACTAGAACTCAATAGAAATACTTCCGAAGTTGTCACCGGACTTAGCATTCCGGCATTAAACAGACAGTGCCCGATCGAACGGCAAAAAGTTTTCGTTAGAATTATATATGTCAGCCTCACCGGCAAAAATGCCCGATCGCCCGATCGGCAGATTTAGCTCCGGCTGTGCCAAAATTGTCTAACTCGCTCACAAGTGTTACCAGTCAAAGATCGAGCTGTGACACTTTACCCCACCAAGCTCATGCAAGATTTTATTAATAACGTCTCTCGCTACCCCCGCTTTTTCATTACGATATGCCTGGGAATTTTCTTTTTCCTGTTCGAGCGACTCAGACCCCTGCTCGATCGACCGGCAACTGCGATCGCCCTGATTAGTTCGATCGTAGCGACTTTTGTCTTTCTAACTTTTACACTGCGCGCCATGTTAGGTCTGAGTTTGGTTTAAAGCCTGCGCTAGAGCGCAAACATCAACAGTAAATCAGACAAGCTAGAGCGCAAAGATGAGGCCCACCAAGGCGGACGGGAAGTTGCGAATTTTTAATTTTCAGTTAAAACACCAACTCCGGAAGTAACTGCCAACTTTTGTAGGCGATCGCACACTTGGCAATAGTCGCTGCGATAGATTGGAAGAGGAAAAAAATTGCGCTAGTTAGGCCAGTGCTCCTCAACCTTGGGGCAGGCAAACAATACCGAAGTGCAGGACAAGCGTTTGGGGCTATCAACATTCACTGGGGAAATACTGCACCTCTGTTTCCTCCGTGTCCCACTTAATCCTTAGGAAGCGGCATCCCCCGCCCCGCTTTCCTCTCCCGTTAACCTGACGGTATCACGAGAGTTTCCAGCGGACAAGACAGATGAAGTTTGAACATATCTATCAATTTTTTCAAGACCCCCCTCCTGTTTATCTAAACAAGGAACTAGCAGTGTGCTACATTCTCTCGGTGTTATTGCGCGGAGATTCCTACGGTACAGAACTCATCGGACAACTAGAGAGGGAATTCCCCATCTACCGACTTTCTGATACAGTGCTCTACAGCGCTCTGAAATTCCTCGAGGATGAAGCCGTAATCACCGGTTACTGGAAAAAAGTAGAAGGACGCGGCCGCCCCCGCCGGATGTATCAAATCCTCCCTGAGTGGCGGCACCAAGCTCAAGACCTCGCTCGTCTCTGGCACGAGTACATCGGTCAGGGAAACGGCACGTCAGGGCGTCGGCCCCGCGCCTTAGAAACTGGTCAGACGGGTTAACCGAGTTTGAATCGGATGCCTAAACCCTTGAGATGCTGGCGCTACTTGCAAAGCGATTTGCCTGATTGCCATCGCTTTGCTCGATCGCCGCACAGCCATTAAAGCATCTACACTGCGTCAGGACTTACGCATGGTCACTTGAGAATTCGCGACGAGGTAGAGATAGGGTAATTTGGTGATGGGGAGAAAAACGCTTTGCTACAAAGCTTTCTGCGAATTTTGGTAAAAAAGTGTCTGCGTAAGTCCTCGATCGCTTTCGTATGTAAAGTTCTGTAAAGTAATAGTAGATAATTTCAATTACACAAACTTCTACCGATGGATACTGCTGTTCTTCCTTCCACATTTGTGCTAACGCTGCTGCTGGCTGTTGGCTTGTTTTTCTTCATCAAAGCCTCGGTCAAAGATAGAATCGAACAAGTCAAGCTTGCTTCCGAGAGCGCCCAAGAGTCACTGTTAACCCAGCTACAAGAGTATTTTGCTTCTAGGGCTTACCGAGTTGCAGCCGTCGATGCCCCCAACTATAAAGTCACCTTTGAGGGTTTTGTCAGGCCGAGTTGGTTTTTGGCTATTTTTTTAACTCTGCTGAGTGCAGGTGGCGCTCTGTGCTTGGGACTGGTTTTGGGAATGCTGCTTCCCCAGCAGGGTCAAGTTTTCCTAGCTTTGGTACTGCTGTCGCCGCTGGCGGGGGTATTTTACTGGAAAAAAGCTGGACGCTCTGAGCAAGTCTCGCTCAAACTCGAATCAGTTGCTGAGTCGGGAAGCCAAACCAAGAGCTTTGTTACTGTCAGAGCTCACCGCGATGAACTAGCAGCTATGCAAAAAGCTTTAGATTTGAAACCGCTCGATTAAAAGTTTGGCGCGGAACGTTTTTTGATATGCTAGATGCCGTACTTAGACTTCGAGCTGACAAACCGATGACTAAAGAGTGGCTCTCTCGTTGGCTGTTTGTTTGAGTGACAAAACAGTCAAAAAAAACCATTATCGTGAAAGTGCCAATTGTGCCGATCGCCCGCGGCAGCGATCGAGCCTGTTGCGATGGCTCCTTATACCCTAATTCCTAAGGACTTTTCGCAGAAATTTCAGTTGGCACTCTCCAGACAATGAGAACTCTAGCGCTTTTGTTAAAAGAGTTAGAAAAACATTGCTGTCAATGTTTTGATCTCAACATTTTGAGCTATGCGCGACTGGCTGACACCACAGGAATTTTTTCTGTGGTAGCTTCCAACATCACTTTTAAGCTGGGAAACAAGAAATGGTTCTCTTCTACGTATTGGGCTCCAAATAAACCTTTTTCAGCCCAGAAGTATCTGTCAGTGGTATGCTCGTTACGCTTGACTAACAGCAAAGCTGGGGGAGCAATGCCTTCGGCATGGATGAACTTGCGAGCCGCTGTTACGGGTTTATCTTCGCCGCTCTCGATGCTATATTGAGGCACACACTCTAAAATTCTTCGTCCTTCTTGTCGGCGGCGACTCTTGCGTTTGCGTCTCCTGGCCAATTTCTTTACCTCCTCTGTGAGCAGACAGTATGAGCAGACAGGTTGTAATGATAGCTACCAAATCCGAGGTCAGTATATCCGTTCTCGCTCAAAAGTTCAACTGTTTTTAATATATCGACATAATCTTAACATTGGTGCCGATCGACAAAACTGTAGGGGTTGTGGTATCGTGGGCCGCAAGTTCCGGCAAGAGCCAAGAAGAAGGGAGCTGTGGAAGCGGATCGCACCCGGATTCCGGGCAATTTTGGTTCATTAAAGCCCCATGCCTTCAACATAGCTGCCTTCTATCAAAGCGAAGACACCTGAAATCTAGAAGTCTCTCATCTGTAATGGGCTGCCGATCGGTTGTAATTTACTTAGAATTTCGTTAGATATCTTAATGTGGCGCTCATGTTAATGGCAGCAAGTTCAGAATTTGTCAAGCTTTGCCGATCGCAGGTGGCGATCGCCGTCAGTTTGGGCGCGAGATTCAGCGCGGTATACCTGACACAAGAGCTGGTAGAAGGCAGCGAAGCAAAGTTGGTGCCGATCGCGGTTTACCCAGAAATCTCAGTCGAATTGGAAGAAAATCAGGGGTTGAGGTTGCAATCTTCCGAAAGCTCGACAGTGAAACCGATGCCGCGACTGCTGGCGCCGCCGGTTCTTCCTGTGGAAGACTCAATGGTGGGGGCGATCGCACCCGAGGCGCTTGGGGGTAATGAGCGCAGTTCCAATCAGTGCCAAGGCCCCGAGAATGTGTGGCAGCAGCGTCGGCAAATTGTGACGCCTCTGATACACGAGGGAGCTGTAATGGGACTCCTGGTGTGCGGTCGGCAAGACAGGCCTTGGAACGAGCGAGAGGAGGCTCAGATGCAACAAATTGCTCGCAGCTTAGCCCTAGCTTGCTTTTTAGACCAGCGATCGCAGTGGATGCAGCAAGAATTGGGTTCGGCTAGGCAAACCCAGGCTCAGGTTTACGACACGATGCACAATTTGCTGCACCAGTTCAAAAGTCCGCTGACAGCGTTGCGAACTTTTGGCAAGCTGTTAGCACGGCGGCTGGTACCGGAAGACAAAAACCGCAATGTGGCTTTTAGTATTGTCCGAGAAAGCGAGCGCCTACAAGAGTTGCTGGGCCAGTTCGATCGAACTGTTGACACCGGCGAAGCAAATCTAAAACTGCCATCGGGCACTTCAGAAAAAGCCAGGTCCAATGTCGAATCAATCCGGCATTCTCCTCTGTCGCTGTCATCTGCTGCCAATTTGCAGGAATCCTGTTTTGTGGCAGAAGTCTTAAAACCGCTGTTAATTTCCGCCGAGGCGATCGCATCTGAAAGGCATCTGAAATTGCTAGCCGACATTCCGGCGGACTTGCCGCCAGTCTCAGCGAACGATCGAGCTTTGCGCGAAGTTTTGAGCAATTTAATTGACAATGCTTTGAAATATACCCCTGCCGGCTGCCAAATTTATATTAAAGTCAGGTACACAGCAGCGGATGGCGATCGGGCAGGATACAGCCAATTGCCTGCGATAGCAGTTGCAGTCAGCGACACAGGTACCGGCATTCCTCCCCAGGATTTAGAGCATTTATTTGAGCGGCACTACCGGGGAGAAAAAGCGCAGACAGAAATTCCCGGCACAGGATTGGGTTTGGCGATCGCCCGCGATTTAGTCCGCCAAATGCAAGGAGAAATAGAAGTATTTTCCCCAGTCAATCCTGAATGGCTGCCATCTCGGGAAACTCATTTATATCCAACCGATCGCGGCACTACATTTGTGGTTTGGCTGCCGCTGATTAAGTAAGGATCTCTATTGCTTAGAGACATTTTTTCTGAAGCATCTGCCTTTATTCGATAAAATTCCCAAGTTTTCAAATTCTTGAGAATTTCTCAAAAAACATTTTTTTACTGTACGGTTTTTAGCTGCTTTCAACACTCTGATTGTGCTGATTTTGGGCGGGCTGAGCCTATACGCCAAACTCAACAACCAGGGAGACGCAGTTTAACGCCTGTTTAGCGATCGTTTTAATTGCTGGTTCCCTTACGAAGGCATTCTAACCGGAGTTTCCGAAGTTCTCGGGTGCATCCCAGTCACAATTTGTGCCTTTAGGTTGGGAGTGTGTTGCGCCAAAAAGAGCCGCGCAGTCGATCGGGGATATTCTTATTTTTTAGTGTTTTACTACTGAGAGTCTTTTTCCTGGATGATATCATTCCGGCGCAGCCGGAATTGATATGAGGGAAGAATGAAAAAGTCCGAATTAGCAATTAGCCATTAGCCATTACTAATTACCAAGGATTGCCAATCATTGTGAAGGCGGCCCAATAATAAGGATGCAAAAGCACTCGATCGCCCCGCGCCGCAATTTCCGGAGGCAAAGTTAGAATCACAGACAGCCCTTCAACTCGCAACATCCCGTCTTGAATCCGCACGCGCCCCCGCAGCATCTGCAATTGTGCCCGCCGCAAAACCTCGGCTTTAATCATCAAATTGCCCTCACGTCTCGGCATCCGCAAGTGTCGGTAAAACTCCGTCATCAGCCCCAAAGTCCCCTCATCGCTGACTTCCCACAAACTCGCCAAAGCCGATTTAGCACCGCTAGCTACCGCCAAACCAGCAAACCCCAACTCCGCCTCTTCGTCGCCCAAAGCGGTACTGCACGCGCTTAAAACTAACAGATTCACTGGCGGTTCATTCCACCGCAACTGCCGCATTTGATCGATACGCAATTTAGTATCCCACAACTGAATGTAAGAATTTTTCGGTTCCCCTGGCTGGAATTCGCTGTGAGTTGCTAAGTGAATGATTCCAAAAGGCCGATTTGCCCGCTGAGCTTGCAAATTCCCGAGAGTAAAATCTTGATTCAAAAATGATTTTCCTTCTGAGGGCGGCGCGATCGACTCTAACTCCACTGGTACCGCTGGTAATGGCGCTTTATCTTCAAATACCGACGCCCCCATTGCCAAAATTTCATCATCCGCAATATTGTCGTAGCGAATATCAGTCAAACTCAGACTCGGCATCACGCTAAGGCTGTATTTCTCAACTAAAAATTGTTTACCATCGTGAAGGGCCGCAAAGGGCACACTCCGCAAACCTGCTGCCGGAATTACAATTAAATTGTCAATATTTAAAGCTGCCAATTCTGCGGCCATTGGCGCAATTAACCAGCGATAAAGTTTTTGAGCAGAATCCAAATAACTAATGCTGCCTCTCCTTCTGGGATTAGTTATTTCGGTTTGCAAGGTGTCAGCCAATTGCAACACCTGCCACCGCGTTGTCGCCGGAACTAAAACCCGAATCGGTTGAGCGTTAGCTGTGACTAACACTAATTCTAAATGCTCCCCGTTAGGAACATCGGAAATTTCGTTGCCCTGCGGCGACAACTTTTCCCCCAGCTTATCTTCTAAGGGGCGAGGGGGGCCAGAGGTGAGGTTTTTTCTCACAGGCAATAGATTAGATAAATCCCGACTTGCCACCAGCACAGAACCATTGTCTTTGGGGGTCGCTGCATCCGAGCGGCTGACCCAATTCATATAAATAATTGCAGATTTTACCCCAGTAATTTCTTCGTTTTTGCGAAGAGTTTCGTAAATTACCGATATATTAGTAATCGGCGTTTTTGCGGGCAATTCGAGATATTTTTCATACTCGCGACTAAAGGCTTTCTCAAATTCTACAAGTCCCGAACCTGCCGGATCTAATCTGCCAGAAGGAGCGAAAATATTCGGGCTAACTTGGAAATTTTTCTCTTGATTTTGCGCTCGCAATTCTACGTGCAAAGATGGAGGAAGTGACAGCGCAGGATCGGGATTTACGGGCACTAGAGGCGGTTCGGGAATTGGCTCGGGAATTGGTTCGGGAATTGGTTCGGGAATTGGTTCGGGAATTGGTGCAGAAACTGTTGGCGCGCCGGGTGTAATTAGGGAAATCAGATTTGGTAAACTTCCCTGGGTGTAAGTTTCCCCAAAGGAAAAACTGGGCAAAATGGCGTTTCCCGCGCCAGCATTAATGCTTCCCCTGGTTCCATTGTCGATCGCGCCGCCAACTACAAACGGTCGATCGATACCGCCTCCTTGGCGAATTGCGATCGCCCCCGCCCCCGCACCTCCGTTCGTAGAAATACTGGAAATATTGCCCGATATATCATCGTTGAAAACATTGTTCGATCGAAACAAACCGAGGGTTGTCACATCAACGCTGCCGCCAGTGCCGCCGGCGCTGCCGCCTCTAGCGTTGATAAAGCCCAACTGAATGTTACCAGTCGCGCTCAGGGAGACGGCCCCGCCGTTTCCGTTTGAAGTGCCGCTGGAGTTGAGATCGAGAGCCGAAATCCCCGCTTTCGAGGTGACAGCAATATTTCCGCCGATCGCTCCGGAAGCGTTCAAAGCTCCCGCAGTTAAAGGGCCGGCATTGCTTTTGAGAGCGATCGCGCCTCCTGTTCCCGCCGCCGACGAGTCGATCGCGCCTGCTGCAACAGTATTTCCCTCAACCAGAATGCTCCCACCGTTCGAGGTAATATTGCCCGTCCGAACCTCGCGGCTTGCTTGCAGGTTCACGCTGCCGCCATCCGTCCTTAAATTACCCTCTAAGAGGACATTTCCTGCCTTGATATCGGCTCCCAAAGGGGCGGTGCTGTCCCCCCCGAAGCGAGCGGAATCTCGGGCGTTAACGCTAAAACTGCGCCCTGCAATTGTGGAAGCAGCCGTCACATTAGCAGCGTCAGCCGAGAGCCGGCCCAACCTCTGATTTTGACCGACTCTGCCGCCAAAAGTAATGTTGTCGCCAGCGCGCAGCGTCAAATTATTTGCTCGGCCCGGGGTGCTGTCGAGGGTATTGGCAAAAGCGATATTGCCGGTAGTGGCGGCTAGGGCGGCGCTGCGATTGAGTGTGACGGCCGTGTTAAAAGTCATGTCGCCAGATGTCGCAATATTGCCCGAAACCTCGCTACTGCCGGCGTTGACAGTCAAACTCGCCAGCGGTGCAGCTTGACCGACTGTACCGCCGAAGTGCACTCGCCCAGCGTCTAGTCTCAGGGCGCGAGATCCGTCTAGGCTACCGGAGAACAGAATGTTGCCCCTAGCTTCTGCGATCAAAGCCACGTCAGCATTGAGAGATGCGTTTCCTGTAAAAGTGAGATCGGCGCCGGATGTCGCAATGTTGGCGCCGAGAGCAGTTTGGGGCGCGTCGAGAGTCAAGCTAGCGCTGCCGGTTGTGCTCAAGGGATTGTCGATCGCGATCGACCTGCCTTGAAGTGTCAGCGGGCTGTTGAAGGTAATGGGTGCGACGATCGCGATCGACGAGGTGCTACCGTTTTCCCGCCCGATCGCGATCGAACCAAAATTCCCCGCCAAAGCGCCGAGATCCGTTGCCGTCAAGTCCAAAATGCCCAAAATATCGCCGGTGCCACCGATTTGAATTCGTCGGCTGTCGTTGGGTTGCAAGCGAATTGTTCCCCCCGCACTGCTTGCGGAATTGCTGCCGCCTCTCAAGTCTATGCCGTTAGCAGTCAGAGCGATATTGCCGCCGTTGGCGTTAAGTCCGCCCACAGAGATGCTGCTGGCGAAAATGTTGATGTTGCCACCTTGAGTCTCGATTGAGTCCTTGGGGTCATTGACAAAAAACACTCGACCCGCTCTAAATGTTACGGTGTCTCCCGTTCTCGCTTGCAGGGAAAGTTTGTTATCGGGCAAGTTTTGAAGGGTGAGGTTGCCGGGGGTATCTAGAACCACGTTGCTGCCGGCCGTCATCTGTTCCAACTGCACTTCTGAGATCGATGTTTCGTTGGGTTCTGGTGCCGATTGCAGTTCTCCGCCAGTCGATCGCGCGCTGGTGCCGCCGTTACCGCTGACGATCGTAATATTTGCCGGATCGAGCCACAAATTGCCGATCGCACCGTTAGTCGCGCGGGTATCGACCTCTCCTTGGAAAGTTAAAGCATTTTTGCCGGAAACTTCTACTGTTCCGCCGTTACCTGCTGCTGTGCCCCCGCGAGCAGTAATATTGCCGAAGAAGCGAGTTATATTGTCTGACCAAATTACTGCAGTGCCGCCATTGCCGCGGTCGATGGCGTTTGCTGCGATCGTAGAATCAGGACTAACGTATGTTACCAGTGCGTTTGGCACGGTTTCCATCCCCCGCCAACCGCCGCCGACACGCACACTACCTCCGCCGTCGGTCCCGGAAGCATTGATATTTGCGCCGAAGAGTCCTACTTTTTCACCTAAAATATTAACTGTGCCGCCCGTAATGCCAGAAAAAGCAAATACATTGACAGAACCCGAGACGATCGCACTTCCGGCAACTTCGGGCACGGTTTGGCCGCCAGTCAGTACCAATTGACCTTGTTCGTTAGTCGTTAAACCTGTGGCTGACGCTAAGCCGGAGCCCGTCAGCAACTGAGGCAAAGAAACCGGGGCGATCGCCGATTGTTCTGACTGCAAAGGCGGAGTTATTTCTAAACTCAATAAGTTACCCGTTTGACCGATCCGGACTGTCTTTTCTCCCGGAACAGCAGCCACTGTAATTTGACCGCTTGGAGCGGATAATTGTCCTGTATTAATAACGGTGCCACCGAGCAAACTTAAACTTTGCCCGCTGCCAACTGCCAAGGTTCCCGCATTGACAATTGCACCGACTTGTGAGTTATTAAAATTAAATTGATTGGGATTTCCCACTAAAGCTTTGTAATCATTAATTCCTGCCGAATTAAACCAGCGGTCGCCGAAACCAATACCTGTAGCAGTTGTCGCGAAAAAAGACCCGGGCACGTTTAATCTAGCATTTTGACCGAAGACAATTCCCGCCGGATTCATTAAGAATAAATTCGAGTTGCCGCCGCTTATGGAAATCAGACCGTTAATGACGGAAACATCGCCGCCGGAAATCCGCCCTAAAATATTTTGAATATTGGGATTAGTTAGAAAATTAGCAATTTGACCTTCGCTGAGATTAAATTGGCTGAAGCTGTGAAACAGATTTGCCCCGTTTCCTGACAATTGTCCGCCACTAATGTCTGTGCGGTTTTGCTCGGACTTAACAACAGTATTAGTGCCGTCCTTTGCAGGAACTACAGGTCCCGATCGAACTGCTAGCGGTAGCAGCAAAAAACCTAATGTCAAAATTAGAGCAGAACGAAAATAGGTCATTGGAGGAAGCCATTAGTCATTAGTCATTAGTTCTTAGTCATTAGTCATTAGTCATTAGTCATTAGCCGGAAAGAAGAGGGAAGTCAATCGATTTTAGATTTTAGATTTTAGATTTTAGATTGAAGCCTTGACCCCACGGATAAATTCGGGGGGCAAGTTTCATCGGATACAGGTTTTTTATTTTTCCGTCCTGAGTCTGCGAAGGAATGAATCCGGGGGCTTGTATTCTGGATGCTTTCGGTCAGAAAAGCCAATTCCCGATTACCAATTAAATCTATTGTAGTTTTGATTTTTTTTGAGCTGTAATGTTCCGCCCCAGTGCCAATAAACTTAAAAAGGTCGATCGAACACGGCCACCGCCTGAGGTCGATCGAGCTTGCAGGGACAGGGCATCAGTCGATCGCACTCCAAAACCGCCCGTTGTCAGAATGTCGGAAATACAATGCAGCTTTTATCTTTATCTGGAGCCGGTGTCTTGACAAAGGGCCCCCAGAGTCCTATGATTGGAACACTGATTGGCTGGGGCGGCAAAAACCCACAAAATAACTGGCTTTTCTAATAAAGTTAAAAACAAAATATTGATGGTTTGAGAGACCAACCATGCAAAGTCAAACATACTCATTTCTAACTGAACAAATAGTAGAGCGGATATTTTCGTCAGGCGAACTTACTCGCGATGACAGACAGCGAATTAAGTCAATGCTTTTAAATGAGTCGATCGGCGAAAATGAATTGAGGTTAATTGAAAGAGTCATGGACGGCGTCCTCAAGGGAATACTTGACGTGCTGGATTAGTTTAGAAGTGACCGTCACCTATCTAAATGTAGGGTGCGCCGGGCCGCGCACCTTACCCTAATTTTAAATAAAATCGCAAATCGCAAATCGCAAATTCTGTCACTGTTCTAAAAATCATCATCGGGGCCCTCATCGGATCTTTCATCGCGACGCACAAGTTCAGAAGGAGGCCTATCGTTACTCCAGGCCCACCACACGCCGCCGCACTGGCAGCGGTAAAATTCTTGCCACTTGCGGCGGTTGAACTCGGTGTATACTGGCGATCGGCGATTAATCCAGACCTCACTGGCATCCGTACAGCTAGCGCCGCACTTGGGACAGCAAAACTCATTAGCGTGAACCGCCGTCGCAGTCCATTCAGGAGGATGTGGAGCAAAAGCTTCCATGTGTTAGAGTTTCTATCTAAACTGCTGGTAATTACGGCAAATCAAGGGTTGCGAAAGATCCGCAGACTTGGGAATGACCTAAGCAATGACACAAGTACGCTGTTGAGTGCGTAATTCATCTGCCCGTTATTTTTTTTAACATTTGCCGTCAGATGAATAGTATAACTGATGTGGTGCAAACCGTCGATCGGCATTCTGAACTATTTCAAGGACTAGGCTCATGTCTATCTACAATCTTATCTCGTTTCTGGGCATCTTTGGCCTGTGTGCGATCGCCTGGATTTTTTCAGAAAACCGCAAAGTTCAGTATATACCTTGGCGCGTCATCATCTGGGGCATTGGCCTGCAATTAGTCTTAGGATTTTTAGTCTTCCTGTTCCCCCCTACTCGCATCGCCCTAGAGTGGTTTACTGGCTTACTGGATGGAGTATTCACCGCTGCTGACGCTGGAGCGAGATTTGTTTTCGGGAGCAATGTTGTACCGATACCTGGTAAAGATCCGACAGTTAATTTAGGATATATTTTTGCCTTTAGAGCTTTACCGACAGTCATCTTTTTTTCTGGCCTCATGGCCTTGCTATACAACATCGGCGTGATTCAAATTATCACCGAATTTTTTGCCAAAATCTTTTATAGGACAATGCGGTTGAGCGGCGCGGAAGCCCTCAGCGGCGCTGCTAATATTTTCGTAGGAATTGAAGCGGCAATTGTCGTCAAGCCTTATCTGCCAAAAATGACTCGTTCGGAACTTTGTGCAATTCTCTCTTGCTGTTTTGGGACTGCCGCTTCTTCAACTTTAGCAATTTATGTTAGTTTTTTAAAGCCAGTTTTTCCCAATATTTTAGGGCATTTAGTTTCAGCTTCAATTATCGCGATTCCCGCTTGTTTTGTCCTCTCCAAAATCTTAGTCCCGGAAACAGGCGTGCCCCTGACAATGGGCGGCATTCCCAAGGAAGATCCCAAGCCTAAAGGCCGCGAGTTTGTGGGCGAAGAAATTTCCGAAATGGAGGGCGAAGAATTCAAACAAGAGACTGTTGGGGGAGAACCCATCGAACGAGTCAGCCCTTTGGATGCGGCAATTGTTGGCGCATTGGACGGTGTAAAAATGGCGGTAGCCATTGCCGCTGTTTTGATTTTAATCTTAGGCTTAGTTTCCTTAATCAATCAATTCTTTGGTTGGCTGGCTATTTTGCCAAGCCCAATTGGTGACTTGTTCAAAGTTGTCACCTTAGCCAACATTATGGGAGTCTTATTTTATCCCCTGACGCTATTAACAGGAGTTCCATTAGAGGACTCTTGGCAAGCGTCAGTAATTATCGGTCGCAGGTTGTTAGAAACAGCCATTCCGCCCTATCAAAGTTTAGCAGAAGCGGGGGCAAAAGGACTGGTGAGCGATCGTACAGTTTTAATTGTCAGTTACGCGCTTTCCGGCTTCGCCCACCTCGCCTCCGTCGGCATATTTGTCGGCGGTACGATCGCCTTAATTCCATCCCGCCGCAAAGACATTTCCGAGCTCGGTTGGAAAGCATTATTTGTCGGCACCTTAGCGACAATGATGATCGCTTGCATCGCCGGCACCTTTGACACCGGAGACACCAGCATTTTAGGCGCTAAGACAGCCCCTGCTGCACCGCTAACAGCCCCTGATTCTCCCAAACCGCTGCCATCCCCAGCCGCGAATTCAAAGCCGTCTGTTGCCCCAGCAATTGCCAGTCCGAAGCCTTCACCGAAGAGTGAAAAAGCGGCTCCGAAAGCTCAAGAATCTCCCAAATCTGACTCCAAGAAAAGCCCTTAAATGAGCGGGAAAAGGACACGGCAATGCCGTGTCCCTACAGATTAGACTCAAATTGCAAGCATTCCGAAACAATCTAGAAATTATCTGCGTTTATCTGCGTTTATCTGCCTTGAATCTGCGGTTGACATATTAATAAAAATTTTATGCAATAGGTCTAATAACCAACAACCAATTACCCAAAAATTATGAATCCCGATCTCGAAATTCGCCGCCTGTTAGATGTGATGCCCGCTTCCGGCCGCATGATGTGTAAAATTATTAATAAGCCACAACAATCAACGGTAATTGACTGCGATTTTCCTTTGCCTTGGAATCAATCTCGCCCGATTTATATTAATTTTGATTTGTGGCGGCTGCTATCTAAGCCGCAGCGGGATTTACTGCTATTGCGGAATGTAAGTTTTCTGTGCAGCTTTAAGTGGTTTAAACCGGATATTTATCAAGGTGCGGCTCTGGCGGGAATTGTTGGGACTGTTGTAGAATTGTTGCAGGGAGATGCGATCGGCACTGCGATCGCGGGCGGTTTGACGGGACTGGCCATGACTCGAATTTGGCGCGACAACCGCAGTTCCCAAGTAGAGTTAGATGCTGACGAGGGGGCGATTAGAGTCGCTCTCAGGCGCGGTTACAACGAAGCGGAAGCGGCCGGACATTTGCTGGGGGCGATCGAGGCTGTGGCGCAAATTGAAGGGCGCAGTTTGGATTTTAATGAGTTGATTCGGTGTCAAAACTTAAAGGCGATATCGGGTATTTCGGCGGTGGGCGTACCCGATAGTGTGAGGCAAGAGTAATGCGATCGCAAATTATAACCATTCATCTCTTTACAGACAAACTAACAAGTTGCTTGAGAACCCGCATAGCTTCATTTAAGCCATTATTGCGACTCTTGCAAATACTAAATAAATCTGACAGCGCATATTGATTTATTTCCCCGCGCAGCAGCTTCAGGAAAATATATTCTTCGCCGTTAGTTATCATCCCAAAAGTAGAGTTTTCGGGGTAAGGATTTCCCATCATGTATGCTAAAATCTGGGGAATCGCCCGCGAAACCCTGAAACCATATTCTTTACTTTCAATTACCACTATCCAAAATTGATTTTGAATGACTAAAGCATCAATTTGTGTAGACGCGGTTGCAACCGCCGATTTATAAACAGAATAACTTATTCTTCTGCTCGATCGACCGCCAGCTTCGCATACTTCAAATTATTTTGATATTCTACAATTTTTTGCTGGCTAATTTTGTATTTAGGACTATTAGTAGGTATTTTTTTCATGCCAGCAATTGCTTGTTCCCAGGCAACAATCACCTGTTGCCACTGTTGTTTTGTTGTGGCAGTTTGAGTTAAAGAAGCTGCACGAGTTGCTTGATTTACTGCTTGCCGAAAATCATTGTCAGCATTGGTTGGAGTTGCTGGCGGAGTTACTTTTGGATTCGCTGGTAAATTTGTCGGCGGAGTAGTTTTGCTGGCAATTGGAGACGGAGTTGCTGTTGGAGTCACGGGTAAATTTGTCGGCGGATTAGTTGGTGAAACAGCAGGCGGAGTAGCAGGTAAATTAGCTGACGGAGTTTGTAGTGATGCCCCGGCAGTTGCTGGCTTGAGTGCGATTAGCATCTCATACCTCTGCGTCGATTTATCTACTTCTGCAGTTGTCATGGCTATGCCGCGTACAGAATTAAGAGCCGCGATCGTCCGATCGAATTCTGCTATATTTTCTTTGGGTACAGATGACTCGATGAAATTTTTAGATGCAGCAGAATTGACCATGGTCAGAATTTGTTCAAAATTGAAATAACCGTAGCCGCTGTTAGGCTTTGGTAAAGAACTCGTAATTGTTTGAAAGTTTTCGCTTTGTGCTAAAGTTGGATTTGATGTAGCTGCGATCGCTGGTAATGTTTTGGCATTCCCTACAGCGATAAATACTGAATTTGCATTTAACCAACCGTGTCCCAATACAAAGTCTTGACTGGGCCCTTGCCATTCAGTTATAGCTCGATCGGCAATCTGTTTTTCAGATACGGCTATACCATTACCTCGGGCAAGCACATTCAATTTAGCAAACGTGCTTTTAGCTGCTTCAGGATTGCTGGTTTGAATTACTATTTTTACCCCGATCGCACTTTCTAAAGATACGTCGGGCAGTGAAATTACTCCGAACCCGTATTCTCCATCCATCCAGCCAAAAATATCTTTATCTAAATCGAGATTTAATACTGCTAAATTTCCTCTCAACTGAGTAACTCCCTGGCTGAATTCTGGAATATTTTGTGTTTGGCTGACAAAATTACCCCAATTATTATTGATGCCTTTACCCGTAAATAAAGCAACTGTTTGCTGGGTAAAATAACTAATTATTTTTTCAGTTGCGGGCTGAAAGTTGGTTTGAGTGGTGGCATTCGGCTGTAAATTGGCAACAGTATTAATCCGAATCCCAGCATCATCAATGCCAATACCGCCGCTTAAAGACTTTATCGGATATAGTTCCGGTCGATCGAGCAGCGGTGCATTTTGAGTTTGAGGAGCATTTGCCACACTCTCCTTTATCAAGGCTAAGCTATCAAAAATATAAAATTGAGCTACTGGATTGTCAATTTTTAAATCGCTTGATAATACTTTGGCAACTTCTGCCTTGCTTGCTAAAGATGGTTGTCCTTTGTAGATATCAATAGATTTTTGGACATTTTGCTCCTTGTCACTGCAAACAAGATAACGCTTCACGATCGCGCAGTAGCTTTTATCGCCTTTGTTAGCAGTAGACTCCAGTATTTTAAATCCTTTGTAATCAATCTCTTTAAATTTTTCGTCAGGATTAATCTTGCTGAGCTTTTGATTTAATTGCCACATACTCAGCTTATTTTTAATCGTAATTACCCCGATAACTTCAGGAGTAGGCGATTGCTGTCCTTGGGTTTTAGCTGATGGTAATACAGCCCAGACAACAGTACCCAGCCAAGGTTTGATATCTCGATCGTAATTCAGTTGAGGGCTTTCCTTAGCAAATTCTTTCTCAAACTCTTTCCAAGCTCGATCGAAAAGTTCCCTAGCTTCTGGTGTGCCAAATTTCTGTAATTTTGACCAAGACTGAGGGTTGAGATCGAGCGTGCCGCCTACTAAAGCATCACTCGGAATCAGTTTAGCATTATCTAGGGGTTTACTATCAGCTCCTAAATAACCATCCGAGTACAGATATGTTGCCGCGCCGATCGCAAGTAAACTCAAAACAGCAACGGTGGTTTTAGCGAATTTGCCAGCCATAATGTTTTTTTAAATAAAGATTGTTTGAGACGATATTAACTTCCAACTGTTTGTAGTGCGGACTTGGTGTCCGTAATTTCGGAGCGGACACCAAGTCCGTACTGCGAACTAATTTTTGAGAAACTAATTTTTTGACGGTCGATCAAGCGGACATTGCATAATACAATATTGTAGTTTTCTAATTGTGAAGCGTCAAGAGCGGCAATCTAGCGGCAACAATTCTTATTAGGTTGTTTGAAAACCATGAATTTGGAACTGAATTGTTTGTATAAAGTTACGATCGATCTATCCCCCTATGACTCCTCCTCATCTACTCGCCGACTGAGATAATCCGGCAAGTCATCAAAACATACTCCCACCAAACGGCAAAAATCCCTCATTTGCCGAACAGTCATCGTAGGTTCGTCTCCCTTTTCCCATCGCCGCACCGACGAAGCCGACACCCCCATCCGCACAGCCAACTCTTCTTGGCTCAAGTTAGCGTCCTCTCGCAGTCTCCGAAAAGCCAACTCATTTTCTGGTTGCCGTTGACGTTGCCTTTTTTTTACCATATTATTATAACAGATTAATTTAAGCGCTCAATTTAAGCGCTTAACTAGCTTGTGATAGGCACAGCCATAGCCAGAACAGACTGCACTAAAAATAAAAGGTGCAATTCTGTCACATTCCTATGGGCAAACATACCCAATTTACAATACAGCCATGAACACCCCAGAAACTGCGAATGCCTGGATTATTTACCGACTCCTGCCAAACTTTCAGCGCTTACCCGTCGCGCTATTTCGCAGTCGCAGCGAAGCAGAATCTTCCCTGAAAGTCATCCGGCAAATGCTACCCAATACCGAATTAATACTTGCTTTCGAGGTTGGGCCAGAAAATCCAACTACCGAACTCAATCAGCCCCCCGCTAAAGAACCAAACTCCCCAACTTCAGCCAACCGAGAACTCTTGAAAATCTTCCTTATCAGTTCTCGTCCTGTTGTTTCCCGCGTCATTCATTCTTTTCACCGCGATAATTTTGCCTGCGTTTCTGACTGGAGTCCGCTTGTCCCAACTCAGAATCCAGGTGAAGTGATAAGCGTCTTAATTAAACATTTGGTCGCTGACTCTTAGCGTTTGATTGAACAGTCTCGATCGTATTGATAGCGGTAAGGTGCGCCCAGCACACCCTACATCTACATCAGCGGAGTGATGCTTATTGGTAATAGCTTTAGCAATGTCAGTTTATTGATATCATGTCCGGTCGATTACCCTGATTCCTGTAGGGGCGGGTTCACAAATAATATTTGCCAAAAACGGACAATCTCACAAACCCGCCCCGACCTATGTATTATGGGCGATCGATCGCACATGATATGAGTCCTAAATTTATCGATCGATCTCCCTAGTCGATCGGGCTGCCGTTGGGGGCGATCGCCAAATCAGGAACAATGATAAACTTGATATTCATACCCATCCACCGCAGGCAACTCGCGCGATTCAACCTGACATTTTTGTGCTTCTAGATTCACAGGTACGCGAAAATTAACCAACCACAAATCAAGCGGGCGTTCTAATTGACTGAGTGTTTTGTCAAGTGTCCCTGCCGCTATTTCCGGCCCATCCCTTCTCTGATTAGCCAAAAGAAACAGCGGAGAATCAAAGGCTTTAACTTCTTCTTTCTTCCTAACATCCGTTACATCCGCTACAAAATCCGTTGCCGAACTTCTTTGCCATTCCCACCCTATCCCCATCAACTCTCCTTTTTCTACATGAGTCTTTTGAGTAGTGGCAATTAACACCGGAACTTTCGAGAATTCGCGGATAACCGGAATTAAAAGGTCTGGTTTGTAATATTTGCGATAGCCGAGATTGGAATTTACTGTGACACCGCTAAAAAAACCCATTGCTAAAATTAGCAGCACAGCTTTTTTGCCCGGAACTTCGATCGCCCGAAAATTAAACCATTGACTTTTGGCTGTAGGTGTGTTAAAAATAACCGCCAAGGTTGCTCCTAAAAGCAATATCACCCCCGGAAAGTAGACGAAATTGTATCGTGCGCCGCGAGTTAGGTCAATCCCTAGAATATATGCAAAGCTGAAAAATAGGAAAATTGCTCCTAGCACAAATCCGCCGAAAATAACAGCAGCTAAACGAGTATCGGGCGTTGTTAAGGAATTTTTAAAAGCGCTAAACAGGATGGGAAGCACCAATCTAAAAAATATTGTCATGGCGATCGCCGATACAACTACTACTGCCAAATTTTGCGATTCCACCGGCAGCAGAGACATGACAGTGATCCATCCAGCTAAAGCTTGAAAAATCGGATTGATCCAATTTAAAAATGTGCGATCGCCGCTGACAATCCAATTAGTTAGTTCGCTGCCGTATTTATTTGACAAAAATATTGGCAGCCAAACTAAACCGCCTGCTAAAGTACCCATCGCTACCGAGAAAAGCCGCCCGAGGATTTGAAATTGCCAAATATTAGGCTGCGGGCTGTTGTCAATTGGCAACTTTCCCTTAAACTGCTGCCAGATTACAGCAATTAATGCTATTGCTTCCGCACACAAAGTCAGTACAAAAAAGTAGTGAACCGCAATTCCTAAACAGTTAACAACTACCCAAAGCAGCACCGCCCAGATAGGCAGGGGAGCGGACTGTTGCAGCTTTTTTGCAGCTAAGGCGAGGCAAAAAAGAGAGGCAATAACTAATAAAATTCCTAAAGTGTAATGGCGAGCTTCTTGAGCGAGATAAATGCCGTAGGGAGAAACTGCCATCATCGCGGCCGCACATTGACCGACTAAACGAGAACTAAAAGCAAATTTGCCTAAAAAGTAGATAGCTGGAACTGAAATCACGCCCAATAATGCAGGAAGAGCTCGCCCAATCCAAACTAAACTATCCTCGGTCGGCCCAAACAGTCGCATCCACCAGTGGGCGAGCATAAAATACACTGGTGGATGATTGCTTTCTAGCAGCAAATTGCCGAGCACGTCGGCGGTGTCAGCATCGGGACGCAATAGTAGGGGTTGTAATAATGTAGAAAGGTCGATCGCGCGATCGATCGGCACCCCGCGAAAACTGTTGCCCAAACTAAAAACTAGAGTCGAAAACTCATCTGTCCACAGCGGTTTCGAGTCCAAATTGGCAAAGCGCAAAATAAAGGCTATCGCCGTCCACAGCAATAGCAACAACAGTTGTTTGTTCTTAATCATTAATTCAGTCATTCAAAGGCATAGGGAAGAAGAGGCATTAGTAATTAGTCATTAGCCATCAGTCATTTTATCAATTATCAATCACCAATTACCAAATACCGATTACCCCTTACCAATTAGCTAATCAACATCCGTTACCCGCCAGCTCAATTTCATATTAATCCAGAAATTCCACAGAGTCACAGCCGCGATCGCAATTAAATTAGCCAAATATTCATTCATCCCAAAAATATTAAACAGCAAATTAACCAGCAGCACATTCAAAATCAAACCCATCAAGCAAATGGTATTAAATTTCAACAGCCGTTTCAATTGCTGGCGCTTGCCTGGCTGCCGCTTAGAAATATCCCCAAAAGTCCACAAATCATTCCACAAAAAGTTACTGATAATTGCCAATTCAGCAGCAACGATCAGACTGCGAGTCAGCTCCCAATTGAGGATATCCCGCAGCACGTACAAAACCCCCATATTCACAAACACGCCGCTGAAACCCACAATGCCAAACCGCAGAAACTTGCCCATCGGCCAGCGGGCAAACCGCAACCGAAGCAAATGTCGCAAATACTCAACATACTGTTTCCAGGTAACTTTGCTCTCGCCTTCTTGCCGCTCCTGAAACACGTAACCAACTTCTCCAATCCAGCGGATATCGCCTCTGCCGAGCACTTCAATCAATATTTTGTAACCAGCAGGATTCATGGTTTTGCCCGCTATGCAACTGCGACGCACCATAAAATAGCCGCTCATCGGATCGGAAACTCGGCCCACCACTCCCGGCAGGATCACCAACCCCACGGTTTGAGCGCCCCGCGATAAAAATCGCCTGATAACGCTCCAGTCGCTCACGCCACCCTCGCCAACGTGGCGGCTCGCAGCGGCCAAATCGGCTCCCCGCTGAATTTCTGCTAAAAGCTGCAACAGCGTCTCCGGGGGATGCTGCAAGTCGGCATCGATGACGCCCAAAACCTCGCCCCGAGCTGCCTGCCACCCGCGAATTACCGCTGTCGAAAGCCCCCGCTCGTCTTCCCGGCGCATCACCCGCAATTGCGGATATTCCGCTGTCAGGGACTGGGCAACTTCCCAGGTGCGATCGGGGCTGTTGTCATCGACTACAATTAATTCGTAGTTGCCGGGAATACTGCCATCGAGCAAGTGGCTCAATTTTTCCACAATACTCTTGACATTCTTGCACTCGTTGTAGGTGGGAATGACCAAGGAAAAATAAATTGGCGGTGTGCCTGCGTCTGTAAAAGTTGAATTTAAAGTCTCTACGGCAGGAATTTGCAAAGGCCCAGACGGCACTGGCAATACCTGATTTGCTTGGTTGATGCCCATAATTTCAGTGTCCAGAAAATAAAGGATGGTTTTTTAAGACTTGAGATTTTAGAATATCGTTCCTCTATAGTTGATTCGTTAAAATATAAAAACGCCTTAATTATAGGCAGAAATTCTGTAGCTTAGCTAACAAAAAAACTGTGGATGCAATTCTCGATCGAGCTTTACAAGGTTATAATATCTCTTCTGCAGAGGCCTTGGTACTTTTGCAGCAAAGAAATCCCGATGCGCGAGCTTCTATTCAAACAACTGCTGATTTGCTCCGCCGCCGACAATCAGGGGATACTGTCACCTATGTTATAAATCGAAATATTAATTTTACTAACATTTGCGAGCAGCATTGCAGTTTTTGTGCATTCCGCCGCGACGAGGGAGATGAGGGCGCTTTTTGGTTAGATGCAGCTCAAATTCAAGAAAAGGCAACAGATGCTGTGCAGCGGGGTGCGACGGAAATTTGTATGCAGGGGGGCTTAAATCTTCAAGCTAAGCTCAACGGCGCATTTTTACCTTATTATCTGCAATTGGTGAAAACTATTAAGGATAAGTTTCCTCAGTTGCACTTGCACGCTTTTTCGCCGCAAGAAATAGAATTTATTGCCAGAGGAGATAATCTTAGTTTCAGCTATGTAATTTCGGCTTTGCGGGATGCGGGAGTCGGTTCGATGCCGGGAACTGCGGCGGAAGTTCTCGACGATTCTGTGCGACGGGTGATTTGCCCGGAAAAACTAAATTCGGCAACTTGGCTGGAAATTGTGGGAACTGCTCACCGTCTGGGTTTGCCGACAACGAGTACGATGCTTTGCGGGCATATTGAGACGGCCCAACAGCAGGTTTTGCATTTAGAAAAAGTGCGATCGCTCCAACAAACTGCGATCGACCAAAACTATGGGGCACGCATTACAGAATTTATTTTACTACCATTTGTCGGACAGGAAGCACCGGCACCTTTGCGGAGTCGAGTCGGCCGCGACCAACCAATCTTAGCAGATACATTGTTACTCACCGCTGTATCGAGAATCTTCTTGGGAAATTTGATTTCCAATCACCAACCCAGTTGGGTAAAATTAGGTTTAGATGGAGCTACTGAAGCGCTTAAATGGGGCTGCAACGACATCGGCGGCACTTTGATGGAAGAGCACATTACAACGATGGCCGGTGCGGTTGGCGGCAGTTGTCAGTCTGTCGAAGATTTGCAAAATGCGATTCGTTCTTTGGGGCGGGATTATCAGCAAAGAGATACAATTTATCGAGCTTTAGGGGTTGACAATTTGCCAGTAATAAGTAGTAGGATAAATTGAGCCATGTGTTATCGCGACTTCACCTCAATTATCAAAGTTAAACAAGCCTTTGGATTAACAACTGTAGAAGGGCCGCGATTTCTACCGCAAATAACTCCGATCCATCCGAGTGCAACCCTGACAGATTTTTTGGCAAATAGTTTACCCGTAGCTGTGGCCACAGGTAGCGAAAAAGCTCGATCCGAAATGATTATTACTCCGGTACTGCTGGAAGTCAGAAAGATTTTGCAGCAGAATATTAGCTTGTTTTCGGGGGAAGACTTTACGGTTGATTATGAAAGTGGACTAAACGGGATTTGTGATTATTTGATTAGTCGTTCTCCTGAAATGTTGGAGATTGAAGCACCCGCAGTGGCGGTTGTTGAGGCTAAAAAAGCTGATTTGAAGACAGGAATTGGACAGTGCGTTGCAGAAATGGTGGCAATGCAGAAGTTTAATGAAGCGAAGGGGAAACCAATTTCAGTTATTTATGGCAGTGTCAGTAACGGCACGCAGTGGCGATTTCTCAAACTAGAGGAAAAAATTGTATCGATCGATCTTAATGACTATGCCTTGCCTCCGGTGGATGAAATTTTGGGAATGCTGGTTTGGATGGTACGAGATGGCTGAATAAGCGCGATGGCACTTTTGACTCAGTTGCTAAAGTGCGATCGATCCTGTAAAAAAACTGTAAAGAAAACAGTTAACCTTTTGAGATAAAATAGAATCAGATAATCTAGCAACTAGAGAATTTTAAATAGCTATGATAGACGACGATGTGATATGGGTTGTGACGGATAGCGACCCTCTGGTACCCGTTTCGTCTGGCAGTAGAGATGGGCAGCGGAGAAACCCATTTGATGACGAAGTGGAACAGACTGAGAATTCTAGCAGACGGGCTGTTCCCGTGAAAGCTGACAAACTAGAAGCAGGGGTGACGGAGTTCCTGCAACTGGTTGGGCGCGTATTTAGCCGTGCTAAGCAGACAGCCGGAGATTTGCCGGGAATGGAATTAGATGAAATTGAACTATCGGTAGAAGTTAATGGCGAAGGGCAATTGAGCTTGCTGGGCAGCGGTGGTAAAGTGGGTGGAAAGGGCGGGATAACTCTGAAGTTCAAAACAGAAAAAACTCATTAAAGCAGCACGGCGAGATGTCAAAAAATTGGGCGATCGTTATTGGGATAAACAACTACAACCCCAACAACTTCTCATCTCTGAAGTATGCCAAGCAGGATGCCGAAGCCGTGCGAGATTTCTTTCGGCGCGAGGCAAATTTTGATGAAATCTGTTTTTTTTCAAATGATTCGGCGGACTTTCTATGGAAAGGCAAGAAAATTCCTACTCAGCCAAGTTATGGCAACCTGATTTCTTTCTTGCACGATCGCTTTGAAACTAAACCGTTTCTGTCTGCTGGTGACAACTGTTGGTTTTTCTTTGCAGGACACGGGGAGCAACACGCCAACCAGGATTACTTGATGCCGCAGGATGCCAATCCCAGATCGATCCAGCGGACAGCAATTTCGGTAAACTATGTGCGAGAGCGGCTCAGCCGATCGGGTGCAGACAATGTAATTCTAATTCTCGATGCTTGTCGCACCGACGGCAGCCGTGGTGCTGCTGGAATTGGTGGTGAGCCGCAGCAGGGTGCGATCGTCATTTCTTCCTGTAGCCCAACACAAAAATCTTGGGAGATTGACGAACTGCAACACGGAGCTTTTACCTATGCACTTTTAGAAGGGTTGCGAATGCGCGGAGAACTCAACTGTGCCACAGTAGAAAGGCTAGATTTACACCTGCGCCACCGCGTTCCAGAACTGTGCAAAAAGTATAGCAAGTACCCCGAACAGAATCCCCGCACTGCTGTAGATCCGGCCGATAAGCGCTACTTGCTCCTGATGCCTCAGCACGCCACGGAGATGGATATCAAGACACTCAAAATGAACGCTTATCGATCGCTAATGAATTGCGATTTAGATGCTGCCGAACAGTTGTGGATTCGAGTGATTGCGGCTACACAGGGTCGAGATATGGAGGCGCTTGATGCTTTTCAAAAGATAGGTCAAATGAAAGCAGCGCAGTCAGTTTCACCATCTCTGCTGTCGCCAAATAGTTTCAACTCCGGCAGCAGAACATCCTTACCAGCAGAGGTAGAACAATCTGTCAAGTCGGGGCGATCGCCAGTTACCATTTCCTCTCCTGTTCCTGGCAGTAAAATACAGCAAACAACTCCTAATTTTAGCCTTGAAGAGACTGCGACTTCATCAGCAATAGCTGTTCCTACCCTTCAAAAAGGCGCTAAGGTAAGTGCATCTGCAACAGGAGTAGAAGTAGCTAAAATCGCTTTGAAACAAAAAAGGTTGACCCAAAAAGCACTTGCTCAAAATTGCGGTCTGAGTCAATCAACAATTTCTCGATTCCTGAAACAAGAGCTAATTGATTGTGAAACATTTGAAATTATCTGCAAAGCTTTAGACCTAGCGCCAGAAGCTCTTGTAGATAATCTTGCTACCGTTCCATCCATCTCTAATAACAAAGAAATTACCTGCTCTGAAAATTTACCTATTCCTGCCAATATCCACACTTTTGAGTTTGAGGTAATCTCGGTAAATGTCAAAGGACAAACAATAGATCGTCATCCCCAAATAGCAGAACATCGCATAGAAAAACTTGGCGACATTGTGTTAGAAGTTGTGTTAATACCGGGCGGTACTTTTTTAATGGGTTCCTTGGAAACTGAGCTAGGAGGAATGAACAACGAAAAGCCTCAACATTCAGTAACCATCAAACCTTTTTTAATAGGCAAATACCCTATTACCCAAGCACAGTGGAAAGCGGTTGCTGCTTTCGGCAAGGTGAATCGAGATATTGAACTCGAACCGTCCCACTTCAAAGGTGCAGATCGGCCTGTGGAACAAGTTTCTTGGTACGATGCTGTTGAATTTTGCGATCGCCTTTCCCAAAAAACAGGACGCGAGTACCGTCTCCCAACTGAAGCAGAATGGGAATACGCCTGTCGCGCTGGAACTACCACCCCTTTTCATTTTGGAGAAACTATTACCCCCGATGTGGCAAACTATGACTGCAACTACAGCTATAAGTCTGGACCAAAAGCAAAAGGAAGCTATCGCAAGCAAACCAATCCTGTCAAAAGTTTTGCATTTGCCAATACTTTTGGATTATTTGATATGCACGGCAACGTTTGGGAGTGGTGCTTAGATTACTGGCATGAAAGCTATCACGAAGCACCCACAAATGGAAGTGCATGGTTGACTGACAGTAACAATAATTCGCGGGTGTTGCGAGGCGGATCTTGGTTAAATGCTCCGACAGAATGTCGATCGGCCTATCGTTACAACTGGGATTCAGACGATCGAGTCAAGCGCTTTGGTTTTCGGATAGTTTGTCCTATTGTGTGAACTCCATAGCCTTTGAATTCCTTATTCGTCTGTCTCTGATTCTTCCTCCCCCTCATCCCATGTCGGTGTATAAGTTGAATCTGGAGGTTGAGTTTCACCTGATTCTATAGCTAGCGTTTTACGATACTGTTCTGCTTCCGCAACCTTGGTAAATTGAATTTCAGCTTTTTTTACAGTTTGAGTTTCTGCTGCAATCTTTTCAACTGCCGAAGTGATTTCATCTAATGTTACCTTAAAAAACTCCTTGCGCTCGTTAACTTTGTTGACGCTTTTATCTCGAAAATATTGATGCAATAAGTTCTCTGTTTCGGGAACGTTTTCCGAAAAAATCATTGCATGAATATCAAATGGAAATGGCACAGATGCTCCACTTAGTTCTTTAATGCGATCCTCGGGATCGATTCTTCGCGTCATCCCAATTTTATAAACATTATCTCCAAAAGAACCAATATTTGAAATGATGTAGACATATCCTGATTTTGTCATCTGAGCGCGAGAAATCACATTTTTTTGATTAAAAAGAGCCTCTTCAAGTTGTAGATTCATCTGTTGCAACTTAAGTTCTAATTGTTCTCTCTGTTGACCTGTAGCTTGTTCTACCTCTCGTCGAGCTTTTTCTAAAGCTTGTTGGCGAAGCTTTACTTCTTGTTCGGCATTTTTTCTAGCTTTTTCTATCTCCCGGCGTTCTCTTTCTTCTTCGCGCATTTGCTCTCTGATTCTCCGCTGTTCTTCAGCTTCCTCCTGTTTTTTCTCCAGAAACTCATGAGTAAAATATAGTTCTTCTAGTTTTAGAGAGCGATAACTAGGCACGATCGCACAGCGATTAGTTTCTGATAGCTTATTCAAGGTTTCAAAAGCTTTGTTGATCCTGGTTTCTAATTTAATGGCATTGTTATATTTAACCTGAAGCATTGCAGCATCGCACTCGCCATTAAATGCTCTCAGTATCAGCGTCAGAAAATCATCGGTCATTTTTTTGCCTTTTTTCTTGCTTCCCTCTACTTCCCACGGTACATGACAGATAGCCGCCGTCTTATCTTTCAGCATTTTACTTTGTTGGCTTCTAATGTGGTCAAGTCGGCGCTTGTATTCTTCAGAACTGCCAAAGTTATACTTTGATTTATAAAATCCGAAAGATTGAACTGATTCTGATTCTTCTACCTCACTGAGTTTCTGCTGGAGGTTTCTAATTTTAGCATTTAGTTTTTCTTGCTCGCTTGCCAGTTGGTCGAGCTCCCCTTGTTTGAGATTTATGTTAGAGTCTAATTGCTTTTCAAAGTCCTCTTTGGAAAAAAGCGAATCATATTTACGTAAAAGCTTTTTATGTTTGGCTAGTTTCAGTTGCGTGTATGTCAATGTGGCTGCTAGAACTAATGCTGATAGCGCGAGGAGTGTTGACAACATATGACCCTACCTTGCTCGTGGAATATGTCTTAATATAACTGAAAGCTTGTGAATTGGGCAAGTTTCCCAAGATTGAACCCGATCGCCCTCAGCACATATTCATCCGCAGCAAGTCAAGTTTGCGACAATCAGCCGATCGCACCTTCCAAAAATCCTATCTTACACCATTTTCAAGAACAGGCAAGATGCCTGTTCCACAACATATCAATTTCTTGTGGGGTGGGCATCTTGCCCGCCCCAAAAAGACTTATCTCTCGCGCTTTTACACCTTAAACTTCTCCACAATCCGTCTCATCGCTTCTTCCACATTCTCCCGACTGTTAAACGCCGAAATGCGGAAATAACCCTCACCCGCCGCACCAAAACCAGAACCAGGAGTTCCCACCACATTGCAAGTTTCCAGCAACTTCTGAAAGAAATCCCAACTCGACAAACCGTGAGGCGTTTTCACCCACACGTAAGGTGCATTTTCGCCACCAAAAACCTGGATTCCCGCCGCTGTCAATTTCTGGCGAATAATCGCAGCATTTTCCATGTAAAAATTGACTAAAGCCTGAATTTGTGCCTTGCCAGCCTCAGAATAAACCGCCTCAGCACCGCGCTGCACGATGTAAGAAACGCCGTTAAACTTAGTAGATTGGCGGCGGTTCCACAGCTTCCAAATTTCGACATCGGAACCATCTGCTGCTTTTCCAGTCAAAGTCTTCGGTACAACTGTTAGCGCGCAGCGAGTACCCGTGAAACCAGCATTTTTGGAAAAAGAACGAAATTCGATCGCACAATCCCGCGCCCCTTCAATTTCGTAGATAGAATGCGGTAAACTCGGATCGGTAATATACGCTTCGTAAGCCGCATCGAAGAAAATAATCGAACCGTTAGCTTTAGCATAATTTACCCAAGCTTGCAAGTGTTCCTTAGTTGCAGTTGCCCCCGTCGGGTTATTCGGAAAACACAAGTAAATTAAATCGACTTTTTTGTCGGTGGGAATTTCCGCAGTAAAATTGTTTTCCGCTGTAATTGGCAGGTAAACTAAGCCGCCGTATTCGCCATTTTCGTTGGCATCTCCCGTGTGTCCAGCCATCACGTTAGTGTCTACATACACCGGATAAACTGGATCGGTAACTGCGATCGTGTTATTGTTGCCAAAGATATCGAGAATATTGCCGCAATCGCACTTAGAACCATCAGAAATAAAGATTTCCGAAGCATCAACATCGCATCCCCGCGCCTTAAAATCGTGTTCGGCAATTTTCTCCCGCAGCCACTCATAACCTTGTTCCGGGCCGTATCCTTTAAAGGTATCCCGCGAACCCATTTCTTCCACCGCCGCCACCATCGCTTGGCGACAAGCTTCCGGTAGTGGTTCAGTCACGTCGCCAATCCCCAGCCGAATGATGGGCGCTTCCGGATTCGCCTCTGCAAAGGCTTTCACCCTGCGCCCAATTTCGGGAAACAGGTAGCCAGCTTTGAGTTTGAGGTAGTTGTCGTTGATAGTTGCCATAGTTCGATCGCTACAAATGTCGTAGAATAGCTTACTCCCAATTGTCTCTCTCAAGCAGCAGCAAGTTCGGCAACCAGCAGTGTACGGGATTTAACGGATGTAACGGATTGATGTTGGGCCAAGACAAAGATTTTCCCCACTCAAACACTCGGACACTCCGCCAATCCGCCATTACAGGCAATCTGCGTAGTTGCTCTCCAGCCATTGACAAAAAAATCAAATCTGCTTGTATAATCAGAATAGTAGGCAGCGCAGAAACAATTATGGACGAGATCGAGTA
Source organism: Microcoleus vaginatus BM001213989 (assembly GCA_036700245.1). GTDB lineage: Bacteria > Cyanobacteriota > Cyanobacteriia > Cyanobacteriales > Microcoleaceae > Microcoleus. The sequence goes on from JAUBOM010000072.1 coordinate 37,692, forward strand.
CGCCAAACTCTATCAAGAACTGGCGGCAAATCTGAATGAGTTTAATTTGGGTTGGGTAGTTCAACAAGTAGGGGATACTGTAGAGATAGGCAAAGTAATAGAAGAGCGATCGCTCAAAAGAAAAACACCCCTGCTCAAGATAGAAGATTATACCGCAAAAGAACAACTTTTGCTGTTAATTGATGCAGTCGAGCAAGCGACTGTGAACACTTCCGAAATGGAAGACGAAATTGCTTATTTCTTGAAAGTAGAATCAGAAACCTCTCCCCTCGGCACAAAAATTACCTTTGCCAATTTAGGTGCAGAATCAGCCCAAACAATCGAGTTTACCTCCAGCGTCACAGCCCCCCGTCACAAACAGGCGATCGCCCTCAAGCAATTGCTGGAAAAACTGCCTTTAGGGCCGAGCAACTACACCACAAATTCCGCAATTAAAAGCAAATTAAAAAGCTCGATCGATCCAGACTTCAACGGCGTCGCAGAACAATCAAGCATTTTTGACGCTTACCTATTCACCATCCTGCTAAAAGCAGTTGCTAATGAAGGGGGTAATATTTATTATAACAATGTTTTAGACGACGAAACACCGAAATATTTAACATTTAGAAAAACAGCGGGAAAACTCCACGGAACCGCACATCCATACACTCATGCTGTTGTGGAATTTCCCGACAAACCAGCCCTAGAAGTTCACCTAGGAGTAAAAGTCCAAGGTAGAGCCGGAGTTCTGCACAACTGTAACGTTTTAATTTTGTACCAAAAAGAAGCAAATATCTGCCGCTTGCTCAACCGCGAACCCCGGCACTCGCAAGTAATTTTAGCAGTAAAATCTCAGCACTGCACCTCAGAACTTAAACTAGAAATGGCTGGTGCTTTTATCGGCTTAGCCTCAGACATTCGCTACGAAGGCGGGAGCTATTTCATTTCTAACAGTTACTCCCAACCCGTAGCAAAACTGCTAACAACCGCTCGCAAAAAATGGGAACTCAACATTTTTCCGAGAGCCACAAACGATGTGCACCGGCTGATGTACTCGTTTCAAACTATCTTTAAAGACTTTAAGGCCAGAAACTAACATCAGGGAATTGGGAATTGGGCATTGGGCATCGGGAATCTGGAATTGGGCATCGGGAATTGGGAATTGGGCATCGGGAATTGGGAATTGGGCATCGGGAATTGGGAATTGGGTATCGGAAGTAGTTAGTGTAGGACTTATGCGTAAATACCAAAGAAACCAGGTTTTTTACCAGTATTAAAGGCTCAAATCCAGTATTTAGTAAAAAAACGGTTTCTGCGTCTAGGACTATAGTGGTTAGTGGTTACTGGTTAGTAGTTTTTCTAATAACAAATAAAAAACAACAAATTACCAATGCCCCATGCCCCATGCCCCATGAGATCGGAAGAG
>JAUBOM010000308.1:0-2558 GCA_036700245.1 Microcoleus vaginatus BM001213989
TTATCTGGATATTCCCCGGCTAACTGCTCTAAGAATATTTTAAAACATAGACTATCCAGATGTGAAAATTCTTCCCCTACACTTTCTCCTGTTTGCGGAGCTACCGCCCCATATAAATAGTAAGCTTTAAAATTCCCTTGGTTGGGGTCGATGCCCGTGTTACCACAGGACACCTCCCATTCAATTAGAGTCGATGCCTGTGTTACCACAGGACACCTCTCCTTCAGAACGCGGACGTGCAGCTTTCACTGCATCCGGCTCCTAGTTTGACACCTAATAAGTCGGGTTTAACCCGCTGTTCGGACTCTCACCTGACCATGAACGGTCTGATGCTGGTGACATTCACGATGTAGAACTTCCAAATTTATAGGTTTCCAATTGTTATGGTTGCCGTCGATATGGTGTAGTTCTGCAATATCACCTGACATGAACGATAGATTACATTCTGTACATTTGTGATTCTGTTTCTTGAGAAGTCGTGCCGTTATTCCATCGTAGTTAGCATTCTCTCGTTTTGACCAATAAACAAAATTGCCATCATAGGGTAATTTATCTCCCTTGACAATGACAAACTTGCAGGCTGACCAACTAACCGCAGGAATTGCTCTTTTTATAACCTTATTGGTTTGATAACGGTTGTATCTTCCTTGTTCCCGAATGAATTTCCATAACCAATAGTGCACTGACCACAGGTCGTGTTGACTCATATCGCAGAATCTATGGTAATTTCTCCACCCTCTTACCACCGAACCACACTTCTTGATTCGATGCTCGATAGTGAAACGACTATCTTTTATCACTTCTTTAACTTTTGCCTTAATGCTAATTGTAGCTTTTTGACTTGGTGTTGAAATGAATTTACCATTGGGCTTAACTGAGAAGTTCCACCCAAGGAAGTCGAAACCATCTGTACTATGTACGACTTTGGTTTTGGCTTCTTTAACTTTTAATCATCTTGTTTCCAAGAATTTATCAATGTATCCTCGGAGGGGCTCAGGGTCGTCTTCTGGTTTCAGAATAAACACAACGTCATCCCATAACGAAATCCAGTAATAGTGTCTATGTATCTGCCACCATTTCTGATTTTTAATCTAACCTCATGACCAACGTTCTCTAATCCGTGAAGAACTATATTTGCTAGTAATGGGCTGAAAACTCCACCTTGCGATGTACCGGATTCTGATGAAGGAAATTCTCCTCTGACTCCAGCTTTTATTGCCCTAAATACCCTTTGTTTTGCTGCCTTTGGTAGTTGGACTGATTGCATTAAGAATTTGTGGTCAATCTTGTTGAAACATTTTTCAATATCCAATTCCAAAATTCTTTTTTCTAACCCATTACTGCTAGAGTTTAGATTATTGAATAATTGTCTCTGGATATCATGGCAGCTTCTGCTAGGTCTAAACCCATAAGAATGAGCCTTGAACGTAGCTTCTGCTGCGGGTTCCAAGGCATATTTGATGAGACATTGATATGCTCTGTCGCTAATGGTCGGGATTCCTAGTCCTCTTTTAGTTCCGTCTACTTTGGGAATGTACACTCGCTTTAGGGGCTGATGTTTCCATTGCTTCCAGTTCTTAACTAACACTTCAAATAGTGCCAGTCTTTGTGAGGGTTCGAGGGCTTTCTTTCCGTCCACCCCTGCGGTTTTCCGTCCAGTATTTAACTGTGTCACTTGCCTTAGGGCAAGCAATTTCGCTGCTCTGGGGCTTAATAAAAGTTTTTGAAGCTTACGCACTAGGAGCGCGTTAAGCTGTTGTACATTTAAATAGGGTATAATTAAAATTTAGTTGAGTCTACTTGTAGAAAAATGCCAGCCAAAAATCATCTCAGTTCCCAACAGATAGAGCAACTGCAAAAAGCATTAAGAGAGGAAAGAAACGGAGATATTAGAGAAACAATTCTGATCTTATTATTGCTCAATGATGGAAAAACTCAAGCTAAAATCGCTGAATTTTTGGGTTGTTTAGTAAATAAGGTGTCTCATTGGTGTCTGAAGGGAGATCCCGATAATCTAGAAACTCTAACCGATGCAAGGATGAGTGGAGACCATAGAAAAGCCACAGATAAATATATAGAAATATTATTAGACACTATAGACAAAGAGCCTCAAGAGTTAGGATACGAATTTGGAAGATGGACAGCACAAAGATTAGCAATATATTTAGAGCATAGTACCGGAATAAAATTAAGTGGAGCGCAAGTTCGGAGGATGTTAAAGCAAAAAAAGTACGTTTACCTTTGGGCAAAATCTAGCTTATAATCTAAAATAAATCCCGACAAAAGAACAGCATTTAAAGAAAAAATATCGGAATATTTAAAAGTATAAAAATTAACTCCTGAAAGATTGCAGGTATGGCTTTGGGACGAGAGTAAATTCAGTTTAAGAGTCACTAGAAAAAAGAACTGGTGTAAAAAAGGAAGCCGAAAAAATATCAGGCGAGACCGAAGAAAAGGAAGAATTAATGTAATGGGAGGTCTGAGGTATTCAGATAAAAAAAGGGGGTGCATCTCACTTTTGCAAATATATGAAAAAGGGCTACAATGAAAAAGCTAGT
>JAUBOM010000309.1:0-2556 GCA_036700245.1 Microcoleus vaginatus BM001213989
CATTGGTTTAACTATCGTTGATTTGTTAGTATTCTATGATAACCGGATTTGGTATTAGACGGTGATTTTTCCGGTTTCTCAACAAAAAACCGTAAGGGTGCAGGCTGCTTGTTACCAACTATACAAGTTTGGCTAAAAATGCTACTGATGAAGAAATGATATCGGCAATATCATCTGGATCGAGGGAATAAATCTTTGCTAAAACTTCTTTTTTAATTTTTTCAGAGCCTATCCTCTTGCTGTCACTCACTTGACCGATCGCCACCTCATCCCAACCGCGTTGATAAACTGATAGGGATATTTCTCCATCCAAATAAAGTTGCAGAGTCTTGGTACTGCCACCGCTTAACTTTGCCAGTTGCCGAAAGTTCTTAGAATCGGATTCGGGTATCGTTTTCCCTTTTAACCACCGATATATTGTTGAAAAATCTACTCCGATAGCGGAGGCTAAAGCGCTTTGAGTCCAGCCTTCTTTCAGCAGCAGCTCGATCAACTGAGTCAGCCGCTTTTGGCGATCGAGTATAAGAGAAGACACAGAGCTAACAGTCACAAGTACTTACCTGACGCTATTACAGTACACTATTTTACTTTTTGTAACATAGAAACCTCTTCGCTACGGGAGGGATTGAGACAGGATCTTTCGAGAATCAGATAAATTACCTCGGATCAGATAAATTACCTGGCACTATACATCTATTTAACGGTAAAGTCCTTGTATTTGAAAGGTTTGAGCAATTTTTTGACGATTGCATTTTTGACTGCCCCTGCTGTATTTTACCCCTTTTCTACAAAATTTGAGCCATCAAAGCCTTAATCGATTACGCAATTACTCTTGCATTATGCAATACTTAATCTTGCACCGCGCAAGACGGACGGAACATCAATGTCAACCTCCAAAACAGTTCGCGGTTCTGATGCACATAACTTCTCTGTTGTTCCCAGCGCTGAACTCCCTGCGAGAGTTGCACAGGACTGCCACCTAAACAAAGCCGACGCTAAAGATTTGTCTGCTCAGAGCAGTACGCTCACTGATGCTGAAGCATTAGAATTAAGCAGCTTGGAAGCGAAAGTCGAACGGAGCTTGAAAGCTTTCTGGGAAATAGGGCAAGCTTTGCGCCAAATCCGGGATCGCCGCCTCTACCGACAAGACTTCTCGACGTTTGAAGACTATTGCACTAATCGGTGGGAAATGTCTCGTCGCTGGGCTTACCAATTGATTGAAGCGGCAACCGTCTATGAAAATGTGCGCCATGGCGCACAAATCCTTCCCGCCAATGAGCGCCAAGTTCGCCCTCTAACAGCACTACCCTCCCAAGAGCAGCCTAGGGCTTGGGCTCAAGCGGTTTCTACTGCTCCTAACGGCAAACTTACGGCTTTTCACGTTGCCCGAGTTGTTGAAGAACACCAGAAAAAAATTTCGAGGAATAAGTCTAACAACGAGAACAGTTCCAAAAACCAACGAACTCAAACAGCCAATCATCCATCGTCAAACCGTGAGATTTCAGCAGCCACTCAAGAGAATGCTGAGGGATTGGGAGCAACATCCAGTCAGACAGAAACTCAATGCCGAAGCTGCTGGAACTGCTATCATTGCAGTTTTGAGCCTGTTCAAGACGACCCTCACAGTTTTTATTGCCACAAGCTAGGCAAACTAAGCTTTATTGAGAAAGATGGTAACGAACGGGGATCTAAATGTAAATTGTGGCTCGATCGATGGATCGAGCCAGAGTTAGTCAAAAAGGCAAGACGAGCCCAACGAGATACTTTTACCTTAACTCTACAGCTCCCGATACACCTGCAAGCCCAGATGCAAGATGCGGCTAAAACTCAAGGGCTGGCTGTAGCAGATTGGGCGGAACAAGTCCTCAAAGCAGCAGTTTCTACAATCAGTTTTGCTTCTGAAGTCCAGCCTACTCATAACATTACGGCCGCCGCCACAAGTGAGAATTAGGTACGTATTGGGCTAGAAATCATCCAAATTAAACAGCGTAAATTGGTGAGGAGATGTTGTCGTTTTTCTAGAGCGGCGTTTGCCATTAACAACTTCTTGAACTACTGGATTTGAGTGAATAGATGTCTGATCATTCAAGTCAATAACTTCTGAGCTTTCTCCTGAATTTATTTCATGTTCGACAGGACAATCAGTATGATTTTCAGCCGGGAACTCGACTGGCTCAAACCACTCATTATACCAGTAAGCAGCGTTTATTGATTCGGGTAGATCGCTACTTAAAGTATTGCCAAGGAGCAAATCAGTTTGACCCAACCACCAAATCGGAACAGCCAGCCAAGGTGAAAACATATAAAACTGAAACAAAGGGCATTTTAATAGAGTACGATCTACATCTTGACCGATACCGCTCAGACAGTAATTCGACTGTGTTAACATTAAAGCACCCGTACCGCACGCAGGTTCATTGAAGCTGGAAATTCGCTCTGTCTTCTCACCACTGACTAACTTAGATATCAACTGACACAAAGCTAAGGGTGTCGGATAAAATCCTGAACTTTTTTGAGCAGTCTTTCCGCAAATTTGGGGTAGCAGTCTGCCCATAT
>JAUBOM010000073.1:0-38787 GCA_036700245.1 Microcoleus vaginatus BM001213989
CCCTAGAATCAAAACTACGAAGAATTCCGTTTGGTATTCGACACGTAAAAACCGCAGGGCTTGCGGGGTTAGTCTGTGGAGCGAACATAAGACCAAAACTCTTTGAGGGTAGAGGCAGTTGCCCCGAAGCAGAAACTTAAGTCGCGAGGCTTAAGAATCACCGTACCTTCAGGTCGGTGAGTATGTCAATGAATAGCCTAATCGATTAGCAATTGAACTAAATTCCGTTAGTTAACCGTAAAGAGGTTGACTAGAGTAAGAAATATCAATATTTTAAACTCGAATTCAGCCGAAACTAGGGGGTGTTGCAGTTAGTTTCGGCCTGACCACGCCCACTCGTTTACAGCATAAAGCCTTCGATTTGCTGGGGGTTTCGCTGATATTGCAGTCATGTACCGCGCCTTGGCTCAAGCCCGATCGCCCTACTGCCAGATAGTTTACATGGAACTTACCCCGCCTGCGGGGTAAGTTTGGTTTAATTAGCCTTTTAATAGTCGCAAAAAAGAGTTTCGCGAGTATCTCTACCCGTCACGGGATTAGTACCTTTTGCCACTTTACAAAGTTTTTCGATCATATCGTCTCGCAGCAGCGTCTCTGTAAAATCAGCACCGTCAATGACAGCTCCTTCGAGTCTGGTATTGTAAGCGAAAGCGCCCTCAAGGATAGCATTAGTTAAATTTGTTTTCATCATGCGAGCTAAATCTAAAGTAGCTCCTGTGAAATTAGCGCCTTCAAAATTTGCCTCTTCCATATTTGCCGCAAAAAAGCTGACACCCCGCAAATCTGCATTAGTAAAATTGCTGTTGCGAAGATTAGCTTTATTAAAACTGTCGTCAGTCAGAACTTGTCCACTAAAATCAGCCCCGACTAGGATTTCTTTGTCGTGATCCAAAGCGAAAGCAGGTGCCGGATTAATGCCGATCGCCCCAGCGGCAATTACTGCTAAAATAACAAAACTCAGCAAGAAAGTATAAATATTTTTGCGATGTTGGCGAATTCGAGAATTCATAAGTTAAACCTAATGGGCAGCCGTGACAGTTCAGAATTGAATTCTACCAGAAAGCGCGATCGCCCGTTAGCGAAAGCGTTGCGATCCGAAGGAAAGCCCTCGAAGAGGATGGCGACGGCCCACTCCAATTCCCCCCAATCCCCAAACTCTCGGGATATCGGCACATTGGGAGAAAACTTAGTCGCCGAGTGGTTGCAGCAGCAAGGCTGGGAAATCTTGCACCGACAGTGGCGCTGTCGCTGGGGAGAGATTGACATCATCGCACTCGGAAGAGATGAAGAAAGCGCAAAAAACCGAGTTCTTCCCAATCACTCATGCCCAACATTAGCATTTGTAGAGGTAAAAACTCGCCGCCGGGGAAATTGGGATGCTGGTGGAATGCTCGCTGTTAGTACCACAAAACAAGCCAAAGTTTGGCAAACAGCCGAAATATTTTTAAGCACCCGTCCAGATTTAGCACATAATTCTTGTCGCTTTGATGTCGCCCTAGTTAGGTGCGAACCTTCACGGCCAAACACTAAGCAAATATTACCGTTAACTGCTGCGAACTCTCACTCCCCCCTTGCCGAAAACTACCGCCTTACCCTGCAAGAATACATTCGATCGGCTTTCAGCAATTAAAAATATATCATTAAAAATTAGAGGGTAAAATCACAAAGCAATCCCACTCGCTAATTTTTAATTGTTAACTTGCCCTTGCCCTCGCGCATTTCTTTCTTCATCTTTAACCGACGTGACAAAAGCGTTAAATCTTCTCCCTCTCTCCTCCTCTCCCCTTCTCTCCCTCGGATCCTCTGCCATAACAGTTAATTTATCTGCTAGGCAGTCTAGGCGAGAGTTTCTGGGCAATATCCCAGGCCCTTGACAAACTGCTGGCGAAACGCTTCAATTTCCTTGCGGTCCGGGCTGCCGTGACAAACCACTGCTACCTGGTAGCGGCGCATCACGCTCAGCGGTGACTGTCCCGTTTCCAAACTCCAAAGTGCCATTTGCAAGCGAATTTCAGGATCGTAAGGAATCCCGAGTTCGTTCATAAAAGCCCGAAAATCGCCGTGCATTTCTGGAGTTAAATATTGGCTCATTTTCACCTTCACCACCCAGCCGTCAATTTGGTGAATAACAGTGATAAATTGCAAGGGAAGATGATGAGCCGTGCGCAGGTAATCCACGACTCTCAGAGTAAGGCTAGTATTGGCGATGTAGTAGAGGTATTCCATAACGATCCTTGGAGCAAAGCTGATGCTATACCTCTATCATCCCGGGCTATACCCGCCACCACAAGGGGAAAAGCACCCGACTTTGGATGGGGGTTTTTACCCAATTTGTTACCCAGTTGACAGATCGATCGCACAGGAATTCACTCGATGACAGAGATTGACTGGTCTTTGGACGGCTACAACTACGAACTTCCCCCCTCGCGCATTGCCCAAAATCCCGTAGTGCCGAGGGACAGTTCTCGCTTGCTGGCTGTAGATTCTCCCAGCAGCCAGCAACACCGGATTTTCCGGGATTTGCCAGATTTGCTGCAGCCGGGAGACTTGCTGGTACTCAATAACACCCGCGTGCTGCCAGCGAGGCTCTACGGGCGCAAACCCAACGGCCCGGCTGTGGAGATATTGTTGATGGAGGAACGGCAGCACAACTGCTGGCTGGCTTTGGTTAAACCGGGGAAACGCTTAAAGTTGGGGTCACAAATTCGGTTTGAGCCGATCGCCCCAGCAAGTGAGGACTCCGCAGCAGGTCCTTGCTGTTGCCTTCCCGAAGCGGAGGTACTCGATCGTCGATTGACTGCGACAGTTATCGCCAGGGACGACGCAACAGGAGGGCGGCTGCTGGAGTTTGACATCCCCACAGATGACAGTCTGGCGAAGTTTTTGGACGAATACGGCCACGTACCCCTGCCGCCCTACATCGAAAATTCCCAAGCTGCACCGGAACAGTACCAGACTGTTTATGCCGATCGACTCGGGGCGATCGCGGCCCCCACCGCCGGGTTGCACTTCACCGAAGAATTATTCAGTCGCTTGCAGCAGCGGGGAATCGAAAAAACTTTTGTCACCCTACACGTCGGAGTAGGGACATTTCGCCCGGTGGAGGTGGCAGACGTAACGGCTCACCAAATGCACGGCGAATGGGTAGAAGTACCCCCCGCCACCGTCGAGAAAATCCGCGAAACTCAAGCCAGAGGCGGGCGCATCTTTGCCGTGGGTACAACAGCAGTGCGAGCTTTAGAGGGAGCTGCAGCAGCGAGCGGCGATTTTTCCTTGCAGCCTTTTTGCGGCCGGACCAATTTGTATATCTACCCTGGTTACAAGTGGCGGGTTGTAGAGGGGATGATTACCAATTTTCACTTGCCGCGCTCTACTTTGATGATGATGGTAAGTGCGATGATTGGAAGGCCTCGGCTGTTGGATTTGTACCGAGAGGCGATCGACCATCAGTACCGCTTTTATTCCTTTGGCGATGCCATGCTGATTTTACCAACAGCAAAAATCGATTGACCCATCGGGCATCGGGTTCGCCCAATGCCCAGTATTTCGTTTCTATTCTTCCTCCTCTTCTTCATTGCCGGGATACACGAAGCTGTTGGAACGCCCAGTCAGAACTGATTTACCCAGGGACAGAGCTTTCTGAGCTGCCACTACAGCTTTGCGCTTCCAGGTTGCCTTGCGCATATTCTTCTTGGATTTGGAGGTTTTCTTCTTAGGGACTGCCATGACGCTAAATACTTTCGGATTATATAGACAAACAAACATTCTAGCCGATTTTGCCAGCAATGCTTACTCGAAAAACGGCAACAACTGTTCGGCCAGCAATATCAAGTAGTAGGGTGCCCAGCGCGATTACCCTCTCGATCCACAGAAAAAATCCCCGATTCTGACGCACGCGCACCAGCTAAAGCCCCCGTAGGGTGCGTCAGCCATTACCCTCTCGAACCACAGAAAAAATCCCCGATTCTGAGGCACCCGCACCAGCTAAAGTTCGTGAAAGTGGTACATCACGACGCCAGTTACTGAATCGTTCTCGATACTGACATAACCCGTTTTCAGCATCGCCGTAAAAGCCTCTTCCACTTCGGCAAAAGTAGCGCCGGTTGCCATCACCCCTTGGGTGACAGATAATCTTCCGTTCTTGGTATAAGCTGCCTTCAGGAGTTTAACCCCTAACTGGTCGGGAGTTGGCTTCGGGTATGTCGCGGCGATCGCCCCGCTGACTGGATATAGCGGTATACCTTCGCGAGATACGCCGAGTTTGCCCCTGAGACTGGCATTGTGTTCGTCCACCATGTTGGGGAGCAGCAGCAAGTCAAACAATTGCCCGAACCCACACAAACCAAAGGTAAACAACCACAGTAAACCAGTACCAATCTTGCCGTTGTAGAGGCGGTGGAGTCCGAATGGGCCTAAAAAACAAGCTGCCCATAAAAGGTAACTAACACCCAAATTGCTCATTTTCTGACCGTCCTGCTTGGTTATTCTAACGATTGGACTCGCTCTATATATTTTGTACTTTCTATTTAGTGTTTGAACAGTTTGACACCCGGATAGATTTGTGCATCACAGCCAAGTCCGAGAGAACACAACAATTGAAATTCTCCCAGTCTCCCCGACTCCCAGTCTCCCCCACTCCCAGTCTCCCCGACTCCCATAAGTAATTCTGCGTAGCAATTCTTAACGCCAGCAATATATTTCCAGGGTCGAGAGCTTGGTAAAGTATAACGAGGCCGATCGCGCGGTCTGGCGAAGACGAAGAGACAGGGGCGATCGCTCGCCCTCGGTAACCGACAACTGAAACTCAGAGTAGTTATAAGCAGAACTCCAATAAACATATGGTAGATTCCCTCAAAAAACCCACTTTTGAAGAACTGCGGCCGGGAGTGAAAGCCCCAGCCAAAGAAACTATTCTCACGCCGAGATTTTACACAACAGACTTTGACGAGATGGCCAAAATGGACATCTCGGTAAATGAAGCTGAACTGCAAGCAATTATTAAAGAATTTCGCGTTGACTACAACCGCAACCACTTCGTGCGGGATGCCGAGTTCGAGCAATCTTGGGAACACATCGACGGCGAAAAGCGCCAATTGTTCATTGAATTCCTGGAACGCTCTTGCACCGCTGAGTTTTCAGGCTTCTTGCTCTACAAAGAGTTGGCACGCAAGCTCAAGGACAAAAATCCAGTGCTGGCCGAAGGTTTCTTGCTGATGTCCCGCGACGAAGCGCGGCACGCCGGATTCCTCAACAAAGCTCTCTCGGACTTTAATTTGTCCCTGGATTTGGGTTTCTTGACAAAGAGCCGCAGTTACACATTCTTTAAGCCGAAGTTTATTTTCTACGCGACTTACTTGTCGGAAAAAATCGGTTATTGGCGCTACATCACGATTTACCAGCACTTAAAAGCGCATCCTGAAGACCAGATTTATCCGATTTTCCGATTCTTTGAAAATTGGTGCCAGGATGAAAACCGCCACGGAGATTTCTTTGATGCGGTGATGAGAGCTCAGCCTCAGATGTTGAATGATTGGCGCGCTAAGCTTTGGTGCCGTTTCTTCTTGCTGTCGGTGTTCGCGACAATGTATCTCAATGATATCCAGCGCGCGGGTTTTTATCGATCGCTCGGACTCGATGCTCGCGAATACGACATCGAAGTGATTAAAAAGACCAACGAAACAGCAGGCCGCGTATTCCCCGTCATGCTGGACGTGAACAATCCAGAATTTTACGAACGGCTGGATGTTTGCCTCAAAAACAACCAGAAGTTGACCGCAATTGTTGCTTCTAACACTCCGAAATTCTTGCAGTTCTTCCAAAAAGTGCCTTTGTATCTGTCGAACGCCTGGCAATTAGTGAAGCTGTACTTTATGAAGACAATTGAATCACCTTCAGTACAGGGCGCTGTGCGTTAAGTTTTGATTTTTCATCCTCTGTGACGGCGGTTCTGCGACAAGCGGAGCCGCTTTTTTTTATAATTGCTCCTTTCGGGTCGGAAGAATTAGTATTATTTAACCGCGAAGGCGCTTATGGCACGAAGAAAGAAGGAAGACGGTTGACTGTTGACTGTTGACTGTTGGCTGTTGTTCATGGCAAGCCCGATACCCGATGCCCGATGCCCGATGCCCGATGCCCGTATAGGTTTTATCAGCCATTAATCGGACTTGATATCATAACTGTTTTTCCTAAAATTTATCGCCATTCGCCCTGAAGCGTAAAAGCCGCCCAATAATAGGGAGACTTCCACTTTTCCTGCTTCCACATTTCCAGTTGTGCCGCCCTCAATGCTGCCGCTGGCGTTAACCCTTTTTGCAGCATTTTCTGATAGAAACTCGACATTAACGCAGCCGTTCCTTCATCGTCCACACTCCACAAACTCACCACAACTCGCTTCGCCCCAGCATACATAAACCCCCGCGTTAATCCTACCATGCCCTCGCCTTGAATGTTCTGCCCTAATCCTGTTTGACAGGCACTTAAAACTACTAAATCGGCTGCTAACTTCAGATTGAAAATATCAGTAAGTCGCAGGAATCCGTTTAAAGCATTGCCCTTTTCATCTATCAGCGACAATATGATTCCTGATAGTTCTGGGTGATCGCTATTCGCTAAACCGTGAGTGGCAAAATGAATAATTTTATATTCGCTTAAATTTGAGCTAATTGCTGCGGCGCGGCTGGCTGCAAAATCAAAGGATTGGGTGATCGAATTGGCAGGAACTAACCCTTGAATGATTTGAGCTTCTTTGCGAGTGAATTTTAAACGGTCAAACTGTACGCTATTGTCGCCTCTGGAGCGACTTAAACCGGGATTTGCTGCTTCTACCGCTTGCTGAGTGGTGGCTGAAGAATAATTTTTAACTCGTTCATCGTTACCGCTAAAAACTGGATCGGCGAAAATTGCTAAAGTCCGAGTAGGGGCTGGCAGATCTGCGTAGTTTTGTCTTAATATTCCTAATGTGGAACCGGAAGGGAGGAGGACGATTTCATGGTCTACTATTAAAGGCGGATTCCCATTTTCACCGGATTTTCCAGGGAGCGAGAGGGCAGCAAAGGGGAGGTAATTCAAAACGCCATCGCTAACTATGAGCAGGCGTTTTTGACCGAGTTGGGCAGCAACGGGCTGTAAGATCATTTGACTGATAGCATCGTTGGCTTGGGTGACTTGATTGGGGCTGTTTCGGGAACTTGGAGCGGTGACAGCATCGCGAAAGTTTTTGGCAGTTGTCTCGATTTCGGCAGCTTTTGGTAATTCATAACTCGTGATGCTGGTTTTGGTGAGGGCCCAGAGATAGCTGCGCTCTTTCCCTAAAGAATACTGGAGTAAAATTGTATTCTCATCGAGGATTTGTTGTTGAATTTGTGCCAGGGTTAGGGGTTGCGGTTGGGTGAGGGCGGCGTAACGGGGGCTGGTGGTGCGGATTTGTGTTTGAATGTCCTGATATTGTGCTAGTAAAGTTTGCCACTGTTTTTCAAATTCTGCTTGTTGGGGGGGAGTGGGGTTTGGGCGATTGAGAAATTCGATTCGCTGTTTTTCAAGGGCATCCAGTTGCTGTTGTAAACTGCGTTCTCGCTGCAATAATTCTGGGGCGACACCTTCGCGAATATCGGCGTTTGCTTCTTGAAGAAGTTCGAGGAGGCTGCGGGCGCGGGAACGTTCGCTGGCTTCAAAGGCTTTGGTATCATAACCAGATTTGGGATTAGTTTTGTGCAGTTGCATTAACAGGTCAATGTAGAACTGGTAATAGTCCTGCACGGTGGCAAAGTATGAGGCGCGGAGTTCTGGGCTGGCAATTTTGGCGCGGAGGCTTTCAATAATTTTGAGGGAGGCTTCAATGTCTGTTAGGGCTTCAGTGAGATTGCCCCGATCGCGTTTGGCAGCAGCGATGCTGTAAAGGGTGAGTGCTTCGCCAACGCGATAGTCCACAGCCCGACTCAGTCCAAGCGACTGGCTGTAATACTCTAGGGCTTTCTGGTTTTCTCCTAATTGTGAGTAGACACTGCCGATATTGTTGAGGGTGATCGCTTCCCCACGGCGATCGCCCACTGCCCGTCTCAGGGGAAGGGACTGGTTGTAATACTCTTTTGCTTTCTGGTTTTTTCCCAATTCTGAGTAGGCGCGGCCGATATTGTTGAGGGCGATCCCTTCCCCGCGGCGATCGCCCAGGGCCTGTGTCAGCGTAAGGGACTGGCTGTAATACTCTAGCGCTTTCTGGTTTTCTCCTAATTTTGAGTAGACTAAGCCGATATTGCTGAGGGTTGTAGATTCCCCACCACGATCGCCTACAGCCCGTCTTAGGGGAAGGGACTGCCTGTAATACTCTTTTGCTTTCTGGTTGTCTCCCAATTCTGAGTAGACGCGGCCGATATTGTTGAGGGCGATCGCTTCCCCGCGCCGATCGCCCCGGGCCTGTGCCAAGGTAAGGGACTGGCTGTAATACTCTAGGGCTTTCTGGCTTTCTCCTAATTTTGAGTAGGCTAAGCCGATATTGCTGAGGGTTGTAGATTCCCCACCACGATCGCCTATTGACCGAAACAGGGGAAGAGACTGGCTGTAATACTCTTTTGCTTTCTGGTTTTCTCCTAATTCTAAGTAGACTAAGCCGATATTGTTGAGGGTTGTAGCTTCCCCATAACGATTGCCCGCTTCTCGATGTAGGAGAAGGGACTGGCTAAAATATTCTCTTGCTTTCTGTTTCTCTCCTAAATATGAGTAGGCACTGCCGATGCTGTTGAGGATACTAGCTTCCTGTTTGCGATCGCCCACTGCCCGACTCAGGGGAAGGGATTGGCTGTAATACTCTAGTGCTTTCTGTTTTTCTTCCAAATCTGAGTAGACTTGACCTATGTTGGTGAGGGTGAAAGCTTCCCCACGGCGATCGCCCGCTTCTCGATACAGCTTTAATGCTTCTTCCCATTTAGCGATCGCTTTTCTTAAAGATTGCGCCGTTCCCTGCTGGTACAGTTGATCCGCTGCTGTAAAGGCTCTTTCAGCAGCAGCAGTCGGGTTTCCCCCGGACTGCTGCGATACCCCTTGACTAATTTGAATCGCACTGGGTGCAGCTACCGCCGGGACTCCTAGCAAGATCACAGCACTTACAGCGAGTCCGTAACGCCCCCAAGCCCAAAGCGTGATAGTCATAAATACCTGCTCAAAGAAGACCTTGTTAACGGATATCATAGTCGATCGCAGCTTGTCAGGTGCGCTTGGACGTACTGCGTGCCGATTGCGTCGGGGGCATATTGTGCGATCGCACCCGCCGCTGCACGTAGTGCCGCATCCTCCAAGGGCGATCGGCCGCATTGGGTTTGCCTCCGCGAAGGTTAAAAGTCATAATTGTAATTTTTACGCTATTCTCAACTCAGTATTTTTAAATTAGCGATCGCCCCCAAATCTAGGATGTACTATTTTCTGATGTTTTATGAACCTCAACAAAAAACACTCTCACAAATCAATTTTTGTTTTTGCCCTGGGAATGCTCGGTGTGTTCCTGTTGTCCTTAACTCTACGCTTTTGGCAACTAGAGAGGTTTAACACTTTAGTATTTGACGAGGTTTATTACGCTAAATTTGCCAACGATTATCTCACCAAAACTCCTTTTTTCAACGCTCACCCGCCTCTGAGCCAGTACATAATTGCGATCGGCATTTGGATCGGCACTCACCTTCCCTTCGGAAAAACAGCCGTCAACAGTATGGCTGGCTCCCTGCTTTCCCCTTGGGATTACCGCTGGCTGAATGCTCTCACAGGTTCCTTTATTCCCCTAGTTGTGGGAGCCCTAGCTTATCAGCTAGTTCGGCGCCACAGTTACGCTTTTCTTGCTACCTTGTTTGCAGCCTGCGACGGTCTATTTTTAGTTGAATCTCGCTACGCACTGAACAACATTTATCTAGTTTTATTTGGGATTTTAGGTCAGTTATTTATTTTAAAGTCCGTAGAAGCAAAAGGTAAAAAGCGCTGGCTTTGGCTGGTACTAGCCGGGATTGGTTTCGGCGCCTCTGCGGCTATCAAATGGAACGGATTGTGGTTTCTTCTCGGTACTTATCTAATTTTAATCTGTGCTTGGGCAGTTCGTTTTATCCAGGGAAAAAAAGGAGATGAAGAACACAGCAGCGAGGTAAATTCTGCTCTAATTCCTCCAGAAAGTCCCGTACAAAAACTGACTCAACTCAACTTTATAGAAGTAGGCTTGACTCTAGCTGTCATTCCTATTTTAGTTTACAGCCTATCCTGGATTCCTCACCTGCATCTCAATCCCACTCCCGATTTTTGGAAGATGCAAACGGAAATTTTGACTTATCACCAGCGGATTAAAAGCGGGCCTGACGTGCATCCTTACTGTTCCACGTGGTACAGTTGGCCTTTGATGCTGCGCCCCATAGTTTACTTCTACAAAACTGCTAGCAGCAATGCCCAACCAGATCCGGTATTGCCGCCTTTACCTCAAGGTGCAACTCAGGCAGTTTTTGACGTTCACGCAATGGGAAATCCATTGCTTTGGTGGCTGTCAACCTTAGCTTTACTGCTAGTAATAGGAGTTTTAGTTCACCGGGTTTTGGTGTGGCTGCAAACGCGCAGCGAGGCTTCTGTTAACACGATAGAACAGCAGCGGCCGATTTTGTTTCCGCCGACTGCTGAAATGTGGCTGGGGTTATATTTAATAGTTAATTGGGCCGCTAATTTGCTGCCTTGGGTGAAGGTGACTCGCTGCATATTTTTGTACCATTATATGGGCTGTTCTGTGTTTGCAGCTTTAGCACTTGCGTGGTGGGTTGACAGGTGGCTGCACAGCCCTCAAACTCGACTCCGAGGGATGGGGGTAACAATTATTTTTCTGGTTTTGGGTGCTTTTGTTTTCTGGATGCCTATCTATTTGGGACTGCCTTTGTCGCAAATGGAATGGAAAATTCGGATGTGGCTGCCGTCTTGGGTTTAAGTTAGAAATAATTTCTTTATGAACGGGATCTCCGGCTTCACAAGAAAATTAACTTTTGTGGAACAGGCATCTTGCCTGTTCCCAACAAAGGTGCAAGATATAAGTTAGAACGTTTATTACAAAGGTGACTTAACAAAAGCGAGCATTATTTTTGATACACTGCTCGATAAACTGGTTCACCGCGTTTCAGAGTAGCAATTTCTCTTTCTGTAGCAACAGGTAGGGGATTTTCTGCTAGCCAGTTGTCGCCGTTTTGACGTTTAAAACTGGGGTGAGATGAAAAGCGATCGCACATTTCTCTTTCTACTTCCTCAATATCTGACTGAATAAAAACTTCGCCGCCAATTCCCAGATAAATTGCCAATTCATTAACTAATTCCTGCTGCACCACCCGCCGTTTGTGGTGCTTTTTCTTGAACCACGGATCGGGAAATTGAATGCTAACTCGCTGCAAAGTGCCCGCGGGAAAAGTTTCTAGAATCGGCTTCAGGGAACTATTAGCATTGCAAAACAAATAGTGCAAATTTGTCAAGCCTTTTTCGTCTCGCCACAGATTCGCCTCGTCTACCAGAGGTTCCCGAATTTCTAATCCGAGAAAATTCCAGTCAGTTTGTACTTGCGCCATGTGCCACAAAAACCGTCCTCTGCCGCAGCCGATATCTAAATGCAGCGGTAAATTTAAGTCGGCATAGATTTTAGTCCAATCCGGGGGACTTGCAGATGCTTGATATCTAATTGATAGGGGATTGACGTGTTCCCGCACTCTTACTCTTGCCAATTTTGCTGTCTCCTGAATGTATTTTTTAACCGCTGATGAAGGCAGATTAACGTGGATTAACGCCGATAAATATTGATTTTTGCGATATTGTCTAATACTTTTTAGTTAATGAGCGATCTTAAATTGCAGAGGGACAATTTTTAATTGCTCATTATTGCATTAGGCTTCGGGTTCAATGCCTGCTGCTCTTAATTGGGCGGCTAGTCGATCGGCTCGCTGCCGTTCCCTTTCTACCATTTCTGCTCCCCACAATAACATCTCTCCGCTCTCATCCCACCACCGCAACCAATATCCGGTTCTTTCGGCTTTTGTTCCCTCCCAAACACCTAGAAATAACCCAACTCCCGGAATCCAATAACGATTGTTTGCATCGGGTTGCTGTTTTTTATACTGTGCTGGTGAATTCAAATGATATACTTTTAAATATCCGCTCGTCGGTTGAAAAATTACATAGATTGGGGCTTGCAATATTTGTTCGTAAAAATGCCATTTTCCGGGGAGATAAGTTGGTTTGGCAGAATATTCATCCTGATAACTAGGAGGATTATCTGGCAAAAACTCCATGACAATTGCCGGAATGTCTCCTTCTAGGTTGGGGGTATAACTGCGGCGAATTTCTCGATCGGGAAGGGGCTGTACGTTGGTGGCATAAAACAGATCGGGAGTTTTTATAACTAGCTTATCGTTGAAAGTTACACAAATCGCCAGGTGAGGCGCAACTAATGTTCCCTCCCAAATTAGCCCAGCAATTTCTAAGCTTTCCCGTAAGGCGGCGGCGAGCAAAGGCTGGTCGATATCTTGCAGGGGGTGCTCGTCTAAAATGAAATCTTTTGGCAACTTTTCCCAGGATATTTTGAATTTCATTGGATTGAATGTCATGGTATTTTACCTCTTACTAAGAATGCGGTGGAAATGCTGGCAATGATTTTAGATCGAATAGCATCGCCTATTTTTTAAGCTTCTGGTTCAATGCCTAATGCTCTTAATTGTGCGGCCAATATGGACGATCGTTCTCGTTCTTGTTCGGCCCGTTCTCGTTCTTGTTCGGCTTGCTGTTGAGCGATTACTCTTTCTTGCCTTTCTCTTTCAACCATTTCTGCACCCCACAATAACATCTGGCCACTTTCATCCCACCACCGCAACCAATATCCGGTTCTTTCGGCTTTTGTGCCATACCAAACACCCAGAAATAATCCAACTCCAGGAATCCAATAACGGCCGTTTGAATCGGGCTGCTGTGGTTGATAATTTCCTGATGAATTCAACTGGTTAATTTCTAGCCTTCCTGTGGCAGGTTGAAATATTGCATAATTTGGCACTCGCAATATTTGCTCGTAAAAATACCATTTTCCGGGGGGATAATCTTCTATTTGAGAATATTCTTCGTTGGCAGTAGCTGATAAAAATTCCATGACAATCGCCGGGACTTCCCCTTCTAAGTTGGGAGTGTAACTGCGGCGAATTTCTTGACTAGAAAGCGGCTGGACGTTGCGGGCATAAAACCAATCTGGAGCTTTGATTACTAGCTTGCTGTCTAGTGTCGCACAAATTCCCATGTTTGGGGCCACTAATATTCCTGTTACAATTAGCCCTGCGATTTCTAAGATTTCCCGCAAGGCGGCAGCCAGCAAGGGTTGGTCGATATTTTCCACAGGTTCCTCGTCTAAAATGAAGTCGTCTGGCAATTTTTCCCAGGTAACTTTTAAGTCTGCTGTACTGGCTGTCACGGTATTTTACCTCTTACGGAGACTGCTGGAGCGCGGCTCGCAATACTTCGCGGTGAAAGAGCGATCGCTCTACTATAAATTTTATCCTGTCTGGCGATAAGGCGTCGCCGTTAGCATAGTGTTCGATCCAGGTTTTGCTGATTAAATAAGGATCGTCTGGCAATTCTGATAATAAGTATCCTGGCATTTCTAGCTCTTCCATTAACTGGCTGACTTTCGGATCGTAGCTGAGGGCAAAACAGCGGCATTCTTCGGATGCTGCCATAATTAAACTGTGGTAGCGCATCCCGATCGCCATTTCGACTCCCCGGAATACTCCTTTCAATTTTCTGGGGTCGTCTAAACTGAGGATGCAGCTTCTTTTCGGCAGGGCTTCGTGCAAATGTTGGGCAATTTCTAAGTCGTGAGACGCTTGAAAAGGCAGCAGCAAAATTAAGGTGCGAGTGGCTTTTTGAAAGTCAACTAAAGCTTGAGTTAAGATTGACAAACGGGCGGGAGTTAGTGTAGAGTGAGAACGCAAACAAACAGCAACTCTGGGCGCGGGTAAATCCCACAAGCCCGACACGGGGGAATTCTCCAAAGCCCACACGGGATCGGGCGCTAAAATAAAGGGAATTTGCCAATCTGCAAGTAAAGTAGCTGAACCTTTATCCCGCACGCTGACGCCGGTGCATCCAGCAAAACAGCGCTGAGATAACTTGCGAGTGATTTCGCGCTTCAAAGGCCCAATTCCCTGAGCCCAGGCAACAGTTTTTAAGCCCATCCGCTGCGCTATTCCCATCAAACCCCCATAATAGAAAGGGCTCGCTATGCTAGTAGCGTCTTGGATTAAACTGCCGCCACCCCAGATTAGGGCGTCGGATGTGCGGAGTGTTTGGAGAACTTCAAAGGCATTCATGCGATCGCGCGCAGCTACCCCGTACCGCTGATTTGTCTCGACAGGATTGCCAGACAGGACGATCGGCGTCACGCCATCTGGTAACATTTGCAGTAGCGATGCCAACAGCGCCTCGTCGCCGCCGTTGCCTTTACCGTAATAGCCGCACAAAATTGCTCGCATTTCTACTCTTTTCTTTGTTTGTGATGGGGAATCTAACTATTTTAGATTTTAGATTTTAGATTTTAGGTTTTTTTGAGATTTGAGATTTGAAATTTGATACTACTACCAAAAAAATGCTACTGTCAGCAAGCTTCCAGGCTTTACGTCATCAGTCAGCTAAAATCGCAAATCTAATAAAATCTCAAATCGCTAATCTAAAATTGTATGACCAGCCCAAAAACAGGTACAAGCCCCGACTTAAGTCGTGGATGCTCCTAAAATTTTAGACCAAAGCTCAAGCTCCAAGATTCATCTGTGGAGTAAATCTAAAATCTAAAATCTAAAATCTAAAATCGACTGACTCATCATACTTTATATGACAGTTGCGTAAGTCCCGATAGATAAATCTTTGATCTTCTTCAGAATACAAAAAATGCACGCTTTGTCAATTCCCACCTGGATTATTCACGTCTCTAGCGTCGTCGAGTGGATTGCCGCCATCTGGTTAATTTGGACTTACGGCGAAGTCACTCAAAACCGAGCTTGGTGGGCCCTTTCCGCCGGAATGCTGCCCGCTCTCGTCAGCGCTATGTGTGCCTGTACATGGCACTATTTTGACAACTCCCCAGCCCTAGAATGGATCGTTACCCTGCAAGCGGCGATGACTCTCATCGGCAATTTTACTCTGTGGGCGGCGGCTTGGTGGATTTGGCGATCGGCTCAGCCAGCCGAGAAAATTTAAAGATTAAAAAAGGGAGAAACTAATTGAAAAATAGCACTATTTGCGTAAAATTTGCGGCAAGTTTGCTTTTGTTGACAGCCGGATTTTTGCTTCCCAGCAAAGCCAGCAACATTCCCGTACAAGTCGCCCAACAGCCTAACTGCAAAAGTCCTCAAACCACTCGAGACATGAATTTCTGTTCCACTCAAGAGTTCCAAGCAGCAGACAGAAAGCTCAATCAAGTATATCAGCAACTGCAAGCAAAAATCAGCAGTAGACAAAAGCAGAGATTGACTGCGGCACAGCGTACTTGGATCGCATTTCGAGATGAAAATTGTGAGTATGCAAAAGGGCAGTTTGAAGGCGGTAGTTTGGCTGCTTCTACCTACGGTTATTGCAGGGCCAGAGTGACGCAAGAACGGATTAAAGATTTGGAAGGTTATGTGAAACAAGCAAATTTGTAAAAGTTCGCTCGATTTTTAGGGAGGTGCGCACTCTGCACCCTACGATATGGAACTATTGTTTTTTTGCACTTACCTAGTTAGCCAGAGAATTAGTAGCAATTAAACCTGCCTCAATCAACAATCGATCGAGACTATCAACAAGTCCATCAAGACAATGTAAAATTTGGCGATCGCCCGCAGGTAACGAAATAGAATTAGTTAGACTGTGAATCTGGCTATCCAAATCTTCCGGCAATTTTGAACACAAAGCGGTTGCCCTTTCTACGAGACGTTTTTCGCCCGGATGAGGGATTGAATTAACAGCAAAAACAATATCAAAATAACTGCCTAAAAAAGCTGCTGTTCGATGGATAATACTTACTGAATCGCGGCGGTAAACAGCGGATTCTAACTGGTGGCGAAATGCAGAAATATTGTGGCGCAAAATCGGATAATTTTTGGCAGTTATGGCTTGACGGAGTTGTTCTGGATAAGGTCGATCGGCATTTGCTTGCAATTGCTGAAACCAACTGTCTTTGTCATACAATGAGACTGAGGTGAGAACGTTCCACCAAAAACAGGTTGAATAACCTACTGATGCTTGATGTTTGACCAGGACGCGATCGAGTTCTTCTTCGATCCATTCGGGCCTGCGGTACATAATATCTATACCGCAGCCAGTGTTAATATCTATCCACTCGTCCCCGGGTTCCCAAAATTGATTGTTGATTTCGATGCGATCGGAAAATTGTCTCGCTATCGCCTCCCGTATGTCAACAGGAATTTCCTCTTCAACATACACGTAAAAATCAAAATCCGACGATTCATCCGCAACTAAAGTTGTTCTAGAACCTGCTAAAACGACGGCTACAACTTGACGCAAACTGCCAAACTGCTCGCCAAGAGTTTGAGCCAGCGGGGGAATTTCTTTGAGAGCTAATTGATAATTGTGCAGCATTAGTGATATAAAGCTTTGTTTTTTATTTTACGCTTTGACACGCCAATGGTGTAGAGTCCAAAATCTAAAATCTAAAATCTAAAATCTAAAATCCCTATGTCCTTCTTTGGAAACGAAAAAAACAACAGCAAAAGCCTAACTCTAGCGATCGACATTTTAACTCATAATTCATAATTGATAATTTTTAACAAATCTGAGGGTGGCGAACTGATGCGCTGCTACATCAGACCCCCCAACCCAAACGAGCTCAAAAGTGATATAAAACTTTGTTTTTTATTTTACGCCTTGACACGCCAATGGTGTAAAATCTAGAATCTAAAATCTAAAATCTAAAATCCCTATGTCCTTCGTTGGTTTGCACATTCACAGCGATTATAGCCTGCTGGACGGGGCGTCTCAGCTACAACAGCTCGCAGAACGGGCGGTGGAATTGGGGATGCCCGCGATCGCCCTTACAGACCACGGGGTGATGTACGGGGCGATCGAGCTAATCAAAGTTTGCCGAAATAAAAATATTAAGCCGATTATTGGCAATGAAATGTATGTCGTCAACGGCGACATTGAAGTAAAAGTTCGAGGTAGAAGAAAATACCATCAAGTTGTTTTAGCTAAAAATACCCAAGGTTATAAAAACCTCGTCAAACTAACCACAATTTCCCACTTAAAGGGAATGCCAGAAAAAGGTATTTTTGCCCGCCCCTGCATCAACAAAGAACTACTAAAACAATACTCCGAAGGTTTAATTGTTACCAGTGCTTGTTTGGGCGGCGAAGTTCCCCAAATGATTCTGCAAAACAAGCTAGATACTGCCCGTGAAGTAGCCACATGGTATAAAGAAGTATTTGGGGAAGATTACTATTTAGAAATTCAAGACCACGGTTCCCAAGAAGACCGGATTGTTAATGTTGAAATCGTCAAAATTGCCCGCGAACTCAACATTAAAATAGT
The DNA here is from genome assembly GCA_036700245.1 of Microcoleus vaginatus BM001213989. GTDB lineage: Bacteria > Cyanobacteriota > Cyanobacteriia > Cyanobacteriales > Microcoleaceae > Microcoleus. Next base: position 17,551 of record JAUBOM010000073.1, read on the forward strand.
TGCCACCAATGATTCTCACTATATTTCCTGCAACGACGTAGAAGCTCACGATGCTTTGCTGTGCATTAACACCAATAAACTGATTGAAGAAGACAAGCGGATGCGCTACAGCGGCACTGAGTATCTTAAGTCTGCTATGGAGATGGCGCAACTGTTTCGAGACCATTTGGATGATGAAACAATCAAAGAGGCGATCGAAAATACCCTAGAGGTCGCAAATAAAGTATCGAGATACGAGCTGACAGGAGAAGCTCGGATTCCCACAATCCCAATTCCTCCAGAACATACAGCCGATACTTATGTAGAAGAAATATCCTGGCTGGGACTGTTAGAACGCCTCAAAGCCCGCACCAGAAATGAAATCCCCCCCGTGTACAAACAAAGGCTAGAATACGAACTGAAAATGCTTCAGCAGATGGGCTTTTCGGAATACTTTTTAGTAGTTTGGGACTACATAAAATATGCTAGAGACAACGATATTCCAGTAGGACCAGGACGTGGTTCTGCCGCAGGTTCTCTAGTTGCCTATGTCCTCAAAATCACCAATATAGACCCCGTACACCACGGACTACTATTCGAGCGATTTCTCAATCCAGAACGCAAATCTATGCCAGATATTGATAGCGATTTCTGCATAGAAAGGCGGGATGACATGATTAAATACGTTACTGAAAAATATGGTAGCGACCGCGTAGCGCAAATTATTACTTTCAACAGAATGACATCAAAAGCTGTATTGAAAGATGTTGCCAGAGTGTTAGGCATTCCCTACAAAAAAGCAGACGAAATGGCAAAATTAATTCCCGTGTCGCGGGGAAAACCGGAAAAACTTAAAGTGATGATTTCCGATGACACACCTGCACAGGAATTTAAAGAAAACTATGAAAAAACAATTTGCATTAATGGAGAAACAGGAACAGAAGTCCCAGTTCGTCAGTGGATTGACATGGCAATTCGCATTGAAGGAACTAACAAAACCTATGGCGTTCATGCGGCAGGGGTGGTAATTTCTTCAGAGCCGCTGGATGAACTTGTACCGCTGCAAAAGAATAATGAGGGTGCTGTGATTACCCAATATTTCATGGAAGATTTGGAATTTTTGGGGCTGCTGAAAATGGACTTTTTGGGATTGAAAAATTTAACAACGCTCCAAAAAACCGTTGAATATGTTAAGCAAACCCAAGATATAACCATCGATGCCGAAGCCCTGCCTTCTGATATGGAACGCAAAGCTCAAGAGACATTTACTAGAATCAAAAAGTTGCCCGTTGATGTAGCCAAAACTTATAAACTTTTAGAAAAAGGAGATTTAGAAGGTATTTTTCAGTTGGAATCTTCCGGGATGCTGGATGTAGTAAAAAAAATCAAACCTTCTTGTCTGGATGATATTTCTTCTATTTTGGCACTTTACCGACCCGGCCCGCTGGATGCAGGTTTGATTCCTCAGTTTATTGACTGCAAGCACGGTAAAGCTGTTGAGTACGATCATCCGCTATTAGAGCCGATTTTAAAAGAGACTTACGGAACGCTTTGTTTTCAAGAGCAAATTATGCGGATGGCTCAAGATTTAGCCGGCTATTCTTTGGGTCAAGCTGACTTGCTGCGGCGCGCAATGGGCAAGAAGAAAGCTGATGAAATGCAGAAGCAAAAGGAAACGTTTATCGATGGGGCAACTAAGAATGGAGTTAGCCAAAGAATTGCTGAAAAGTTGTTCGCGCAGATGCTGCAATTCGCGGAATATTGTTTTAATAAATCCCATTCAATGGCCTATGCCTATATCACGTATCAAACGGCTTATTTAAAGGCGAATTATCCTGTAGAATACATGGCGGCACTGCTGACGGCTAACAGGGGCGATCAGGATAAAGTACAGAAATATATTGCCAATTGTCTCAAGCTGGGTATTGATGTTGAGCCGCCGGATATTAATAGTTCTGAACTTACTTTTACACCGCTGCCCAAAGAGATGACTGGAGATGCAAAAGATAAAATTTTGTTCGGGATTTCGGCGGTTAAAAATGTGGGAGAAGCGGCAATTGAAAATATTTTGGCGGCGCGGCAGGAAGGGGGTAACTTTAAATCGCTGCCGGATTTGTGCGATCGCGTAAATCTCCATTCTGTGAACCGCCGCGGTCTTGAAGCTTTAATTCAATGCGGTGCTTTTGATAAAATTGAGAAAAACCGCAAGCAATTAGTAGAGAACCTCGAAGGGGTGATGAAATGGGCGCAAGAACGCAAAAGAGATCGAGAAATCGGGCAAGGTAATCTCTTGGATTTGTTAGGTACGAATAGCTTTGGTCAGTCGGTCAATACCTATGAGTCGGCGCCAAAAGCTAAATTGGTAAAAGATTATGACCCACAGGAGAAGTTGCGTTTAGAGAAAGAATTGCTGGGCTTTTATGTATCGGAACATCCCCTAAAGTTTCTCATGCAAGTAAACCAAGACCCAGATGTTGTGACACTCGAACAGTTAGCAGATAAAAAGGGGAAAGTATCAGTTATTGTCATGATCAGCGCTATCAAACTTGTAGTGACAAAAAAAGGCGAGGCGATGGCAATTTTGCAATTAGAAGATTTGACAGATCAGATAAAAGCTGTTGTGTTCCCCAAGGCTTACGAACAAGTGAAACCTTACATTGTAGAGAATGCTATCTTACAGATTAGTGGAAAAATCGAGAAAGATGGGGAGGAAATTCAGATACTTGTAGACACTGCAAAGCCGGTTGAAACAGTACAGGTTGCAGAGGAAATTGAGACGGAGGAAATCGAGACGGCCCAACCGGAAATAAAAAACCCTTGGCCGACGGAACCAGTCAGCTTTGTACGATCGACAAAACCTGTGGAACTTTTAGAAATGGTGATTGTCAAGCTTACACCGCAGCAAGTACAAGACGGGAAAAAACTCAATGGCCTCAAAGCCCTTTTGGAAGAACATTCCAATCGGGGAAAAGATGCTAGCGTTTCTGTGGCGGGAATTGTTGTCGGTGAATATTCCTGTCAACCCTTTCGCATTAAGCGTCAATTGTGGGTGCAAAATGGCGAGGAAACTGTTAGCCGTCTCAAGTCGGCTAAATTTGATGCTTGGGTTTTTCCTCTAGACAATCGCGGGGAGGCTGCGGTGTTTCGAGAAATGCGATCGCAACTTAATTTGCATTCTTGGGCTAGTAGTTTACTTGATACTGACACCGATCGCCTTCACCAGTATCTCAGTTATCTCGCCCAATTAAACAGACGCCCGCCAAATTAACACTTCGCCGCTATCCCCACCGGTGACTAAAGTTTGACCGTCAGGACTAAAAGCCACCGGATTGCACCCAGCAAGAGAGCACAAACATTCTCCTGTTTCCAGGTTCCAGAGTTTAACAGTTCCGTCTCGACTGCCGCTAGCAATAATTTCGCCATCGGGACTCATCGCCACCGAAATAACCGCATCAGAATGCCCCCTCAAAGTATTAATCAATTCCCCTGTATCGACATTCCACAATTTAACAGTAGCGTCGGCACTTCCACTGACAATCATCTTGCCGTCTTGACTAAATGCGATCGCATAAACCCAATCTGAATGACCGAAAAAAGTCCGTACACTCTCCCCAATACCTACACGCCAAATCTTGATAGTTGTGTCAGCACTGCCGCTGGCAAGCATCATACTTTGAGGGCGAAAACTAACAGATAAAACCTTGTCAGAATGTCCCGAAAGTTTTTGAACCAATGCTCCGTTGCGCTGGTTCCACAATTTAATACTCTTGTCGCCGCTGGCACTCGCAATCGCTCCAGAGTCGCAACTAAAAGCCACCGAGTACACGGGGCCGTACCGGTGACTGTACGGCGAACCAAAATCGCTATAAAACTCGCGAATCATCGCCTTTTTATCCAGCTTCCACTCAATGACTTTTCTGTCAAAACTGCCGCTAACTAGCATTCTCCCGTCTGGGCTGATTGCCACAGCATCAACCGTTGCGGAATGGCCGAAAAAAGTATGGATGAATTCACCTGTTTGCAGGTTCCACAACTTAATTGTTTTATCATCGCTGGCGCTAGCGAGAATATTGCCTTGAGGATTAATAACAACAGCATTAACCGAGGCTGAATGACCGTGGAGAATGCGCTCGCACCGCCAGTTATTAGACGACAATAATGTCTGGTTGCTAGGGGATGGCGCAACATGAATCTTGTGGCGCGGCGCGGCTGAGACGGCGGTTGCTGTATTTGGCTGCGAGTTAGTTACTGGCGAATTAATAGCTATTTTGGTTAGAGAATTATAACTGATTTGAGAGCGGGGATATTGCCCAACATTTACCAATTCTTGCAACACTTCAGCAGCGGATTGATATCGCTCTCTTACCGAATCTTTGAGCAATTTATTCAAAATAGTTGCTAATTTTGGGCTGACTTTTATGCCTTTTTGCGCCAGGTGCGATCGCCAAATCCATTTGCATTCCAAAGCATCGAACAAATCCTTCAAAACCGCCCCAGTTAGCAGGTGAATGCAGGTAACGCCCAAACTGTAAAGGTCGCTCGCCGGATACGCTTTGCCGCTGCGAATTTGTTCGATGGGCGCATAGCCAGCAGTTCCAGTTATCGTCCCAGTTTGCGCCTCAGAAAAGCCGCTAATGTGCTTAGCAACTCCAAAATCTACTAGCACAAACTGACCCCCCTTCGCCGAACCCTGTACAGCAGGAGATTCAGGCACAATTATCCCTTGTATACCACCAGAAGATTGAGGTAAATTTGTCCCTGCTTTTCCTTTACCAGGAGTCGAGTTGCCATATCCCGCCCCAGCCCCCAAGCTTTGGGGAGTTCTCCGCAGAATATTTTCCGGCTTAATATCCCGATGAATCACCTGGTGCTCGTGAACAAATTGCAAAACAGGCAACAAATTGATCAACAATTCCCAAATCTGTTCCTCGCTAAAAGCTCCCCGCTGCTGCAACTCCTGAAACAAATTATTTCCCTCGATTAACTCTTCCACAAGATACAGACGTTTGGCTTGTTCAAAAGAAGCCAGCAAACTTGGAATCTGCGGGTGTGCTCCGAGTTCGTGCAGCCGGTGAGCTTCTTGTTTGAACAGTGCAGTTGCCTTTTCTAATTCTGCCTTTTCTTGTACTTGGGGGAAAAATTGTTTGATGGCGCAGCGAGTTTCCAACCTATCTTCATCGACAGCTAAAAAAGTTCTGCCAAATGTTCCTTCACCGATAGGTTGAAGGGCGCGATAACGCTCTTTCAGTAGCAATTTAGAGCCGCACGCCAGACAAAACTTGGTTGAGTCAGGATTTTGCGGCTTTTGGCAATGGGGATTGAGGCAATAGCTCATCTTTTTTTCTGCCTGGAGATTCCCACCACTGCTAAACTTAGCAAGATGGTAGTCTGTTTCAACTCACGCCCAGAGTACCCATTCTCGATAATACCTGAGAAACCGGGTTTCTTAACCCAAAATCTCGGCTCTCACGTTGAGCCAGTGGCAAGAAACCAAGGTGATGACACTAGAAGTGCTTGATGTGAGTTTCCATATATTCTAATGCTTTCCTAAAATTTTGTCGGTTGGCCGATCGCAAACTGGTATGTCAACTGTTAACTGTTAACTGCGGTTATTCGGGAGCATTTCTGCAGAGAGCAAAAAGCATTTTTTAGGGGTGCGAGCGGGACGCTCGCTATATATTATATATACATATAGGGAGCGTCCCGCTCGCAGGCAGAGCAAATACAAAATTGAGATGCTCCCGGCTATTCTCCCCCGTCTAAAATACACTCTTGCTCCCCGCCGCCATTCTGTGAGGATGCTTTGGCTTTAATCACCGCTTCCCTAAAGCCTAAAACTACTAAAATATTGGCAAGTGTTAAGAAGGATTCCGCAGAACCATGCAGCCAATCGACATTTGCTAGCGACTCGTTGTAGGCAACTTTTGCGTAAATTGCGGCGGGAATAGTCACACCCACAAAAACGAGAGTGCCGTAAAATCCCATCAGAGCTAAATGGGGTGTTTTTCCCGAGCGAGTCAAAAACCAGAGAAATCCCAAGTAGGGAAATAGAGACAGAACAAATAAAGTTTCTTTGGAAATCATTAGTAATTGGTGAGCAACCAGATACTATGATAATTTAAAAAATTCCAAATTAGTGTGAATAATTTTTAACTTTTAATTTTGATTTTTTCATGTTTAATTCCACAGAGGCACTGGTTCTCTCCAACCGCTAGAGACTCACCCAAGCCCATAGCTTTTCAGCAAAGCCGCTGCAGGTCGCCAGTATTCAAAACCCCTCACGCACGTGAAGACAACACCCGTCACTCGTCCCCTAACACCGTTTTTAGCATAACACATTATTTTCAACCGTGCCAGCCTGTTAATTGTCTCTGACTCTAAAGCTACCCAGCAATTATAAACCGAGACAGTTCCAAAGTTTTCGGTCTGCTAGGCATCAAGCAAGCATGGTTCAAAACCTCTAAATCCAAGCAGGGTTTTCTATCTGCTGCGATAGTTTCCTTCAGCTTCGCATCAAAATCAAAATACGGGCCACAATCCCAAACTTTGAGTTCCAACCGTCCGTTAAGCACGATAATTTCCAGTTGAACAGGTGTTTCTACTGGCATATTTTTGTGAGCGTGGCGAACTGCATTAGTGAAACCTTCAGCCAAAGCTAACTGAAACTTCCACCAAACCTCATTAGGGAGCGATAAATCTTTCAACTGCTCAAACCACTCCAAAACTTTAGTTAAAGCATTCAGATCTGTGTTGACTTGCAGGCTAATGTGTTGAACATAACTTTCATGCAGTTCTTGTTCCTGCTGTGTTTTATTCTGCCAATCCCAGGTGTTTAAGAAATTTATTAACCCATCTAAAACGCTAGCCTTTTTTATATTTTGCGATCGCGATCGACCTTCTACTTCGTAACTTTTGCTCAGCCACAAACAATTTCGACCGTCGAGAGTCCGGGTGTAACTTAGCTCGTCTGCAATTTGCCACATGAGTTTGAGCCCCCGGCCGCCTTCTGCAAGTTGATCTATGCTGTTCAACATCTATTTTCCTCGTCTGAAAGTATTAGCTGTACCCAATTTTCCCACCCGCCGAGACACGCGGTATTTGTTTTATACTTGCTTGCTCGGTATTATTTCGGGGATCACACAAAAATGCTATCTTTTTTACAGAAGGCAGCGCATCAGCAATATGTCTTAAGAGTCTAAGCCAATTGGCTTATTTACCGATCGCCTGTACGGAGAACTCGCGCCCTACGCAGCACAATCCAACTGCACTGAGTACAAATACTTGTCCGCTGTCGGAGTCAGCCACTTGCCGCTTGCCGTCACAAGCTCGAGAATCCCTGGCATTCAGCGCTTTGTGACGGCCGTTGGAAGCTGTTCGGGAGCCTGGAAGTGGGCGCTCTCATCCCAAAGGCGTAAGTAATATCTGCGATCGTCAGCGCGATCGAACCTTACACCGTCGAGCCGCGCCAATGCACTAGAGTAGGACTTGCGCCAACAACCCGGTTTCTGGTAAGAATATTGGGTTTGACCAAAATTTTGGGTACAAGCCCCGTCATTTTATGACGGCTTTCTATTGACACATTCGGGAATACTATGTTAAGAGAGAAATGGCAACGCGATAAAACGCCTAGATAGCCAATATTGGGTTCTCCCCGTCTGCAATGCTCAGCTACGTGCGACATAGTGTAGGAAAGAGGAACAAACAATTAAATAAATCATTTCAAATGCGGTCGGGCAGTCCGTGTGCGCTTGTGAACGTATCCAAACAGGGGATTAGCAATAATCAAGCCAGAGGACGGATGAAGCAAGAATCCCCACACCTTTAGGTTGGGGAGTGTCAAAGCGAGGAATTAACGAGGAAACCGGGTTTTTGGTCCCCCGCGCGTAAGTCCCGCAGACAAATCGGTGATCAAAGGCAGTTAGAAGACTTACCCCGACTATGACCAAAATCCAACTGAAAATTCTGGCTGCAGCGATACTGCTACTCCCATTTTGCGCCGCACTTCCCTTACCAGCTCAAAATCTGTCTCTAGTCAAGCGACTGCTAGAAACAAGAGGATGTCCCGGATGCGACTTATTTGGCGCCTCCTTGAGCCGTGCAGATTTGTTTGGCGCTTCCTTGAGCCGCGCCACTCTCAGCAGGGCCGACTTAGTTGATGCCGACTTGACTGCGGCTGACTTAATGGAAGCTAATTTAAACAACGCCAACATGAGAAACGCCTTTTTGGCTGACGCCGACCTCAGCAGGGCCGACATGAGCAGGGCCGACATCAGGGGAGCAAACTTAGAAAATGCCAACCTCAGCGAGAGTTCTCTTAGAGAAGCATCCCTGCTGTTGGCTAACTTAAAATGCAGTAATTTGAGCGCCGCCAAACTAACTCGAACCGACTTGAGAACTGCCGATTTAAGCGGTGCAAATCTCCGCGGTGCAGACCTCCAAGAAGCCGATTTAAGCGGTGCAAATCTCAGGGGTGCAGACCTCAGAGCGGCCGACTTGACCGATGCGAGATTGAACAAAACTAATCTTACAGATGCCAATCTCTGCGGCGCCCGGATGCCGGATCGAAAAATATCTCGGCGAGGCTGCGAAGTTAATAAACAACAAGCGATAAGCACGAACAATTACTGCAATTATTGCTATGCCTTGAATGACTGGTGGCTGAATGTGTTAAGGTTCAACTAAGCAGTATCATCGTGATTACTGCTGTGCTTCAAATATGTACTGTTAGAAGTGCGAGCAAATAGAATTGCGAGCAGGCGGTACAGATATTAAACTGAACCTGTTACCGCTAACAGCTTTTATCTAGTTTGAAGAACCTAAAAATTGGCTCACTATTTGCAGATATTCTGCACCCCCGATTTGTGCCACATTATTGTGACCTCCATCAGGAACTATGTAAAGCTGTTTGGGCTCAGGCGCTGCATCAAACAGTTTTTTGCTCATTTCCACTGGAACTACATTGTCATCAGTCCCGTGAATAAAGAGCACGGGCATTTGCAGGCGATCGACTTTTGAAAGAGAATCAAACCGCTGCGTCAGCAACCAATCTATCGGAAACAGCCAAAACAGCCCTTTTTGGAAATCCACCATCGCCCGCGTCGAAGTAAAAGAGCCTTCTACAATTAACCCGGCCGCCTCCGGGTGGCGCACTGCCAGATCGATCGCGATGGCGCCTCCCAAAGAATGACCGTAGATATAAATTTGATTCGGGTTAACCCCCCGCTGTTGCACCAAATAATCCCAAGCAAGTTGAGCATCCTCATAAACCTGAGATTCACTCGGAAAATCGCCCTGGCTTTTTCCATAACCACGATAATCGATCGCAAATACCGACAAACCTAACCGATGAAATCGATTAGCGTGTTCGACATTTGCTCCCACATTTGAACCATTGCCGTGCAGGTACAAAACTACCCCCCCTAACCCCCCCTTGTTAAGGGCCCGAACCGAAGCGACGGCCCGTCTGTCACTTTGGGGCCTAGCCAGAACCCTCTCTCCCTTTCTTGCTCCCCCCCGAGCTTCGGGGGGGCTGGGGGGCGTTTCCGAGGCAGGAATCCACCACCCGTGGACGCTTTCCACCGCACCTGTTTTAGTTGGAATTGGCAGCCAAACATCTTGATATTTCAACTGAAAATCATCTGGCGTAGTTTCGATCGCCCGCGCGGGAAAAAAGATAAACTTACCTTGCGCTACAAATAGGTATACACAAGCAGCAGAATAAGCCACGGCCAAAACTATCCCAAAAGCTATTAGCGATTTAGACAAAAGGAATACCAGCAACTTGTTCATAGGAAATAGAGCACGCGGGAAATTAGATATCGGTCAACAGCTAAGGGCAAATGATTAATTCAGACAATTAGCCAAGATCAATTACTAACTTCCGCCGCAGCATTCCGCCGATTTTCAAAAATTAATGCAATTCTGGGTGCTGCAAGTGCCAATTCGTAGACTGTTCGTAAGCGTGAGCCACTTGAAAGAGCCGAGATTCTTGCAAAAGATTACCAATCAGTTGTATGCCCACCGGCATTCCTTTATCATCAAATCCGCAGGGCAAACTCAAAGCGGGCAAACCAGCAAGATTCACCGGAATAGTCATCAAATCTGACAAATACATACTCAGGGGGTCATTAAATTTTTCGCCTGCCTTAAATGCGGTAGTAGGAGCAGTGGGACAGACTAAAACATCAACTTGAGAAAAAGCTTTTTCAAAGTCTTCTTTAATTAAAGTCCGAACTTTTTGAGCTTTTAGATAATAGGCATCGTAATATCCAGCCGACAATACGTAAGTGCCGATCGCAATCCGGCGTTTAACTTCCGCACCGAACCCTTGAGAGCGAGTTTTGGCATACATATCCAACAGATTATCGGGGTCTTTTGACCGGAAACCGTACTTTACCCCATCATATCGCGCCAAATTTGCCGAAGCTTCCGAGGGAGCAATGATGTAGTAAGTGGGCAAACCGTAGCGGAACCGGGGACAAGAAATGACTTGAATTTCTGCGCCCAATTGTTGAAATTGCTCGATCGCCTTAGTAACAGCGTCTTTAACCCCCGAGTCCAACCCTACACCAAAAGTTTCTTTAATTACACCAATTCTGATCTGACCCTTCGGTCGCAAACTGGGTCTTAAAGCTTGGGCGTAGTCAGGAATTGGGACATTAAGACTCGTGGAATCTCTCGGATCGTAACCGGCGATCGCCCCCAACAAAATCGCCGTATCCTCAACACTCCGACCAAAGGGCCCGATTTGATCGAGAGAAGAAGCATAGGCCACCAAACCGTAGCGAGAAACCAACCCATAAGTCGGTTTCAGCCCCACCAAACCGCAAAAAGCAGCAGGTTGGCGGATTGAGCCCCCAGTATCCGAACCCAAACTCACGACACATTCTCCCGAGGCTACCGCTGCGGCAGAACCGCCAGAAGACCCTCCGGGCACGCGCTCCAAGTCCCAAGGATTCGCGGTAACTTGATAAGCAGAAGTTTCCGTCGAGCTCCCCATTGCAAACTCGTCCATATTCGCCTTACCCACAATCACCGCACCGGCTGCTTGCAGTTTCGAGACGACGGTTGCATCGTAGGGAGGCACAAAATTCTCCAAAATCCGAGAGGCGCAGGTTGTGGGAATGCCATTGGTGCACATATTGTCTTTAACGGCGATCGGGATGCCGGCCAACAGCCCAATTTGCTCGCCTGCTGCGATTTGGGCATCCACTTTATGGGCCTGCGCCAATGCGCTGTCTGCTGTCACGCACAGAAAGCTTTTCAACTTCGGCTCTAGCTGGGTAATTCGGTCTAATGCTTCTTGAGTAATTTCCACAGCAGAGCGTTCTTTATTGACCAGTTGTCGGTGCAACTCGCGGATAGATGGCATGCTCGTACCTTTATCATTTCTACTTTGAGACAATACAGTTAATATAGCTGGCAATTGCACGCACTTACAGCTATTCGGCAAAGTCCGCTATTTTTGTGGCTTTGTTCGATCGCGCGATCGGTCTTTTTACATACAATAGATTAAATTCCCAAAATAGCACCGGACAAAAAATAGCAATCGACTTTTTACCTAATCTTTTTAAAAAACAAGAAGGCAACTGTATCACGACTTAAGCAAAAAGTGGTTTAACGCGCGAATTATAGGGGTAAGGTTCGCAATCGGCACACTACATAATTAGGTTCTGCGTCCAAGACTGTGTATGCAATATTACAATCCTTAGGAAATCAGCCCGTCCCAATTCTTATATCTTAAATCTCAAAGGCAATCACTCATTTCCCCTTCTCCAATCTAAAATATAAAATCTAAAATGGTATAATCTATGTTCTCTCCGACGAAACCAATGATTTAGGCTAGAAAAAAAGTACAGAAAAAATTAAAGTAATACCAGATTATTGCGTCTCCCCTTTATGGGGAATGTAACCCGATAATATTGGCAATATTGATCCTGAAACATTCCTCCTTTCGCTAGATACAATTAATTCCTCGTTTAAAAGCGTATTCAGAAGCTGATGAAGCGGATTTCAACTGCGATTACCCGCCTGATAGACCAGAAAAAACAGAACAAGAAATAGAGACTTATCAGCCAATACGCTTGGGTTAACACTGTTTATTGCCCGGAAATCCCTTGCAGCATCCCTCCAATCGTTGCGGGGACGCAAGATCGAGTTCTTCTTACCTCCTTGGTTCGGGGGGCTAGGGAGGATCGGCCTTAACTGAACCGTATTGACTTATGAGCAACAAGGTATTAGCTTGTTGCTGCAACTTCAAAAAGAATTATCCCCAGATTATGAAGTGCTTTATTTTCGCCAAAAATTACGAAAGTTATCAGTCATCCGAGTGAATTAATGGCTGCTGCGTAATTACAGAAAAGATCGATCGAGCTTGGATCATCCACGCCCATTGTGCCACGGGTCAAAAAGCCTGTCAGAAATCTGGGGTTCACAAAAAAGCTCGGAACGCTGACCGCCACGCCGAGGTCTTTGGTTGCGCGCACCTGCAAAAAAACAGCAGTCCTTCCTCAAGTGCGTCTATCTGCGTGCATCTGCTGCAAAAAAAGCTAGGTATTTGCCACTAAGATCCCCAGGAAAATAATTTCATCCGGAATTATCCCCAAAACCAAAGATATATGGTAAGAAGTTCCCGATGCCCCGTTGGAGGAATGCCACCTAAAGCTCACTTAGAATCCCACCTGACGGCAGAGGAACTCAAAATTCGCTACCGGCAGGCACAAAACACCACAGAGTCGCGCCGCTGGCACTTGCTGCTCTTAGTTTCCCGAAATTGGACTATCAAAGAAGCAGCCCAAGTTGTAGGTCTCAACTACGACTACGCCAAAGAAATTGTCCAGCGCTATAACCGAGAAGGGCCTAGCTCTGTGAGAAACCGCAGCGGAGACCGCCAGCCCCCTCCTGCGAAATCCTTGCTGGATCCTCAACAGCAAGAAGAACTGCGACAAGCCCTGCAAGGCTCTGCCCCCGACGGCGGAGACTGGACAGGTCCCAAAGTAGCTCGCTGGATTGCCGAAAAAATCGGTAGCGATCATGTCTGGCCCCAACGCGGCTGGGATTACCTCAAGCGGTTGGGTTCTCACTGGCGGCGGCGCAGAAAGTAGATAGTTCGCAATATTTAGAGGGGGTTGATTGCCGAACTGCGATCGCTCCCTTTATTTTGGTTATCTTAGGGCAGCGGCGCGATCGAACTATTTGAGATTTTAGATTTTAGATTTGAGATTTTAGATTGGAGAACAAATCTAAAATCTCAAAGGGTTTGACTGATGTAACAATAGCTGCTTATATAGAATTTGGTTGTGTTGAGGATGTTAAATATGCGAGGGATCGGGCGTTTTTTGTGGGTCGCCAACAAGACTTTGGCCGTAGTAACAGGCATCGGACTGGTTCAGATGTTAACCATCACAAGTTCATTTTCTCAATCATCTAACCCGCGTTCCTTAGACGATCTCTACAAAATTCGCGATCGGCTCGTCACCGAATTAGAACAACCCGACAACCCCTCCCCAGAACCAACCCTCCTCTCCCGCTTAGTTCCCCCCGCCGCCAATCCTCAAGAAAAACTGCTTTCTCAGTTGCAAGCGGTGGAAGCTCAAATATTAGTAGAACAGAGAGCTAAGGACGACTTACAGCAAGCAGTCCGTTTAGCCAACCGAGCCGTAGAAACTAAACGGCAGCAAAATCAGTCGATCGAATCTTCGCAGCAAACTCAATTTTTGTGGAACCAGGCCCTCAACAACTTGCAGGAAGTTCCTCAAGATTCATTTTTAGCTTCCCTCACTGCCTCAAAAACTCAAGAATACCGAGAAAATTTAACGTCAGCAACCTCTCAAGTGCAGCAAGCCAAATCAGATTTTTTGGCTGCTGTTGCCCGGGAAAGCGGTTTGTCTGGGCAAGCTTCGATCGGCATTTGCCGCCTTTCTAGAGAATGCGTACACCTGCGGGGCGATGTGCCTCCTGTCAGTCCAGCCAGCTTAATAAAGGTGCCGATTGCTGTTGCCCTGATGCAAAAACTCGAAACAGAAAAAATTAGTCTGAACAAGGAAGTATTCGTCAATAGGGGCAATTTCACCGAAGACTCATCGACGAAGATTTTGTCCCCTAAAAATTACCCCTTAAAGACACTGTTAGAAGAAATGATCGATCGCAGCAGCAATACTGCTACCAATCAACTTATTGATTATTTGGGTTGGGATTACATCAATCAATTCTTAGATGATCGCGGCTACGAAGTCACCCGGGTCAAGTTCAAATTAATGGGGGAAAAAATTATGCCCGCCAACCCCGGTTTTGGTCGCAACCGCATGACTGCTAACGAACTCACTGAAATGATGGTGCAAATTTACAATGGCGAAACACCCGGTGCTAAACAGTTAATAGAAATTCTCAACGGCCAGTACGATCGGGCTTTAGGATTTGCCGCCTTGCAAGGAACTAAAGCTCAGTGGTTGGGCGAAAAAACCGGCCAAAATTCCCTGGTGCTCGGCACAACTTTAGCGATGAGCATTGACGGCGAAGCCTATGTAATGACTGTGATTGACACCCGCAGCGGCGATCTACAAATGCGCCAGTCTATTTCTAAAATTGCCGATTACATTAGCCGGAACCCCAGCTTTTAAGAAACTCCAGACTTACTGACAGCGTTTTCCGCTGCTAAAATACCCATGTACAAGCTACCATCTTGGTCGTGGTACTTGAAAGCTCCGTAACGGCCAATTATATCAAGATTTTCAAACTGATTGAGATAATCGTTAACTTCCGATAACGCTTCTTGATAATTAACAGCATAAATTGGATGAGTACGGGCTAGTTTTACGACAAAACCTCCGGAAACTTTCGCTTCTGCCAGCAGCCCAATTGTCCTTAAATCTTGCTCTGCCTGTAACAAAAGCTCTGCTTCGGGCTTTTGCCAAGTCGAGTCGCCAAAATCGCACCAGTATTCGCAACATAAAGGAGTCTGATGACTATTTGGCACCATATCCTTAGACCAGTTAGCAAAATTTGTCACCCGACCCAGCCGAATATTGGCATCGTTGATATAAATACACTGATCGGGGAATAAATTGCCACTTTCAACAATTAAATAAGCGATCGCAGTGTTGCGGAACTTCAAAGACTTTACTCGCTCCACGAGTATACTTGGGACAGCCGGAGTGAGTTGTTGCAGCAAAATACTCAAAGGAATTGAACTGATGACGCCCTTGCATTCAATAACTTTCTCTTCTCCTGTTTTGCTGTTTTTTAGAGTCAGTCGGGTGACTCTAAAGTTTTCGTGATGAATTTGCTTCACTTCGTGGTTGAAGAGAATTTGTCGATCGTGCTCCCCAAGAAAATCAGCAATACGTTCGTAAAGCTGCCGCGAGCCTAACCTGGGAAATTTTACCCTGCACTCCTCCCTAATCATCGCATTTTTTAGAATTTCCAGAAAAGATGTATATCTAAATTTTCCGGCTTCCCAGTCAGCGCTAATTTCCGTGCAAGGTATGCCCCAAAGCTTTTCTAGATAAGCCTTAAAGCAAACCTCAAATAATTCTTTGCCAAATTTACCAGTAATTCGTTCAGCGTAATTTTGAGGATTTGAGTTGGGGAATAATTGAGCCGGCACATACGAAAGGAGAATTTTTAAGCTTTCCCAAAAGCCAACTCCTAACAACACTTCTGGGACACTGGGAGGATAGGTAAAGTATTTGTTCTGCCAGTACATCCGAGTGATCACCTTGAACGTAACTTGCTCTGAACCCATTACCTCGTCCCAAAATTTGTGAACAGCAGCAATATCACTGCCGAAAAAGTGGGGGCCGTAATCCAGAATAAATCCTTGATATTCAATACTTTTTGCCAAGCCCCCCACTTGGGAATCCCGTTCAACAACCACCACAGGCTGACCTTTTTTAGTAGCGGTGTAAGCCGCGGCCATACCTGCAGGGCCCGCACCTAAAACATAAATTTCGCTTGGCTCGCTCATCTCGATGCTCCCTGAATTAAGCTGTTAACAAATGTTTTGTTAGAGAAGTTAATCGCCCTATTTTCCCAATTACTGAACTTAAATTGTTCCAGCACATTGAGAAAGTTACTGAATGCTTGCTTAAGATTACCATGGCCTGTCAAATTGCCAAAACGACTCATTGTCGATCGAGGGTGAGTTGCAACGTTTCAGCGCATAGGGTACGGAACCCAATTTGAGAATTTAGCCAGATGACCCCAATATGTCACACAGGCTGTCAATGCCCAGATCAGAGCCGCTGCTACCAGTACGATCGTGCCAATCAGCCGGAGAGTGCGATTATTCCGCAGCAACAGCGCAGGCGTCGCGCAGACGCCGCCGAGTCCCGACAAAATGAAGCCCAGCCCTGATAGTATTGACTGCGTTGTTAGACCTAGATTAATAATACGCAAACCGACTAAGATAGCAGCCACACCTGCGAAAAATGCGTAAATCGTAACTGTTACCAGCTCCCAGTTTTGGGCTAGGGCGACAGAAGCACCGATGAATACGATACCCAACAAAACTGACATTTCCCCGAAGGCAATATTGAAGCTGCCTGGAACTGGCCAAGTAAAGATCATGTGCAAGCCTGTTGTAAGGGCGATCGCACCAGTCATGCCAAACCCGGGAATCCACCGTTTTTGATCCGCGCCGTCTAGACCCGAATAGACATAGTACGCGAGGATAAATAATCCTGCCACCATATTGATCAGCATCAAGGTGATATAGTCAATAAACATTAATAAACCTGCCTCCGCCACAAATAAAGGTAAATTCTATCATGTGCGGTTGATTAGTTATGATTAAGTTTCCGTAGTTTTAGGCCACCAATGAAAGCAGGCTAACCCCTGAACAAGTCTGTGTTGCTGCATAATTTTATGACAAGGATAAATCAGCAGATTTTCTAATTCATCTAAGTTTAAGAGTGAATGGTTGGCGATCGCTTCATTAGTCAAAGACCACAAACGTTCAGCAGGTTGTAGTTCAGGAGAGTGACTGGGTAGAAAAAACAGATCGGTACCAACAGCAACGCACCAACTTGTCACTGGTATGCCATCCAGCTTGGTCTAGAACCAGCAGTATCCGCTTATTTTGATTGAGGTCAAATTAAGAGTCCCAAATCTGCTAAAACCACGCCCAGTAGCTCGGTGTTGACTCTCGGTAGAATCCAAAAGTAAGTTTCTCCTGACTAGGGGTGGACAAAACCATACACCCACAGCCATTGATATTGAGTCTTGACAGAAGCAATTGGTTGCGCTCCTACAGGTGTCCACACTCGACGAATTTTTGGTTTAAGCCCTAATCTCTGTGCATCTTGACACCACACTTCGGTAGTCTGCTTGTGGGTACTTACTTTGAAGCTTTGCTAACTCTTGAGCGAGTTTTTTTTCCACTGAGGAACTTGTTGTGAAAAGTCACTATCAGTATGACTCGGACGTGGTATTTTCAGCCGACAACCTATCTTTAGAAGATATTGCCATCCTCTCTGACGACTGGCTAGAAACCCCATCTTCTCACTCAGCCAATCCGCTACTTTTCTACCATTCCATAGCCCTCCATCTGGTGCTGGTTGTTGCACTAGCTGCGACAATTGAGCTTGGTATACATCTTGGAGTAATGATTCGCGCCCCAGATTTTTTTTTCTTAGGTCTCAAGTATGCTTCCGCTGCTTGAGTTTTGTGCCGACGTACCAATCGATCAATCCAATTTCTACTCTAGCCCGTTACTTGGGACACCTCTAAACTTGTCCTGCCACTAGCCAATAACCAGATGACAAGATAGTGACTTTTCTCGGTAACAATAGCTACCGTAACGATATCTTTGCTCTAGCTGTTGTACTGAAATGTGGTTTTTAATGGCAACTAACTTGGGCATCACTCCCTGCAAAACTTTGCCGATAGCTCTTGAGTTTTTATTCTACCTAATCAACCAGACATGATATTAGCTAGTGACTAATAACTAACCCAGCAAGAAAGCAGACTTCGCATTAGGAAAAACAGGAGAAACAGGAGGAAAAGTCAGTTGTCGCAGATTTAAGTTAGCACCTCCTTCAATAATTGCAATTGTATCTCCTGGTTTCGAGATGACTAAATCTGCACCTACCGGAGATATTTGATAGTCACTGGCTTGGCCCGCTAGCCTGAGTACATCTCCCTGACTGGGGTTGAATCCGCGAATCCGAGCTTCCCCTGACCCTCTATATAATTCTTGCGCATCGGGAACCATCTGAGACGGTGGTGGCGAGGTAAAATCATAAGCCAAAATAAAAGTATCAGCACCTTGGCTGCCAATTAAGGTATCAAATTCATTGCTACCATTACTAAAATAATTGCCTTCTCCGCCAAAAGCATAACTCCTATCTAAATCAACTCCAGTAATTTCCGTTTTTCCATTGCCAAAACCAGTGACAATATCATTTCCATCAGTCCCAACAAAAGTGGCAGAGCGATTCGGTTCAAATTGTCCGAATTTTGTATAATGATCGAGACCTGAAGAGAAACTTCCTGGTTTCACAGCCGCAGCAACATCGGGATTTTTTTGTAAATATTCAACTTCAGAAAAGTTATCCAACACACTATCTCTACTAAAAATCAAAAGACCCCGCCCTCGATTTGCTCGAAATGGAATATTTGCACCGCCCTCGATTATAGCGATTCCTGCCGTACCCCGACCGGAGCCGCTAGTAATACGCAAATCGCCATTCATGGTGATGGTCGGCGAGAACCCATAAAACCCTCGCGTTCCTGTCAGCCGGATCGCATCAGTTTGCTGGTCAAAGTTTTTAATAATCGGCTCGTTGCCTATTCCAAACCGCCCCTCGTAGAAAACACCACCATTAGTATCGGACACTTCCCCAACACCAAGCACGAAAGTATCAGAACCTTGACTGCCAATTAGGGTATCTAGGTCAATAGGAGTGCTGGTGTTTTTTTCATAAACTCGATTTCCTGCTGCATCTAAAGATACTTGAATGCCGATGATTTCAACTTTCCCTACACCAAATCCAGCCACAACGTCACTGCCTTGAGTACCGACAAAGGTTGCAAAGCGAGTGGGTTCAAATTGTCCAAATTTTCGGTAATGTTCTCCGCCTGTTTTGAAAACTTCTGCTGTGACTGCCGCTGCGACCTCGGGGTTTTTCAGTAAATATTCTGGTTCAAAAAAGGTACTCGCATAAAAGCCTTCTTGGGCCCCGAATTTGATAAAGTGCTCAAAACCAGATTTGAAAGTTTGGTTCTGCACAAAGGGAGCAAGTACGGGGTATCGCTTTAAATAAAACGATTCATCGTAGTCAGGCGATGTATTGACAAGACCTTGTTCCCAGCCAAACTGAATAAAGTGATCTAAGCCTGAGGCAAAAGCTCCTGAACTGACAGCGGCCGCGACTTCGGGATTGTTGGCGAGATAGTAATTTTCATCGTAATATCGCGATACTTCCGTGAAACCGAGTTTTTGACCAAACTTTTCAAAGTGTTCTTGGCCAGAACTGATAATTCCTCGATCGATACCTTGTTCCACAAATGGATATTTGCTGAGATAGTAATTTTCGTCAAAAATATCGTAGTTAGCCATATTGCCCTCCTCTGGTATTGATGAGTTTTTTCCCAATTTACCTTATTTTAGGCAAAAACGTTATTTCTTGACAACAAAGAGGCAGGTTAGATATAATTAAATTTAAGTTAAGTTATAGTGTCAATATAAGATAATTTATTAATTATTATTAAAATTTTTTGATAAGTTTTAATATTTTTAAATTTTATTTAGTTCGATCGAGTAATCAGAAAATGTCGCACACAAAACTCAGCGTTTCTGTCAAAGGCAAAGGGTTTCCGATTCTTTGCTTGCACGGCCATCCAGGTTCGGGCGATTGTATGTCCGTCTTTACAGAACACTTATCAAAGCGGTTCCAGACGATCGCCCCTGACTTGCGCGGATACGGCAACAGTCGCACCTCTGTTCCCTTTGATATGACCGACCACCTCCTCGATTTAGAAGCACTTTTAGACCGATTAGGAGTCGATCGGTGTTTGGTGATCGGATGGTCTTTGGGAGGGATTTTAGCCCTGGAATTAGCCATGAAATATCCAGGGCGCGTCACCGGTTTGATTCTACTTGCATCCGCCGCCAAACCGCGAGGAAGTCACCCTCCCATCTCTTGGCAAGATAACCTTTACACCGGTTTAGCCGGAATTATCAATTGGGTGATACCCGGTTGGCAGTGGAATATTGATACTTTTGCTAGGCGATCGCTCTTTCGCTACTTGATACAGCAGCATACAGCCACGCCTTACCGCTACTTAGCACAAGCAGGTACCCCCGCATACCTCAAGACTTCCAACACGGCCACCAGGGCGTTAAATACCGCTCTCAGAGCCGGATACGATCGACTGATCCACCTCGACGACATTCAATGTCCCAGCTTGGTGTTGGCCGGAGAAGCCGATCGGCACATCACCTCGGCATCCAGTTTAGAAACAGCCCGCCACCTTCACGATTGTCAGTGGCAGTGCTATCCAAATACAGCCCACTTGTTCCCTTGGGAAATTCCCGATCGGGTACTCGCAGACATCGATCGTTGGATTGAGAAATTCCCCCAAGCAGTTGGTAATTGCGAGTCTTAAGTTTGGATTTTGTCAGAAGCAATTAATCACCTAACAGTCAAGAATTTTGAATTTATATCGTTTCCGTTTGCCTCCAAATCATAATTTTCGCAGTGCAGTGCGAGCTTCCCGCTCGCTATCAGGGCTCGCAAGCAGGGTATAATTCCGTAGTTACCGGATTTGAATTTACAACTTACAAATCAAAACTCAAAAATCAAAATTCCCCCTGCTTCTAGCGACCGCTCTAAACAGGCAACAGCCCTCCCTCACCAAGCTTTCCCAAATCCTCTGCAACCGTTAAATTAATAGGTTTGCAGCGGTGAATGGAAACACAAAGATCTTCTGCACCTTCATTTTCTATGTCTTCTACATATCCTGCTTTTGCAGCTTCCGCTTCTTGAGCAGTCAAGAACGGCCCAAAATAGTAAATGCACCGCGGGGCTGAAGTTTTCACTTCAACCCACCAAGCCAATCCGAAAAAATTGAGCAAGCTAATCAAGAATTCTTTCATCAGAACTATGGGTGTGAAACCCCGTCCTTTTAGGACGGCTTTACGTTGAATTGAATCCCCTCGCGGGGTGGAGGGGTATGGTTGCCCCTCCGGTGAGGTATGGTTACCTCAATCTCTTTTCGGAGTAAAGTTAGCTTGTCGGTCAATGTTTAGTGAGCTTG
>JAUBOM010000310.1:0-2538 GCA_036700245.1 Microcoleus vaginatus BM001213989
TCCCCACCCCAACCCTCCCCGAACTCGCGGGGAGGGAGTAAGAAATTCACAAATGATTTAGGATTGCTATAGCCTTTATCTTCATAAAGATGGAGTACCCCGAAACCCTGTTTTGGTAAGCTTTTTAAGTTAAATGGTCTACATAATCTACCCAACAACCGCTATATTTAACACCAGTAAAAAAAGGCGACTGTAGACCCACGATCCAGACCATGATAGCGATCAGTCATTCCCAAATCTAAAATCTAAAATCTAAAATCGTATAATGGCTCGGTATTCTAAAATCTAAAATCTAAAATCTAAAATCTAAAATCTAAAATCGTATAATGGCTCGTTTAGCCATTTTTTTTTAGCAATTAGCCCTTCCCAAATTTATTTAAGATAATGAACCAAATACATATCCAACTCGCCTTTATTTTTAGCAGAAATTTTTTCTGGGTATTCGCATTCAAAAAAATCTCTAACTAATTCAAACGTTGCGTGAGAGATATTGATATTTCCAGGTACGCCGGAAGATTCTATCCGAGATGCAGTATTAAGTGTATCTCCACAGACATCATAGGAAAACTTTTTATTTACGGCTGTTAATTTTGGTTGAGATTTACGTATTTCTTATGTAACCCCACTCGAAAGGCGACGTTACGAGCTATCTTGGCTTTAGTCGGATTGATGATGAAATGCACGGCTGTCAGCGAACCCCGAATCCTGAAAATGAGCTAGCAACAAATCTGATTCTTGAGGCGGGATTGAACCTGCAATTATAGCAGAAACGGGAGCCAATAAAATTCTGTTGCGCTCGGGCCGTACTGCTAATCTAAGATTCTTCTAATGGCTGCTGTCAAGTATGGGGAATTCATGGGGCGCGGCGGCGTGAAATCTTACCAAAACTCTTCAATTAGATAGTGCTGTTCGGTTCGCTAATTTTTAGGCAAAAAACTCTGTTCGATCGCTCGATAGGGCTCCACAAAGGCCCAGAATCTTACGATCCGGTGCGCGTACAGGGGAAAAAATAAAATGCTGTCCGATCGAGTTTATTGAATTAGTCAGACGCTCGATCGACAACCGATGCCCCAGACAAGCTACGCTAACGCCTGCGACTGGAGTTATTATGGGTAAACTGTAAACTTCTATCATTGTCGCTGCATTTGCTATGAACCCTGCCCTTACTCAATTTGGCGCTCAGATGTCCCACCTCACCGGAGTTCGGGCAATTATGAAAGATATTATTGAAACTCTCAGAGCCGGCAGCGGGCAGGAGTTTATCAATTTGAGCGCCGGAAATCCGGTGATTTTGCCGGAAGTCGAGCAGTTGTGGCGCGACTGCACTGCGGAACTTTTGGCGGGCCCGGAATACGGCGAAGTGGTTTGTCGCTACGGTTCCAGTCAAGGTTATCAGCCGTTGATCGATGCGGTTTTGGCGGATTTCAACCAGCGTTACGGATTGAATTTGACCGATCGCAATATCCTAATTACTCCCGGAAGTCAATCGATTTACTTTTACGCAGCCAACGCTTTCGGCGGCTACACCGCACCCCCCCCATCCGCCCCTGACCAAGGGGGGGCTAGGGGGGGTAGCCTGAAACATATCGTCCTACCGTTGAGCCCAGACTACACGGGTTACGGCGGCGTTAGCTTGATTCCCGAAGCGGTAGTCGCCTGCAAACCCACCCTCGATATTGATGCGGCTGCTCACAGGTTCAAATACCGCCCGGATTTCAGCCAACTGTCGATCGACCAAACCACCGGTTGCGTCATTTTTTCCCGTCCCTGCAACCCCACCGGCAACGTTCTCACCGACGACGAAGTTAAGAAAATTGCCGATTTAGCGGCCGCTTTCGACGTGCCGGTGTTGGTTGATTCCGCCTACGGCCCTCCCTTCCCGTCTTTGAATTTTACCGAAATGACGCCGATTTTTGGGGGCAATATCGTGCACTGTATGAGTTTGTCGAAAGCCGGATTACCGGGTGAAAGAATCGGAATTGCGATCGGCGATGAAAAAATCATTCAAATATTAGAATCTTTTCAGACCAATATGTGCATTCATTCGCCGAGATACGGACAGGCGATCGCAACTCGGGCCATCGCTTCCGGCGCTCTTGCGGATATTTCTATCAACGTAATTCGGCCGTACTATCAAAGCAAATTTGCGATCGTAGAAAGCACTCTAGAACAAGCAATGCCGAAGGATTTGCCGTGGTTTTTGCACCGGGGCGAAGGAGCAATTTTTGCGTGGCTGTGGCTGAAAGATTTGCCGATGACTGATTGGGAACTGTATCAAGAGTTGAAGAAAGTCGGCGTAATTGTCGTGCCGGGAAGTTCTTTCTTTCCTGGTTTGCGGGAAGATTGGCAGCACAAGCACGAGTGTTTGCGGATCAGTTTGACTGCCACAAATGATGAGATTGAAACTGCAATGAAACGCTTGGCTCAAATGGTAGAAAAGCTTTATTAGTCAGTAGTTCGTAGTTAGTAATTATGGGTTGGTTGTTAGTTGTCATAACAAATGCCCCATGCCCCATGCCCCATGCCCCATGCCCCATG
>JAUBOM010000074.1:0-38588 GCA_036700245.1 Microcoleus vaginatus BM001213989
ATATTTTAAATTGATACACATTACCTCTCTATCATACCATAAATGTGCAACGCCAGCGTTTGAGCCACTCATGAGCGGGCTGGGTGCTTATGGCCAGCCCGCTCATGACTGCAATCAACGTGTTTACGTCATTGTAGCCGTTGGGTATTGGCAATAGATATTATTTATTGCCAGTAGTCTATCTTATGAAATTGATTTATCGGCCCGCTATGACATTTCAAGCGTTTGGGGGACTTCTTCACCACTCATGAGCGGGCTGGGTGTTTATGGCGCACCTTACCCCAGAGGGCGGCTCAAAGGATTTGTTGACCTTAGTCCTATATATGTATTGTTCATATTTATAGTTGGTCGATCGTCCTTGACGCTACCGATACCTGCCACTGCACCGATGCCTCATCAGCTACACCCCTAAGTTTTCCGTTGTTAACTGCCCCAGAGTTACGTCAAGTGTAACGAAATATTACAAGATGACGCTAAAGCAGCATAGAGGCTTGACAGCAAAGAATGAAGCGGCTAACCTGATATACATACCCGGGTAAGTCAATTCACTGTCATATGCAAGAAAAGCAAAAAGTTACATTGTATCTTCCACCAGAACTGCATCGCCAGCTCAAAATCCGAGCCGCAGTCGAAACAGAACCGATGTCATCAATTGCAGAAAGGGCAATTGTCTTCTACCTAGGAAATCCCGAACTGGTTGACGAAGTAGAAGCCTCCTACGGACAAACCCATCGGGTATACAACTGTCCAGAATGCACGGGTTCAGTAGTAATGCGAGATGGAGAACTGGCATCCATAACAAGTCAGCCGAGCGTATTGGCTGAGCAGGATCTTCCAGTAAAGCAGGTGTCGGGCGTCAGTGCCAGCACGGCAAAACCGGGAGAGGAAGAATTGGTTCCCTGCTAAGAATGCCTTGCTTCCCCAAAAAGCTAGAACTGAAATTTTCAGTAAGAGGGCCAAGGGCAGCATTGAGATTCAGCAAAGATAGCACCGTCTCTAGTGGGTCGAGGACTATGCAAGAAGAGATCAGTATTCTAATCCAAGCTCAATATCCTCTGATCTACCTCGTGACATCCGAGGAAGAGCGGTGTGAGCAAGCAATTTCGACAATAGCTCAAGCCAAACCACAGCGACGAGTATTTATCTGGACTGTAACTCACGGCATTGTGGAGTACGGTCAACCCCGCACCACCACCCAGCACAACACCGTCTCGCCAGAGGCAGCAATTGAATGGGTGATCAGGCAGCGAGAACCCAACAGTAACGCTAGCATCTACATTTTCAAAGATCTGCATCCTTTTATAGATTCTCCTCCGGTAACGAGGTGGTTGCGCGATGCGATCGCCAACTTCAAAGGAACGCAAAAGACAATTATACTGATGTCTCCTTTGCAGCAAATTCCGATCGAGCTAGAAAAGGAAGTAGTGGTATTAGACTTCGCGCTCCCAGACATGAAGGAACTCAACCAAGTATTGTCTGGCCAGTTGGAGCAAACGAAATCGCGACGCATTACCACAGAAGCGCGAGAAAAACTTTTAAAAGCCGCCTTGGGATTGACCAAGGACGAAGCTGAAAAAGTTTATCGCAAAGCCCAAGTTTCTACGGGGCGCCTAACAGAAGAAGAAGTAGACATCGTTCTGTCGGAGAAAAAGCAATTAATTCGGCGCAACGGCATTCTAGAGTTCATAGAAGAAGACGAAACCCTGGATGCAGTCGGGGGTTTAGAAGAGCTCAAAAGGTGGCTCAGGCAGCGTTCCAACGCCTTTACAGAAAGGGCGAGAGAATACGGTCTGCCCCAACCAAAAGGGATGTTAATTCTCGGCGTACCCGGATGCGGAAAATCGCTGATTGCCAAGACCACCTCCCGCCTCTGGGGACTGCCCCTGCTGAGGCTAGATATGGGTAGAGTCTACGACGGCTCGATGGTGGGTCGCTCGGAAGCCAACCTCCGCAACGCCCTCAAAACAGCAGAATCCATCTCTCCAGCCATCCTCTTCATCGACGAACTAGACAAAGCCTTTGCAGGAGGCACTGGTTCGGCAGACTCAGACGGAGGCACCTCCAGCCGGATTTTCGGTTCCTTCCTGACTTGGATGCAAGAAAAGACTTCCCCAGTCTTCGTAATGGCAACAGCCAACCGAATCGAGCGGTTGCCGGGGGAATTCTTGAGAAAAGGTCGGTTCGACGAACTCTTCTTTGTTGACCTGCCTACCAAAGAAGAACGCCAAGATATATTTAAGATTCACCTCTCAAAGCGGCGTCGGGAAATTACTCGCTTCGATTTAGAGCAACTTTCCAATGTTTCCGACGGCTTTTCAGGTGCAGAGATTGAGCAAGCGCTAGTAGCAGCAATGTACGAAGCCTTCGCTCAAGATCGAGAGTTTACGCAGCTCGACATCATCGCGGCCATTAAATCCACAATGCCACTGTCTAAAACAATGACCGAACAGGTCACCGCCCTGCGAGATTGGGCTAGACAGCGTGCACGGCCCGCTGCGTCTTCCGTCGCTGAATACCAGCGAATGGAATTCTAAAAGCTTTCTCCTGGTCCAAACAGGAGCAAAGGCTAGCAACAGCTAGCAGTTCGATTGAAGAGCCGCCCAGCGGCACCGTTAAATCCAGACCGTTGTTGTTTCTCTCTCAGTTTTATTAGGAGGAAATCCAATGTCTCACTTTAGCACTCTGCGTACCAAAATCACCGATGCCGAAATCCTGAAAGCATCCCTTCGCGACTTGGGCATTTCAGTCAAGTCAGAAGCTGATGTTCGTGGCTATAATGGTCAGCGCGTTCGCTCCGACATCGTGGCGATTCTGGAAGGCGAATATGACCTGGGTTGGTCTCGCAATAGCGATGGTTCCTTTGACCTGATTGCCGACCTCTGGGGCGTCGCCAAAAAGCACAATCAAACTGAGTTAATCAACTCCATCAACCAGAAGTACGCAGTTAACAAGACCTTGGCCGCAGTCAAGCAGCGCGGTTTGCAAAACGCCAACGTCAAGCTGGTAGTGCAAAATTAATAGCTGTGCGCGTTCCCAAGCTCGCGGGTTAACCAAACAAACGGGTTAACCCGTTTTTAGCTAGCTAGGATGTAGAGTGGGGTTTTTGGGCCGCCACATACTTTTTTAGCACCCCCAAGCAGCAGCTCTCAGATTGAGAGCTGCTGCTTTAATGGTTGGCTACCTAAGGCTTGGGGCAAGTGTCGATCGTTTGTTGATAAATTTCAAGTATTCGATCGACTTTCCGTTCCCAGTCAAAATGCTGCCGGACTCGCTCCCGCCCCACACAACCCATACTGTGCCGCAATTCAGGCGACTGGGCGAGCTTCAGCATCGCATCTGTCAGTCCCTTGACAAAGCCTTCTTTAGAAGCGGGTTCTACTAAAATACCCCAACTGGAATTGACATAATCCGCTGGACTGCCCCAGTTCGTTGCTATGACGGGCAGCCCCACGGCCATTGCCTCCAGCACCACTGCCCCTCCACCCTCCCCCAAACTCGGCAGCACCAGTGCATCAGCTTGTTGCAGTTTGATAGCGCACTGCTGCTGAGACAGCCAGCCACTAAATACAACGCTGCTGTCGATGCCTAAACGAGCTGTTTGAGCTTCGAGTTCGCTTCGGAGGTCGCCATCGCCGATGATTTCCAAGTCTGCATCGGTTTGAGCGACGACGGCGAGAAGGCTTCCAGCACCAAGTCTACAGCTTTCAAGCCGATCGGCCGCCCCAAAAAAATAAAATGAACCTGCCCGGCCACTGCTTTTGATAAGCTAGAGTCCGATCGCCACACCGAGAAATCCACGCGGTTTTCCACAAGTTCAATAATTTTACCGCGCACGCTAGATGGAAGTGCTTGCTGCGTGCGATCGTTTACCACTAACACCGTCTCGGCTTTGATTTTACCGGCAAAAAGACGATTCAAGAAATCGACGCACTGGTTAGCGATCGCGATGAAAAGATCGATGGTCGGATTTTGGCGCGATCGAAAAGCCAGAGGAAATTTAACCGCCGTGTCCAGCGGCCCGATCGCTACCGGCGCCCCCAATCCGAACATCAGCGAAGGGAATATTGCCGAGACTGGTGTCGGTTCCTGTACAACATCAATCTGGTGTTGCTAACCAGGCGCCGGACTATACGACCCTGTACCACTTGGGTGTACTGGTGACTCAGCAGCCCAAAAATAAATTAATTCACTCTTGCAGGGATAAATCGCCTGCAATTGTTAAGCAGCCGGTGCAGCCAAGTGTTGGAAAGTGCATTCGATCGCCCGATCGCCGGAAACAGAGCTTTTAGTTGAGCCTGTGTGCGTGCGTGAACTACTAACAATGTTTCTATTGGGCGCGATCGAAGTATGCTGAAGTAGTTCAGCCGCAGCAAGCCTCGCCGCCGAATTTAGTTGAGGCATTCTGAGCAACAATTACAATTAGCCTAACTTTTTTTGGGTTCAACTGGATTTATGTACTCTTAGACTACATTTGTTCTTTGGAATAACTAAGACGGGTTAGTTATTCCAAGTTTTTCCAAGCACTTAGCTAAAGTTTCTGCACTGCGGCCGTGGCTAAATTTGGCGATGATTTTTTTCCGGGATTCCTGACTGAGTCTCAAAGCAAGTTCTGGATTTTGAAGTACCTGTGCGATCGCGTCTGCCATTTCTTCTGGTTTTTCTGATTGGACTAATACAGCATCCGCGCCGTCATCTACTAGCTCAGAAGTTCCGCCTACATTAGTAACTACCGTCGGCACTTCCATCGCCATTGCTTCCATCACAGCAACCGGAACTCCTTCATTCAAACTTGCCAAAGCGAAAACGTTAGCTTCTTCTAGACCTTGGCGAATTCGCTGTTCCGAAACAGCCCCAAGTAGCTCCACGCACTCGGACATCGATTTATCTTCAATGATTTTTTCGAGTTCTTTGTGATATCCGCTGCCCCCTTCTTCGTCCTCGCCTGCAATTTGCAACCGCACATCAAATCCCCGATTTCGCAGCAATTCTACAGTCTCAATCAAGTATTTGTGACCTTTCACCGGGTTGAGGCGGCCGCAAGCAAAAATCTTGCACGGACTTCCTTCTTGCCAAGGCTTGTAAGGGCTGCTGCGTTTAATTTCTGCAATATTAACTCCCATTGGAGCAACAGCTAATTGTGTGGGAAGAAAGTTCGCTAATTTATTTTTAACATCATTGAGAAGCAGTTGAGATATGACTATCGCAAAAGCAGCATTTTTCCACTTTTGTTCCTGATTTGGCCCGTACACTTCTAGAGTTGGCCCGTGAAGAGTCATACTGTAAGTACAGCCTGTAAGAATTGAGTTAAATAAGGCTATACTGGCTGTATTGGCACAGGAATGAACGTGGATGTGCGACCAACCTTTTGTTTTTGTTAACCCTGCTAGTTTGCCAGCAACAAAAACCAATGCCAATAGCCCAACCTTTTGAGATAATGATGTATCTCTCGCTTTGGCAATAACTGCGAGGCACTGCCACCATGCAGCGGGACCAGCTTTGAGAACCTCTACGAATGAGTTAATAAAATCTTTCGCACCAAAGGGAAGTAGATAAACAGTATTTTTTTTAGCTTCTTCTGCCCATACGTGAGAAACGATCGCTCTGGGAGGCAGTTGAGTTGATACCAAATCTGTTTCAATTCCAAGTTCGGCAAGAAATTGTCGCTCCCGCCAGAAAAAAATGTGTGTTTGTCCTGGAAATTGTGGAATAAAGTATCCAATTTTTGCCTTCATTTCGTACCTGCTTTCTAAATTTTTATTCAAGGATATTTATCTACTAGGCGGATGCACGAACACCTTTCTCACCGAGCATTTTTTCGTAGATATCGACGATTTTTCTAGCCTTGTTCTCCCATTCAAACTCTTTGGCTCTTTCGATCGCCTTAGCTGACATACTTTCCCGCAACTTATCATCTTCCACCAACATCTTAATTTTACTTGTCAACTCCTGGGTGAGATACTCTCTAGAAATCGGCTCGATCTTAAAACCCGTTTCTTCATTCACGTATTCACCAATACCCCCGTTATTAGCCACTATGCAGGGCAGTCCGCAAGCCATAGCTTCGATTACCACTGCCCCACCAAACTCTCGGATCGAAGGGAAACAAAAAATATCTGCTTTCCTGTAATAATCCAGAGTTTCTGATTGATTAACCCATCCTGCAAAGCTGACTATTTCGCCTAAATTAAGCTCCTTAACACGGTTTTCCAAGTTATTTCTTTCCGAGCCATCTCCTACGATTGTTAAACGTATTTTACTTTGCAGTGCCTGGTCTAATTTCCCAATAGACTCTATGACCACATCGGCGCATTTGTAAGGCACTAATCTGCCCACAAAGAGTAAATTTATCTGGGAGCCTTCTTCTTTTGCTGGTTTGACCGACATTAAAAATTCCTGGGCAATCCCATTTTCGTAAAACAGCTCCATTCTTGTATCTGGGATATCAAACAATTTTTTTAGCAAATTTAGAGTATATGTTGAACCTGCCAATACTTTGTCTGCTTTCTTGTAAGTTTCTACATAACCTGGAATTAATGCTCGCCCAACTGCTCTCAAAAAGTTGAATTGAGCAAATTCTTGTCGGGCCGTTTCTTGAAACCCCGGCGGAAAGGGAATCCCCCCATTCACAGGTCCTAGAATAAAAGGAGTCTGCTGACACACATTGACTACCTTAAACGGGTACCGCGGCATTATCGGGGTAATTGCATGAACTATGTCATAATCCCCGTTGAGAATTTTTCCTTTGAATTTTTGATAGACTTGCTGATTGAATTCTTCATAAATTGGGTAGCTCAATGCATTATAAAGAGGCCAATTTACTCGTCCCTTGGCAGTAAACTTTTCGACCATTTTATAATATTGTTTGCTTAATTTTCTTTCCTCAATGTAGAAAATTTTTTCGTATTCGGGGTGTTTTTCAAGAGCTGGTTTATTTCTAATATGGGTAACCAGTGTTGCCTCAACTAAATTGTTAATTCCTCGAAAATAATTGTAGCCCTCCAAAGGTACAGATGCCCACTCTGGATTGCACTGCTCTACAATTAGTAAAACTTTTAATTTTTTATTACTCATTTGTTGGCTACTCAGGGGTGAACTTTCTGGGACGTTACCTGTAATTCTAGCTTGCTGAATTCATAGAGTTGGTTGTTTTGTATTCGATTAGCTTGCTCTGCTCCCGCAGCAATCGGCGCTGGTGAAACTGGATTTGACCTTGTAGGTGGGGAAATTTGGCTAATACGCAAGACAAAGCGTAGATGGCAGCGTCTTTACTTGTGATATCCCGATGCTTTACATAATAGTTATATATGCGACAGGTTGCTAAGGGATAGGCACTCAATAGTAACAGGCTCCAGCCTTCTGTCGGCAATGCCATTGCCAAGGCTAGCGCTGGTAAGACTAATCCCCACAGCCAGGCGCTTTGGGTTTCTTTGACCCAATGGCGCTCCGGTTCGCTTCCCTGAATCCACCAACCCTCGGCGTAGGCGTGACCCTCTCTCTGAGCGCGTTTCCACCACTGAGCGAAACTCGTCATTTGCGCGTCGTGCAGGGTCATTTCTGCATCTAAGCGGAGGATTTTCCAACCTTTTTGGCGCAACCGCACGCACATTTCTGGTTCTTCGCCGGCTATTAGTGCAGGATTGAAACCCTCGACTTGCTCAAATGCCCACGCCCGCATCATGGAATCGCCACCGCAGGCTTGGGCTTCGCCGACCGGGGTATCCCACTCGATGTCGCACAATTGGTTGTAGATGCTGGCTGCAGGGTATCGTTCGCGCCTGCGACCGCACACTGCTGCTACCTCGGGTTTGGCTGCGAGTTCGCTCTGGACCCGCTCGATCCATCCGTCAACCATTTCGCAGTCGCCGTCTACAAATTGGACAAATTCGATGTCTGGAACTAATTGCAGCAAGCGGGCAAAGCCTTCATTTCTGGCGCGTGCTGCGGTAAACGGTATAGATAAGTCGAGTTCAACTGTATGGGCTCCGATCGACCGGGCTAACTCTAGGCTACCGTCTGTTGAGGCAGAATCGACATAGACGACCCAGGCAACTTGTCCGATCGCCTCCATTAAGCACTGGCGAAGCCTTGAGCCTTCATTGCGTCCGATCGCCACTAATCCAACTTGTTTCAAGTCTTACCTCTTAAATTCGACTACTGAGCTGTTATTTTAATACTTTAGTGAAACTCAAGGTAGGTTCACAATATCTTTAGATTGTCACCTCTATTGAGGTGCGGTATTCGGTGTTAAACTGCCTGTAGCTTATGCTATTTTAAGCCACACCCATCATTTTGAGTGGAGCTTCGTCAAAAATAATGGTGAATTTAAGTTCTTTGTTCACAATTTACTGTACCGATGAGGCAGCCAGCCATACATTTTTTTCACTCTGCGAACAGTGGAATTACCCTGACTCTCAAGTCCGCATGGTTGTTCCGAATTGCACTCCATCATGTCGCAGACAGAATCTTGTTGAAGCTATACCCAGATACCTCAAATGGCTGTATTACCGCAGCGCTGACTGGCCTAGAGATGTTACAGAAAAGCGTTTCCTCAGAGATATCAAGGATTTTGATGCAATTTATTTGTGGCCTCACACTTCGATCGAAACCTTTAGGAAAGTGAAGCAGCAGAGCAAACCCATTTTTTTGGAGCGCATCAACTGCTATACAAAGCAGGCAAAATTTATTATTGATGATGCTTGCAGCCGCTTGGGAATCGCTCCCCAACACCAAATTACTGCTGATATAATTCAGCAAGAGGAAGAAGAAATTAGTTTTGCTGATTTCATTTTTTGTGCAAGCCCCGAGGTTAAAAAATCTTTTATGGGAGCGGGAGTTCCCGAACATAAACTGATCCTTACCAGTTATGGGTGGTCTCCCAAGCGCTTCCCGAATTTTTCGATCGACAAGCCACTGTCAGACACGATTACTGTTATCTTTGTGGGCCGTGTTTGCGTCAGAAAAGGAGTTCATTTGCTGTTGCGGGCTTGGGAAAAAGCGGGAATTAAAGGCAGACTTCTGCTTTGCGGAAGTATGGATCCAGCAATTGCTGAAACTTGCAAGAGAATTTTAGCACGCTCAGATGTAATTCATAGGGATTACACCAGCGATATTGCCTCTGCTTATCGCGAAGCTGACTTTTTTGCCTTTCCCAGTCTCGAAGAAGGCGGTCCGATGGTTACTTATGAAGCTATGGCTAACGGTTTGCCAGTTCTAACGTCCCCTATGGGAGCGGGCAGCATTGCCCGAGATGGCAAAGATGGCATAATTGTTTCGCCCTATGATGAAGAAGCGCTAGTGACGGGCTTGCAACAGCTAGCTGGTTGTGCCGAGTTGCGGCTTCGGATGAGTGACTCGGCCCGCGAGCGGGCACAGGAATTTACGTGGGAAAAAGTTGCAAGGCGGCGCGCTGAGTTGGTAGTCGAAAGATTGAAATCA
This sequence comes from Microcoleus vaginatus BM001213989, assembly GCA_036700245.1. Classification (GTDB taxonomy): domain Bacteria; phylum Cyanobacteriota; class Cyanobacteriia; order Cyanobacteriales; family Microcoleaceae; genus Microcoleus. Next base: position 9,436 of record JAUBOM010000074.1, read on the forward strand.
GCTTGAAAAGTGAGGGAAAAAATTTGAGGTTCTGGAGGCTCCTACGACTCAAAGCCGCGGGTTTTTGTTGAATTTTCAATGCAAAATCCTAGCCCTACTTGTTAAAATTTGGTTGGGCAAAAGCCGATCGCACCGCAGTTGGAGTTGATGTGTTGCGGTAGAAATGCTACACTCGCAACTTTACTAGCTGGGGTTCCATTTCGAGGTCGAAGCTGCCGTCGCGACTCTTAATTAAATAGGCCCCGGGTAGAGTTTAAGTTTGGGTTGGCAATTTTTTCACTCTCGTCGAAGACCAGGGCGTGAGGCCAGGCGGGGACGCCGCCAACAGAGCGCGCTCGGCGACATCTTTGGTGAGGACGGTATCGGCGCCGACCGCCACTAATCCAATTTGTTTCAAGTTTTACCTCTTGAATTCGACTACTGAGCAGTTCCTTTTATCTTTTAATAAAAGTCGAGCTAATTTCATAATTTTTCTGCGACTTCGAGAAATTATTTTTCAGACTTCCTGGGTTTTTTTTTCGAGTATTTTTGCTGGTATTCCTACTGCGGTTGCACCTGGTGGCACGTCACACGTCACGACAGCATTGGCACCAATCAAAGCATGATCGCCGATCGTTACGGAGCGAATAATTTTCGCTCCTGCACCAATATCGACGTGACCGCCGATTTTGACATCAGCAACAATTGTCACCTGTTGAAAAATCAGACAGTTAGGGCCAATGGAAGCACTTGGATGAATGACAATGCCATTAGGATGAGGCAGCAGCAGTCCTCCTTGTATTTGGCAGTTTAAAGGGATGTCTGTTCCAGTTACAACGCTCCAGAATCGATACAGAATGATGTTCAAGCCGCATAAAAAATAGCCTAAAATCCCACCCTGCTGCTGCCACTTTTGATAGTTGCGGATACATTTGAGCAGTTGGCGACTAGGCTCCCACCAATTGCCAGCTTGTTCGCGGCTCCAGTCTGCTTCTGTAGCAGAAACCATTGCCTTAGTGATTGACTCAACCATTGTTTGTGCAATTTTTAATTATGTAGACAATTGTGTCTATTTGTGCATTTTACCTTAAGATGACTCTCTAACCTCGTGGAGATTGCTTGAATCTCCACACTGTTAACTTGCTTGAGAGAACAGAGAAAGTTCACCGTAAGAGCTCTGTTTGTTTTAATTAAATTTTCAATCTAAAATTCTAGCGTTATTTGTTAAAAGTTGGTTGTGACCAAGCCGCCGATCGCGCCGCAGTTCAAGTTGGTGTATTGCCTTGCCGTAGGAGTGCGACACTCGCAACAGTACGAGCTGGGGTTCGATTGCGGCGTCGAAGCCGCCCTCGCGACTGTTAATTAAATCGGTCCAGGGCAGCCTTTGAGTTTGGGCGTGCAATTTTTTCACTAAGTCTTCGACGCGGCCGATCGGTCTGGCGGGGACGCCGACAACTATATCGCCCTCGGCGACATCTTTGGTGACGACTGCACCGGCGCCGCCGATCGCATTTGAGCTGATGGTGACGTTGGGGAGGACGATCGCCCGTGGATGTCTATCTTGCCTACGGCATCTAGTTTAACGTTGTAAGCTCGGTTGAGCATGGCGATCGAGCCGTCGTGACCGATCGGGGTACAGGAGGAGAAGTGGACGTTGTTGCCGATGCGGACGTAGGCGGGATCTGTAAAGACAGTCCTCGACAGAATGCTGCAATTAGAGCCGATCGCGTACAAGTTGCCGTGGCGACGGAGAAATTCAGCGTATTCTTCGGAACTGGGTTTGCACAATTGGGTGTAGAGGTCGGGGAACTTGCCGTAACGCATGGCGAGGTAGCGGAGGATTCTCTGAACCGTTGATTTAAGCATTTTCGTGGTTATTAGTAGATGCAAGAATCTTGGCGGGGATGCCCACTGCTGTTTTGCCCGCAGGAACATCTGATAAAACCACAGCATTGGCGCCGATATTTACATCGTCTCCCAGGTTGACTTTGCCGAGGATTTTTGCGCCGGCGCCGACGTTCACCCGATCGCCCAATTGAGGCGATTCTAGCGGTTTGTCCAAATAGCGGTTTCCCAGGGTGACGCCTTGGCGGATAATGCAGTCGTCGCCGATCGTACAATATCCGTGGATGATAATAGCGCTCTGATGTTCAATCACCACCCGGCGGCCGAGCTTCACGGTGTACGGCAAGTCGATCCCGTAAGTATTGCGGATTTTGCGGTAGAGCGATCGATAAAGAATGCTCAAAGGAGCCCGCAGTAGCTTAGGTTCAACTTTCATTCTCCAGACACCCAAGCGTTGAACTGCTACGGCACGAAATCCCGGTTTTGTCCAATCCCGACCGTGAGCAATCCAGTCTTCTTTAATTTGCTGCCACAGTCCTAGTGCAGGAGCTTCTACTTGATTTTCACTTGTTATTAAGTTTGGCTGCGTTACCATAAGCTTTACTCAACACTCTGTCTCGTTTTATCTGTTTTTAGAACCAGGCAATAAGCGGCTGTTTTTTGAGTTTTTCTTGGATGATGCACAGAGTTTGTTTTAGGAAAAATACCAATAGTTTTGCTACCTCAGGTAATGCTTTACTGGTTATAATTAACACGACTATTGAGCGAGCTTAGACTTGTTTACAAAAATCCCTTAATAATTTTTTAATTTTTCAATCTCACCTCCTTTGAAAAATACACTATTGAGCAGGAAATCCTTGAGGTAGTTTGGCGGATCCTGGTCTGGCTTGCCTTGCACTGCGCGGCGCACCCTCCACGCAGCAAAACCCGAAGCCCAGCATAAATCAGTTAAGGCTGTATAGAGAAAGCCATAGTTCTTGATAAAGTAGCGTCGCCGGGAATCAAACCAATACTGAGGCAGCCGCCTGGGGACTGCTTTGCTGTCGGTGACGCCTGAGCTTTGGCCGACTAAGTGGACAACACGACTTTCAGGTACATACCAGCAACTCCAGCCAGCTTTGTTCGCTTGCAGGCAAAAGTCCATTTCTTCGCAGTACATGAAATAAGCTTCATCCATCAAGCCAATCTTTTCAAATACTTCGCGACGAACGATCATGCTGGCTCCAGCTACCCAATCAGTTTGGCAGATTTCTTGGGAAATCGGAGGGACGGCGACCGAGTTTTTCAATAACTTCGACACAGGCGGAAGACGCCAGCCGAAATCGATCTCGCTGGCTAGCGTGTGAAACCGAAACGCTGACTCCTGGGGAGTACCGTCGGGATCTTCCAAGCGGCTGCCGGCGATGCCGGCGTCGGGATGAGTGTCCATGAAATCGACGAGGGCTTTGAGGGCGCAGGGGCGAACTATGGTGTCCGGGTTGAGCAGCAGGAAGTAAGGGGGGGGATTGGTGGATTGCAAGACGGGACGGATGAGGGCGTTGTTGCCGAAGGCAAATCCGCCGTTGCGGTCTAGAGGAACGAAGGATGCCCATTCACTCCAGCCTTCAGAGGCGATCGCGGCTGGTATTTGTTCGGCCGAAGCATCGCCTGAAGCATTGTCGGCAACTACAACCCGCATACCGGGCAGCGATTGCACTTCGCTAACTAGAGAGCGCAAGCAGTCAATTGTCAAACTAGAGGTTCGGTAGTTAACAATGACAACCAGCAGTGGATACGGGTGATTGGGCTCGCTGGAATTGGACATAAGTGCGGTTGTTTGTTTAACAACTTTTTAGCTCAAGTTGTACCCATCTAGCAAGCTGGAGCGATCGCCCGGAGTGCAGGTATCGCCTACTTTTTTGATTGCTCCAACATACTTAACAAAAGCTGCCACCGCTGCCGGTGCATTTCTTCGTGAGTCAGGCGGCGAGCATATTTCAGACCTGCCATGCCCATATTTTGAAGTAGGTTCAAGTTTTCTCCCGACTGTTTGAGCAAGTTTGCTAAAGCAACGGGGTCATTGCAATTAGCGATCGAGCCTGTGATGCCGTTTTCGATGCAGTCGCGGAGTCCGGCTGTGTTGTTTGCCAGTACCGATACGGCCTGGGAATAAGCATCGTATACTATTCTGGGCTGTTCGTCTGAGGTGCTGGGAACCACAACAGCATGATATTGTTGCAGCCGCCTGAAGAATTCTCTGCCGTAAGGAATAGTTCCCAAAAGTTCGATCTGTACCGATTTTTGCATCGCCTTGCTGGCTGCTTGGCAGTTGCTTAACAGTTCGCCTTCACCTAGTATGTCCAGCTTGACGGCAATGTTTTCCTCGTCCAAGATTTTCATTGCTTCTAAGAGAAGTAACAGGCCTTTATTTGGAATCAATCTGCCCGCAAATAGAATTTTTAGTTGTTTGGGCGAGGCATACAGTTTTTCGAGCCATATTTTTGTCGCGTCTGCTTCGGAAATAATATTTTCTTCATCTATCCACGAAGCATGAATTATGTGACTTTTTTGGGGTCCCTTTGTTAATAAACTTTGCTGGTATTCTGCCTGTGTAAAGATTGTCAAATCGGCGCTGTTGATGCACCAGCGATTCAATGTTTCGTATATGTAAGCTTGAATTTTGGCTTTAATGGTGGCAGGGGTGCCCGGTAGCAGCCGCCACGGTGCGGACTCGACTATGAGCACGTATGGTTTCCGCTGTATCAGGACTATTGGCGTCACTAACCATGCCATCGGAATCGGCCAGCCTGCTACGCAGCTATGTACGATATCTGAAGATGCGATCGCGCCCCAAAGCTGAGCAACCGTTGCTGGCAGCAGCAATATTGCTTTGGCCAAGCTATTTGGGGAAGGAAGGTCAATAAATTTAGCATCAGTAAATGATGTTTCCGAATCCACCTTTATTGTATTTTCTGGGGGGGTTTCTCGCACGCCCGGAGATGCTAGCGTGAAGTTTTTCAAATACTTGAAGTGTTGAGTTAGGTCTTTAGCCCACATTAAATCGAGATACCTGCTGCCTTTGGAGTCGTAGAAGGATTTGATGTTGAGGACGAGCAGGTAGCGCTTGTCGATCGGCATCAAACTCAGCTCTTTTGCCCCATCTTCCCTGATCTTTAACGAGTTAGATTGCATAAAATACACCCTGATTGAAAACCATATATCTATTTTAATGCCTCTTTCGCCAGTTTTTAGTATGAATAGATACCCTAAACACGCAATTATCTAGCCCAATAATACTGAAGTCAATTTTAAATCTCGCCACTCTCCTCAAAGTCGGTACTGCCTGTAGGCTTGGCTTGCCGCTCGGTGCAGGAGCGAATGTCGATAAACTAACCCACTCATGTCATCGGAATAGCCACCGCCAATCACACAGGCAACTGGATAACCCCCAGCCAAACAAGTAGATAAAACTTGCATTTCCCGGCGAAATAACCCCGTATCAGTTAAAGCTAATTTTCCCAGTTTGTCACCGTGATGAGGGTCTACTCCGGCATCGTACAAAACTAAATCTGGCTTGACATTTGAAAGCAAATCTGGTAAAAACTTATCCAATGTTTGTAAATATTCGTCGTCCTCCATACCGACAGGCAAAGGTACATCTAAATCGCTCTTTTGTTTAGTGCCGGGAAAATTAACCTCGCAGTGCATCGAGAAAGTAAAAACGCTGCTGTCATCTTGGAAAATTACGGCGGTTCCGTCTCCTTGGTGCACGTCTAAATCGACAATTAAAACTTTGCTAACTAAACCAATTTTTTGCAAAACGCGAGAGGCGATCGCCAAATCATTAAAAATACAAAAACCCGATCCAAAAGCAGGAAAGGCGTGATGAGTTCCGCCTGCTGTATTGCAAGCCAAACCGCATTCTAAAGCGAGCTTGGCAGTTAGTACCGTCCCTGCAACCGCAATGCAAGTGCGATTAGCAAGAGCCCGACTCCAAGGCAGACCTATTCGCCGCATCGCTTTGTCATCCAGCGTCCCGTTGCAGTAAGCTTGAACGTAGCGGTGGTCGTGGACTAATTCAATCCATTCTTGAGGCCCAAGTTCGGGAGCGTGAAATTGCGATTTATCTGCTACCCCGTCCGCGAGCAGCATCTGGTAAAGCATCCGAAACTTTGCCATCGGGAAGCGGTGATCCGGTGGCAGGGGTGCAACGTAATCTTCGTGGTAAATAATTGGTAAGTCCATTAAGATTATTGTAGAACGAATGAATCTCCAATGGAAAGCCTGCAATCTCAAATTTAAAATCTCTGGAGAACCTGTATTATATGCAACCACTAAAAACAGTCTGGGAGTCCGGTAGCAACAACCCCGAAAATGCTGACAGCCTCGATAATATCAGTCAGTGGTGGGGAAATCTCAACGGTAAAGAAATTAGCTGGGTAGAGCGACTGATTCCGCAAATCGGCGGTCTCAGCGAAATTCACTGGCACCCCCAGCGTTTTGACGAAAGATTTGTGATACTCAATCCAGAAATTCGTGAAGATACTCTCTATTGGTACAAACGCGGTTCTCCTGTCCAACGTAACAACACTGTTCAGAAACTAGAACTAGACAACCTGCTACAGCAATTGTACATCTATCCTCAGTTAGAATCAGAAATGGTAATTTGCATAGGATTTCCAGAAGTTAAATATCAAACACTTGAATTGAACAATCCTGAAATCGCCTTGGGGGGAGATAATATTCTGCTGCTGTGGGAAGCTGACCGAGAACTGGAAATTAAGATATCCCTCAGCGATGAAAATTTTGCTAAGCTTAAGGAATTGCTGGCCTAGAAAAGACCGAGAAAAGAGTTGATACAGTTGGCATTAAGTGCGGGCTGGTCGATCTATAATCTTAGTTACCTATAAATATCTTAAGACTGACGCGCGGGTGCGAAGCAACCGGATTTTTTCACGACAATACTTCGTTGCAGCCCGGGGCAAGAGTAAAAACCCCATTGCTTCGCGTCTGGCCGCCGTAGCGGGCTGTATCTCTGCTAAAACCCTTTGAAGGTAAGGTGGCAGCACAATGTCAACAAGCTGGGGCGATCCTCCAGGGACTTTTAACCCTAAAGTCAACGAAAAAACAGTCCCGGACGCATCAACCGGGTTTGAGGTACGAAAATACTTTGTCGCAGCCCTTGAACAGAGTTAAAAAAACCGATTTCTTTGGTCCGGAGTGCCTAAGTCCTGATTTTTTTTCGGCATACTTAATTTTTGCAGCGAATAATGAGATTTATTTTTGCAATAAAATATAACAAAAATGCGGTGGATTTGAGTGTCGAAATTAAGTATGCCGAAAAAATTGGACGAATAAAAGGTGCATTAGTGGCTGGGCTAATATCTCAAATTAATCCTCTGTTTGCTGAGGTTAAAAAGGTTTGATGAATGATTTCAGCGGCAATAGAATCCCTATACCTATTAAATCATTCCTCTGCTGCTAGCACTAGAAAATTCTTAAGGCAAGACAAAAGATGATATTTAAAAAAGAAAGGATTAACATTTTAATTATTGATAATCTGCCTGACAACCTCCGGTTTGTATCAAATATTTTGACGAAAGAAGGGTATAAAGTTCAGGGGGCGGTTTCGGGAGAAATGGCGGTAAATGCTAATTTTACCGTTCTTCCCGACTTGATTTTGCTAGATATTGCCATGCCCAAAATGAACGGCTACGAAGTCTGCGAAAGACTGAAGGCTAACGAAAAAACTAGGGAAATTCCGGTGATTTTCTTGAGCGTTTATAATGAAATTTCTCACAAAGTCAAAGCTTTTGAAGTCGGCGGTGCTGACTACATTACTAAGCCTTTTCAAGTGGAAGAAGTTTTAGCGCGGATCGAAAGTCAATTGACTATACAACAGCTATCGAAACAATTAAAACAGCAGAATGCCAAACTGCAACGAGAGGTAGAATTTCGCAAGCGAACGGAAAAATCACTCCGGGAAAGCCAAGCGCGGTTGCAGAAATTGGCGGTTAATATACCGGGAGTTATTTATCAATTTATAAAGCAGCCCGAGGGAAGTTTTAAATTTGAATATATTAGTTCTGCTTGTCGGGAGATTTACGAATTAGAGTCTGAGGAAATATTTAAAAATCCTCACTTGTGCTTCGATCAAAATCATCCAGAGGACCGACAATATCTGGAAGAAAAAATTGCTGCTAGCGCTCGAAGTTTAGAACCTTTTGCCTTGGAATGGCGGATTGTTACACCGTCGGGTAAACTCAAATGGCTGCAATCTAATTCTCGACCAGAAATTCGCGAGAATGGCGATATAGTTTGGTATGGCGTACTTTTTGATATCAGCGATCGCAAGCAAGCAGAAATAGAAATGGCCTCCGCCAAAGCTGCTTTAGAACGACAAGTTCAGCGAGAATTGCTGATTGCAAAAATAACTCAAGAAATTCGCTCAAGCTTGCAGCCCCAACAAATATTTCAAATAGCTGCAAGTCAAATCGGTCAGGCATTCTGCGTCAATCGCTGTTTGATTCATACTTACGTTACTACTCCCCAAGTCCATATTCCTCTGGCGGCCGAGTATGTCGAACCCGAGTGCGAATCTATTGGGAACGTACCCGTTCCAATTTGGGGCAATCCTCACGTCGTACAAATGATGATACAAGATCTGGCGATCGCCTCCAACAATGTTTACTCAGACCCTCTTTTGCAAGCTGTTCAACCGATTTGCCACAAGGTTGGGTTGAAATCGATGCTGGCAATTCGCACTTCCTACCAAGGCAGGGCAAACGGCGCTATCTGTTTGCACCAGTGCGATCGCTACCGTTCATGGACTAATGATGAAATCGATTTGTTAGAAGCTGTGGCGGCTCAAGTAGGGATTGCGATCGCTCAAGCTAAACTGATCGATCGAGAAAAAAACCGGCTTCAGGAGCTCGATCGGCAAAATAAACTGCTGCAAGCAGAAATCCGCAGCCGCGTCTGCGCAGAGCTTGCTCTGCAAGAATCTGAAACAGAATTGCGGGCTATTTTTGCCGGCATGACTGACACAGTTTTAGTGAGAAATGCAGAAGGGCGCTGCATCAAAATCGCCCCGACAGCAACGGCGCTTTTGGTGAAACCTCCAAGCGAGATGATTAACAAAACCGCCCACGAAGTCTTGCCGGAACCTGTGGCAGATTTGGTATTAAATGCCATCCAACAAGTTCTAAAAACGAAGCAAAGCATCAATGTTGAATATAGCTTGAATCTCGGAGAGGGCGAAGTTTGCATCGACGCTAAAGTTTCTCCGCTTACTCCAGATTCAGTGATTATCGTAGGGCGAGATGTTAGCCTTCGCAAACAAACCGAAGCCGCACTCAAAGAAAGCCAGCACTTCATTCAAGCGATCGCCGATTTCAATCCCAACATATTGTACGTTTACGATGTAATTGAACAGCGAAATGTCTACAGCAACCGACAAATTTCGACGATGCTCGGATACACCGCCCGAGAAATAGAAGATATGGGTCCAGCAATCATGTCAACGCTGCTCAACCCCGAGGATTTGTCAGACTTTTTGGCAAGGCTTCAAAAATTGGAGCAAGCCAAAGACGGCGATGTCATTGAATGTCAATACCGAATGAAACACAAAAACGGTGAATGGCGGTGGATGCACAGTTGGGATACAGTATTTGTCAGAACAACTGATGGTAAACCCAAACAAGTTCTTGGCACGGCTAATGACATCACAGACCGCAAATTAGCCGAAGAGAAACTGCTAGCATCGCAGCAAAGAATCTCATTTTTATTGCAGCAAACGCCGATCGCAGTTATCGAGTTAAACCTCAATTTAGAAATTATCACTTGGAATCCCGCAGCAGTTGCTATTTTTGGCTACAGTGAGCAAGAAGCGATAGGTCGAGTCGCCTCCGATTTGATCGTACCTGAAAGCTACCACCAGCAAGTCTCTGAGATTTTCAATCACGGCTGGAACGCCAAATCCAGCGGCACTTCCGAAAATATGACCAAAGACGGCAGAATTATCACCTGCGAGTGGTACAATACTCAGCTAATTGATGATAACGGTACAGCGATCGGCATTGCATTAATGGCTGTAGATATTACCGAACGCAAGCAAGCAGAAACCGAACTGCAAGAAAGTGCTTTACGACAAAGAGCGATCGCCCGCATCATTGAAAGAATGCGGCAGACTTTAGATATCCGAGAAATTTTTCAGGCCACAACCCGAGAAGTGCGCCAAACCATGAAGTGCGATCGAGTCGCCATTTATCGTTTCAATCCAGACTGGAGTGGCGAATTTGTAGCCGAATCCCGTGACCCCAAGTGGGTTTCTTTGGTCCAAGAACAGGAGATCGATTCTCACCTTACTGACGGCGCTTTAGACAGCGAACTTTGCGCCGTCCCAAACTTAGATAGCATTTCACAAGTATCCGATACCTATTTGCAAGAAACCAAAGGCGGAGCCTACAGCAGAGGTACACCTTACCTTTGTGTTCCAGACATTTACAAGCAGGGCTTCGAGAATTGTTACATCCAATTGCTAGAAAAATTTCAAGCTAAATCCTACATTATTGTGCCAATTTTCAGCGGCAAAAAGCTCTGGGGATTACTAGCATCCTATCAAAATTCAGGTCCCCGCCAGTGGAGCGAAGCTGAAATCAACGTTGCAGTTGATGTAAGCACTCAGCTAGGAGTAGCATTACAGCAAGCGGAATTGCTCGCCCGCACTCAAAGGCAGTCAATGGAACTGATTAAATCCAAAGAAAACGCCGAAGTTGCCAACCGCGCTAAAAGCCAATTTCTCGCTGCCATGAGCCACGAACTCCGCACGCCTCTCAACGCCATTCTTGGTTTTTCTCAAGTCATGGCTCGCAATAGTTCTATCACGGAAGAACAAAAAGAATACATAGAAATTATCAACCGCAGCGGCGAACATTTGCTGGAACTGATCAATGATGTTTTGTCAATGTCCAAAATAGAAGCAGGCCAAATTACCATTAATGAAAGCCGCTTCAATCTCTACAGCCTTCTCAACATTCTCAAAGAAATGCTGGAGCTAAAAGCCAACTCAAAAGGTTTGCGCCTAATCTTTGAAACTACGGACTATTTGCCGGAGTACATTCAAACAGACGAAGCTAAATTGCGGCAAGTTTTAATTAACCTGCTAGGCAATGCGATTAAATTTACTCAACAGGGAACCGTTACTTTGCGCGTCAGCAGCCAAGTAGAAAGAAACGCCACAGCAGAAAACAAATCCCAATTGTATTTTGAAATTGCCGACACTGGACCCGGCATTTCTCCCTCGGAAATCTCCACATTATTCAAGCCCTTTGTTCAAACCGAAACAGGTCGGAAATCAATGCAGGGAACTGGTCTCGGATTGCCGATCAGCCAACAGTTTGTCCGGATTATGGGAGGCGATATTGCTGTTGAAAGTCAAATCGATAAAGGCACAACTTTCAGATTTAATATCTACGTTAACTTAGTAACAGAAAGTGACGAACAACAAAAATCGGCGGTTAAACAAGTTATTGCTTTACAAGGCGGACAACAAACTTATCGGATATTAATAGTTGAAGATGTAGCGGAAAATCGCCAACTGCTGGTTAAACTCCTCGTACCGCTGGGATTTGAAGTCCGCGAAGCAACTAACGGTCAAGAAGGAATTGCTTTGCAGTCAACTTGGGAGCCGCACCTGATCTTAATGGATATGCTGATGCCAGTGATGGATGGGTACGAAGCGACAAGACAGATCAAGCAAACTCTAGAAGGTAGAGAAACAATAATTATTGCTCTGACGGCCAGTGCTTTTGACGAGCAGCGGCAGAGAATTTTGTCTGCTGGTTGTAACGATTTGATCTGTAAACCGTTTCGGGAAGAGGTACTCTTTGAAAAGATCGCGCATCACCTGAACCTGCGTTATATTTATGAGGAAGAAAACTCCTCTACTTCTTTTTCAGCACCGACGCTGCTTAAAAGTTTGACCACCGAGGATTTGAGTGTAATGCCCAGAGACTGGGTAATCGAGTTGCACCGAGCAGCACTTTGCGTTGACGACAACCGCATCCTCGAACTCATCGAGCAAATTCCCGAAACTAAGGCAAATCTCGCTAAGGCTTTAAGAGATTTAGTCGATAATTTTCGGATAGACATCATTATAGATTTAACTCAATTATATTATGATGAACGACCATCCATTACCAGCAGAACCTAAAGACATTCTGATCGTTGACGATATGCCGGACAACTTGCGACTTTTATCCACTATGCTGACCTGTTACGGGTATCATGTCAGAAAGGCTATTAACGGACAACTGGCTCTGCAAGGAGCGGAAATATCTCCTCCGGATCTAATTTTACTAGATATTAATATGCCGAAAATGAACGGCTATCAAGTTTGTGAGAAGTTAAAGTTAAGTGAAAAAACTAAAGATATTCCGGTAATTTTTATTAGTGCGCTAGATGACGTGATGGAAAAAGTTAAAGCTTTTGAAGTAGGAGGAGTAGATTATATTACTAAGCCGTTTCAAATAGAAGAAGTCTTAGCCCGCGTCCAAAACCAACTTTCCCTTCGTTTGCTGCAATCCCAACTGCAACTGCAAGCTAGGGAACTGCACGATCGCAATTCTAGATTGCAGCAAGAAATCGCAGAACGGCAGCGGGCTGAAGAATCAATCCGGTTTTTGCTGGAAACTACGCGGGCGATCGGCGAAGCTGTAGACTTTAACTCAGCTTTAGAAGTAATTCTGCACCAAGTTGGCGAAACAATCCGATGGGATGTAGGAGAAGCTTGGATTCCCGATGCAGAAGGAACTGTGCTGCAATCTGCCCCGGGCTGGTATGCCAGCAACGCGAGGATGGATTCGTTCCGCAGCGAAAGCGAACAACTGACATTTGCCATGAATATAGGGCTACCGGGACGAGTTTGGGCATCCAAGCAACCGGAATGGGTAGAAGATATTTCCCAGGGCTACCCGCATTTTCTCCAAAGTCAAATAGCACTAGAACTCGGATTTAAAGCGGGTTTTGGCGTGCCGATTTTGGTAGGCGATGAAGTATTAGCAGTGCTAGTTTTTTTTAAACTTTCGCCTTGTCGGAAAAACGCGCGATTTATAGACATTTTTAATGCAGTCGCCACTCAATTAGGTTCTTTAATTCAGCGCAAACAAGCAGAAGAATTGCTGCGAATTGCTCAAGAGAAATATCACAGCATTGTAGAAAATGCGATTGCAGGCATTTTTCAAAGCACACCTTCAGGAGGCTATATCAGCGCTAATCCAGCTTTGGCAAAATTGTACGGTTACGACTCGCCAGAAGAACTGATGTCCGACATTAAAAATATTTCTCAGCAACTGTACGTTGACCAGGAACGCCGCCTCGAATTCGTGGCTGCTATGGAGGCTGACAATGCTGTTGCGGGGTTTGAATCTATGGTATGCCGCAAAGACGGGCGCCGGATTTGGGTGTCAGAAAATGTCCGGGCTGTTCGAGATGCAAAAGGTGAGCTGCTCTACTATGAGGGTACTGTTTCTGACATTACAGAGCGGAAATTAGCCCAAGAAGCGCTCAAAGTTCAACAGGAACAAAGCGAGAAGTTGCTGTTAAATATTTTGCCCAAACCAATAGCAGAACGCTTGAAGGCGCAGCAAAGTACCATTGCCGATAGTTTTGCGGACGTAAGTGTTTTATTTGCTGATATTGTTGGCTTTACTGAGTTGTCTGCTAGAATGTCTCCGACGGAGTTGGTAAAGCGCTTGAACGTGATTTTTTCCCACTTCGACCAGTTAGCTGAAAACTACGGTGTGGAGAAAATTAAGACTATTGGCGATGCTTACATGGTAGTCGGCGGATTGCCTATGCCGAGAGATGACCACGCCGAGGCGATCGCCCAAATGGCCCTGGGAATGCAGGCAAAAATAGCAAAGTTGTCCGCCGACACGGGGGAAAAACTGGCAATTCGCGTCGGCATCAATTCCGGGCCGGTTGTTGCGGGAGTAATTGGTGTGAGCAAGTTCACCTATGATTTGTGGGGAGATACTGTGAATGTAGCGGCGAGGATGGAAGCTACGGGTTTTGCAGGCAGAATTCAAGTTACTGATGTTACTTATGAGCTTTTAAAAGATAAGTATTTGTTGGAGAGGCGAGGCGTAATTCAGGTAAAAGGTAAGGGGAATATGATGACTTATTGGTTGCTAGGAAAAAAGTAAAAATGGGAATTGGGAATGGGGCATCGGGCATCGGGCATCGGCCAGACAGGGCATTGGGCATTGGCCAAACAGGGCATCGGCCAAACAGGGCATTGGGCATCGGGAATAATGTTCTTGTGGGGCATTGCTTCTAGCCCGCTCCTAAAGATATGGTGCTGCTATGATGAAAGTAGTTAACGAAACTTTACATAATAGCCGTGACTGCACAACAATTAGTATCTGCAACGAGTTTTGAAAAGCTAATTTGGACTTGGAAAGGTCACAAAATCCAATATACCGTTCAAGGGACCGGCCGCCCTGTGATCTTGATTCACGGATTTGGGGCTTCGATCGGACATTGGCGGCAAAATATCCCCGTACTCGCGGCCGGCGGCTATCGTGTATTTGCTTTGGACTTGCTGGGATTCGGTGCTTCCGCCAAACCAGCCCTAGATTACACTCTGGAATTGTGGGAAGAATTGCTGAGAGATTTCTCGGCGGATCTGGTACAGGAACCGGCTGTATTTGTCGGGAATTCGATCGGCGCTTTGCTGAGTTTGATGGTAGTCGCCAACCATCCAGAAATATCAGCCGGCGGTGTCTTAATCAACTGTGCTGGCGGGCTCAGCCACCGGCCGGAGGAACTGAATTTCCCGCTGCGAGTAGTGATGGGGAGTTTTACTAAATTAGTTCGATCGCCCCTGATCGGCCCGTTTGTATTCAACAACATCCGCCAAAAACACCGCATCCGCAACACCCTGCGCCAAGTCTACAGCAACCACGAAGCCATCACCGACGAACTCGTAGAACTCCTGCACGCCCCCTCCTGCGAGCCCGGAGCTCAACAAGTGTTTGCGTCAATTCTCACAGCGCCAGCAGGCCCTCAACCCTCAGAACTGCTGCCCAAAGTCGATCGTCCGTTATTGGTACTTTGGGGCGCAGACGACCCCTGGACGCCCATCGCCGGCAGCCAGATTTATCAACAATTGGCCGCCAACGGTAAACCAGTGAAATTTGTTTCAATTCCCAACACAGGCCACTGTCCTCACGACGAGCGGCCCAGTGAAGTCAACGCTCTGATTTTGGACTGGCTGGTGGAAGTGAAGTAAAATTTTTCCGATCGAGGCAACCTTGGGGCGATCGAGTCAAACCCTTGCAGTGCAAAAGTTTTGCCTCGCTCCCCCGCACCGGCACCCCGGCAGCAGCCGACTCAAAAAACTATTTTTGTAAAAAGTATTGACACAATTTACTGAGTCGGCTATATTGATGGACGTGTGAGGAGCGAACCAGAAGAAGCACCGAGACGAAACACGGCCAGTCGTCGGTGCTTTTTCTGTTGAAAGGCATTTTTTAAAGTTTTAAATTATCTATAATTCACATCCCCCCTATCTGTAAGCCCGCCCCGCCTTCTTCATTTCTTCCTTCGCGTTCTTCGCGTCTTCGCGGTTCGTTAAATAAATATTCAGATGTTGCAAAAAAAGTAATTGACTGGACTCGATCTCAAAAAATCCGAAAGTGTGGATTTTTTTTTCTAATCAAAACTTGATTGCATAGAATTCAAAACTAGACAGCTATATAATAACTTAAATATTGTCCCTGAGTTGGGGCGGGGTCGATCTAGATTTTTTCCAGATGTCGGCAAACCCGCCCCTGCGGTATTTGTGCTAGAAATATCAACGATCGCCCAAAACAAATTGTTCGATCGCAGCCGCCACCCCGTCTTCCTCCACATCCGGCGCCACCCAATTAGCAGTAGCCTTCACGCCATCAGGAGCATTGCCCATCGCCACGCCCACGCCCGCGTAGGTAATCATTTCTACATCATTAAAATTGTCGCCGATCGCCATCACGTTCGCCGCCTGCAAACCCAAAAATTCCTCCGCTAAATACTGCACGGCATCTCCCTTATTCGCCAAAGGATGCGTAGCTTCAAAAAAAGTAGCAACCGATCGAGTCAAATAAAGCTCTGCAGGCGTGTAGCGCAGCCGCATACTGCTGAGCAAGCCGTCGAGTACCCCCGGATTCTTGCACAAAGCCAAAACTTTCGTCGGTTCCCCCGGAAGATCTCGCCGCAAATCTTTAAGCGCGATCGGTTCAATGCCCGATCGTTCGGCATAAATTCGGGTAGCTTCGGTAATTTCCGGCACGTAAAGTTTGTCGTCAATGTAGAAATGGATCGAAAGGAGCGATCGCAAATGCGGTTCTTCCAAAGAATCTAACAGTTGCAGAGCAGTTTGTTTCGACAGCGGCAAGTGCCTGAGCCGCTTTTGAGTAGCCGGATCTTGAATCCACGCGCCCTGGTAGCAAATCAGCGGCAATGTTGAGCCGATGTCGCGGTGAAAACGCAAAGCCGATCGGTACATCCTGCCCGTAGCGATGGCAACTTTCACTCCCCGCGACTCGGCAGCCAAAATTGCCTGCTTGACGGATACTCGGATGTCATTTGACAAACCTGCGATCGTGCCGTCGATATCCAGTACCAGTAGTTTAATGTCTGCGGTGCCAAAAGCGCGATCGGCCGCAGTCGCTGGATTTGAGGCAGTTATATTCTGCATGATTGTTTTTAGATTTTAGCTGTTGATTTGCACGCACCAGTTTATTTTGCCACTGCCGGGATAGCAAAGTGTGCCTTCGGATTTTTTGAAGACTAAGATATATATAAGTAAGTAAGCGCAAAAATCAATAAGATCGAGGATGGGCCCGGAGGGGCGGGTTTAGCTAATATCACAAGATACAAGGCAGTCTACTGCTACAAAACTCCCCCTCCCCATCTAATGTTTATGTGTAACCACTTACTTAATATCCATAAGAGCCGCCAGTAAACTGGCGTAATAACCGCCCTCGACCTGCGTTATGTATTCCCGCTTACTCAAGTAGATAGACCACTTTCATAAAATCCTGCAACTGGAGGCAATATCTAAACCATTATGTTATCATTCTTTTTCACTTCTTCAACCTAAAGTCTCAAATCTTTAATCTAAAGTCTCAAATCTTCAATCTCAAATCTTTAATCTCAAATCTCAGATTTCCAATTTGAAACTTCCCATCTGAAATTTCAAATATTCAATATTCAATCTTCAATGTTCAATCTCAAATCTTCAATCTAAAATCTAAAATCGTACCACCTCCAAACACCATGATTACCATTCCGGGATACCGCATTGACAGAGAACTTTATAGAAACTCTCACGCAGCTATTTATCGAGGGATGCAGCTTGAGGAACAAAAACCCGTTATCCTCAAAATTCTCACGCCGTCATACCCTACCCCAGCGCAAATAGCTCAACTGCTGCACGAATCCGAAATCCTTAAAAGTTTGAATTTGCCAGGAATATTCAAGCTTTACAAAATAGAAAAATACAATCACTTTCCTGTTTTAGTGTTAGAAGATTTTTGCGGCATTTCTCTAAAAGACTTTCTCAGCAACAACCAGCTAGAGTTACAACAATTTCTGCAGATTGGCATAAAACTAGCAGAAACTATCGGGCAACTCCACGAACACCACATCATCCACAAAGATATTAAACCCAGCAATATTATTGTCAATATCGAGACAGGAGATGTCAAGATTGCTGATTTTGCGATCGCCTCGCTGCTACCAGGCGAAAATCAAGCCCTCAGCCATCCCAATTTACTCGAAGGAACCCTGGCCTATATGTCTCCCGAACAAACCGGACGCATGAATAGGGCGATCGACTACCGCACCGATTTTTATTCTTTAGGCGTCACTTTTTATGAAATGCTGTGCGGTGAATTGCCTTTTAATGCGATCGATCCAATGGAATTAGTACACTGCCACATTGCGAAAAAGCCAGTTTCTCCTTGTAAGAAGAGAAAGCAGAAAATAGAAAGTAGAATCAATCAAGCAGAAACCCACGAGATTCCTCAAGTCGTTTCCGATATCGTAATGAAACTCTTAGCAAAAACCGCCGAAGATAGGTATCAAAGTGCTTTCGGACTTGCGTGGGACTTAGAAAATTGTCTCGCTCAACTTCAAACAACCGGCGAAATTTCTCACATCACCCTCGGCGAGCAAGATCAATCAAGTCACCTGCAAATTTCCCAAAAACTTTACGGGCGAGAAGCCGAAGTTAATCTGCTGCTGAGTACCTTCGATCGCATAAGGCGAGGAAATACAGAAATCGTCCTGATTTCCGGTAGTGCCGGTCTGGGCAAATCCTGGTTAGCCTATGAACTCTTTAAGCCAATAGTGCAGGAAAACGGGTATTTTATTGACAGCAAATTTGAGCAATTTAAGCGCGATATTCCCTACGGTTTTTTGCTCCAAGCTTTTCAAGAATTGTTGCGGCAAATCCTCACAGAAACTGCCACCCAACTCCAAGTTTGGAGAGAAAAAATATTAAATGCCCTCGCCGGTAACTGCCAAGTAATTATTGACGTTATTCCCGAAGTAGAACTGATTGTTGGGCCACAACCCCCAGTGCCAGATTTAGGAGCAAATGAATCTCAAAATCGCTTTAATTTAGTATTTCAAAAATTTATCCGCGTCTTTACTCAAAAAAAACACCCGCTGGTAATATTTCTCGACAATTTGCAGTGGGTCGATTCAGCATCACTCAAGTTAATACAACTGCTAGCCACTGACCTCGAAATTCAATGCTTATTAATAATTGGAGCCTATCGAGAACAGGAAGTAGATGCAAATCATCCCGTAATGCTGACGGCAGAAGCAATTGGCCAAGCAGGCGTGACTGTGAGCGCGATCGCCCTTTCACCTTTAGATATTAACAGCGTCAATCAATTCGTTGCGGACACTCTGAACTGCGCACCAGAAAAGTCGCTAAGTTTAGCAGAATTGCTCTTTAAACAAACCGCAGGAAATCCATTTTTTCTGAGCCAATTTATGAAGTCTCTTTACTCTAAAAAATTGCTCCAGTTTAAATTTAAACTGGAGCAAAATTCCGTCGAGCGCTCCGAGCCTAACCATTCTGAATGTACCCAAAAAATCCCTGAACGATTTGTGAATAAATGCCAACCCAAAGGCGAGTGGCAGTGGGATATCGAGCAAATACAAGAAATGGGAATAACTGACAATGTTGTAGAATTAATGATAGACAACATTCATAAACTTTCAGAGAATACCCAAGAAATGCTCAAATTAGCTGCTTGTATCGGCAACAAATTTGATTTAGGAATTCTCTCGAATATCGGCGAAAAACCTCTGGCTTCCGCAGCAACAGACCTCTGGGAAGCACTTCAGTCCGGTCTAATTTTGCCCGTAAATAACGCATACAAAATTCCAATTGCACTAGCAGCGAGCACAGAATTAATAGACCCAATATCTAGAGAATTTACAAATGAATTGTCCCTACCAGTTGCTGATGCTGCTGGTGCGACTTACAAATTTTTGCACGAGCGAGTGCAGCAAGCAGCTTACGCTTTAATATCCGACTCTCATAAACAAGAAATTCACCTCAAAATCGGTCGATATCTGCTGCAAAATGCCCATCCAGAGCAATTAGAAAAGCAGATTTTTGAGACCGTTAACCAACTAAATGCAGGCAAAGAAATCATCAGCAGTGAATTAGAAATATTTCAATTGTGCCAATTAAATTTAATGGCAGGCCGCCAGGCAAAAGCAAGTGCAGCTTACGAACTCGCCGTCAAATATTTAACCGCAGGTATTGAACTGCTTCCCCCGGAAAGTTGGCAAACTGACTACGACTTGACTCTTGCACTCTACGAGTCAGCGGCAGAAGCAGCTTACCTGAATACGGAGTTTGAACAAATGGAAAAATGGGCAGAAATTGTCCTGCAACAAGCAAAAAATGAACTAGACCAAATCAAAGTTTTTGAAATCAAAATCACAGCTTGTGCGATGCAAACCAAACTCCAAGAATCGGTAAAAATTGGTCGGCAAGCACTAAAAATGTTAGGAATAAACTTTCCCGAAGCGCCTACTCCCCTCCACATTCAGGAAGCATTGACCCAAACCGCAGCTTATTTTACCGAAAAAAATATAGAAGATTTAATTAACTTGCCGATCATGATCAATCCGCGCAAATTAGCCAAAATGCGCGTGCTTTCCAGTATGTTTTCAGCTACGCTTATAGTTGAACCAGTGCTGCTGCCCCTGATTGTATGTGAGCAAGTTAATTTATCTATTAACTACGGAAATTCTGCTTTTTCCGCCCTTGGTTATGCTCATTACGGAGCTATTTTAAAAGGAATATTTAGAGATCTTGAATCAGCAGATCGCTTCGGTCAATTAGCTTTAGATTTGCTCGCTCAATTAAATGCTGTAGAGTTTAAAAGCAAGACGCTTAATTTAGTAGCATTCATTTGGATGCACGGCAAGCATCACGTTAAAGACACTTTACCGCTGTTAGAGGAAGCCTATCAAAGCGCCCTACAAAATGGTGATTTAGAAGGTATCGGGTATTCTGCCGTAAATATTTGTCACTCTTTGTATTTCATCGGTCAAGAATTGCCGCAACTCAAACAAAAGATGGCAAATTACAACCATTTACTGTCTCAACTCAAGCAAGAAACGGTATTGACTTGGAATCAAATATATTGGCAAACACTTTTGCAATTGATGGGAAACTTAGCAAGTTCTGAAACTTTATTAGGTGAAGCTTACAGCGAAGAAAAATTATTGTCCCTGTTGTTGAAAGTTAACGATCGGGTGGGGCTCCAGCACTTTTATTTACAAAAACTAATATTAGCGTATTTATTTGGAGATGTCGAGCAAGCGCTAGAAAATGCAGCGCAAGCTGAAGTTTATTTAGACGGAGTTGTGGGCTTTATTAATGTTCCTGAATACCATTTTTACGATGCTTTGGCGCGACTAGCAGCATATCCATCTGCAACAAAGGAAGAACAAGAAGAGCATCTTTATTACGCGGCAGGTCACCTAAAAAACCTGCAAAAAAAAGCGTTTTTTGCCCCGATGAACCTTCAGCACAAATGCGACTTAATTACCGCCGAAAAAGCGCGAGTTTTGGGCAATATTGTGAGTGCAATGGAATATTACGACTGCGCAATTCAAGGCGCACAAGAAAACGGGTACATACAGGTACAAGCACTTGCAGCAGAATTAGCCGGAGCATTTTATCTATCCATAGGACGATCAAAAATTGCTAAAACTTACTTGACAGAGGCGCATTATTGCTATCAGCGCTGGGGAGCAA
The DNA here is from genome assembly GCA_036700245.1 of Microcoleus vaginatus BM001213989. Lineage (GTDB taxonomy): Bacteria > Cyanobacteriota > Cyanobacteriia > Cyanobacteriales > Microcoleaceae > Microcoleus. Next base: position 30,578 of record JAUBOM010000074.1, read on the forward strand.
AAGCCAAAGCAGCGCATTTAGAATCAAAATATTCGCAGTTGCTAACTTCAGCCTCGATTTCAACTAATATCGAAACTCACAAATCTACGAGTAGCGCTTCCACTACAAGTGACTGTGCAGGCGTGCTAGACTTGACAACAGCAGTCAAAGCATCGCAAACCTTGGCTGGCGAAATAGTTCTAGACAAACTGCTGGCAAAAATGATGAAAATTGTTATTGAAAATGCCGGGGGGCAAACAGGCTTTTTAATACTAGAAAAAGACGGTCAATGGGTGATTGAAGCATCAGGATCTGTAGATGTCGATCGCGTTACTGTCATGCAATCAATTCCGATTGATTTTGGAACAGAGGATCGAGAAGTAACTTTGCTGGCAGTTGCAGTTGTCAACTACGTCATTCGTACCCAAGAAAGCATAGTTTTAAACGATGCCGCCCGCGAAGGACAATTTACTCGCACACCTTATATAAATGGCGCTCAACCTAAATCAATTCTTTGCACTCCGTTAATCCATCAAGGCAAACTCAGCGGCATTATATATTTAGAAAACAATCTGACTACAGGCGCTTTTACCCCAGACCGGTTAGAAATATTAAAACTGCTGTCTTCTCAAATTTCTATCTCGATCGAAAACGCCCAACTTTACGCCAATTTGCACCAATTTAATCAGAATCTCGAAAATTTAGTACAGCAGCGTACCTCCGCTCTCTCCCAAACTTTAGAAGACCTAAAGTCCGCCCAAAATAAATTGGTAGAATCGGAAAAAATGGCCGCCCTCGGAGGGTTGGTTGCAGGTGTTGCCCACGAAATCAATACTCCCATCGGCATCGGCATCACCGCCGCCTCTCTGCTCGCTGAAAAAGTCACAAAATTTGTTGAGCTTTACACCAATGGCCAAATTAAACGCTCTGAGTTAGAAAAGTTTCTGGATACCGCAATGCAAAGCAGTAATATGATCTTATCCAACCTGACGCGGGCGGCAGAATTGATTCACAGTTTTAAAGAAGTGGCAGTAGATCAGTCGAGCGAATTAAAACGAACGTTTAACTTAAAAAACTATCTAGAGGAAATTTTGATATCCTTAAGTGCCAAACTCAAAAGAACTAAACACAAAATAGAGATTAAGTGCGATGAAAATATTGTACTGAACAGTTACCCCGGAGTGCTGTGTCAAATTGTGACAAATCTGGTGTTGAATTCCCTAATTCACGCTTACGATAGAGAAGACGCAGGAATTCTGACCTTTGATTTCAAACTAGAGGGCGATCGGCTCATATTTGAATATGCCGATAACGGCAAAGGAATTGCCCCAGAAAATCTCAGTAAAATTTTTGAACCGTTTTTTACTACCAAAAGAGCTCAGGGCGGCACCGGATTGGGACTGCACATTATTTATAACCTTGTTACTCAACAACTAAAAGGCACTATTCGCTGCGAAAGTCAAGCCCAAAAAGGGACAAGATTTATGATTGAATTTCCCGCTAAAATAAGCAATTAGTTATTATACAGCCAGCATAAATATAAGTTTTATTTAGGAGAATGATAAATGTCAGAAGCTAGTAAAAACCTGTTGGCTGGGGGCGATGACGAATTAATAGCGGCGGGCGACGATGAATTAATATTTGCCGAAGAAGACGAGGTGGAAGAAAAGCCGATAGAAGCCAGTTGGAAAATATTAATTGTAGACGATGAAATAGAAATTCACAATATTACAAAACTAGCCTTAAAAGAATTTACATTTGAAAACAAACTAATCACATTTATTAGCGCTTACTCAGGCAAAGAAGCGAAAGAAATGATCCAAGCTCATCGAGATATAGCATTGATTTTACTTGATGTAGTTATGGAAACAGAAGAGGCAGGCTTGGAAGTAGTAAAATACATCCGCGATATTTTAGACAATCAGATAGTGCGGATTATTTTACGCACTGGACAGCCGGGACAAGTTCCAGAAGATGTAGTAATTGTCAGCTACGATATTAACGATTATAAAACTAAAACAGAACTGACAAACAAAAAGTTATTTACTACGGTAGTAACAGCACTGAGAGCATTTCGCTCCCTGACTCAAATCGAAGCCAGCAAGAGCGAACTCGAAAAAATTGCAGCAGCTTCCGCCCGCTTTGTCCCCCGCGAATTTTTAAGATTTCTTAAAATTGAAAGCATTGTTGATGCGAGATTGGGAGACTCTGTACAGGCAGAAATGACGATTATGTTTGCCGACATTCGCTCATTTACAAGTCTGTCAGAAAGTATGTCTCCCCAACAAAACTTTGATTTTATTAACTCTTACTTAAGCCGAGTTGGCCCAGTTATCCGTCAGTACAATGGTTTTATCGATAAATACATTGGTGACGGGATTATGGCTTTGTTTCCTAACAGGGCTGAAGATGCTGTGCAAGCAGCAGTTGAGATGCAGCACCAAGTTAAAATTTATAACATACATAGGCAAAATAGCGGCTATCAACCTATTTCGCTGGGCATTGGTTTGCATACGGGGACTTTAATGTTAGGTACGATTGGCGAAGCGGAACGAATGGAAAGTACGGTGATTTCTGATGCCGTTAATTTAGCTTCCCGTGTGGAAGGATTGACAAAGCTTTATGGAGTGGGTATTGTAGCTAGCGTCCAAACCCTTTGCCGGCTAGACGATCCTCAACATTACAAGTGCCGGTTTCTCGATCGCGTTCAAGTAAAAGGAAAAAAAACACCTGTTGGTGTCTTTGAAATTTACGACGGCGATTCGGATACAATGATCCAACTAAAAACACAAACCCAAACTTATTTTGAGCAGGGAATTTTTTTATACTACCAGCATCAATTCGCGCAAGCAAGGCGAATGTTTCGGCGCGTCTTGCAAGTCAACAAGTCCGATCAGGCAGCATCTTTTTATGCAGAACGCTGCGGTATATTGATGAAGAATGCACTAATTATGAGTCTGGAAGAAATTGAAATTTAGTTAATGGTAATTGATAATTGATAATTGATAATTGATAATTAGTAGTTTTTCTTTCTTCCCTCGAACCTCTCCCTTCTCCCCCATGCGCTTAAAATCCCTTGATGTTTTTCGCGGAATTGCGATCGCCTCGATGATTCTAGTGAACAACCCCGGCAGTTGGGAACAGGTGTATCCGCCACTAGAACACGCAGAATGGCACGGCTGTACGCCGACAGACTTAGTATTTCCCTTTTTCCTGTTCATTGTTGGCTGCGCGATGTCTTTCTCGCTGTCAAAATACACTCAAACTCCTAAAAAATCCGGCGCCCAAAAATCCCAATTGTTAGAAACAGAGGAACAAAAAAACGCTCATAAAAAACCTGCTTCCTGCTTCCTACTTCCTGCTTCAAATATTTACTGGCGAATTGCGCGCCGGGCCGCGATTCTATTTATATTAGGATTGCTGCTAAATACATCTTCGATCGCCCTTGACGTACTTCTCAACAGCGCCCCAGTGGAAAACTTCGGTAAAATCCGCATCATGGGAGTATTGCAGCGCATCGGCTTAGCTTATTTTATCAGTGCGATCGCGATTCTCAACCTTTCCCCCCGCAATCAAAAGCTGCTCGCTGTTGCCGTGCTTTTGGGCTATTGGGGTGCATTAACCGTATTTGCTGTAGGGGGGTACACTGTCGGCGAACTCACGCCAGAAGGAAATTTAGGAGGATATGTCGATCGGCTAATTCTCGGTAGCCAACATTTGTACAAAGGCGGCCCCTTCGACCCCGAAGGATTGTTGAGTACCTTACCCGCAGTTGTCACAGTCCTCACAGGCTACTTTACCGGAGAATGGCTGCGAGTACAGCCAATCAAAACGCGCACCAGTATCAACTTAGCAATCTGCGGTCTCAGTTGCGTGGTAATCGGCCACTTGTGGGGATTTTCCTTTCCCATCAACAAACAACTTTGGACAAGTTCTTATGTAGTTTTTACTGCTGGTTGGGCCTTGCTACTGCTAGCAGCTTGCTACGAAACAATTGAAGTGCGGGATTGGACATGGGGGAGGCCGTTTGAAATCATGGGATTGAATGCAATTTTCTTGTTTGTTGCTTCCGGTATAGTTGCCAGAATTCTCTTAAAAACTCATATCGGTACTGGTGCAAATGCTCCAATAACTTACACTTGGATTTATGAAAACTGGTTTTTGCCGTGGGCGGGACCGCTGAATGGTTCTCTAGCATTTGCCGTGACTGCGGTATTATTTTGGTGGTTAATTTTGTATGGAATGTACCGCCGTGGTTGGGCGATTAAAATTTGAGTAGTCAGCAATAAGTAAGCCTGCCTAAAAAAACAGAATAACCAGATACCGCAGATACCGGACTTCTTCAAGAAGTCCGGTATCTAAGAGCTAGTCGGTCTTGACATCCAAAACCTTTGGCGGTTAACGTTTGAAAAAAGTGTTTCAATCTTGGAAGGGAGAGAGCAATGAACGACTTCTTAGATAGCTTGATATGTAGGCAGACATTTGATACGCAAGCTCTGATGAATTCTCACCCACCAAAATTTTACCACCTTAATAAGAAGCTCGTTTATGACATTTGTTGTCCACCTGGATGCACTCATCGCGGTCAATTAGCGTTTTCCCGATGGTACGCAATGCCACTTCCAGAATATCTTTCCCCTCTCGAACATCAGACAGATCTTTCTGAGCAAAAGAGATACTTTGAATACGAGCCATCCCAAGATAGCACTCAGATGGAGTGGTATCTCAATTTCGCTCATCACAATCTTTTTTGTGCTTATGGTGGTTCGCTGTTTGCTCAAGACGAAATGCAGGTAGCTGAACATCCTGCACTCAGTTCACTGCGAGAAGCTTTACTAGATTCCAAAATTATGCCCTTAACAGTGGAGAGTCAAGAACCTACCCCGATCCTGATTCGTGGGGTGGAACGGAGGTGTGCGATCGCTACGGATCGAAATCCAGGAGAGGGGCGACCTTTTGGTCTTTACGGCAACAACTTTGGACGAGCTACATCTGATGCTATCAGACAAGCGACAAAACCTCTAAGCCCGCCTACAATCACCAACATCATTGCGATGGAAGCTCCTGCAGGCGGCGATGGTTATTATAGAATTGCAGAAATTGAATACATCCTTAAAACAGCGTTCACAGGATTTTGTGCAGCACGAATTGAGGATCAGTTAGAGTCGCCTCACGCACCAAGTTTGATGATTCATACAGGGTTTTGGGGATGCGGAGCTTACGGTGGCGATCGTGTTCTGATGGCTCTTTTGCAAATCCTGTCGGCTCGTCTGAGTCAAGTGAATTGTCTAGTCTTTCATACGAGTGATGCTATAGGAAGCCAAAATCTGGCAACGGCTCAACAAATAGTCGATCGGGATTTAGTACCTGATAATTCACCCGTTAAAGTTTCAGCTTTGCTAGAAAAGATTCATGCGATGAAATTCCAGTGGGGATTTAGCGATGGAAACTAACAGGCTATTCGAGCCAAGTGATACCTGGACTGAGGAAGATTGTCTCGATGTCACAACCTTTTCTTTGCAATACGCAGCTACTATCTATCGTTCATAGCGACCCCGACATTTTAGGGGGAAATCTTGTGTTGATCGGCACTCGCGTCCCGATGAAAACTCTGCTTGATTGTCTCGAAGGAAGTGATTAGCCCTGCGGAGTTTCTAGACCATTTCCCTAGTGTCAGCGGCGATCGAGCGATTTCTGTTCTGGCAATGATACGATCGCCACATAACAACGTTTAGTGATGTCGGCTTCCTCAACATCGATCGCGCAGGCGATCGGAAATCCGATCGCACCCCCGCCACAATTCCGACAAATTACCGCCCCAACCCCGCCCAGCTCAAGGATTTGGCCGATTTCTCGATCGCACGCCACCGAATCCCTAACTATTACTGAACCCAAATCGCTAAAATTAAAAAAAGATACGTAATAGGCAGGCCCTGTCAATGATCCCAACAGTTATAGAACAATCCGGTCGCGGCGAACGCGCCTTTGACATTTACTCGCGACTCCTGCGCGATCGCATCGTCTTCTTGGGCCAACAGGTTGACTCGGACTTGGCTAACCTGATCGTTGCCCAATTGCTATTTTTAGACGCCGAAGATCCGGAGAAAGATATTTACCTCTATATCAACTCCCCAGGGGGTTCGGTAACAGCAGGTATGGGCATTTTTGATACGATGAACCACATCCGCCCCGACATTTGCACTATTTGTCTCGGTTTAGCAGCCAGCATGGGCGCTTTTCTGTTGAGTGCGGGCGCTAAAGGCAAGCGGATGAGTTTGCCTCACTCCCGGATTATGATCCACCAACCTCTAGGCGGAGCTCAAGGCCAAGCAACCGATATTGAAATTCAGGCCAAAGAGATTTTGTACCACAAACGCCGCCTGAACGAACATCTTGCCAACCATACCGGTCAGCCGCTTTCCCGCATTGAAGAAGATACCGAACGGGATTTCTTCATGTCCGCTGAAGAAGCAAAGGACTACGGATTAGTCGATCAAGTGATCGATCGCCGTCCTTCTGCCAGCAGACCGATTGCTGCTGTCGTCTAAATGAAAAGTTAAAAATCAAAAATGGGGAAATATTCTTCATTTTTGATTTTTAATTTTTAACGGTCATATAGCAGTTTTCAGTTGAGTGAATTACAGATATCGGGGCCTGCACCCGGCGCCGTGCCCCCTGTCCCTACTGTATTTCAGAGAATTGAAAACTGCTATATGTAGCTCCTTCTAAAAAAACATAATCCCGAGAAACCCGTTTATGTAATGTGCCCACGGATCGCCCTACATAATTACGTCGGGCAAAGATTCGAGATATTGCAGGAAGTCGAGCAATTCTACGTGATTTAAGAAATGGCGCGCTTCTTTGCCATAAGCTTGTCTGAGATAATATTTTCCTTGGTCGGAAGTCCACTTCACCCGGTGGATTTCCTCAGTGGTTCTGCCATATATTTCCAGATATTCTAGGAAATCTGCCAACTGTTCGCTAGAAAGGTCTCTCTGGGACGACTTGCCGTAATTGTGTTTGAGACAGTCAGTTTCTTGTGTCTTATTCCATTTAAAGCGCCTGAGCATTGCCTCTATATGGGCGATCGTATCAGAATTATCCTCGATCGCATCGCTCGGGATTCCCACCGCGATCGGTTCCAATTCCCTGACTTCGGCCGCACCCTGTAGCTGTTCACTTTGGCTAGCAGCCGGCACATCCAGTTCCGGAAGCGGTTCCCCGTAGCTGGAAGAAAGCCAAGCGTCCGAGTCTAACTGCTTCGGTACAAATCCAGTAGCCTCCGCCCGATCGACCTTTGGCTGCAGCGGTTCCGCTACAGGTGCGATCGGCTCTTCATTTAATTTCGCTTCATTCTTGACAACATTGCTTTGATGTGGTAATGGCAATTTTTCGGAAACAGGCATTTCTAGAACAGGAAGAGGAGCAAGAGCAGGCCCAAGCGGCACGGGAACAGCATCCGGAGGGGGAACGGGAACGGGAACAGCAGCAACCGGAGCAACCGGAGCAACCGGAGCAACCGATGCAACCGGAGCAACCGGAGCCGGAGAAACACTGGCGCTGGCACGATCGGGCGCAGCCAATCCGAGGACAGCGATCGATCGCAACCGGGCGCGGTCTTCAGCATCCTCAACAGACTCCGCAGCAGACATAGCCGTAGCAAGAGTTTTGCCGTCAACCTGAACCAGACAGCGAACAACAAACTTACCGTTATGAACAGTCAGCAACTCACAGATTAACTGTCCAGCGGGATAAAGGGCGCGAAATTCAGCAAACATAATTTTTTGACCCCGAAACCTGAAGGGGCTTATGACTTAAGTGTAGTACAGCCCAGAGAAAACAATTTTCTGAAAGCACATATTCAACATACAATAAATTAAAGGTGAGTCATCCGCGCAACCTTTCACGCCACTAAACCCATCCCACATCCAGCGGTTTAAGCTAACAAGCATCGGGCGTCATTTCTATCTATAGGAGGTCAGGAACCTCAGCCTAAAGGCATGAGGCTTGAAGGAGAAATCTAACAAGCCGT
>JAUBOM010000311.1:0-2534 GCA_036700245.1 Microcoleus vaginatus BM001213989
GACGGGTGAGGGTTCTAACTTCGGTACCTGTCTCGGTGTCCCAGATTTTCAGGGTGTTATCCCATGAAGCGGAAATCACTGTGAGGCAGTCTGGTGCGATCGCCACTGCTATTACCAAGTAAGTATGACCGGTGAGGGTTCTAACTTCCGTACCTGTTTCGGTGTCCCAGATTTTCAGGGTTATATCGTGTGAAGCGGAAATCGCGGTTTTGCCGTCTGGTGCGATCGCCACTGCTGCTACCATGTCACTATGACGGGTGAGGGTTCTAACTTCGGTACCTGTCTCGGTGTCCCAGATTTTCAGGGTGTTATCCCTAGAAGCGGAAATCGCGGTTTTGCCGTCTGGTGCGATCGCCACTGCATTTACCGAGTCAGTATGACCCGTGAGGGTTCTAACTTCGGTGCCTGTCTCGGTGTCCCAGATTTTCAGGGTTGTATCTTTTGAAGCGGAAATCGCTGTATTGCCGTCTGGTGCGATCGCCACTGCTACTACCTCATCAGTATGACCGGTGAGAGTTCGCATACATCCTTCTCCCGGCCGTTCTAAACTAGCCCTCAAAGGCCGCAGCCAAAGACTATTTTTTGACTGCTTGGCTTGTTCCAACATCCCCTGAATATCAGGTATTTCAAAATCTAGCAACCTCCCCAACAATTGCCCTACCAGTTGTGTTTTATCCTTTTCCAAAACGTGCGCCGACTTGCGAATTCCTCCTTGAATCAACCGCAAAGTTTCAGTTTGCTCCTGCGACAGCAACACATCTGCATTTCTCCCTAAATCGTAATCCTCAATTAGCGACTGCACCCCCAACAATTTTAACTTCGCCTCAATAAAACCAAAATCTGTCAGCCAAAGATAATAACGGTTGAACTCTCGCGAAATCTCAATGAAATCCCTGGGTTGATGCTTCAAGAAATATTCTCGCTCCGATTTACTTTGCTTCGCCAACCACACACCCAAATCGCTCATAGCGGCGCTCCTTCTATCCTGTTATTCATACCTTGGCGGTTAAGTTCATCAACATCAACCCCCGCAGATTGCACGGTTTCATCTTTTGCCAGAAACTCGCGAAAACTGTTGTGATAAATGCTGTAGCGAATTTCGCCGCTGACTTGCTGCTGCCGCAAAAATGAATCCCATTTCTTGAGTACCTGCTGTACTTTTAAATCTGTCTCCCCTACGGATTTAGCAATCCAGCGGCGAGAAACAGCTTCGCGCGCTTTCGAGATCACGTAGATAATCTTAACTTTCATCTCCAACAGCGGATCGTCTTCCCTGCCCATCATCTGTGCCCAATGCTTCCGATAATATCCTGTCAACTCCCTAGGCAAATCTTCCAAAGAAACATCCCTGTACTCGCCGTTTTCGATATCATTCAGCACGTAGCGGAGATACATAAAATTGTTCTGGCTTTTTTGGGCCACCGCCCCCACAAACTGTTCCCGGGTCAAATCATGACTGGCAATCCAATTCTGAATCGACGCGCTATTGCTGGTGCGTTTTGCAATATAAGCCTTCGTATCTTCCAGACTTTCTGCATCGTACTGCATCAAATCAAACACCCGATGATTCATCGGCAAAGGCAAAGATTCCGGCCGCTTGGAAACAATAAAGTAAACGTTATCCGGCAAAACGTCCGGCAAATAGAGAACGTTGCTGCCGCTGCTTTGCAAACTCAAATCGACTTCATCCAGGGCATCTACCACAAAAATCAACTTTTTCCCGCCCAATGTAGCGCTGACTTCCCCCAACAGCCGCCCTAAAAAATTGCCGTTTGCCGTCGCATTTTCCGGCAGTGGCCAATACTTATCCCTAAGTTTAAAGCCATCAATTAATTGAAGGCAGGCATTTTCGAGAAATGTTTTGGCATCAACAATTCCGTCGGATCGCGAATTAAAATGAGTAACGCAGCGGCGTCTCATCATCAACACGCACTGCGCCATAATTGAACTTTTCCCAACACCCGGTTCTGCTTCTAAAACAAAATAGCCTTTCCGATTTGTTTGCAAGAAACTGGCAATGTTTTCAAAGACAAATCTGCGCCCGGTAAAGTCTTTAGTCCGGTCTTGAATAATCGTCTCGGACTTCAAAGAAATCCGCAATCGGGGCGCGGAAGTATCGATAAATGTTTGCAGCAATTCCCGAACTTGCGCCAATTCGTCCCGGATGCCAAGTTCTATCGCTGACAATTTCCCCATCACTTGACAAATCTGCTGCCCAGTCGCCACGGCCTCCAACTTTTGCAGGATTTCCCCATTTTGTAGCCCCAAATCTTTGAGTTCCGCCAAAGCAATTTGGTGCAGATTCAACAGCATCGCCGCAAACTTTTCTCCTCCATTCGCCGCATCCTGTTTCAGCACTCCGCAGTACGCTTTGGGGAAAGTTGCGTACAGTTTGTCCGCCACAAATTCCACGATTTCCGCATCCAAGGATTTGCCCTCGCGCCGGGCGAATTCGTTGACGAAACTTGCCCAATCTGCTGTTGTCAATCCGGTAACTCGATCGAACTCCTCGGCATCCGCAGAAAAAATCAGGG